>NZ_JAEMUX010000045.1 GCF_016598475.1 Streptomyces adelaidensis
ACGCCGGTTCGTCGGCTCGGGCGAATGCTCGCCCGGACGTCGACGCCGTTCTTGATTCCGCCCGCACAGCGTATGCCGAGCGCTGCCAGATACCTTGCAGGTAAGCATCAGCAAGGAGTCCCCGAAAAATCCCGGGCGCCACGCGAGCCACGCTTTCTGCGCCAAAACGCCAGGTCAGCGCCTTGATCAAAAGCAGCTGACAGGTCCGTGAAGTACAGGGAGACGGCGCGGGGCGGGCTCGCGGAGAACGTCGTCGAGTGTTGAGGGGGAGGGTCTTCGTGTCTCCTACGAAGACTGCTCGCTCACTCGGTGGGAGTCCGGGCGGTTGGTGCTTTCGCGGCTGGTGAGGCCTGCCAGGGACAGGGCTCCTGGGCCCGTGAAGACCAGGAGGAGGAAGCCCCAGCAGAAGAGGGCGGGGGAGAGGCCGCCGTTCTGGAGGGGGAAGAGGCCTTCTTTTTGGTGTTCTGTGAAGTAGGCGAAGGCCATGATGCCGGAGCTGAGGAAGGCGGCGGGGCGGGTCGCCAGGCCGAGGAGTACGAGGATGCCGCAGGTCAGCTCGATGACTCCGGCGTACCAGAAGGGCCAGTCACCGACCGGGCTCGCCTTGCGGTCCAGTATGCCGAAGACCGTGGCGGCGCCCTCGCTGGCGAAGAGCACGCCCAGGACGATGCGGAACAGGCCCAGCACGAGGGGTTGTCGCGTGGTGAGCCAGTCGTTCAGGCGTGGGGTGTTCACGGGTGCTCCTCGGATGTGTGCGATGTGTTGGGTCGGTCGGCTCAGGGGTGGGGTGCTACGCGTGGGTCCTCCCGGTTTTTGGCTACGCATCTGCCCTGCTTCGGGTTCAAGGAATCCGCCGGGGGCTTTGCGGAGAGCGTGGTCTTGACGGTCGTCGCGAGTGGGCGGCCTCGTCATGCGCTCTCGCCGGTGTTCGCCAGGGCCGCGCCCAGTTCGGATCGGCGGCGTATGCCGAGTTTGCGGTAGGTGCTGGTGAGGTGGGTTTCTACGGTGCGGCGGGCGAGGTGGAGGAGTTCGGCTATCTCGGTGTTGGTGCGGCTCTGTGCGGCGAGTTCGGCGATGCGGCGTTCGCCGGCGGTGAGGGCGCGGGGTCCGGTCAGGGAGGCCGTGCGGCGGGCGCCGCCGTCGCGCAGGGCGGCCTCGGCGACGGTATGGAGGCGGACCGCGCCCAGCCGTTCGGCGCGTTCGGCCGCCTCCCGGAAGGCGTCCCGGGCCCGCGCACGCTCGCCGGCGGCGGCGAGTCCCCGTCCCTGTGCGACGAGCGCCGGGATCAGCTCCGTCTCGACGGGTTCTCCGGCCGGCTGGGTGCCGTCGACGCCCTGCCGTAGCACCCGTACCGCCCGGTCGCCCAGTTCCAGGCCCCGGCGGCCGCCCGTGGCCGTGCCGAGGGTGCTCAGGGCGCGGCCGAGGACTCGGGGGGTGTTCCAGGTGTTGGCCAGGCAGAGTTCCTGTTCGGCGAGGGCCAGGGCTTCGTGGGGGCGGCCGAGGGCCAGGTGGCACGCGGCGGCGGCGGTCCGCCACGGGGTGACGATCGGGCTGGCCACGTCGCGGGCGGACTGGCGGCGGCCGCACTCCAGGAAGTCGTCGAGGGCGGCCGCCGGGTCGTCAGTGGCGGCGCGGAGGAGGCCTCGGGCGTAGAAGAAGCGGTTCAACTCCCAGGAGTCGTGGGTGTTGCGGAGGTCGAAGCCGTCGGCCAGGTGGGCGGCTTCGGCGGGGCGGCCGGTCTCGACGAGGGCGATGACCGCGTGGGCCAGCGCGTTGGGGGATTCCGCGCGGCCGTCGGCGGGGCGCCACACCTCGGGGGCGGCGAGGACCTCGTCGTAGGAGCCGCGGGTGGCCGCGATGTCGATGCGGACGTTGAGCAGGGCCAGGTGCATGGGGTGGAGGAGCGACGTGCGCTGGCCGGTCAGGCCGCGCCGGACGAGGCGTTCGGCCTCGTCGAGCTGGTCGGCCCATTGGGCGACGGCGGCGGCGGTGCCCAGCAGGAAGACCTCGGCGAGCGGGTCGGCCGGCTGAGCGAGGAGGGCCCGCACGCGGTGCATCGCCGAGGCCGCGGAGGTGAGGCCGGCGGTCGCCTCGTAGCGTACGAGGAGGGCTTGGCCTGCCGTGCCGACCAGGCTGGGTGATCCCTCGGCGGTCTCGCGGAGCCAGCGGTACACCTCCTGTCGTACGCCCTGGTCGTGGTCGGAGAGGAGGGCGGAGGCGGTCTGGACCGTGCGGATCAGGTCCGGGTGGCCCGTCAGGTGTTCGTCGCGCAGGCCGCGCAGGACGTCGACGGCGGCGCGGGCCTCGCCGCGCCGGGCCAGGGCGGTGCCCAGCGCGACCGCCGCGTGGACGCGTTCGCGGGGCGGTCCTGGCAGGCGCATCGCCTCGGCGAGCCGGGGTATGCCGGCGGTGGATCGTACGGTGGCGTACTCCAGGGAGCCCAGTTCGGTGAGGACGACGGTCCGGCGGGCGGCCGGCATCGGTTCGTCGAGGGCGCGGCGGAGGTAGGCGAGGGCGTCGTCGCTGCGGTCCGCGCGGACGGCGAGGTCGGCGGCGTCGAGCAGCACACCGGTCGCCCAGGCCTCGCCGACGGGCCCGGACCGCAGCAGTTGTCCGGCGACGGCCTCGGCGTGGTCGCCGCGGTGCAGCATCGCCTCGGCCGCCCGGCGGTGGGCGGCCTGCCGCGGCGCGGTCGCCCACCCGGCGAGCACCGCGTCCCGCAGCAGCGGGTGGGCGTAGCGGGGGCGCCCCTCGGGGTCCGGGCACAGCAGGCCCAGGCAGGTCATCGCCGTGAGCCAGCCGGGTACGCGGGCGGGGTCGGCGCCGGCCGTCCGGGCGAGCAGCTCGGCGTCGGCCGACGCCGGGGTGTCCGCGTCGTCCAGTGCGGCGAGCGCGCGGGCGACCTCGGTGGTCGCGGGCCCGGCGCTGTCCAGCCACCAGGACACCGCGGCGGAGTAGGTGCCGGCGTAGAGCGCGGCGCAGGTGTCCGGCAGGGCGGCCGGGAAGCCGGCCGGGTCGGGGCTTCGCAGGTCGTCCAGCAGGGCGCGCAGCAGCAGTGGGTTGCCCGCGCCCGTCGTTAAGCAGGCGTCGACCCACTCCGGCGGGGCGCCGCCGCCGTGGGCCGAACGGACCAGCTCCGCCGCGGCGTTCCGGCTCAGCGGGGCCAGGGTGCGGGTGTGGACGAGGGCGGGCGAGAGGGCGTGCGCGAGGCCGTCCGCCGGGGGGTCGATGTCGTACTGGCTGCGCTCGGTGACCACCAGGAGCACCGGCAGGCGGTCGATGCGGCGGACGGCCTCGACGAGCCAGCGGCGTGAGGAGTCGTCGGCGAAGTGCACGTCGTCCACCGCGACGAGCAGCGGGGACTCGGCGGCGTGGGAGTGCAGCAGACGCCAGAGCCGGGCAGGCCGGCCCCGGTGCGGCGGGGTGCCCGGCGGGTCCGGTTCCTCGCCCGCCGCCTGGTCGAACTCCGGGCTGTGGGAGAGGAGTTGGAAGATCGTGTCGAACGGTACGGAGGTGTGCTCGGGTGAGCAGCGGGCCCGTAGGACGCGCATGCCGTTCGCTGCCGCGTGGTCGGCGGCGGCCTCCAGGAGCGCGGTGCGTCCGGTGCCGGTGGCGCCCCTGAGCAGCACGAGGCGGCCGGCGCCGGTGCGGGCTCGGGCGGCCTCGTTGGCCAGTAGCTCCAGGGGTTCACGGCGTTCCAGGAGCGGTTCGGGTCCGCACATCACTGCCTCCTGTCGTGGACTGTCGTTGCCGACAGCCGTGGACCCCCGTGGATGGTCGTGCTCTACAGCTGTGGGCTGCCGTGGCTGTGCTGACTTCCGTGGCTGTCGTGGACTGTCGTTTTCCGCTTCCGTAGACGGGGCATGCGCTGTCCAGGTGCACCGGACGCGGTCGTTTGGCGTGGAAGTGCCGTGATCGGGCGGGAGACCGGCTTCCATGTGATCGGCCATGTGATCGGGCAGGAGGCCGGGCGCGAGACCGATCTCGTGGTCGGGCGCGGGACCGATCTCGTGGTCGGGCGCGGGACCGATCTCGTGGTCGGGCGCGGGACCGATCTCGTGGTCGGGCGCGGGACCGATCTCGTGGCCGGGCGCGGGACCGATCTCGTGGCCGGGCGCGGGACCGATCTCGTGGCCGGGCGCGGGACCGATCTCGTGGTCGATCTCGTGGTCCTCCACGATTGCGCGGGGCGCACAGGACACAGAAGTGTGGATCGAGCCCATCGGCCACTCCCCTCACAGGAGCGGCGATTTCGCGCATAGCAGGAGAAACGGTTGCGCACCACATTCCGGAACTCGGACGCACTCCCGGCGGAGTCCCAAGGTCCCCAGGGCTCCCAGAGCTCCCAGGGCCCCAAGGGTTCCCAAGGCGGCCTGGGTTCCCAGGAGTCCCAGCGCCGCATCCCCGTCGCGGTCCACACCTCCGACCCCCTCTCGCGGGCCGGTGTGCTCAGCCAGCTGCGCGGGCACCCGGTGATCGAACTGGTGCACGATGCCAGCGTCCGGCCGGGCACCGTGGCCGTGCTGGTCGGTGAGACACCGGACGAGACGCTGCTCGCCGCGCTGCGCCGACTGGTGCGCAGCGAGGGGGCGCGGGCCGTCCTGGTGGTGGGCCTGATCCGCGAGACCGAGCTGCTCGATGTGATCGAGTGCGGGGTCGGGGCCATCGTGTGGCGCCACGAGGCCACCGCGCACCGCCTGTCGCAGGCCGTGCTCGCGGCGTCCCGGGGGGACGGTGATCTGCCCGCCGACCTGCTGGGACGGCTGATCAACCAGGTGGGTACGTTGCAGCGTTCCGTGGCCGGGCGGCCCGGAGCGCCGCTGTCCGGCCTGGTGCCGCGTGAGATCGACGTCCTCCGGCTCGTCGCCGAGGGGATGGACACCGGTGAGATCGCGAGCAAGCTCTCCTACTCCGAACGCACCGTCAAGAACGTGATGCACGGGCTCACCACCCGACTGCATCTCCGCAACCGGGCGCACGCGGTGGCCTATGCCCTCCGGGAAGGCTACATCTGATCGAACGGGCAGACTCACCAGGCCGGTTGGGCAGCATGGAATGCCCCCTGGACGTCCCCGGTGTGTCTACGAGGGCGGCGCCGCGACGGGCAGGATCGGCGGACAGGCATACGACGCGGCAGGAGCACGACCGTGATCCACGAGGTGGACGACGTCCTCAAGGGACTGATCGGCGGTGGTGCCCTGGCCGGCTCCGGCATCGACGTCTCCTTCGAGGCCCCGACCCGCGACTGGGCGGCCCGGCGCAACGCGCCCACCATCAACACCTATCTGTACGACATCCGTGAGGACGTCTCCCGCCGCCAGCGTGGCCAGATGCCGGTCCGTGACGAGCGCGACATCGTCGTACGGCGTCGTCAACCGCCCCGCTGGTTCCGGCTGTCGTATCTGGTCACCGCCTGGACCAAACAGCCGCAGGACGAACACCGGCTGCTGTCGGCGGTGTTGGCCACCCTGCTGCCGCACGAGCTGCTGCACCCCACCGAACTCCCGGGCGCGCTCGGCGCGCTGGGCCTGTCTGTGCCGGTCTCGGTGGCGGGGCTGCACTCCGAGTCGCGGTCCCTCGCCGAGATCTGGTCCGCGCTGGGCGGCGCACTCAAGCCGTCCCTCGACCTCGTGGTCACCGCCCCCTTCCCGGCCTTCCCCGAGTACGACGCCGGGCCCCCGGTCACCGAGGGCGCGGCCGTGCGGGTCCGGGGCATGGACGGCTCCCTGGAGGGTTCCGAGGAGCGCGCCCACCGGCCGCGCCACCTGGCGCCCGCGCCGGACACGGGAGAACGGCAGCGGTGACCACGCACTCATCCCACGCCGGTTCCCGGGCGGCCCACGCAGTTCCCGCCGCCGCCGACCCGCTCCTGACCCGGCTCGCCCGGCTGCGTGACCGGGTGGCCGAGCTGGTGGCCGAGCGCGGTGCCGCCGATCCGACGGCGGGTGACCCGCTGCGGGGGCTGTACCTGTCCGAGGAGGCCGTACGGCATCTGCTGGGGCCCTCGGCGACGCCGTACGCGGCCGTGTTCGAGGGCGGCGAGAGCTCCGGGGCGGTTCCGGAGGGCCGGCTGGAGCGGCTCGCGGGGCGGCTCGGGCTCACCGAGCTGGACACGCGGATCCTGCTCATCGCGCTCGCGCCCGACCTGGACCGCTCCTACGAGCAGCTGTACGGGTATCTGAATGACGACGTCAGCAGGCGGCGGGCCACCGTCGGGCTCGCGCTCGATCTGTGCGGGCTGCCCGTGCACCTGGCGGCGGCACGCGCCCGGTGCCGGCCCTCGGCGCCGCTGAGCGCGCTCGGGCTGCTGACCGTCGAGGACGCCGAACGCCCGTTCCTGAGCCGGGAGTTGAGGGTGCCCGACCGGGTGGTCGCGCATCTGCTCGGTGACGACACGCTGGACGCGGCGCTCGCCGGTCATGTCCGGGCGTTGACCCGGCCCCCGGTCCCGGCGGTGCCCTCGGCGGACGGCGGGTTCACCGCCAGGCTGGCCGACCGGCTGGCCGCCGCGCCGGTCACGGTGTACCTGCGTGAACACCGTGAGGGCGACGGGCTGGTGCGCGCCGCGGCGGCCCTGCGCGCGGCCGGCGTAGAGGCCCTGTACTGCACGCCCCCGGCGGCCGAGGAGGAACTCACCGGGCTGCTCCCCCGCCTGCTGCGCGAGGCCCGGCTGCGCGGCTGCGCGATCGTCGTGTCGCCGTTGCCGGAGCGGCCGGCCCCGCTGCTACGGGCGCTGACGGCGGCCGACGTCTCCGTACTGTTCGCGGCGTCACGGCCGTACGACCCACAGTGGTGCGACCGCGATCCGCTGGTCCTCGACGTGCCCCGGCCGCCCACGGGCGCGGTGGACGTCTGGGCCGCGGCGCTGGGTGTGGGGGCGGGGGGGCCGGGGTTTGGCGCCGGGGCGGACAGTCCAGGGCTCGGCGCCGGGGCAGACGGCCCGGGGCCCGGCGCCAGGGCAGATGGTGCCGGGGCGGACGGCCCGAGGCTCGGTCCCGGGGCGGACAGTCCAGGGCTCGATGCCGGGGCAGACAGCCCGGGGCCCGGCGCCAGGGCAGACGGTGCCAGGGCGGACAGCCCGGAACTCGGCGCCAAAACAGACAGCCCGGGGCCCGGCGCCAGGACAGACGGTGCCAGGACAGACAGCCCGGAACTCGGCGCCAAAACAGACAGCCCGGGGCCCGGCGCCAAGACAGACCGTGCCGGAGTGGGCGGCCCAGGGTTCGACCTCGCGGCCACCGTCGCCCCGTACCGGCTCGGTGGTGATCGGATCGAGCGGGCGGCGCGTGCGGCACTGGGGCTCGCCGCGTTCGACGGGACGCCGGTGACAGCCGCGCATCTGCGGCTCGCCACGCGGCAGCAGTCCGCCTCCGGGCTGGAGCGGCATGCCCGGCGGATCCGTCCCGAGGTCGGCTGGGGCGACCTCGTGCTGCCCGACAAGCCCCTCGCCCAGCTGCGGGAACTCGCCCTGCGCGCCCGCCATCGCGACCGGGTGCTCGGCGACTGGCGGCTGAGTGCCGGTGGCGGCCGGGGCCATGGTGTGCTCGGGCTGTTCGCGGGGGAGTCGGGCACCGGCAAGACGCTGTCCGCCGAGGTCGTGGCCGCCGAACTCGGCCTGGACCTCTATGTCGTGCAGCTCTCCTCGATCGTCGACAAGTACGTGGGCGAGACCGAGAAGAACCTCGAACGGATCTTCACCGAGGCCGACCGTACCGACGCCGTGCTGCTCTTCGACGAGGCGGACGCCGTGTTCGGCAAACGCTCGGAGGTCAAGGACTCCCACGACAAGCACGCCAACATGGAGAGCGCCTATCTGCTCCAGCGGCTGGAGTCCTTCGACGGCATCGCCCTGCTCACCACCAATCTCCGGGCCAACATCGACGAGGCGTTCACCCGGCGGCTGGATCTGGTGGTCGACTTCCCGTTCCCGGACACCGCCCAGCGGCTGGCCCTGTGGCGGCACAGCCTCGCCGCGGTGCCGTGCGCGGACGGCACCGATCCGGGCGCGGTCGCCCGTGACTTCGAACTGGCCGGCGGTTCCATCCGCAGCGCCGTCGTCACCGCCGCCTACGCCGCGGCCGGGCGCGCCGGGCCGGTCACCACCGCCGACCTGCGGGAGGGCGCGGAGCGCGAGTACCGCAAGGCCGGCCGGCTGGTGCCGGGCGAGGGCAACTGGTGACGGCCCCGCCCACCGAACAGGGCTACTCGACGCGCCACTTCTGGTTGGGCGTGCCCGCGCACGTCCACAGCTGAAGTTTCGCCCCGTCGCCCGTGCCGTTGTCCTTCACGTCCACGCACTTGTCGGCCTGCGGGTTGACCAGGTCGCCCTCGGTGCTCAGCACGAACTGCTGGGCCGGGTTTCCGCTGCACCTGGCCACCTGGATGACGGCGCCGTCGTCCCGGGAGCCCCAGGCGACGTCCATGCACAGGCCGAGGGAGCGCACGGTGCCGTCGCCGCGGAAGTCCCACTTCTGGTTGGCGGTGCCGGCGCAGTCCCAGATCTGGAGCGGGGTGCCGTCCTTGCCCTTGCCGTTCTCCGCGTCCGTGACGTCGACACAGCGGTCCGAGCCCCGACCGGTGATCAGGAACCCCTTGGCGGCGGCCGGCTGCTTCGACGTGGCCTTCGTGTCCGGCTCCTTGTCCGACCCCGACCCCGACCCCGACCCGCCCGAACCGGAGCCGGACCCGGAGCCCGAGCCGGACCCGGAGCCCGAACCGGAGTCCTCGGGCTGCTCCTCCTGCTTGGGGACGTCGGGGGTCTGCGAGGGCAGCGGCGCCGCCGAGATGCTCGGCGCCGGGGCCATCGCGGACGGACTGGCGCTCGGCAGAGCCGTCGTACCGGACTCCCCGAGCGGCGTCGCGGCGCTGATGAGCTGGGGCCTGTAGGCGAGCCACAGCGTCACGAAGGTGATCGCCAGCGCGAGGAAGATCCCGAGGCAGGTGGCCAGCCAGCCGGGTAAGAATCCGCGCTGGACATAGGTGCCGTCCACGGACTGCGGTGCGGCGCCCGCCCGTTGGACAGCGAGCGCGTACGGTCGCTCCTGCTTCGATCCGAACCAGATGATCTGCCGGGGCTTCAGCGTCGTCTTCACGAACGCGGCCCGGCCGGGTTCGATCTGGACGTTGGCCGGGTGGATGTCGTACGACAGCTGGTCGCCGTTGTCGCTGCCGCTGACGGCGGCGGTGAGGCGGGTGTTGCCGAGGTTGTCGACGGCCAGCTTGGGCCGTCCCCGGAAGCGTCCCTTCACGGTCGGCGGGACCAGCTCCGCCCGCACCTCCGTGAACGGCGTGATCGTCAGGTTGCCCTCGGGAACGGTGGTCGCCTCGGGATGCTCGGTCGGCGAGATCCGTACGGCGTACGCGTTCGGGCCGGCGGTCGCGTCAGGCGTACGGGGCGGCGCGAACACAAGGTCCACCGACCCCGTCGTCCCCGGATACAGCCGAAGCGACTGCGGCTCGACCATCGTCCACGGCGCAAGGTCGCCGACCGGCTCGAAACGGTACTCGTCGACCACGTCACCGGTGTTGCGCAGCCGCAGCCGCACGGTCGTACTGCCGCCCGGGTCCACGGTGGCGGAGGCGGGTTCAAGGGAGGTCCAGAGACTCACCGTTCGACGTTACGGGGGCGACCCGTGTCCGTCAGGAGCCGCCGGGGCAGGCCGGGCTGCCCCGGCGGTCACCGGGGCCGGCCCGGTTGACCCCGGCCGGCCCCTTCGGCCCACCCTCGGAGAGCCCTTGTCACACGGTGAACTTGACGGCTTCGAGCCAGACGCCGTTGTCGAGGGTGCCGCCGAAGATGAAGCCCTCCCCCTCGTTGGGCTTGTCGCAGGCCATGTTCTGCCAGCCCCTGTCGTGCTGGCGGACGGTCTGGCAGACCGCGCCGCGGCCGCTGTCGACGTTGATGGTGAAGCCCAGCAGGTTCGGGGCGTCCTTCTTGCTGTCGCCGAAGTAGTTGTTGCTGCCGTCGGGGGCGGAGGCCCACGGCTCGACGTAGTGGCCCTGGCCGTTGGTCGACTCGGGGTTGTGGACGAAGGCGGCGCCGGCCGTGCCGCTGACCCCGGACACGGCGACGTTGAGGGCCGTGAGCGGCCTGTTCTCACCCACCGTGCCGGCCATGTCGCCGTCGCACTCGGGCTCCGTCCAGCCCTTGCCCGCCACAAAGGCGCGGTAGCAGATGTGTTTGCCATCGGGGTCGTTCGCGGCCAGTTGCTGGACGGCGGTCGCCGCGGTCCGCTGCTTGGGCTTCTGCTCCGTCTCCTCGGAGCCGCCGCCACCCGACCCGCCGTCGCCGCCGCCGTCGCCGCTGTCGGTCTCCGGCTCGACCGTCGCCTGGGGCGGCGCGACGGGTTCGGAGGACGCGGGCGCCGGAGGGGCCGACGCCGGCGCCGACGGGCTGGGCTCCAGCGTGCTGATGGCGGCCTCTTCGAGCGGTGTCGCGGCGCTGGCGACCGGGCGCTTGTAGGCGATCCACAGCGTCACGAAGGTGATCGCAAGCGCCAGGAGGATCCCGAGGCTGGTGGCCAGCCAGCCCGGCAGGAAGCTCCGCTGCACATAGGTGCCGTCGACATCGAGCGGCGTCACCCCCGACCGCTTCACGGCGAGCGCGTACGGCCGCTCCTCCTTCGACCCGAACCAGATGATCTGGCGCGGCTTCAGCGTGGCCTTCACGAACACCGCCCGGCCGGGCTCGATCTGGACGTTGCTCGGATGGATGTCGTACGACAGCTGGTCGCCGTTGTCGCTGCCGCTGAGCGACGCGGTCACCTTGGTGTTGCCCAGGTTGTCGACGGCCAGCTTGGGCCGTCCCCGGAAGCGTCCCTTCACGGTCGGCGGGACCAGCTCCGCCCGCACCTCCGTGAACGGCGTGATCGTCAGGTTGCCCTCGGGAACGGTGGTCGCCTCGGGATGCTCGGTCGGCGAGATCCGTACGGCGTACGCGTTCGGGCCGGCGGTCGCGTCAGGCGTACGGGGCGGCGCGAACACAAGGTCCACCGACCCCGTCGTCCCCGGATACAGCCGAAGCGACTGCGGCTCGACCGTCGTCCACGGCGCAAGGTCGCCGACCGGCTCGAAACGGTACTCGTCGACCACGTCACCGGTGTTGCGCAGCCGCAGCCGCACGGTCGTACTGCCACCGGGGTCGACGGTCGCGGAGGCTGGTTCGAGGGAAGTCCAAAGGCTCACACAGGGACGCTACGGCAGCGCCCCGCGCCGGATCAGAGACGCCGGGGCAGCCTTCCTTGCCTGAAGGGGCAGCGCGGGGTGGCGGCGGCCCCGTTCACGGTGTCCGCGGCCTTCCCGGTGTCCGCGTCTTCCCGGTGTCCGCGTCTTCCCGGTGTCCGCGTCTTCCCGGTGTCCGCGTCTTCCCGGTGTCCGCGTCCGGTCAATTGCTCTTGCCCTTCACCCGGGAGATCTCGGCCGTCGAGATGTCCACCGAGTTCGGCATCATCGCCTGGGGGCGCAGGAGTTCCCGGAGCAGGAAGTCCATCAGCTCGGCACCGCCCATGGCCTTCAGCCGCTGCGCCAGCGGCGGGTTGGCCTCCTCGAACCGCATGATCTCGACCACCGTGCGCTCGACCAGACCGGGCACGATGTCGGAGCCGGCGAGGATGTTCTTGTGGAGGAGTTCGGGCCGCTTGACCTCCTTCTCCGGGCCGTAGACCATTTGGTCTCCGGGCACTGTGCGGGCGAGCTGCCGCGCGAACGTGTGCGCCTGTTTTTCCTCCGGATCCTGAATGTGGTTGAAGGACGTGGCCATTTCCATCAGCACGTCCTCTCCGAGGCCGCCCCGCTTGAATTCACGCACCGACTTGTAGTCTTTCTGCTTCTCCTTGAGGTCGTACTGATCCGACTTCGCCTTGTGCTCGGGCAGCTCCGGCCGGCCCGGAGGTGCGACGAGTGCGGGGTAGTCACGCTGGATGAAGTCGCTCAGCATGATCCAGCCCTCGCTGACCAGCCTGTCCATGGCGAGCTCGATCCGGAACTCGCCGAAGCGGGGGGCACGGTCCGTCTTGCCCTTGGGCTCGATGTAGAAGAAGACGAAGGCCTCGTTGCCGAGCACCAGTTCATCGACGTTCTGGGTGTTGTTCTTGCTGCCCTCGGCCAGCTCCGACTTGGGTTTCAGCTTCTTCTCGGCCTGCATCATCGCGTCGAGCTGCTCCTGCTTGGTGTAATGGGCGACCACGCTGTTCTGGAATTCGTTCTCCAGTTTGCGCCTGACGTCCTTCACCCAGTCCTTTTTCCCCGTGCTGCCGATCTCCTTCGTCAGTTCCGCCCGGTTCATTTCCGACATCTCGCGGACATAGCCGAACCCGGACATTTCGAAGTTCACGGTCCCCTGCTCGAACTCCGGGTCCTTCCACATGGTGCCCCGGTCGGTCATGGCCTTGTAGGGCTCCAGTGCCTGGGCGGACAGGCTCCCGTCGCGCGCGGACTGGTTTGCCACGGTGTCGATCTCGGTGCGGACGGCCGAGAGCACCTGGGCCAGGTAGGTCTGGTCACCGGCCGGCGCGCCCTCACGCATCGGCATGGCGAGCATCTGGAGGTTCACCAGCTGCTCCAGGCAGCGCTGAGGGTCGCGGACGGTGGACCTGTCGTACGCCTCGACGGCCGCCTTCACCGGCGCCATCGCCTCGGAGACGGGCTTGGCCTTGATCCAGCCGGTGAGCCGGTTGGCCAGCGTGGCGGGGGGCTTGGCCATGTCCTCCAGCGTGTCGTTCCCCTTGCGCTGCACGGTGTGGCCCGGTTCGCGCCGCGCGGTGTGGCCTGATTGGCGCACGGTGTGGCCCGCTTGACGCTGCACCGGGTGGCCCAGTCGCGCCGTGGCCGGCGCGTCCAGGGCTCCGGCGTGCTCCGGGCCGTCCGTGGCGCGCTGAACGGGAGCCGGTCCGCTCATCACCCGCCGGGCGGTTGCCTCCGCCTCCTGTTCGGCCCAGTCGGAGGGGTCGGAGACGCGCAGCCCGGAGCCGTTGTCCGTGCCGGGCACCGTGCCCCGCCGCTGCTGGCGGTAGTGGTCCAGCTCATGGGCGAGCGTGTGCTTGTCCCGGCCGTCCCACACCACATGGGAGCCGGACGTGTACGCCTTCGCGCCGATCTCCGCCGCGGACCGCTGGGCCACGGTGTCGGTGTGGACGCGTACGCCGCTGAAGTCCTCGCCGTCGAACCGGCCCTCCATCTCCGAGCGCAGCGCGGCGCCCAGGGGCTGCCCCGAGGTGCCGAGAACCTGGTGCACCGCCGAGCGCTGCACGGAGGAGGCACCGGCGCCGTGCCCGCAGCCCGCGTCGTGCTCGTGGCGCTGCTCGTCGACGGCACGGGCCACGGCCGCGTTGCCGGCTGCCCGTTGCAGCGCCAGGAGGGCGGCGGCGGGGCCGTGCGCGGGGACGCGTCCGGCCGGGCGGCCCGCGCCGGTCCGGCCTCGGTCCTTGGCGGTCGCCTTGTCCTGCGCGCGCACCGGCACTCTCCTCGAAACTCGCAACTCGCAACTCGCAACTCGCAACTCGAAAGACGGGTACTCGACGGGGTACTCCAGCCCATCAGACATACCGGACGGCCGCGGCACGCGGAAGGTACTCGGGGGCAGATCCGGGGGCAGCACGTCGCCATCGCCTTCACCATCGCCATCGCCGTTGCCCTCGCGACTGCCCCTGCGGGCAACGGCACTGCCCCCGACCAGGCCCCCGAGGACGTTTCGAAGGACGCGCTTCGCGCGTGAGGGTGAGAGGCGACCTGTCTCGTACCCCAAGGAGAGCAGAGCATGCCGTCCTACCTGTCGCCCGGCGTATACGTCGAGGAGGTGGCCAGCGGCTCGCGTCCCATCGAGGGTGTGGGCACCTCGGTGGCGGCCTTCGTCGGCCTGGCCCCGACCGGCCCGCTGAACGAGCCGACGCTGGTGACCAACTGGACCCAGTACGTCGCGGCCTTCGGCGAGTTCACCGACGGCTACTACCTCGCGCACTCGGTGTACGGGTTCTTCAACAACGGCGGCAGCGCCGCGTACGTCGTCCGGGTCGGCGGCACCGCCGCGGACGCGGCCGCCGGCGGACCGGCCGCCGTGACGGGCTCCGCCGCGCCGGCCGCGCTGCCGTCGGGCGAGCCGAAGCAGCTGGGCACCTTCCAGGTGACCGCCATCGCGGGCCGTTCGCTCAGCGTCGAGGTCGCCGACCCGGAGGGCGAGGGTCCTGCCGAGCGGTTCAAGCTCATCGTCAAGGACGGCGACAAGACCGCCGAGACGTTCGACGTGACCGCCAAGAAGGGTGGCCGCAACTACGTCGTCACCCAGGTCAAGGAGCGCTCCAAGCTCATCTCCGTTCAGGAGGCGGCGCCCGCCGCACAGCTGGCGCGCCCCGACAACCAGACCGTGGCGCTGGCGGCCCCCGCCGCTCCCGCCGCCGTCCCGGCCGCCACCGCCTCGGCGGGCGCCGACCACCCGGGTCCGGCCGAGTACCTCGGCGACTCCGCCGACCGCACCGGTTTCGGCGGTCTGGAGGCCGTGGACGAGATCTCGATGGTCGCGGTGCCCGACCTGATGGCCGCCTACCAGCGCGGCGCGATCGACCTGGAGGCCGTCAAGGCGGTCCAGCTCGGCCTGATCGCGCACTGCGAGCTGATGGGCGACCGGGTCGCCGTCATCGACCCGCCGCCCGGCCTCAACGCCCGTCAGATCCGGGTCTGGCGCCAGGAGACCGCCGGGTACGACTCCAAGTACGCGGCCCTCTACTACCCCTGGATCAAGGTCTTCGACCCGGCGTCCGGCCAGTCCCGCATCATTCCGCCGAGCGGCCATGTCGCCGGTGTCTGGGCCCGCAACGACTTCGAGCGCGGCGTGCACAAGGCGCCCGCCAACGAGGTCGTACGCGGCGCGGTGGACCTCGAACTCCAGATCACCCGGGGCGAGCAGGACCTCCTCAACCCCATCGGCGTCAACTGCATCCGCGCCTTCCCGGGCCGCGGTATCCGCGTCTGGGGCGCCCGCACCATGTCGTCCGACCCGGCCTGGCGCTACCTCAACATCCGCCGGTACTTCAACTACCTGGAGGAGTCGATCCTGATCGGCACCCAGTGGGTGGTGTTCGAGCCGAACGACCACGCCCTGTGGGCCCGGATCCGGCGCAACGTCTCCGCGTTCCTGGTCAACGAGTGGCGCAGCGGCGCCCTCTTCGGCCAGCGGCCCGAGGACGCGTACTACGTCAAGTGCGACGACGAGACGAACCCGCCGGAGTCGGTCGACCTCGGCCGGGTCATCTGCGAGATCGGCATCGCCCCCGTCAAGCCCGCCGAGTTCGTGATCTTCCGGCTGGCCCAGTTCTCCAGCGGCAACGGGGAGCTGGAGGAGTAGGCCGTCCGGCCCGCGCCCACCTGCCTCCGTACGCCAGCCATTCCTCAAGCCCCCTAGAAGGACACAGAACAGATGAGTCTCGCGCCGGGTGACGCCCTTACCTCACACAATTTCGGCCTCCAGATCGACGGGGTGATGGTCGAGTACCTCGCGGAGGTCAGCGGCCTCACCCTCGAACAGGACGTCATCACGTACCAGCAGAACTCCGCCCAGGGGCGGCCCGAGGTCAACCTTCTGCCCGGTGTGCAGAAGAACGGGCAGTGCACCGTGGTCCGCGGTATGACCCAGTCGGCCGCGTTCAACACGTGGATCAACGACTCCATCAACGGTCAGATGGGCTCGGCCCGCAAGAACGCGTCGATCATCATGATGGATTATCAGAACAATCCGGTGAAGCGGTACAACATGCGCAACGCCTGGTGCAGCAAGATCGACGCGAGCACCCTCAAGGCGGGCGAGGCGTCCGCCCTCACCGAGACCGTGACCATCGTCTTCGAAGAACTGGTCATCGAGTAATGCGGCGTACGGCTGCCCGGGCGGGCTTGGGCGCGAGCATGAGCGCGGGCTCGATCGTGGACGTACCGGGTGCGGGGGAGGGAGAGGCCGCGGCCGCTCCCGGCCCCGCACTCACGCCCGCGCCCTCTCCCTCGCCGGCTCCGGCCGTCGCGCCGATGGCGCAGCGGCTGCGGACGGAGTTCCCCTTCGAGCTGCCGCGCGGCTATGTCGACGAGGCGGGGACGGTCCACCGGGAGGGCGTGATGCGTCTCGCCACCGCCCGGGACGAGTTGATCCCGCTGCGCGACGTCCGCGTGCAGGAGAACCCGGCGTATCTGTCGGTCGTGCTGCTGGGGCGGGTCATCACCCGCCTCGGCAACCTGCCGATGGTCCACGACGGGATCGTGGAGAACATGTTCGCGTCCGACCTCGCGTTTTTGCAGGACTTCTACCGCCAGGTCAACGCCGAGGGCCACACCCGCGCGGCCGTGGAGTGCCCGCACTGCTCCGAGCCCTTCGAGGTCGAACTCGGCGGGAGCCGCCTGGGGGAATCGTGACGTACGCGACCGACCGGCTGCACGAGGAGATCGCGTACGTCGCCTTCCACTTCCACTGGGGCCACGAGGAAATCCTCGACCTCGAACACCATGACCGCCGCCGCTACACCGAACAGATCGCGTCCCTCGTGACACGGGGCGGGGCGGAGGGCTGACACGTGGGCTTCTTGAACCGCCTGCGCGGCGGCCCGGCCGGATCGACGGGGCGTCGCGGTGGGGACGACGGGGGTGTGGACGCCGGCTCGGGTGCCGGGGCCGGCTCGGGTACTGGGGCTGGCTCGGGTGCCGGGGTCGGCTCGGGTACTGGGGCTGGCTCGGGTGCCGGGGCCGGCTCGGGTGCCGGGGTCGGCTCGGGTGCCGGGGCCGGCTCGGGTGCCGGGGCCGGCTCGGGTACTGGAGTCGGCTCGGGTGCCGGGGCCAGCTCGGGTGCCGGGGCCGGCTTCCGTGGTGGGGTGGGCTCCGGTGCCGGGGCCGGCTCGGGCGGCGGGGTGCGCTCTGCCGCTGGGGCTGGGGTGGCTTCGGAAGCTGGGATCGCTTCGGGGGCCGGTTCGGCTTCGGGAGTCGGGGTGCCTTCTGTGGGTTCCGTGGGTGGGGCCGCTCCGGGTGACGGGGTCGCTCCCGTCGGCGGGGTCGCTTCGGCCGGTGGGTGGAAGGGGCTCGCTCCGATTCAGCGGGCCGTCGTCGGGCGGGATGTCGTCGCCGACGCCGGGTTCAGCGGGCGGTTGTCCACCTGGCAGAACCCGTCCTTGACCGGGACCCTGTCCCACGCCGTCCTGCCCGGAGCGCCGGGTGGGCTGGTCAAGGACGCCCTCACCACGTCGGCGACCCCGGTCTCCGGCCTCGAACTGCCCGCACGCACCTTGCCGGTGGCGTACGACGAGCCCGAAGCTCCGGCCGAGGCGCACGGCGACGCGCCGCCCGTACAGCGCGCCCCGTACCGGGTCACGGGGTCCCGCCCGACCGGGCCCCGCGTGACTCCGGTACCGCCGCGTGTCACTCGGCCGACCCCGTTGACGAGGGTGCCCACCGCACCTGCGGTGCAACGGCGGACGCTGCCGTCGGCACTGCCGCAGAGTTCCGGGACCAGCGGGGCGTCGGGCCGTACGGCATCGGCCGCTACGGCGCCGGGCGTCGCCTCGTCGGGGCCTACCGGGCCGGCGCGTACGGCGTCGGCCTCGGCCGGTTCAAGTGCGGCTGCCGCCGACTCGGCCACGGGTCCGGCCAGTTCAGTCGCGAGTCCGTTCGGAACAGCTCCCGGCGCCGGGGCCTCCGGCGGGGGCTCCGTGTCGGGGCGTACGGCATCGGGCTCGGCCAGTCCGGGCGTGGGTCCCGCCGATTCGGCCCCAGGCCCGGCCAATCCGAGCACAGGTCCGGTCCGGGCAGCCGCCGACACCTATGCCCCCGGTAGCGGCACCACGCCGAGGCCCCCGGCATCGGGCTCGGCCAATTCCGTTCCGGTCAGCAGAGCCGCCAGCCCACGCGGGACGACACATGGCGCCGACACCCCGTTGGGCGGCACCACACCGGGGCCCTCGGCATCGGGCTCGGCCAACTCGGTTCCGGTCAGCAGAGCCGCCAGCCCACGCGGGACGACACATGGCGCCGACACCCCGTTGGGCGGCACCACACCGGGGCGTACGGCATCGGGCTCGGCCGACTCGGGGGCAGGTACTGCCCGTTCGGCCGCAGGTCCGGCCAGTTCGGGCACGGGTCCGGTCGGCCCAACTGCCGGCACCGGCACCTCCGGCGGCGGCTCCGCGACGGGGCCTACGACATCACGCTCAGCCAACCCACGTAGGAGTGCCGGAAGTTCAGTCCCAGACCCGGCCAGCTCAAGCACGGGCCCGATCAGCCCAACCGCCGGCACCCACACCTCCAGCGGCACCCCCACAGCGGGGCGTACGACACCCCGCTCAGCCAACGCACGCACAGGCCCCGCCAGCTCAAGCACCGGCCCGGACAGCCCAACCGCCAGCGCCGACACCGCCGGCGGCACCCCCACAGCGGGACGTACGACGTCGGGCTCAGCCAACTCCCGCTCCGCTTCCACCGGTTCGGCCTCGGGTCCGGCCAGTTCGAGCACAGGTCCGGCCCGAGCAGCCGCCGGAACGGGTGCCCTCAGTAGCGGCGGCACCACGCCAGGGCGTACGACATCTGGCCCAGCCAACTCGGGTGGAAGCCCGGGCAGTTCCGTTCCGGTCAGCAGGGCTGTCAGCTCGCGTGGAACGACATCTTCCGCCGGAGCAGCTGACTCCGGTGGCGGCTCCGCCGTCACGGAGAGCGGCCGGGTCGGCGCGTCGGCCGCGCCCAGCAGCCCGACTCCCAGCGGTTCCGGTAGTCCGTCCGCCGAGGCCGGAGGTCCGGTGACCGAAGCCGCCGGTACGGTGGCGGGGCTCCGCCCCTCCACAACGTACCCCCGCAGCACGGGAGTTGACGTCCAGCGGGCGTCGGCGGATGTCAGCGGCACGGCCACCGGCCCCAGCGCCACGGCGGCCGACCTCAGCCGCGCGGGCATCGACGTCCAAAGGTCGACGCCCTCTCCGGGTCGTACGACAGCCGCCCCCGCCGGAACGGCGACGGGACCGGACGCCACGTCCAATGGCTCCACTGGCTCCACTGACTCCGCTGGCCCCCGCCGGACCGCGAACGGCGGCCTCGGTGGCATGTCGGCGGTCGCCCCGAGCGACGCACCGAAGCATGCAGGCGCAACGGCTACGGGCCCCGGCTTCTCCACACCAGGCAGCTCTCCCACGAGGGCGACCGGCCCCAACAACCCGGCCGCCGGCATCCAACGTGCGCCAATCGCCCCCGGCGGGACGCCAACCGCCCCGGGCAACGCGGCGTCCGGCATCCAGCAGTCGCCGACCGGACGCGGCGACGCACCGAACCGGGCGGGCGCAACGGCGACGGGCCCCGGCTCCACACCGGGCACTCCTGACGCGAGGGCGACAGGCCCCAGTCACCCGGCGGTCGGCATCCAGCGTGCGTCGATCAACCCCAGCAACACGCCACCCAGCACCACCAACGCCGGCTCCGGC
Organism: Streptomyces adelaidensis; assembly: GCF_016598475.1. Lineage (GTDB taxonomy): Bacteria > Actinomycetota > Actinomycetes > Streptomycetales > Streptomycetaceae > Streptomyces > Streptomyces adelaidensis. The sequence goes on from NZ_JAEMUX010000045.1 coordinate 19,425, forward strand.
TCCGGCTCGACCAGCACCCCGTCACCCGAAGGGGCCGACGTCCAGCGGGCGACGACCGGTCCCAGCCGTACGGCAGCCGCAGCCGCAGCACCCGGACCACCGACGCACCCCGGCGGAACGGCGGCCACCCCTGCCGCCCCCGCCGCCCCCGCCGCCCACTCCCTCCACACGACGACCAGCCCCAGCAACCCGGCACTGGAGCCCGTCCCTCCGGCGGCAGACCAAAGCACCCCTACGGCTCGCCCCACCCCCACGCCCCGGGTCACCCCATCGGCCCTCCCGGGCAAGCCCCCCGTACAGCGAAGCGCTGCCCCCGGCGCAAGGCGCATCGGCCTCGGTGCCCCAATCCCCGGAAAGGTGCCGCCGACCGCCGCACCGCCCGCCCACCCGAGGGCAGCGACCCCACCCGCCCCCACACACCCGACCGGACCCACGCCTCCGGCTCCCCCACGCCAACGCCCCCTGCTCGGCGCCCCCCTCTCCACCCCGCCCCAGAACACGAAGCCCCTGCCCGGCCGCGCCGCCCCCAGCACGCCGAGCCGCGCAGTCCCCCCTCCCCTGCAGCGCACCGCGACGACGGCGTACCCGGCAAAGACCGACCCCGCGCCGGCAGCCCAGCCCCAGCCCGTACGCCTGACACCCCCAGCCGTCGCACCCACGCGCCCCCTGACCCCCACCCGCGCCCTCACCTCAGCGCTGCCCCCCACCGCCCGGCGCCCGGCGCCCCCCGCCGCCGCACCCCTGCGCCGCCCCTCCTCACCGGGCGCCGCCCCCGCCGTACAACGCCTCACGGCCGACAAGCCCACGCCCACTCCCACGCCCCGTAGCGCAGCCGCCCCCGCACCGCCGAAGCGGAGCGGCTCCCCCCTCCCCGTAATCCCCCGGCGCCAGGCCATCCCCACCCCCGCTCCGGCCCCCAAGGCGCCCGACCCCGCCCCCGTACAGCGAGCCCCACGAACCCCCCTGCACCCGACCCCCGCCACCCCAACCACGGCCGTCTCCCCCGACACAGCCACCACAACCCACCGCACAAGCACACCGACCACACCCACCACACCGACGGCCGCCTCGCCCCGAGACACCGCACCCCCCAAAGACCAGTTCGACCCCCGCTCCCTCACCGACTTCCAGCTCGACGAGCTGACCCACAAACTCATCGGCCGCATCACCCGCCTCGTCCGCACCGAGCTACGCCTCGACCGCGAACGAATCGGCAAACTCCGCGACCCCCGCCGCTGAGCCCTCCACCACCCCCACCCCCACCCCCACCCCCACCCCCACCCCCACGCCCACCCCCGCCCCCAACCCCAGTCCGCAGAAAGGCCCTCCCCGATGCCCCGCGATCTCGACCCGGGCTCCACCATCTTCTTCACGCTGACGATCGACGGCGAAAGCCTCGGTTACTTCAACGGGTGTGAAGGGCTGTCGTCCACGGTGGAGATCGAGCAGCGCCAGGAGGGCGGGAACAACGGGTTCGTCTGGCAGCTCCCGTCACGGGTGACGTTCTCGAACATCCGGCTGACGCGGCCGCTGACGCCGGACACGGCGAAGGTCGCGGCGTGGATCTCGTCCGTGGCGACGGGGGTGAAACGCCCGACCGCCCAGATCGCGGCGCTGCGCGCCGACGGCTCGGAGGTGGCGCACTGGGGGCTGATCGACGTCCTGCCCGTGAGCTGGCAGGGCCCGTCGCTGGACCCGGCGAACCCGAGCGTGGCGACCGAGGTCCTGGAGATCACGCATCACGGGTTCACGGACTGAGGGGCGGGGACAGGACATGGCGAAGGGCAACAAGGGCGGCGCGGGCAAGAGTCTCGTGCGGGCCACGCTGGCCATCCACGAGCCGCCGGTCGGGACGAGCACGACACCGGGCGCGCTGAAGAAAACGTTCAACTTCGAGTTCAACCCGGCCGAACTGACACTGCGCCAGGGCGCCCAGTGGAAGCGGACGACGAGCGCGGCGGTCCGTGACGGCGCGCTGCCGGAGTTCATGGGGCCCGATCCCCGGGAGATGAACGTCGAGATCTTCCTCGACTCCTCCGCCAAGCCGAGCGGCACCACGGTGCTGAAGAAGGTGGACACGCTGCTGTCGTGCTGCGAGGTGACGGCCAAGAGCCTCGCCGCGGACCAGCCGTCACCGCCCTGGGTGGTGTTCCAGTGGGGGTCGTTCTCGACGGCCCGTTTCACGGCGTACGTCAGTTCCGTGGACGTCACGTACTCCCTGTTCGGGACGACCGGTGTGCCGATCCGGGCCGCCTGCCGGATGACGCTGCACGAGATCCCCAGTCGGACCGAGGGGCAGAACCCGACGTCGGGCGCGCTCACCGCGCGGAGTGTGCACCGGGTCGTGGCGGGCGACTCGCTGCAGTCGCTGGCGTGGCGGGAGTACGGGAACGCATCCGCGTGGCGGGCGATCGCCGAGGCCAACGGCATCGACGACCCCACGTACCTGCCCACCGGCACCGAACTCGTCCTCCCGGCGGCCGGGGAGGTGGGCCACTGATGGGCGGGAACCAGGCCGGGAAACCGTCCTTCTCCAACGTCATCCGGGTCACCATCGACAGCAGGAAACTGCCGACCGACGCCGCCGATCTGCTGGTCGGCGGCTGGGTCGACCTCGGGGCCGGGGTGCCTGGCGCGTTCCGGCTCACCTTCCGGGACCCGCACGGGCTGCTGCTGGGCAAACTGAACGTCAGGTTCGGCTCCAAGGTGGTCATCTCGCCCGTGGCCGGCGGGAAGGGCGCGGCGAGCCCGGTGTTCACCGGCGAGGTCACCGGTATGGAGACCGACTACGACGGCACCGGCACCTTCACCGTCGTCCGCGGCTACGACCCGGGCCACCGGCTGATGCGGGTGCGCAGGGTGGCGGCGTACCGCAACCAGACGGCCGCCGACATCGCCCGCAAGCTGGCCGGGATGAACGGCGTCCCGATCGGCCAGGTGCAGTCCACCAAGACCGTCTACGACTTCATCAGCCAGTCCAATGTGACGGACTGGGACTTCCTGGCTCGGCTCGCCGACGAGAACGAGATGGTGATGTCGCTGGACGCCAAGGGGAAGTTCCAGTTCGTCAAGCCGAAGCCGGCGTCCGGCGCGGCCCCCCCGAGCCCTCCCGGCCAGAAGAGCCCCTATGAGCTGAAGGCCGGGGTGGACATCCTGCGCTGCCGGGCCGCCGTCACCGCCGCCGACCAGGTCGACAAGGTCGAGGCGCGCGGCTGGAACGTCACGACGAAGAAGAAGCTCACCGCGATGGCGAAGGCGAGCGTCGCCAACCCCGGCATCGCCATCGGTACCACCCCGCAGAAGGCGGCCAACCCGTTCAAGGCCGCCAAGCTGGTCGAGACCGACACCCCGTACGACCTGCAGAGCGAGGTCACGCACGCCGCCGGTTCCCTCGCCGACGACATCACCTCCTCCTTCGCGGAGCTGGAGGTCATGGTGCGCGGCAACCCGCTGCTGCGCCCCGGTGTGCCGATCACGCTCTCCGACGTGGGCGCCCCCTTCGAGGGCAAGTACACCTGCACCTCCGTACGGCACACCTTCGGCGACGGCAGCCACTACGAGACCTGGGTGACCGTCAGCGGGCGGCAGTGGCGCTCGCTGTACGGGCTGACGTCCGGGGGCGGTACGGCGGCGCCCCGGCTGCCGAGTGTGGCCAACGCGCTGGTCACCGACGTACAGGATCCGCTGAAGCAGGGCCGGGTGAAGCTCCAGTTCCCGTGGCTGGACGACGCGTACGTCAGCGACTGGACGCGGACCGTGCAGATGGGCGGCAAGGGCGGCGGCGGGATCTTCCCGCTGGACGTCGGCGACGAGGTGCTGGTCGCCTTCGACCGGGGCGCGCTCGACCACCCCTTCGTCATCGGCGGTCTCTACAACGGTGTCGACAAGCCGACCCCCGTGAAGGACGTGTGGCTGCACGACCCGGTCCGCAAGAAGGCGATCCGGCACACCGTGGCCGACCGGGAGGGCAACCGGATGGACCTGCTCAGCCAGCAGACCGGCCTGCGCAAGCAGGGCGTGCGCCTCGCCACCGGCAACGACCGGCTGATCATCAACCTGGACCGGACGAAGACCGAGATCACCGTGGACAGCAAGGGCGCCGTCTCCATCACGGGCGGCACCTCCGTGTCCGTGAAGGCCGGCACCGATCTGACGCTGAGCGCGCTGCGGTCCGTGACCATCCGGAGCGGCGGGCCGCTCAACCTCCAGGGTCAGGGGCTGGTCAGCCTCAGATCGCTCGGCGGCGCCGTCAATGTGAGCGCGCTGGGTGCGCTCAGCCTCAGCGCGGCCGGCGCGGCGACGCTCAACGCGGCCGGGACCGTGCAGATCAACGCCGTGGGCCAGTTGGGCCTGAAGGCCGTCAAGGTCGACATCTTCGGCGGGTTCTTCGTCAACACGGTCAAGTATCCGTTCGGGTGACGGCCGATGGCGGCCCCTGACGGCCTATGACGGCCGGGAGCCCACCGGCAGCTCACGCACTTCGCACACCACGTACTCGGAAACTCACGTACTCGGAAACTCACGTACTTCAGGAAGGAGGGCGGCCCACGATGGCCGAGCAGTTCGTCGGATCCGGCTGGGCGTTCCCGCTGCGCATCGGGCCCACCGGGGGCATCGCCCTGGTCAGCGGGGAGCGCGAGGTCGAGGAGGCCATCCGGCTCGTCCTGGCCACCGCGCCGGGTGAGCGGCCGATGCGCCCGGAGTTCGGCTGCGCCATCCACGACCTGGTGTTCGCGCCGGTCAACGAGGCCACCGCCGGCCGTATCCAGCACGAGGTGTACGCGAGCCTCGACCGCTGGGAGCCGCGCATCGAGGTGACCGACGTCGACGTGACGGCCGGCGCCGACCAGGGCGTCCTCTTCATCGACGTCCGCTACGCGATCCGCGGCACCAACAACCCCCGCAGCCTGGTCTTCCCCTTCTACGTCATCCCCTCCCACGACGAGCCGGACCTTGCTTCCGAAGGCTCCGAACGTCCTGAAAGCGACCTCTGATGGCCCTGCCCTCCCCGAACCTCGACGACCGCCGCTTCCAGCAGTTCGTCGACGACGCCAAGCGCTACATCCAGCAGCGGGCCCCGGAGTGGACCGACCACAACGTCTCCGACCCCGGCGTCACCCTCGTGGAAACGGTCGCCCACATGGCCGACCAGATCGTCTACCGGCTCAACCGGGTGCCGGAGAAGAACCATCTGGCGTTCCTGGACCTGGTCGGCATCACCCTGTTCCCGCCCTCGGCGGCCCGTACGGACGTCACGTTCTGGCTGTCCGCGCCGCAGGAGGAGCCGGTGCCGCTGCCCGTCGGCACCGAGGTCGCCACCGTGCGCACCGAGAGCGAGGAGGCGGTCGTCTTCGCCACCGAGCGCGAACTGAGCGTCGTGCCCTGCGAGTTGCGGTATCTCGTCGTGCAGCGCAGCGGTGAGCCGGTCGCCGACCTGACCACCGACCTCGCCGAGGGCAAGGACCTGATGTGCTTCGCCGAGGCCCCCCGGCCCGGCGACTGCATGCTGCTCGGCCTGACCGCCGCCGTGCCGCACTGCGCGGTCGCGCTGGAGCTGGACAGCCGGGTCGACGGCGTCGGCGTGGACCCGCGGCAGCCGCCGCTGGTCTGGGAGGCGTGGACCGAGGACGGCTGGACCTCCTGCGAGGTCGACCGGGACGGCACGGGCGGCCTGAACCGGCCGGGCGCGGTGGTCCTGCACATCCCCGGCGGGCACACCCTGTCACGCACCGGCGGCCAGGAGGCCGGCTGGCTGCGCTGCCGGGTCACCGATCCCCTCCCCGGCCAGCCCTTCTACACCACCTCGCCGACCGTCCGCGCCGTCGACGCCTTCACCGTCGGCGGCACCACCGCCGTCGTCAACGCCGAGACCGTGTACGACGAGGCGCTCGGCGAGTCCACCGGCCTGCCCGGACAGCGGCTGCGCCTCGCCCACTTCCCCGTGGTGGGCGACACCCCGCCCGTCCTCCTGCAGAGCGCCGAGCACGACGGCTGGACCGGCTGGGACGTCGTCCCGTCGTTCTCCGCGTCCACCTCCTACGACCGGCACATCACCCTCGACGCGGCCACCGGCGAGATCGCCTTCGGCCCGGCGGTACGGGAGCCCGACGGCACCCTGCGCCAGTACGGGGCCGTCGCCGCCAAGGGCTCCGTCATCCGCGCCGTCCGCTACCGCACCGGCGGCGGCCGGGCCGGCAACGTCGCCCGCGGCGCCATCCGGGTGCTGCGCACCTCGATCCCGTACGTCTCCGAGGTCGTCAACCGCGAGGCCGCGCGCGGCGGTGTCGACGCCGAGACCGTGGAGGAGGCGAAGGTCCGGGCGCCCATCACCCTGCGCGCCCAGGAACGCGCGGTGACCCTGCGCGACTACGAGGAACTCGCCCGCCGCGCGGCCCCCGAGACCGCCCGCATCACCTGCCTTGAGGGCGAGGAGGGCGAGCACGGGGCGTACGCGGTACGGGTACTGGTGGTCCCGCAGGCCGTCCCGGACCCCGGCGGCCGGCTGCGTTTCGAGCAACTGGTCCCCGGCGACGCCCTGTTGCGCCGCATCACCCGGCACCTGGACGAACGCCGCCTGATCGGCACCCGGTTGGCCGTGGGCCCGCCCTTCTACCAGGGCGTCACCGTCGTCGCCACGCTGCACGCCTTCCGCGGCACCGACACCGACCGGGTCCGCCGCCAGGCCCACGACGCGCTCTACCGCCACCTCGACCCGCTGACCGGCGGCGCCGACGGCCGGGGCTGGCCCTTCGGCCGTCCCGTCCAGTCCGGCGAGGTCTTCGCCGTCCTCCAGCGCGTCCCCGGCGTCGAACTCGTCGACGAGGTCCAGCTCCACCCCGCCGACCCGCTCACCGGCAAACGCGGCGACGCCACCAACCGCATCGACCTCTCCCCCCCGTCCCTGGTCTTCTCCTTCGACCACCGGGTCCGCGTGATCGGCGACAAGCCGTGAGCGCCCCGAAGGGGCGCGGGGCTGTGACATATGCGGCTCCGCCGCGCGGACGCGAGCAACCACGATGGCGCCGCACCCGCCACACAACGCATCCCCCCGAGCTACTACGCGCGTCACCGAGAGGCAACCACACATGAGGGGCTCCATAGACGGCCTGGCCTCCTCCGCCCCCATCGGCCAGATGCTCCCCGCCGTCTTCGCCGACGACGACCTCGCCCAACGCTTCGTAGGCGGCCTGGACGACGTACTCGCCCCGATCCTCTCCGTCCTCGACTGTCTGGACTCCTACTTCACCCCGTCACTCGCGCCCCTGGACTTCACCCAGTGGCTCGCCGGCTGGGTAGGCGCCGAGACCGACGGCACCGAGCCGGAGGCCCGGCTGCGCGCCGCGGTCGCCGCCGCCGCGTACCTGCACCGCGTACGCGGCACCCGGCGCGGCCTGTCGGAGGCGGTACGCCTGGTCTTCGGTGTGACCCCGGAGATCACCGAGAGCGGCGCCGCCGCCTGGGACGCGCGTCCGCTCGGCCCGGTCCCCGGCGAACAACGCCCCCGGCTGCACGTGACCGTGCGCCTGCCCGACCCCACCCCGGCGGACGAACACCGGCTGGACAGCCTGGTGGCCGCCGCCCGCCCCGCCCACATGCCCTACACGGTCAAGGTGACCGCCGCCGAAAGGATCCCCGAGAGATGACCAGCCAGACCCCCGGCACCGGCCAGGCCCAGAGCTGCGCCGAATGCGGAACCCGCGGGGAGCCCGGCCAGTCGTTCTGCGACGCCTGCGGCGCGGTACTCGGCTGGTCCGGCGCCCCGGACCGGCCGGCGGCCGACTCCGCCGCCCGCACGGACGCCGGGCGCGCGCGGACCGAAGCGCCGGACCGTACGGCGGACCCGGCCCCGGCCTCCGCCCACCCGAGGGCGGAGGGCCGTACGCCTGGCTGGGACGCCTTCGCCCTCCCGGGCTCGGGCACGGGCACGGCCCGCACGGGCCACGACCCGGCCCCGGCGACCCCGGCAGGTGCCACGGCGGTCCGCACGGACACACCGCCGCCCGCCGCCCCGGAACCGGCCACCCCGGCTCCCCCGGCCTCGCAGGACGCCGAGGCCGACACGACCCCCCTCCCGACCCACACCACCCCCTCGCCCTCACCCTCCCCTTCCTCTTCCTCTTCCGAGGCCTCCGACCGGGCGAGGTCCCTCCTGGTACCGGTCGCCGACCCCGAACCCCGCGCTCCGGCGGAGCCGCCCGTCGCGCCCGTGCTGCCCGGCCGCCCCGATGTGCAGCGACCCCAAGTCCGCGCCCCCGGCCCGGAGTTCGGCACGGAGGGCGGCATACCGTGCCCGTGGTGTGGCACTCCGACGCGGCCGGACCGGCACTTCTGCGGGCGCTGTGCCATGCCGATGGCCGGCCGCCCTCAGGCCCCGGCGCGGCTGCCGTGGTGGCGCCGGATGCTGGACTCCCGCAACTCGGCGACCCCGTGGGCGGGCGACCGCCCCCGGCTGCGCCGGGGCTTCGGCCACATCCTGAACTGGCTGGTCGGCGCCCTCGTACTGGCTCTGATCGTCACCCTCGCCCTGTACGCCGACGACGGCTACCAGGCGACCCGCGACCACTTCGCCAAGCGCGCCCCGGTCGGCCCGAACAGCTTCAAGGCGTCCCGCTCGTTCCCCGCCCACGGCCCGGGGATGGCCTTCGACAAGCACAACAACACCTGGTGGGGTCCGGGTGTCACGCAGTCCGGCGAGGGTGAGTGGGTGGAGGCCCGCTTCGAACAGCCGACCCGCCTGCTCGACGTGATCATCACCTCCGGCGTCTCGACCAAGGTGGACCAGCTCACCCAGTCGGCCCTCCCCCAGCGCATCGAGGCCAGGATCACCGCAGCCGACAGCTCCACCTCCACCAAGATCATCACCCTCGACCAGGCCGCCGGCGGCCAACGCCGCAAATTCCGCGTGGCCGACGCCGTCGCCGTCCGCTTCACCGTCCGCTCCGCCTACGGCGCCGACGCCAAGAAGCAGATAGCCATCGCCGAGATCGAGTTCTTCGGCCGCTCCAACAGCAACAGCTAGCAACTCCTTGAACGGGCCCGGCGCATCCGGCCGTCCCTCGTCGTGACGAGTGCCCACCCCCCTTCTAGGGTGGGCACTTCGAACGCGCGAGGGGCGGGTGGGACTGTGGCGAGACGGCCGGACAGCGCCGATGTGGTGGCGGCGGTGCAGCGGATCTTCCGAGACGGACTGCTGACCGGGAGGTCCGCGTTCGCACCGGATCTGGAGGCCTGGACCGCCGGGACCGCCTCCGATCTGCGCGCCCGCTTCGTCGACCGGCCCGACGAGTCGTCGGACACCTTCCTGGTCAAACTGCGCCGCCAGCTCGCCGGGGCCCCCGACGAGACGATCGCGCTCGCGGCCGAGCTGCTCTTCGTGAACATGGCCCCGCTGGTACCTGAGCAGATCGGCCTGCCGAAGAAACTCCAGATCCTCCGCGAGGTGCTGTCCTGGGCCGACCGGCCGATCGCGGTGCCCGAGAGCCTGGAAGCGGGCCTCAAGGGCTTCCTCCACGGCGGCCAAGGCTTCCTGAACTACCGCTGGGCCCAATTCCAGATCCTGGTCCTCCTGGTGGAGCGACTGGCCGGAACGGACCACCGGGACCGAGAAGCCCGTATCAACGACCCCTGGCGTTTCCGGGACCTCTGCTTCGACATCCAGGACGCGGTGGGCCACAAAAAGGGCCGCGCCCAGATCCACGTACTTCTCTACGCCCTCTTCCCCGACGCCTTCCAGCCCATCGCCAGCGCCCACCACAAACACCAGATCCTTCAGGCGTTCACGGACGAACTCCCCGACGACCCCACCGGCAACGACGACAGAGACCTGCTGGCCCTCAACAGGTCGCTCGAAGCCCAGACCGGCGCGCCCGTCGACTTCTACGACGAACCCTGGGTCGGCCGCTGGCGCAAGGGAGCCGTCCAGCACGAGCAACGCGGCTGGCTGGTCCGTGGCCACAACGTCGACGGACAGAACTTCATCCCGGCCTGGATCAGCCAGGGTTACTGCTCGGTCTCCTGGCGCGAGGCTCCAAAGATCCCCGCCGGAGCCACCAAACCGGACATCCAACGGGCCGTCGCCGAGGCCCTGCCCGAGGCGAGCGCCCAGCTGCGCGCGGCCGCCGCCTACCAGCTGCACGTCTTCCTCACCGTCATACAGCCCGGCGACCTCGTCGTCACCGTCACCCCGGACGAGGTGCATGTCGGCACGGTCCAGGGCCCCGCGTCGTACGACCTCTCGGACGGCCTCGACAACGCCCGGCGCCGCCCGGTGCGCTGGGCCACCGCCGAGCGCCCCCTCGTACGCGCCGACCTCCCCGAGAAGGTGCGGGCCAGACTCCCCCTGCCACCCACGGTGTACGACATCAGCAGCGTGGCGGCCGAGTTGGCGGAGCGCGCGGGCCTGGAGGACGTGGTCGCCGAGGAACTCGCCGGCATCGACGTCACGAAGCCCCTCGAACTACCGCCCGTCACACCGGAGTTGGCCGAGGAGCTCCTCATGCCGCTGGAATGGCTGCGGGAGACCGCCGAGCAGCTCCAGGACCAATGTCAGCTGGTGCTGCACGGCCCGCCCGGCACCGGCAAGACGCATCTCGCCCGCGCGCTCGCCGACCACCTGGCGGGCCCGGACCGGGTACAGCTCATCCAGTTCCACCCCTCCTACACCTACGAGGACTTCTTCGAGGGCTTCCGTCCCGTACGCGGCGAGAACGGCTCGGTGGTGTTCGACGTGCTGCCGGGCCCGTTCAAGCTGCTGGCCGAGCGGGCGCGGAAGGACCCGGCCAACCCGTACGTCCTGATCATCGACGAGATCAACCGGGCCAACCTGGCGAAGGTCTTCGGTGAGCTGTACTTCCTGCTGGAGTACCGCGAGGAGCCGGTCACCACCCAGTACAGCCCGCACGACCCGTTCCATCTGCCCGGCAATGTCTTCCTGATCGGCACGATGAACACCGCCGACCGCTCGATCGCCCTGATCGACGCGGCGATGCGCCGCCGCTTCGCCTTCCGCCGCCTCTCCCCCGAGAAGGCCCCCGTCCAGGGGCTGCTGGCCCGCTGGCTCCGCGCCCGGGGCCTGCCGGACACGGCAGCCCGGCTGCTGGACGAGCTCAACTCCCGTCTCGGCGACGCCGACCGCGCCATCGGCCCGTCGTACCTGATGAAGCCCGGCGCGGCCCGCCCCGAGGGCCTCGACCTCGTCTGGCGCACCCAGATCCTGCCGCTGCTGGAGGACCAGCTGTACGGCACCGGGGTCGACGTCGAGGAGGAGTACGGCCTGGCCTCCCTGCGCGCGGCGCTCGAATCGTGACCGCCGTGCTCACGCCCCCGCTCCGGCTCCCCGTCGACGAGACCGGGCCCGGCACCGTACGGGACCTGACCCCGGACCAGGTCGCAGGACTGCTCCGCGCCCCCGCTCTCGTACGCCTGCTCCCGGCCCCCGGCGGCCGCTGGCGCGTCGCCGGCAACCAGAAGGTCGGCGTCGCCCGCCTGCGCACCCCGACAGGCGACGCGATAGACCTCCTCCTGCGCCCCAAGCTCCCGATCCGCGACCTGCTGTTCCTGCTCTCCTACTCCCCCACGGACCCCTGGCACCCCGAGCCGGTGACGGCGGCCACGACCGACGAGCTGCTGCCCGCCCTCGCGGAGCTCCTGGCCCGCACCACACGCCGCACCCTGGAATCCGGCGTCCTGCACGGCTACCGCACGGTCGAGGAAGACCTCCCCCTGATCAGGGGCCGCATCCGCACGACGGCCCAACTCCGCCGCGTCGGGCTGCCCCTCCCGGTGGCCGTCCGCTACGACGACCACACCCCGGACATCGCCGAGAACCGCATCCTCCTCGCGGCCCTCCATCGCGCCACCCACCTGCCGGGCGTCCCCGCCCCGACCCGCCTGACCCTGCGCCACCTTTCCGACCACCTCCCCGGAGTCCGCCTCCTCCACCCGGGCGCACCCCTGCCCACCTGGACCCCGAGCCGCCTCAACTCCCGCTACACCCGGGCACTCCAGCTGGCGGAACTGCTGCTGTCCGGCCGGTCGATCCAAGCGGAGGGGGGCACGTCCTTCCCCACGGACGGTTTCCTGCTGGACATGCCAAAGGTCTTCGAGCGCTTCCTCGCACTGGCACTCGGTGACGCCCTGTCCCGCCACGGCGTCCGCTGCGCGGCCCAGGAGACCCATCACCGACTGGACGAGGCGGGCCGGGTCCCCTTCCGGCCGGACCTGGTCCTGTACCGCGCGGGCCGCCCCGTCTCGGTGATCGACGCGAAGTACACCGTCCTCGGCGCCACGGCCCCACCCGTGGACCACCTCTACCAACTCCTCGGCTACTGCACCGCCCTGGGCCTGCCGAGCGGCCACCTGATCTACGCGGCGACGTCCGGGGCCACCGCCCCGACGGACCACATCATCCGCGGCTCCGGCATCACGGTCACAGCCCACGCCCTGGACCTGACCCGGCCCCCCGCCGAACTCCTCGCGAAGATGACCGAACTGGCCCACACGACAACGAGCACACCCCCCACCTGACCCCCACACCCCTCGGAGCCCCCCCCTGCTGCGCGGCATAGACGTCAGCTCCCACCAGCCCTCCGCCTACGCGACCACCGGCCTCTCCTTCGTCTTCATCAAGGCCACCGAGGGCCGCACCTACACCAACCCCAAGCTCACCGCCCAGACCAGGACGGCCCGCGAGGCCGGCCTGGTCGTCGGCTACTACCACTTCCTCTGGCCGGGCAATCTGACCGCCCAGGCCGAGTACTTCGTCGGCAAGGCCCCGGAGAAGGCGGGTGACATCCTCGCCGTGGACTGGGAGACCACCGGCGAGGGCACCCACGCGAGCAACGCCGAGAAGGACCGCTTCCTACGCAAGGTGAAGGAACTCCGCCCCCGTCACCGGGTGGTCCTCTACTGCAACCGCAACTTCTGGCTGAACCTCGACTCCACGTCCTACGCCGGCGACGGCCTCTGGATCGCCGACTACGTCGCCGCCGGCAAGCCCCGCATCAAGGCCAAGTGGCGCTTCCACCAGTACACGGACGACCCGCTCGACAAGAACGTGGCCGGCTTCGCGAGCAAGGCCGCGCTGCGGGAGTGGGCCGGCGGCTGACGTGCCGCCCGAGGGAGCCCAGCCGGGAGGTACGCCTTAGGGCGCTTCTGATGGATCTCCGTGGGAGAAGGAGCGGCGTTCGGTGCGTGCTCTCGTCGTGCCGGGCGTCGCGACGCCGCGGAGATCCATCAGAAGCGCCCTAGCCCCGGAACCCCGGCTTGCGCTCCGGCGACGCCTCCGACAAGGCCTTCGCCACGGCCTCGACTCCGGCGCGCAGCCCGTAGACAGGCGTGTCCGGCTGCTGGCGCCAGGAGTCGTCCAGGCCGCCCGCGTCGACCGTGTCGAAGCCGAGTTCGTCGATGAGGGTGCGGATCTTGGACTTGGCCGGCTCGTCGTCGCCGGCGACGGGGAGGGCGAGGCGGTCGGGGGCGTCGGCGGGACGGGGGCGGTCGAGGATGTCCTGGGCGTAGGTGCCGTTGAAGGCCTTGATGACGGGGTGGCCCAGGTGGCGTTCGGTCCAGCGGCTCTCGGTGAGGCCCTCGTCCTCGATGGCGGCGATCCGGCCGTCGCGCTGCTGGGGGTAGTAGTTGCCGGTGTCGAGGACGGCGACGCCGTCCGCCGCGCCGTCGAGGAAGCCGGACGGGAGGTCCGGGACCGCCTTCAGCGGGACCGCGACCACGACGATCTCGGCGCCGCGTGCCGCCTCTTCGACCGGGACGGGCGTCGCGCCCGTCTCCTCGGCCAGGGCCTTGAGGGTGTGCGGGCCGCTGGAGTTGGCCACCGAGACGTCGTGGCCGAGGGCGGTGAGGCGACGCGTGAGGTTGCCGCCGATGTTGCCCGCACCGATGATGCCGATCTTCATGAGAGGCCGCCGTCCTTCAGTTTGCGGGGTCGGGTTCGGGTTCGGGTTCGGGGTCAGGTTCCAGAAGAGCTTGCACAGTCAATGCATGTGCATGCATTTGGTGGCGTCAACCCTGGCGTCCCGTCCGCTGTTCCGGTCCCCGGGATTCCGGTCCCCAGGCGTGGCGAAGCGGCATGGCGAAGGGGCGCCCCCTCCGCACTGCACGGTGGGGCGCCCCTCGGCCACGGCTCACTTGTTCAGGTGGGCCCAGAACTCGTCGAACGACAGAAGCTTGTCGCCGTCGAGGTCGCGGGCGGAGATCAGGACCTCCGCCACGGACTCGGTGACGTTCCAGTCGCCTTCCTGGGCCAGGGCGGTCTTGAACTCGGCAGCGGTGATGAACCCGTCACCGTCCGCATCGATCCGCTTGAACTCCTTGCGTGCTACCTCGATGTCCGCCACCGATCCGCCCCTCCTTGGTGCTCTGCCGTCTCTCAGGCAGCCCTGCTCACAGTCCTACTGACGCAGGTCAGATTAACCGGCCACGTGAGCCCGGAGTGCGGCGACCACCCACGCGAACTCCTCCGCGTGCGCGGACAGCGGCTCCACGCCACGCACCAGCGCGGCCAACTCCCGGAAACGGGCCAGCTCGGTGTGCGACGCCGACTCCATACGCTCCAGTACGGCGGCCCGGTCGGCGTTGCCGACCATTGCGACCAGCACCTCCTCGGCGCGGGGCGACGCGGGGTCGACGCCCTCCCGCAGCGCCTCGCCCGCCAGCCCCACCAGACGGCTCATGAACCACAGCGAGGTGCCCGCCAGCACGTGCGGCCCCCGGTCCGCCGCGTTGAACTCGACCGTCTGCCGCATCCGCACCCGGAACCCGGGGTCCTGGATCAGCTCGGCCAGCTCCACCCAGGCGTCCACCTGCTCGGGTGTGGGGTCCTCGGGCAGATCGCCGAGGCTGAACCGCAGTCGGGTACGGATGTCGGGGTCCGCGGTGTCGAGGCCGCCGAAGGTCTCCTCCAGGAAGTCGTCGATGATCCGTTTCCGTTCGGCGGCCGACAGGCGCGCCAACTTGTTCATCAGTGTCGTCTCCTCCGCGGTCGAGCCGCGTCGCGCCACAGTGGACAGCACCGCCCGGGTCACCTTCAGCGCCCTGATCTGCGCGTCCAGCGCGGCCACGTGGGCGGCCGCGACCTCCGCGACGGTCGTCTCGCCCGCCAGCACCCGGCGTACGTGGTCCAGGCCGAGGCCCAGCTCCCGCAGGGTGCGGATGAGTTCGAGCCGGGCCATCGACTCGGCGTCGTACAGCCGGTAGCCGCCCGCGCTCCGGGTGACCGGGTGCAGGACACCCTCGTCGGACCAGTAGCGGATGGTGCGGACGGACAGGCCGGAGCCCCGGGCGAGCTGCCCGATGGTGAAAAGGCCGGTGCCGTTCTCGATCATGTCTGCGAGTGTGGGCCTTCCAGTGGGTGGAGACTCAAGAAGCACGGTGGTGGGGAATTGGAGACTCTGCGGGAGATTCTCGACGCGGCGGCCCTCGGTGTCTTTCCGCCGCCGGACGGCCGCACGACCGTCGTCCCCCAGCCGTCCCCCCGTGACGCGGGCGTCCTCGCCTTCACCGCGCACTCGGTCGTCTTCACGGACGAGGACCCGGAGTGGGTGGACGAGGCCTTGCGGGCCGTGGACTGCGACGCTCTCGCGGCGACCATGAACGCCCGGTTCCTCACCGCGCTCATGGACCGCACCGGACGCCGTACCGACACGATCGACGTGCTGACGGTGGGTTCCCCGCTGCCGGGCGAGCCGCCGCTCGCCCTGACGGAGATCGACGACCCGGCGCATCCACGGGTCGGGACTTCCCGCGGGCGCCGCGACGACGTGCGGGTCTGGACGGCGCAGGAGGGCGGCGGCCTGCTGGTCCTGGGGCGCGGGGTCGCGGGGCGCCTCGAGGTCGCGGTCGAGGTCGCGGAGGACGTACGGCACCGAGGGCTCGGCCGTGAACTGGTGCACGCGGCACGGCGGTTGAGCGGGGGCGAGCCGGTGTGGGCCCAGGTGTCGGCGGGGAACGCCCGCAGTATGCGGGCGTTCCAGGCGGCGGGTTATCTGCCGGTGGGCTCGGAGGTGCTGCTCAGCGCCCGGTAGTGCGGGGGCGTCAGTGCCAGGGCTCGTAGTGCGGGTTGCTCTCGCACTCGCTCATCTTCTCGGTCTTGGTCTTCTTGTCGACCGGGCAGACGCCGATGACGTACTGCCGTGCGATGCCGCCGGGGAAGGCGACCTCGACCTGGTCGGCCCACCTGTGGGTGTCGCCGATGGTCCTGTTGACGTCCACGCCGCCGGGGGCGTCGATGTAGTAGTTGAAGCCGGACTTGTACCAGGTCTTGTACAGGTCGTGGTCGTACGTCGTGGAGACGTACGGCGAGGGCTGGTTGACCAGGACGTACTGCTCGATGTCGTACTGCCCGTCGATGACGTCCCTGGGGTGGAAGCCCTGCTCGAAGACGATCGCCGGGCCCCGGCTGTCGCTACGGTAGAGGGTGCCGCAGGTCTCGCGCCAGACCGGGTCGGGGGTGATGCGGTCGACGTCCACGCGGCGGTCGACGGCGGCGTGGACCTTGTCCTCGAACTGGGGACAGGCGGGAGCGGCGGCCTTGGCCGGCGCCGGGGTCTGCGCCGGAGTGGTCGCGGCGGAGGTGGTGAGAACGGCGGAGAGGGACAGGACGACGGCGGCGGCCCGGCGCCGCAGACGAGTTGTGATCATGGGGAGCACGATCTCGGCTGTGCGACGCCGGGCCGTGGACCATCACCCGTACGGCGGCGTGTCCACCCGCGCGGTTGCCGACGGGAGATGACCGGGCGTCAGCGGAAGATACCGGTGTGACCGAGCGAGTAGCGGCCCGGCTGCGGATAGACCGCGAGGCCGTGCGGGCCGCTGCCGACGGGGATGCGGGCGCGCTGTTTCCCGGTGCGGGTGTCGATGGCGTACACCTCGGAGTCGTAGCGGCCGGAGAGCCACAGGACCTTGCCGTCGGCGGAGACACCGCCCATGTCGGGGCTGCCGCCGTCGGGCAGGTGCCATTTCTTGGTGAGCTTGTTCTTGGTGAAGTCGAAGACCGACACGGTGCCCTCGCCCCGGTTGGAGACGTACATCTCGCGGGAGTCGCGGCCGACGTACAGGCCGTGGGTGCCCTTGCCCGTGGGCAGGAGTTCCGGCTCGTCGAACTTGTCGCCGTCGAGGACCCACATGCCGTCGGCCATCATGTCGGCGATGTAGAAGCGTTTGCCGTCGGGTGAGATCTTCACGTCCTGCGGCATGGCCCCGTCGAAGGGCAGTTTCTGCTGCCCGATGACCTTCATCTTCGCGGTGTCGACCTTCAGCAGCTCGCCGCTGAACTCGCAGGACACGATGAAGTACGTGCCGTCGGCCGAGAAGTCGGCGTGGTTGACGCCGTAGCAGGTGACGGGTTCGGTCTTGACGCGTTTCATGGTGTGCGGGTCGCGGAAGACGAGTTCGCGGTCGAGGGAGGCCATGACGACGGCGTACTTGCCGTTGGGGGTGAAGTAGAGGTTGTACGGGTCGTGCACGTCGACCGGCTTGCCCGCCTTCCCGGTGCTGGGGTCGATGGGGGTGAGGGTGTGGCCCCGGTTGTTGTTGACCCACAGGGTCTTCATGTCCCAGGAGGGCACGACGTGCTGCGGCTGGCGGCCCACCGGGATCGTCTCGATGATCTCGTACGTCTTCGGGTCGATGACGGAGACGGTGTCGGACTCGCTGTTGGGGACGTACACGCGGGGCGGGAAGTCCTTGACCACCGGGGAGAGCCGGTTCGGGCGGTCGGCGGCGTAGACGTCCTTGGGGTCCAGCACGGGCGGCATGCCGTGCAGTCCCTGGACGCCTTGGACCGCTTGGGCCGCCCGCTGTTTCTTCTTCCGCTCGGCGGTCTCCGCGGCCTCGGCCGCGGCCTGCGAGGCACGGGCCCGCTCGGCCTGTTCCTTGGTCTCGGCACCGCACGCGGCCACGGCCGCGAGAACGGCGACCGCGAGAAGAGTGCGCTGCACGAGGTCGCGCTGCCTGGCGGCGCGCGGGATGAGGATGGGGGGCGTGGTCACGCGCACCATTTATAGGGATCCGAGGCAGGAAATCCGGCGATTGGCCCGATCGTCGGAGATGCGCGTTGCGGGACGGGCGCACGCCGGGGGAGGGAGGGAGGAGCGGGACCGTCCGGCTAGGGCCCTTCTGATGGATCTCCGTGGGAGAAGGAGCGGCGTTCGGTGCGTGCGATCGGCGTGCGGTGTGGAGGGTCATGCGGCGGAGCCACCTGGCCCTCCGCGCCGTGCGGCGGTGGGGGCCCCTCCCGTTCGAGCGAAGCCGAGAATGGGAGAGCGTGCATGGCGTCGCGAGGCAGACGGGAATTTGACGACACGGCCTAGCGGTCCGCGACCCTCATCTCGAACCATGTCGTCTTCCCCCGCGGCAGCAGGTCGACGCCCCACCGGTCGGACAGCTTGTCCACGAGGAACAGCCCCCGCCCGCTGATGTCCATCTCCTGCACCGGGATCAGACAGGGCAGCCCCCGCGACGGATCACGGACCTCGACCCGGATCCAGCCCGGGCGGCGGCGCATGCGGAGGCCGAAGACACGGGCGCCGGTGTGCCGTACGGCGTTGCCGACGAGTTCGGAGACGAGCAGGACGGCGTCCTCGGTCATCTTCGGGGAGAGCCGCCATTGGCGGAGGACGACCACCTGGGCGAGCCGCCGGGCCGTGGCCGCGGACTCGGGACGGGACGGGAGCGGGACCTCTGCCTCGGTCGGATCGCCGAACAACTCCAGCGCCTTCCGCGCCCGTTCGTCCTCGATCGCAGGCGACCAACGGGCCGCGGTCGCACTCCCGTGCCGCCGCGGCTGTTCGATACCCTCCAGCCCCGCCATGCCCCCATCATGGCCGCCCGGAGCGCCGTACGGGGCCGTTCCAGCGGAATGCAACCCCCGGAACCAACCATTCCGGGAGTTTCCCATGACATATGCCAGCGGCAGCACGCGCCGCACGGCAGTGCGCCTGACCTGCGTAAACCGTCTGAACTTCGGTCAATACGAAGGGGCTTGAGCCGGGATCTCTTAAGGTTGCCTTAAGGCTCTGATAAACCGCTCCTTCGAGGGACGCGGGTAATACATCGCGTCAACTACAAGTGGATCAGCGGAACTTGAGAGCTGGATTTCGGGACCCCCACGGAACCCCACGGAACCCCACTGAGACCCAGGGGGCGTGCCGTCAGACGAACTTCGCCTTCCCCGGCCCCTCTTCCACGAAGCTCCGCATCCCGCGCTCCCGGTCCTCCGTGGCGAACAGCCCGGCGAACCAGTTCCGCTCGATCGCGAGCCCCGTCTCCAGGTCGGTCTCAAGGCCCGCGTCGATGGACTCCTTGGCGGCCCGCAGCGCGATCGCCGGCCCCCGCGCCAGCCGGGCGGCCCACTCGTGCGCCGCGCTGTACACCTCGTCGGCCGGCACGACCCGGTCCACCAGGCCGAGCGTGAGGGCCTCGTCCGCCTTGACCATACGGCCGGTGAAGATGAGGTCCTTGGCCTTGGAGGGGCCGATGAGGCGGGCCAACCGCTGGGTGCCGCCCGCGCCCGGGATCACCCCGAGCAGGATCTCCGGCTGGCCGAGCTTCGCGTTCTCCCCGGCGATGCGGTAGTCCGCGCACAGCGCCAGCTCGCAACCGCCGCCCAGCGCATAGCCCGTGACGGCCGCGACGACCGGCTTGGGGATACGGGCCACGGCGCTGAAGGAGTCCTGCAGGGCCCGGGAGCGCGCGACCATCGCCGCGTGGTCCATGGCCTGCATCTCCTTGATGTCCGCGCCCGCCGCGAAGACCTTCTCTCCTCCGTAGAGGATGACGGCGCGTACGTCGTCGCGGCGCGTGGCCTCCTCGGCGAGTTCCTTGAGGCGGTCCTGGGTGGCGATGTCCAGGGCGTTCATCGGGGGGCGGTCGAGGCGGATCGTGCCGACGCCCTCGGCGACTTCGAGATGCACAGTCATGCAGGCAGGTTAACGGGGACTAACGGCAATCGTTCCGGTGCGGTCGATCACATCCGGCCGGGGGTCCGGGGGTTGCCCCCCAGGCAGACACAGCACGGGGACCAACGGCAACGGCCCCGGTGTGCTGTGTCACAGCACACCGGGGCCGTACACCAAGCCATCAGGCCGGAGGGTTCACGCCGTCCACTTCTCCCACGACATGTTCCAGCCGTTGTACCCGTTGTCCGGGTCCACGGTCCGGTCGTTGGAGTTCTTGACGACCACGACGTCACCGACCATCGAGTTGTCGAAGAACCACGCGCCCGGCGCGGCCCGGTCGTAGCCGCCCCGGGTGTCGCGCAGGCCGATGCAGCCGTGGCTGGCGTTGTAGTTGCCGAAGGCGTCGCCGCCCCAGTAGTTGCCGTGGATGAAGGTGCCCGAGTTGGTCAGGCGCATCGCGTCGGGCACGTCCTTGATGTCGTACTCGCCGCCGTAGCCGACCGTCTCGCCGTTCATCCGGGTCACGCTGAGGCGCTCGCTGATGACCATCTGGCCGTTCCAGGTCTCCATGCCGGGCTTGCCGGTGGTGACGGGGATGGTCTTGATGACCTTGCCGTCCCGCGCGACCTTCATGGTGAGCTTCTTGACGTCGACCGTGGAGACCTGGCTGCGGCCGATGGTGAAGGAGACCTTCTTGCTCTGCTCGCCGTAGACGCCGTCGCGGCCCTCGACACCGTCGAGGTTGAGGTCGACGGTGACCTTGGTGCCGGCCTTCCAGTACTTCTCCGGGCGGAAGTCGATGCGGTCGTTGCCGAACCAGTGGCCCTCGACGTCGACGGCCGGCTCGGTCTTGACGGTGATGGCCTTCTCGACGTCCTCGGGGGCGGTGATGCCCCGCGTGAAGCGGATCGAGAACGGCATGCCGACGCCGACCTTCGAGCCGTCCTCGGGGGTGAAGATGCCGACGAAGGTGTTCTTCGGGGTCAGCGTGGTGAAGGACGAGTCCTCGGCCGCCTCCCGCCCCTCGGAGTCCTTGGCGACAGCGTGCACCTTGTACTCGGTGGCCGAGTTGAGGTGGATGGACGGCGTCCAGGTGGCGCCGTCACTCGCGATCTCCCCGGCGATCTTCTCGCCCTTGTCGTTCTCGACCGTGACCTCGGACAGTTTGCCCTTGGCCGCGGTGACCTTCAGGGCGCCGCTGGTGGCCACGGAGTCGGCGCCGTGCTTCGGCGCGATGGAGACCACCGCTTCCGACGCCTTGGTGGCCGCCTTGTCCGAAGCGCTCTTGTCGGCGCCCTTGCCCTTGTCGCCGTCGGAGCCGGAATCCGAACCTCCGCCGCCGCACGCGGTCACCGCGAACAGCAGCACGGCGAGCATGGTGGTCAGCATCCCCCCGCGTCCCCGAGTCCGCGCGTCAACCGACGCCCCCGATATCGGTCGCCCGTTCAACTTTCTGTTCTCCCCTCGCACGGCCTGATCAGGCCCGCACCCCTACGCGCAGCACGCGCGTACGCTCGTACATTAACCAGATGATCGGGATGGATTGACCTCGGCGTATGTCACCGTTCAGTCCCAACTTGAACCATTCCCAGCGCCCTGGTTCCCCCCACGCGCGTACGCCTATGTCGGTCTACTTCACGGCGGCACCCGCTTTCCATTCGTTCCAACCCATGTTCCAGCCTCCGAGGCCGTTGTCGGGAGCGACCTTTTTGTCGTTGCTGTTGACCACCTCGACGACGTCCCCGATGAGGCTGCGCTCGAAGAACCAGCCCGCGGGGGTGCTGGAGCTGCCGCCCTTCACATCGCGCAGGCCGACGCAGCCGTGGCTGGCGTTGGTCCTGCCGAAGGTGTCCGGGGCCCAGTAGTTGCCGTGCAGGAAGGTGCCGGAGGTGGTGAGGCGCATGGCGTGCGGGACGTCCGGGATGTCGTACTCGCCCTTGCCGTCCGCCTTCTTGAAGCCGACGGTGGCGCCGTTCATCCGGGTCACCTCCAGCATCTCGGTGACGACCATCTTCCCGTTGTACGTCGTGGTCCCGGGCGCCCCGGCGGTGATGGGCAGGGTGGCGAGCACGCCGTCGCCGCGCTCCACGCGCATGGTGTGCTTGGCGGCGTCGACGAGGCTGACCTGATGGCGGCCGACAGTGAAGGAGAAGGTCTTGTACTGCCGGCCGTAGACACCGGGCGCGCCCTCGACGTCCCGCAGCCGCAGGCCGACGGTGACCTTCGTGCCCGCCTTCCAGTAGTTCTCCGGGCGGAAGTCGAGGCGCTCCTTGCCGAACCAGTGCGGGCGGATGTCGACGGCCGGCTCGGCGGTCACGGCGACGGCGCGTTCCACGGCGGCGCGGTCCTCGATCTCCCGGTTGAACTCCAGGGAGACGATCATCCCGGTGCCGACGGTGGCCCGGTTCTCCGGCGTGACGTACGCGATGAAGCGCTCGTCGGGGACGTATGTCGTGAAGGTGACGTGCCGAGCCGAGCGGCGGCCGTGACCGTCGAGGGCGACCGCGTCGACGGTGTACTTGGCGGCCAGCGCGAGCTTCTGTGAGCCGGTGGGGCGCCAGGTCAGCCCATCGGCGGACATCCGCCCCGGTACGGGTGACTCCTGCGCGTCCTGGGATTTCACCACCTTGACGGACTCCAGGCGCCCGCTGGGCACCCGTACTTCGAAGCGCTGCTCCGGGCGCACGCCCTTGCTGCCGTCCTCCGGTGCGACCCGGATCGTGTCGTCGGGTGCCTTTTCGCTGGTCAACGGCGTTCCGGCGGTGCATCCGGCGGCGCCGGCCAGCAGGCCGGCCCAGATGAGTGCGGCGGCCAGGGCGGCCCCGGCCCGGCGCGCGTGCGTCTGTGCGTGGTTCACGTGCGGCCCAACGACGGCGCACGCCCCCGGGAAACGTGAGTGCGAGGCGTGCTCTGGGCAGAACCCTTGGGAGGACGACTCGGTGGGGAGCGGTGGTCGGGACCGCTCGCTCCTCCTTTCCCGTCGCCCCACCGAGCCGCGGGAGGCCTGAAGTGTCGAGCGCAGCCGAGCAGGAGGCAGTCAAGGAGACGCGCGGGGTGCCGGCCGCGCGTCCGGCACCCGTGCTGAACGGCAGTCGGCGTGACGAGGCCGGGCCGGAGCCGAGGCCCGTGTGGCCGGGGGCGTCGACGCCGCTCGGCGCGCGGTTCCGGATGGGCCCAGACGGCGTCGCGGGCACCAACTTCGCGCTGTGGGCGGGCGGGGCGGAGGCCGTGGAGCTGTGTCTCTTCTCCGCGGCGGGCGAGGAGACCCGGCTCGGGCTCAGCGAGCTGACCCACGAGATCTGGCACGGCTTCGTGCCCGGCGTCCTGCCCGGTCAGCGCTACGGCTACCGCGTGCACGGCCGCTGGGACCCGTGGACCGGCGCCCGCTGGAACCCGGCGAAGCTGCTCCTCGACCCGTACGCCCGTGCCGTGGACGGCGCCAAAGGAAATGATTACAGCAGTCTGCCGCCCGAGGTGTACGCGCATGTCCGGGACTGGCCCGAGCAGCAGGTCGCGGACACCGTGCGCGACGAGCGGGACTCGGCGCCGTACGTCCCGAAGGGGGTCGTCGTCCACGATGACGACGACTGGGCGGACGACCGCCGCCCGAAGACCCCGTGGGCGGACTCGGTGATCTACGAGCTGCACGTACGCGGCTTCACGATGACCCACCCGGGCATCCCGGAGGAACTGCGCGGGACGTACGCCGGTCTCGCGCACCCCGCCGCGATCGAGCACCTGGTGAAGCTGGGCGTGACGGCGGTGGAGCTGCTGCCCGTGCACCAGTTCGCCCACGAGGACCATCTGCTGCGCCGGGACATGCGGAACTACTGGGGCTACAACTCGATCGGCTACTTCGCCCCGCACGCGGCGTACGCGGCGGCCGGCACGGCCGGGCAGCAGGTCGGGGAGTTCAAGCGGATGGTGCGGGCGCTGCACGCCGCCGGGATCGAGGTCGTCCTCGACGTCGTCTACAACCACACGGCCGAGGCCGACGAGCGCGGCCCGAGCCTGTCGCTGCGCGGCATCGACAACCGGGGCTACTACCGCCTGCAGAACGACGCGCGTCGCTACGCCGACTACACGGGGTGCGGGAACACGCTCCACGTGGTCCAGCCCCATGTCCTGCGCCTGATCACGGACTCGCTGCGCTACTGGGTGACCGAGATGGGCGTGGACGGCTTCCGCTTCGACCTGGCGGCGGCGTTGGCCCGCTCGATGCACGACGTCGACATGCTGTCCCCGTTCCTCGCCGTCATCGCCCAGGACCCGGTCCTGCGGCGGGTGAAGCTGATCGCCGAGCCGTGGGACGTGGGCTCGGGCGGCTATCAGGTGGGCGCCTTCCCACCCCTGTGGACGGAGTGGAACGACCGCTACCGGGGCGCCGTCCGGGACTTCTGGCGGGGCGCGCTGCCGGACGTACGGGACCTGGGGTACCGGCTGTCGGGGTCGAGCGACCTGTACGCGTGGGGCGGTCGGCGGCCGTACGCGTCGGTCAACTTCATCACCGCGCACGACGGCTTCACCCTGCGCGACCTCGTGTCGTACGAGCGCAAGCACAACGAGGCGAACGGGGAGGGGAACCGCGACGGCACGGACGACAACCGGTCCTGGAACTGCGGCGCCGAGGGCGAGACGGACGACGAGGGCGTACGGGCGCTGCGGCGGCGGCAGTTGAGGAACCTGCTGACGACGCTGCTGCTGTCTACCGGCGTGCCGATGCTGGTCGCCGGTGACGAACTGGGCCGCACCCAGGGCGGCAACAACAACGCGTACTGCCAGGACAACGAGATCAGCTGGGTCGACTGGGGGCTGCTGGAGGAGCCCGGCTGGAAGGCTCTGTTCGACCTCACCGCCCGCCTGATCGCCCTCCGACACGACCACCCGGTGCTGCGCCGGCGGGCCTTCTTCTCCGGGCGGGCCCATTCGGCGGACGGGCTGCGTGACCTGGCCTGGTTCACGGCACGCGGCACGGAGATGACCGAACGGGACTGGTACGCGCCGGCCGGGACCCTCGGGATGTACCTGTCCGGCCGCGACATCCCCGGCCGCGACGGGCGGGGCGCCCCCATCCTCGACGACAGCTTCCTCGCCGTCCTGCACGCGGGCGACCGGCCGGTGAACTTCGTGCTGCCGGGGACGCCGTGGGCAAAACGGTACGAGGTGGTCGTCGACACGGCGCGGGAGGATCAGGAGGAGGGGCCGGGGGTGGTGCACGGGGCGGGGGCGGCGGTGACGGTGCCGGCGCGGGCGGTGCTGCTGCTGCGGGTGATCGGCTGAGAGTCACGACCACCGGTCCGGTGGGGGCAGGTCTCGGGGTTCCCCGCGCCCGTGACGGGGCTCGGGCTCCCCATGTCCCCTCGGTGCGGCCGAGTCGGGTCCGGCCAAAACTGAGTGGGCGTTGTCAGTGGCGATCCGTAGGCTCGCTGCCGATGCCCACGACACGTGCAACCGCCGAGGAATCCGAGCAGATCCGGGAAGCCGAGAAGGCCGAGGGGCGGTCCGCCGTGCGGACGCTGCTGCGGCTGTGGCCGTATGTCCGGCCGGTGCGGGTGCGGTTGTCGGTCGCCGCGTTCGTCGCGATAGTCGCCTCGTGCGTAGGGCTGGTCATCCCGCTCGTCCTGAAGTGGATGGTGGACGGGCCGATCACCGACCGGGACCCCGCGGGGGTGTGGCTGGGGGCGCTCTGTCTGCTGCTGCTCGGGCTCGCGGAGGCGCTGCTGTTCGGGCTGCGGCGGTGGCTCGTGGCGCGGCCGCTCGCCGGGGTCGAGGCGTCTATGCGCGCGGATCTGTACCGGCATCTGCAACGGCTGCCGATCGCCTTCCACGACCGCTGGGCCTCCGGTCAGCTGCTCTCGCGCGGCACGACCGATCTGATGCTGCTGCGCATGTTCCTGGCCTTCCCGCTGACGTTCCTGCTGGTCAACGCGGTGACGATCCTCGTCGGCGTGATCATCATGCTCATCCAGGACTGGACCCTCGGCCTCATCATCCTGGGCCCCGCCGTCCCGGTCGTCGTCACGTGCGTCGCCTTCGAGAAGAAGTACGCCACTGTCGCGCGCCGCGCCCAGGACCAGGTCGGCGACCTGACCACGGTCGTCGAGGAGAGCGTCCTCGGCATCCGCGTCATCAAGGGCTTCGGCCGCCACCGCAGCCAGGCCCACGCCTTCCGCGAGCTGTCCCGCACCCTGCGCGGCACCGAGCTGCGCAAGGCGCGCCTCCTCTCCGCCATCTGGGGCGTCATCGTGACGCTCCCCGAGCTGGCCATCGGGGCGGCCCTCGTCCTCGGTGTGGTGCGGGTGGCCGACGGGGCGCTGTCGGCGGGCACGCTGGTGGCGTTCCTGTCGACGGCGCTCGCCCTGCGGTGGCCCGTCGACTCGATCGGCTTCCTGCTCGCGATGAGCCAGGAGGCGGCGACGGCGACGGAGCGGTACTTCGAGGTGATGGACGAGGAGCCGGAGTCGTCGACGAGCCGGGGGACACGTGTGTCCGTGGCCAAAAAGGGTGCGGTGGCGGGTGGTCTGCGCTTCCACGACGTCACGTTCCGCTACCCCGACGCACCGCCCGGCACCGCCCCCACCCTCGACCGGGTCGACCTGCACATCCGGCCCGGCGAGTCCATGGCCCTGGTCGGCGCCACCGGTTCCGGCAAGACGACGCTCACCGCCCTCGTACCTCGTCTGCACGAGGCGACGTCCGGTCGCATCACGCTGGACGGTCACGACATCTGCGAGATGCCCCGGGATTCGCTGCGCGCCCTGGTGTCGGTCGCCTTCGAGGAACCCACGCTCTTCTCCGCGACGGTCGGCGAGAACGTCCTCATGGGCGCGCTGCCGGACGCGGGCGAGCCCGAGTTGGACCGCGCCCTCGCCATCGCGCAGGCGGAGTTCGCGCACGCGCTCCCCCAGGGCACCGGCACCCAGGTGGGCGAGCAGGGCCTCAGCCTCTCCGGCGGTCAGCGGCAGCGGCTGGCGCTGGCCCGGGCGGTGGTCGGCCGGCCCCGCTTCCTGGTCCTCGACGACCCGCTGTCGGCGCTGGACGTGCACACGGAGGCCGCGGTGGAGGCCGCGCTGCGCCGGGTGCTCGCGGAGACGACCGCGCTGATCGTGGCCCACCGCCCGTCGACGGTGCTGCTCGCCGACCGCGTGGCACTGCTCTCCGGCGGCCGTGTCACCGCCGTCGGCACCCACCACGAACTGCTGCGCACGAACGCGGAGTACGCCCATCTGATGTCCGGGACCGAGGGGAACGAGGAGGACGAGCGATGACGGCGCCCACGACCGCCGCGCCGAACAAGGGGCCCGACCGGGCCACCACCGGCGACCCCGTCGGCCACGACAACGACCGCGACCGCGACCGCGACCACGACTTCGACTTCGACTTCGACCACGACGACCTCCCCACTCCCCCGGGCGCCACCCTCGCCCTGCTGCGCTCCCTGCTCGCGCCGATGAGGACCCGGGTGGTCATCGCCAGTGTGCTGCTCCTGCTCCAGCAGGCGGCGGTGCAGGCGGGCCCGCTGCTGGTGGCGTACGCCATCGACAGTGCCGTACCGGCGTTCCGGGACGGCCGGCACGGGCCGCTGGTCACCGTGGCGGTCGGGTATCTGGTGTGCGCGCTGGCGGCCGGCGGGCTGCAGTACGCGTTCATCGGGGCGTCCGCGCGGGTGAACCAGGACGTGCTGCTGGACCTGCGCGGCCGGATCTTCCGGCACGCGCAGGCGCTGAGCATCGACTTCCACGAGCGGTACACCTCGGGCCGGCTCATCTCCCGTTCCACCACGGACGTCGAGTCGCTGCGCGAGCTGCTCAACGAGGGTCTGCAGGAACTCATCGGCGTGATCCTCGCCTTCGTCTACATCTCCGCGATGCTGCTCTGGCTGGACCTCGGGCTGGGCGCGGCGGCGCTGGCGTCGTTCGTACCGCTGTACGGGTTCGTGCGGATGTACCGGCGGCGCGCGGCGAGCGTCTACACGGCCCGGTCCACCGCGATCGCCGCGGTGATCGTGAAGTTCGCGGAGACGATGAACGGCATCCGCCCGGTGCGGGCGTTCCGCCGCGAGGCCTCGAACGACGCGGAGTTCCTCACCCTGAACCACCACCACGAGCGCACCAACGGCAACGCCATCCTGGAGATGGCCCGCTACGTGGTCTGTTCCCGGGTGACCGCCAACATCACGGTGGCGGCGATCGTGCTGTGGGGCGCGTACCGGGTGGCGGCGGAGTCGCTCGCGCTGGGTGTGCTGGCGGCGGCGGTGCTGTATCTGCGGCGGCTGTACGACCCGATCGACCGGCTCGGCATGTTCCTCAACTCGTACCAGTCGGCGGCGGCCTCGCTGGAGAAGATCGCGGGCCTGCTGGCCCAGACCCCGTCCGTCCCGGAGCCGGCGGAGCCGAAGGAGCTGCCGGCCCCGGCCTGCGAACTGCCGGGCCGCGAGGTCGCGTTCGAGGACGTACGGTTCGCGTACCGCACCGGCGGCGAGGTCCTGCCCCGCTTCGACCTCACCCTCGCGGCGGGCAGCACGGTGGCGGTGGTCGGCTCCACCGGCGCCGGCAAGTCGACCCTCGCCAAGCTGGTGGCCCGCTTCTACGACCCCTCGGCCGGGCGGGTCCTCCTCGACGGCGTCGACCTGCGCGACCTCGCGGTGCCCGAGCTGCGGCGCGGGGTGGTCATGGTGACCCAGGAGTCGTTCCTGTTCTCGGGCACGGTCGCCGAGAACATCGCCATCGGCCGCCCCGACGCCGGCCGCGAGGACATCGAGCGGGCCGCCAAGGCCATCGGCGCCCATGACTTCATCAGCGCGCTGCCCGACGGCTACGACACCGACGTACGCAAGCGCGGCGGCCGTATCTCCGCCGGCCAGCGCCAGCTCGTCGCCTTCGCACGGGCGTTGCTCGCCAACCCGGCCGTCCTCATCCTCGACGAGGCGACCAGCTCCCTCGATGTCCCCGGCGAACGGGCCGTGCAGCGCGCGATGTCCACGGTCCTGCGGGGCCGTACGGCCGTCGTGATCGCCCACCGGCTCTCCACAGTCGAGATCGCCGACCGGGTGCTGGTCATGGAGCACGGCCGAATCGTCGAGGACGGCAGCCCGGCGGAACTGATCGCGGGCAAGGGCCGGTTCTCGGACCTGCACCGGGCGTGGCGGGACAGCTTGGCGTAGCCGCACCCCCGGCCCCGACAGGGGCGCGGGGCTGTATCCATGCGCGGCTCCGCCGCGTGGGCGCGACAAGCCCCCACCCACCCGCAGCCACAACACGACCCGTCCCACACAAGAATCGGGGGCCGATGATCAACGCGTACGAGGACCCCGGCAAACCCGACTGCCGCGGCGGAGCCCACTACCTGTGGTGGCTGGTCCGGCAGCAGGCAGGCCGCTCCGCACTCGGCTCCCTCATCTCCTGCGTATGGATGGTGCTGCTCGCGGCCACCCCGTATCTCCTGTCCCGGGCGATCGACGAAGGCCTCGAACCCGGCGACCACCCGGCCCTGGCCGGATGGACGGCCGCACTGTTCGCGGTCGGCGCGTTCAACGCCTGGCTGAGCATCATGCGCCACCGCACGATGACGCGCGTACGGATGGACGCCAACTTCCGCACGGTGAAGGCCGTTCTCGGACACGCGGTCCGACTGGGGGCGGCGCTGCCACGGAGCGTGGGCGCCGGGGAGGTCGTCACGATCGGCGTGGGCGACGTCAACACGATCTCCTCCTCGCTGACGGTCATCGGGCCGGGCGTCGGCGCGATCGCCGCGTATCTGGTGGTCGCCGGGCTGCTGGTGTCGTTCTCGGTGCCGATCGCGGCGGTCGTCCTGCTCGGGATGCCGCTGCTGGCCGTGATCGTGGGGCCGCTGATGCGGCGGTTGCAGGGCAGGGAGACGGAGTACCGCGAGCGGCAGGGCGTGCTCACCGCGCGGATCGCGGACCTCGCGGGCGGGCTGCGCGTCCTGGGCGGCCTCGGCGGCAAGGGGCTGGTCGCCGACGCGTTCCGCCGGGACTCGCAGCGGCTGCGGGCGCAGGGGTACCGGGTCGGGTCGGTGACCAGCTGGATGCAGGCGCTCGGGGTGGGGCTGCCCACGCTGTTCCTCGCGGTGGTGACCTGGCTGGCGGCCCGGCTCGCCGCCCAGGGGACCATCACCGTGGGCGAGTTGGTGTCGGTGTTCGGCTACGTCACCGTGCTGGTGCGGCCGGTGTCGTACTTCGTCGACTGGGGATACGAGGTCAGCCGCGGGGTGGTGGCCGCGCGGCGCGTCATCCGGTTCCTGACCCTGGAGCCCCTGCCGGACCACGGCACGAAGGACCCGCCCGCCGAGCCGTCCACGCTGCACGACCCGGAGTCCGGTGTACAGGTACGGCCCGGCCGGCTGACCGCGCTGGCTTCCGGCCGGCCGGCGGAGGCGACGGCCGTGGTGGACCGGCTCGGCCGGTACGCGCCGACTGCGGTGACCTGGGGCGGCACCCCGCTCGACGAGATCCCGTTGGCGCGGCTCCGCGAGCGGATCCTGGTCGCCGACCACGAGGCCGACCTGTTCGCGGGGCGGCTGCGCGAGCTGCTCGGCGGTCGCGGCGATGTCGACGACGCCGGGGCCGCCCGGGCGCTGCGCGCGGCCGTGGCCGAGGACATCGTCCAGGGCCTGGCGGACGGTCTCGACTCGGCGGTCGACGCCCAGGGCCGCAACTTCTCCGGCGGCCAGCGGCAACGCCTGCGGCTGGCCCGGGCCCTGGTGGCCGACCCCGAGATCCTGCTCGCGGTCGAGCCCACCTCGGCGCTCGACGCCCACACGGAGGCACGGGTCGCCCAGCGGCTGCGGGCCGCCCGCGAGGGCCGTACGACCCTCCTCACCACCACCTCGCCCCTCGTCCTCGACCACGCGGACACGGTCCTCTACCTGGTCGACGGCAAGGTCGCGGCCACCGGCGGCCACCGCGAACTGCTGGCGGACGAGCCGGGATACCGGGCGCTGGTGGCACGGGACGCGGGCGAGACGGAAGACCCGGACAGCATGGACGATGCCTCATCCCCGGAGGTCGTACGGTGACGACGGAACCCCTTGCTCACACCTCGGGCCGGCTGCCGATCGCCGAGCCGGCCGCCGTGCGGCGGGCCGCCGTACGGCTGGTGCGGGCCGACGGACGGGCCTTCCTCGCGGTGCTGGGGCTGAACGCGGCGGCGGCCGCAATGGGGCTGGCCGGGCCGTGGCTGGTGGGGCGGATCATCGACGAGGTGCGCGGCGGGGGCGGCGTCGGGGCGGTGGACCGGCTGGCGGCGGCGATCCTGCTGTGCGCGGTGGCGCAGCTGCTGCTGGCGCGCTGGGCCCGGTATGTGGGGCACCGGTTCGGGGAGCGGATGCTGGCGCGGGTGCGCGAGGAGTTCGTGGACCGGACGCTGGCGCTGCCCGCGTCGGTGGTGGAGCGAGCCGGTACCGGTGATCTGACGGCGCGCGGCACCGCCGACGTGGACTCCGTCGGCAGGACGCTGCGTGACGTGGGCCCCGAGCTGCTCATCAGCTCGGTGCAGGCGTTGTTCCTGCTCGGCGCGGTGTTCGCGCTGGACCCGCTGCTCGGTGTGTGCGCGCTGTCCGGTCTGCTCGGCATCGGGGTCGTGCTGCGCTGGTATCTGCGCCGGGCGCGCACCGGCTATCTCGCGGAGAGCGCGGCCGGTTCCGAGGTCGCGGAGATCATCGCGGCGACCGCGTCCGGCGCCCGTACGGTCGAGGCGCTGCGGCTGGAGAGGCGGCGGATCGCCGCGAGCCGGGACGCGCTGGAGGTGTCCCGGCGCCGCCGGTTCCACACCCTGTTCCTGCGCACGGTGTTCTTCCCCGGCGTGGACATCTCGTACTTCGTGCCCCAGGTGCTGGTCCTGCTGGCCGGCGGGGCGCTGCTCGCGCGCGGCTCGGTCAGCCTGGGCGCGGTCGTGTCGGCTGCCCTGTATCTGCAGCAGCTGAGCGGGCCGCTCGACGAGATCCTGATGCGGGTCGAGCTGCTGCAGAGCAGCGGCGCCTCGTTCGCACGGGTCGAGGGTCTGGCCGGGGCGCCGCGCGCGGAGTCCGCCGACTCGCCGGAGCCGGCGGACGACCGCATCGACGTGACCGGGGTCCGTTACTCCTACGACCGGGGCGGCGAGGTGCTGCGCGGCGTCGACCTGACGGTGCGGCCCGGCGAGCGGCTGGCCGTGGTGGGCCCGTCCGGCGCCGGGAAGACCACGCTGAGCAGGCTGCTGGCCGGCATCGACGCGCCGACCTCGGGCACGGTGACGGTCGGCGGGGTGCCCGTCGTCGGCCTCGGCCCGGAGCGGCTGCGCCGCCAGGTCGTCCTCGTGACCCAGGAACACCATGTCTTCCTGGGTTCGGTCCGCGACAACCTCCTCATCGCCGAACCCACCGCCACGGACGAGGAGTTGTGGACCGCGCTGGCGGCCGTGGGCGCGGACGGCTGGGTACGCGACCTGCCCGACGGCCTCGGCACCCGCCTGGGCGAGGGCGGTCGCCGTACGGACGGGCCCCAGGCCCAGCAACTCGCCCTCGCCCGCGTGGTCCTGGCCGACCCCCACACCCTCATCCTCGACGAGGCCACGGCCCTCCTGGACCCCACCACCGCCCGCCACACCGAACGCGCCCTCGCCGCCGTCCTCCGGGGCCGCACGGTCATCGCCATCGCCCACCGCCTCCACACCGCCCACGACGCCGACCGCGTCGCCGTCATGGAGGACGGCCGCGTCACCGAACTCGGCACCCACGACGAACTGGTGGCGGCGCAGGGGGCGTACGCGGCGCTGTGGCGGCGGTGGCACGGGGAGGGGGCGGCGTGACGGAACGGGCTCCCTCGCCGCGGACCGCCCGTGCCTCGCGCGGGTGTTCGCGGCACGGTGCAGAATGCCGGACAGCCCTACGAGAACCAGGAGTTCACGTCCCGTGATGCCCCCGATGTGTGCCGTCTGCCCTGCCGCCCCGCACAGCGCCGGGAAGTTCACGGACTTCGTGCTGGTGCACTTCCGGGAGACCGTCACGTACCCCGAGGGCTGGGTCGGCCACCCGGAGAACGCCGTGTGGTTCTGCGCCGGCCACGCGTCCGTCGTGGAGGGCCTGACCGACCTGACGGCCGACGAGGCCCTGGAGCGGATCAGGCAGGGCTGACGGCACGGGCCGACCGAGCGGGCCCGACCGAACGAAACCCGGCAGGACCGATCGAACAGTCCGTATACCGAACATGACCAACCGCCCAACGAACCATTTCCGGCCAACTTCTTGACGCGCTCCTGACAGGCACCACGATCTCCTGCCACTCTGCCCACAACCACGTCACAGCAACCTCACAACCGCCACCACCGCTGTGCCGCGAAGCACCCTCCACGCATGTGGTTTTCGCGTTCCACCCCTTGTTCTGCCCGGGCGGTCACCAATCGCCCGGTCTCCCCTGGCCGTGCGAACCACGGCCATGCAGAAGGAGTCAGTGTTGAGACGCCAGTCCCACAGACGCACCTCCCACACCGGCACCATCCGATCGCGCTCCGCCCAGCGGCGCGCGGCCGCCGGCGCGCTCGTCGCCGTCACCGCCCTGCTGGCCGCGGCCGTGCAGACGGGCTCCGCCACCGCCGCCCCGGAGAAGGCACCGTCGGCCGCGGGCAAGGCAGACCCGGGCGCACTCCCCGTGAAGCTCACCCCCGCCCAGCGGGCCGAGCTGCTACGCGAGGCCAACGCCACGAAGGTGGAGACCGCCGAGGAGCTGAGCCTCGGCGCGAAGGAGAAGCTCGCCGTCCGTGACGTCCTCCAGGACCGCGACGGCACCGTGCACACGCGGTACGAGCGGACGTACGACGGCCTGCCGGTCCTCGGCGGCGACCTGGTCGTCGAGACGTCGAAGGCGGGCGAGACCGAGGGCGTCGTCAAGGCCACCAAGGCGACGATCAAGGTCACCTCGCTGACGCCCGCCATCACCGCCGGCAAGGCGGAGAAGCAGGCGCTCGGCGCGGCGAAGGCGGAGAAGGCCAAGAGCCCGGACGTCAACCAGGCGCCCCGCAAGGTGATCTGGGCCGCGAACGGCAAGCCGGCCCTCGCCTACGAGACGGTCGTCGGCGGCTTCCAGCACGACGGCACCCCGCAGGAGCTGCACGTCATCACGGACGCCACCACCGGCGCGAAGCTGTACGAGTGGGAGGCGGTCGAGACCGGCACCGGCAACACGGTGTACTCCGGCCAGGTCACCCTCGGCACCACGCAGTCCGGGTCGACGTACAACCTGACCGACGGCGCGCGCGGCGGCCACAAGACGTACAACCTGAACCGCGGCAGCTCCGGCACCGGCACGCTGTTCTCCGGCTCGGACGACGTCTGGGGCAACGGCGCCCCGTCGAACCTGGAGTCGGCCGCCGCGGACGCCCACTACGGCGCGGCGCTGACCTGGGACTACTACAAGAACGTGCACGGCCGCAGCGGCATCCGCGGTGACGGCGTCGGCGCCTACTCGCGCGTGCACTACGGCAACAACTACGTCAACGCGTTCTGGCAGGACTCCTGCTTCTGCATGACGTACGGCGACGGCTCGGGCAACGCCAACCCGCTCACGTCGATCGACGTGGCCGCGCACGAGATGACCCACGGGCTCACCTCGGTCACCGCCGGCCTCAACTACAGCGGCGAGTCCGGCGGCCTCAACGAGGCCACCTCGGACATCTTCGGCGCGACGGTCGAGTTCTACGCGGCGAACTCCTCCGACGTCGGTGACTACCTCATCGGCGAGGAGATCAACATCAACGGCGACGGCACGCCGCTGCGTTACATGGACCGGCCCAGCCAGGACGGCTCGTCCAAGGACGCCTGGTACTCGGGCATCGGCTCGATCGACGTGCACTACTCGTCGGGCCCCGCGAACCACTTCTTCTACCTCCTCTCCGAGGGCAGCGGCGCCAAGACCATCAACGGCGTCAGCTACAACTCGCCCACCTCCGACGGCCTCGCGGTGACCGGCATCGGCCGCGCCAAGGCGGAGCAGATCTGGTTCAAGGCGCTCACCACGAAGTTCACGTCCACGACGAACTACTCGGCCGCCCGCACCGGCACCCTCGCGGTCGCCGGTGAGCTGTACGGCACGACGTCCGCCGAGTACGTGGCGGTGCAGAACGCCTGGGCGGGCGTCAACGTGGGCACGCGTCCCGGCGGTGGCGGCGGCGGCACGTCGTTCGAGAACACGACCGACGTATCGATTCCGGACAACGGAGCGGCGGTCACCTCGTCGATCACCGTCTCCGGCCGGACCGGCAACGCGCCGTCGACTCTCCCGGTCGCCGTGGACATCGTCCACACCTACGTCGGTGACCTCCAGGTGCAGCTGATCGCCCCCGACGGCACGGCGTACACCATGAAGGCATACGGCACCGGCGGCAGCACGGACAACATCAACACCACCTACACGGTGAACGCCTCCTCCGAAGTCGCCAACGGGGTCTGGCAGTTGAGGGTCCAGGACAACGCGGCCCAGGACACGGGCCGCATCAACGGCTGGTCGCTGACGTTCCCGTAGGGACCGCCGGCACACTCGTACGGCTCGTACGGCTCGTACGGCTCGCACGGCTCGTACGGAAGGGGCGCCGCCCCGGGGTTCAACTCCCCGGGGCGGCGCCCTCTTTGCCGTAGCGGGAGGGCCTCTTGATCGGCGCTTTACCGTGTTCGAAACCGGTTTACACGGCGGCAATGTTTCCGGACGGTTGACTTTCGGCCAACATCACCTCGCCCTCCTGACATGTACGCGCCATAGGTGTCACTCTTCACCCACCCGCCGCACTCGCAACTTCAGATGCACCGGGCGGACCCCATACCGCCCGGTCTCCCCCACCAAGGAGCATGAGTGACTCCGTTCTACGCGCGTCACCAGCGCACCACGCTGGCCATCGCGACCGCTGTCGCCGCCGGAGCGCTGCTGACCACCGGCCTGACCTCCGGTGCCACCGCCCATCCCGCGCCCGTCGCGGACAAGGCCCGGCCGGCCGGTGCCCCGGTCCCGCTGACCCCCGCCGCGCGCACCTCCCTGATCAAGCAGGCGGACGCCGCCACGGGCGACACCGCCGACGAGATAGGCCTGGGCACCAAGGAGGAGCTCGTCGTCCGTGACGTCCTCAAGGACGCCGACGGCACGGTCCACACACGCTACGAGCGCACCTACGGCGGCCTTCCGGTCCTCGGCGGCGACCTGGTCGTCCACGAGTCCAAGGCCGGTGACATCAGAAGCGTCACCAAGGCCACGAAGGCCGCCGTGAAGGTCGCCGACCTCACCGCGGACGTCACCAAGGCCACCGCCGAGAAGCAGGCGCTCAAGGCCGCCAAGGCCGAGGGCTCCACCAGGACCGCGGCCGACAAGGCCCCGCGCAAGGTCGTCTGGGCGGCGGACGGCAAGCCCGCCCTCGCCTACGAGACGGTCGTCGGCGGCTTCCAGCACGACGGCACCCCGCAGGAGCTCCACGTCATCACCGACGCGGAGACCGGCAAGAAGCTGTACGAGTTCGAGGCCATCCAGACCGGCAGCGGCAACAGCCAGTACAACGGCTCGGTCACCATCGGCACGACCCTGTCGGGCTCGACGTACAACCTGACCGACGCCGCGCGCGGCAGCCACAAGACGTACAACAAGGCCCGCGCCACATCGTCCTCGGCCGGCACGCTCTTCACCGACGCGAACGACGTCTGGGGCACCGGCACCGCCACCAGCTCCTCGACCGACCAGAACGCCGCGGTGGACGCCCACTACGGCGCCCAGGTCACCTGGGACTTCTACAAGAACGTCCTCGGCCGCAACGGCATCAAGAACAACGGCGTCGCCGCCTACTCCCGCGTCCACTACGGCAACGCGTACGTCAACGCCTTCTGGTCCGACAGCTGCTTCTGCATGACGTACGGCGACGGCGAGGGCAACGTCAAGCCGCTGACCTCGCTCGACGTGGCCGGCCACGAGATGAGCCACGGCCTGACCGCCAACACGGCGGGCCTGAACTACTCCGGCGAGTCCGGCGGCCTGAACGAGGCCACCTCCGACATCTTCGGCACGGCGGTCGAGTTCTACGCCGCCAACACCAAGGACGTCGGCGACTACCTCATCGGCGAGAAGATCGACATCAACAGCGACGGCTCGCCGCTGCGTTACATGGACCAGCCGAGCAAGGACGGCTCGTCGGCCAACTACTGGTCGTCGTCGCTCGGGGGCTTGGACGTCCACTACTCGTCGGGCCCGGCGAACCACTTCTTCTTCCTGCTGAGCGAGGGCAGCGGCTCGAAGACGATCAACGGGGTCTCTTACAACTCCCCCACCTCCAACGGCGCCACGATCACGGGCATCGGCCGCGACAAGGCCGTCCAGATCTGGTACAAGGCGCTGACCACGTACATGACGTCGACGACCAACTACAAGGGCGCGCGTACGGCGACCCTGAACGCGGCGTCCTCCCTCTACGGCGCCGCCAGCACGGAGTACGCGGCGGTGAACGCGGCGTGGGCGGCGGTCAACGTCACGGCGTGACACCCGCATAACGGTCCGGCTCGGGGCGGTACCCGGAGAGAAGGCGACTCCGGGTGCCGCCCTAGTCTTTGGACCATGTCCCACACCGACGGCTCACTCCCGTTCCCGGACGGCTTCACCTACGAGGCCGTCGGCGCGACCCACGAGGGCCACTGCCCGCCCGGCTTCAACCCCCTCCACGTCCGCACCCGCATCGGCGAGGGCGTCGACGTCTTCGAACGCGCCGCCCACACGGTCCTCACCTGGGAGATGCACCGAGCGATGGGTGTAGGCATCCAAGCCTCCGCCCCCGAAGCGTCCCCGGGCGTCGACGTGACGGTGACACTGGCCGGCCTCATCAAGGCCCCCTGCCGCGTCGTCTGGACAGTCAACGAACCCCGCCGCAAGGGCTGGGCCTACGGCACCCTCCCGGGCCACCCCGAATGCGGCGAGGAAGCCTTCATCGTCGACCGCACAGGCGACGGCACGGTCTGGCTGACCGTGACCGCCTTCAGCCGCGGCGCAAAGTGGTACGCCCGCGCGGGCGGCGCCGCCACGAGGGGATTGCAGCACGCGTATGCGCGGCGGTGCGGGGTGGTGTTGCGGAGGCTGGCTGGGGACCCGAAGGAGTGAACTTCCGCTGTAGCGGACTGTGCCAAATTCTGTCTAAGTACGCTTAGACGAGATCTGCACAGTCGACAGGCAGGAGTCTCCCTGTGGGAGAACGTGGCGCTCAGCGCCTACCCCTTCCCGCCAAGCCCGGCAGGCTGGTCGACCGCGATCGAGAATGGGCACTGCTCACCGATTTTCTCAGCGACCCGTCGCCCGAGATGCGGCTCGGCATCGTGTCCGGTCGGCGACGCCATGGCAAGTCCTTCCTCCTACGGGCCCTGTGCAAGGAATACGGCGGTCTGTATGTCACCGCGGTCCGAGAGGAAGGCCGTCTGCCGGCTCTGCGGCGTTTCAGCGAAGCGATCGCCGCACACGCGGGCCTCCGCCCGGGAACCCTGATCCTGCCTGACTGGCGAGAGGTTCTGACCAACGCTCTGGACGTCGCGGCCCGCAGCTCCGCGACCCCCTTGGTGATCATCGACGAACTCCCGTATCTGCTCCAGCACTCGCCGGAACTCCCGGGCCTGATCCAGTTCCTCTACGACGAGCACCAGTGGGACGAGGGCGTCGGCGCGCGGATCATCCTGTGCGGATCCGCCATGAGCGTCATGCACGAACTGCTGTCGGGTACGAAACCCCTGCGCGGACGCGCCGTCATCGACCTACGCCTCGGAGCCTTCGACTTCCGTATGAGCAAGCGGTTCTGGCAGATCGACGACCCACTGATCGCGCTCCGCGTCCACGCGGTCCTGGGCGGCGCCGCCGGCTACCACACCCTCGCCGGTCGTCCGGACCCCGGCGCCGACTTCGACGAGTGGGTGACACGGACCCTGCTCGACCCGGGCCGGGCGGTCTACTCCCCCACGGAGACCGAGTACCTCCTGCGCGAAGACCCCCGCATCACTCAGCACACCCTGTACTACGACATCCTCTCCGCCATCGCACAGGGTGCGAGCACTCCCAGCAAGATCGGCGCCGCCCTCGGCCGCCAGCGCAACGCCGTCACGCATCCATTGGACGTCCTGGAGTCAACGGGCTACATCCACCGCGAGCAGGACCTTCTCCGCGCCCGCCACCCCGTCATCACCCTCACGGACCCACTGATCCGCTTCAACCAGCTCATCACGCTCCCCCAGGCGGCGGCCATGGAAGAGGGCTATGCCGAGGAAATCTGGCAGACCTCCCTCCCCACGTTCAACTCCAAGATCCTGGGCCCTCACTTCGAAGAACTGGCCCGGACCTGGACGCGCCGCTACGCCCACACAGTCCTCCCCGGCGGCCTCCCCGGCCCCGTCGGCACCACAGAAGTCCCCGACGCCGCAGCCCGCACCAAACACGAGGTGGACGTCATCGCCCTGGCCCTCGGCGAACGCCCCCAGTCGCCACGCGCCCGCATCGCACTGCTGGGCGAGGCCAAGGCAACGGCGGCGCGTCGCGGAACGACCGACCTTCAACGGCTGGAACGCATCAGGGACTTGCTGACCGAGCAGGGATACGACACGAGCGGGGTGACTCTCGCCCTGTTCTCCCTGTCCGGGTTCCACGCCGACGTGAAGGAACTCGCGAAGCGCCGTCGGGACGTGCTCCTGGTAGACCTGCCCACGTTGTACGGCATCGCGGCCTGAGAACTCAGGTTTTCGGGAGACCATGCTCCACCCTCGCCTGGCGTAACGACCCACTGCTCTGCGCAGCCCCCGTCCGCTGACGTTGCCGTCAACTACTGCCGTCAGAGCGCAATGTGAAGCTCCGCCAGGGTTCACCTGGCGGGGCTTCACATTTGCGGTCGCTCACTCCCATTCGGCCCACACCACAAGATCACGAAGCGGCGATAGACGAGAGGAACGTACTCAACTATCTCGCGACCAGCTCACGCATTCGCTCGATTAGATCGAGAGACCCAAGATCCTCCGACAGCCGAACAAGACGCGCGTAATACTCTTCACTGATCGGCAATTCGTCCTCGTAAATCCATGAGCACATGGTGTCGAAAGCTAGGGCGAACTCTCCAGCCGTCAGAAGGTCGCGCACATCGACTGCGACCGAAGACGCAGTAATGGGCGATTCCTCTAGCAGTTCTTTGATCACGGTGACGTACCCCACGGCTTCCACTGCTCCTCCATCAAGGCTGGTACGGAAAGCCGGTCACAATTCGATCCGTTGCAGGTTCGTAAATGACCCTGATGTTCACGCCGTCCACTACTCCTTCAATCTTCCACCGCGACGGATCCTGGTTCCTCGTATACAGGGATCCGGCTCGGCCTGTCTGCTGCGTTCTAACGCTGTTGGGACTCGTCGCCACGTCGGCCACACTGTCAAGGATCTTGTCAGTGTCCCAGCCGCGCGGAAAGACAGACTTCCCCGGCTGTCCCGGCCACTTATGGCCGCCACCCGTTCTGTCACCGTGAATGATATGGAACTGCTCTTGCCCGCCAATCAATTCGCGACCGATGCCAGAACAGTTGCTGTTGTGAACAAGCAGTGGCGTATTCCCCGCCAGCACATAGTACGTGTGCAGGCCAGGCCGCCCCTACCGGCAAGTTTGCTGGCCAGCGAGCGATTTGGCAGTCGCCGGATGTTCGTGCTCGTGCGCTGGTGTCTGCTGGTGTTGCCGTCACTACTGCCGTCAGTGGTCTACACCGCCTGGGAAATTCCAGGAATTCCGAATGCGTGTCAAGCGGCTTCGTCGTGCGGGGTGAGGCTGATGGTCAGGTCGGCGCCGAGAGCCTGAGCCAGGCGGCGCAGGAGGGGAAGCGTGGGCACGGTCCCGCCGCCTTCGAAGCGGGAGATCTGCGGCTGCTTCATCCCGCACCGCCCGGCCAGCTCGGCCTGGGACAGCCCGAGCTCGATGCGCCGGTCGTGGACGAGTTGCCCGAGCTCACGGGCGAGCGCGGAAGGCGGGTCCTGCACGGTTCCTCCCCGCCTCAGGCCGCTGGGGCGACGATGGTGACGGTGGGCTCGTCTCCGCCGGCGAGGTGCACGTCCACCGTGAGGTCCAGTGCGCGGGCCAGGCGCATGATGACCGCGATGGGCGGCAGCTCGGTGGCCGTCTCGATGCCTTCGATGTCATCGACGCCGACGTGCATGCGCTCGGCGAGATCGGCCTCGCTCAGACCCAGCTGCTTACGCCGGTCGTAGACGGCCTTGCCCAACGTCATGGCGAGGCCGGCCTCTTCGTAGACCCGGTCGTACTCGGGGTCAGCGTCCAGGTGTTCGCCCAGCAGCTGGCGGTGGCGACGGGTCCTCCATTCGCTGTGGTTCATCGGTTCTCCTTGAGATTGCGGCTGTAGAGGTCGTGCTCGGCGGCGGCTTCATGCTCTGCCTCGCACAATCGCTGTGCGGCGTGGGCGCGGTCCACTTCGGCCTGCTCGCGCATCTTGGCCTTGCGGAACACGGTGAGCAGCACGACACGTCGGCCGGGCGCCAGCCAGTAGGTGATCCGCTGGTGGGCATCGCCCAGGCGGAAGCGCAGCTCGCGGAGCTTGCCGCCCAGGTGGCGGGAGTGCGGTTCGTCGAGCGTGGTGGGCTGCTCGGCGAGCAGGTCGGCGACGCGTTCGGCCTGCTTGTAGTGATGGGCGGGAATGTTCTCCAGCCACAGCCGCACCTCCGGCTCGATCTCGATCGAGTACCGCCCGCTATCCATAGCGCCGATGATATATGGCACGGGTCGCGAGAGCGCGACTTCGAAGTTCAGGTCGTGTGCCGTCGCCGCGATCGCAGCCACTCCAGCGTCGCACACCCACGTACTCCCCCCTTCGTCCTCACCGCCACGGCGCCGCCCGCAAACCAGCGGCAACCTGCCGAGGCGGCGCAGGGTCGGCTTCTTTCGGCAGGATCGGGCCCGCGCGGGAGAGGCAGCGTACGGCCGGGCTGGTACGTCGCCCAGCCCGGCGGCGCGGGGCCGGGGCGGGAGGGGGCGACCTCCGACGGGTGGCCGGGAGCTTCGCTCCCCGCCGGAGGCGACGCAGGCCACCGCCCTCGGAGAGTCCGGCGGCGGGCGTGAGGGTCGGTCCCCTGGTCGGCCATGTGCCTGCGATCCGACCGTAGGACGGTCGTGGGCGACAACTTGCTCCGCCAGGAGCCCAGTTACGGTCAGCCCTGCGACCAGGCCGATTGCCGCTCCCGCAGCCCTGGATCACGCCCCGGCTGCCGAGGCGGCTCGCCACCTGCAGTGCAGACCGCCCGAGTGAACGGCGGGACCGTCGGCGACGGCTGCCAGCTCCGGCGGGCGGGGCCCGCCTTGAACCTCGTAGAGAAAATCTGAACGCACACACCCGGACCACCCCGGTACGGCGGATCAGCGGCCCGGCTCGCCTCCGCCCGACTCCAGGGCTTCGACGCGGCCACGAAGGTCGGCGATCTGCTGAACAGCCTCGGCCAGCGTCTGTTCCAGCGCCTCGACGCGGGCCGTCGTCCCGCCGACGGGGGCGGTCCCCTCTGGTTCATCGAGGTCATCGGCTCCGTCGGGGTGGTCGTGGTGGGCGACGAAGGCGCCCTTGCCGGGGCGGGAGACCGCCCACCCCTCCTGCTTCAACAGGGCCATGGCCTTCTGCACGGTCAGGCTCGCCGCCCCGAACTCCCGCATCAACACGGCCTGCGTCGGCAACGCGTCCCCCGGCCGCAACCCACCGGAGCGGATGCGCTCCCGCAAGGACTCGGCGATGACCTCGAACGTCAGCTGCACCCCTCTGCCCGCCGGCCTGCGCCCGCGCCGCCCCACCACCACGCCGGTCACCCCCGCTTTCCACGCCCTCTACCAGCGAAATCCGGCCCGTCCAAACCGGGAAGCCGGCCCCACACTACCCGCGTCCCACCACCCCCAAGAAAGGAATCAGGAGGGATGCACTTGAATGCGCCGGTGAGGCGATGTTAACGTCACGCACCCGCCGGTGATCACCACCGCGCCCCGCCGACCAGCCCCTGGGTCTGGCCCCCGCGCCCAACTTCGAGGCGCCCCCGTTCCCCTGTGAGCCGATCACTTCGGCCTGCCCACGCCGCCCCGCGCCATACCGCTTCCGCGCTCCCGCCGAAAGGCCCTTCCCGCATGCCCGCACAACTCCAACTCCCGTACCCCGCGACCGTTCCAGCCGCCTCGCGTCCGTCGTCGGCGTTCACGACGCCGACCTGCCCGGCGGACGCCACCGCCTCGGCGGCGGCAGGGCGGTCGGCGCTGGAGCGCCGCGCCAGGCTCACCGCCAAGCTGGCGAAGCTCGCCGCCACCCCAACTCGCACCCCTCACACGACAGATAGCCGGACTCGGCGGCTGCGCGCACCCGATCCGCCTCACCGGGCACCGCACCCACCTCCACACCGCCACCGGCGAGATCCTCGACCACTACGACTCCGGTCAACTCCCGGCGGGCGAACTCTTGGTCCGCTGCGGCAACCGGCGTGCCACCCGCTGCCCCGCCTGCTCCACCGTCTACCGCTACGACACCTACCAACTCATCGCCGCCGGACTCCGCGGCGGCAAGACCGTCCCCACCAGCGTGGCCGCGCACCCGCGCGTGTTCGCCACCCTCACCGCCCCCGGCTTCGGCCCCGTCCACAACCAGCCCGACACCGGCCGCTGCCACTGCGGCCACACCCACCCCGACAACGACCGGTTGCTGGGCGCCCCGCTCGACCCCGACCGCTACGACTACACCGGAGCGGTGCTCTGGAACGCGCACGCCCCCGCCCTGTGGGCCCGCTTCACCACCCACCTACGCCGCGAGATCGCCAAAGCCACCGGCCTCACCCAACGCGCGCTGCGACACCACGCCACGCTCTCCTACGCCAAGGTCGCCGAGTACCAAAAACGCGGCCAGGTCCACTTCCATGCTGTCATCCGCCTCGACGGACCCACCGGACCCGCCAGCACACCACCCGCCTGGGCCACCACCCAACTCCTCGACCACGCCGTCCGCGCCGCCGCCACACGCACCCGCATCGCGCATGAAGGCCAGCCGCAGCCCGCCGGACACACGACCGGAGCCGGGGAGACCGGCCAGAGCAATCGACCGGTGTTCCGGTTCGGGCGGCAGATCGATGTCCGCGCGATCCGCAGCACGGACTTCACCGGTGGCGGCCCGGTCACCGAGCGGCACGTCGCCGCCTACATCGCCAAGTACGCCACCAAAGGCGCCGAGACCACCACCGGCACCCTCGACCACCGCCTCCGACTGCTCGCCGAACTCGCCACCCACGACATCACCGACCACGCCCGCCGCATGATCCACACCGCCTGGCGCCTCGCCACCAGGCCCCAGCACGCCCACCTCCGCCTGCGCCAATGGGCCCACATGCTCGGCTTCCGAGGCCACTTCTCCACCCGCACCCGCCACTACTCCACCACCCTCGCGCACCTCCGCGCCGAACGCACCACCTGGCGCACCCGTCAAGCTGACGCCGCTGCTCCGGCCCCGGTCGGCCCGCGCGCCGAGCAGACGGCCGTCGGCAGCAACCTGCCCACCAGCGGGCAGCCGGTCGCTGACCGGCATGGTGACCGCGATGACCGCAGTGACCTGACCGCCGGTCACCGAGCCGGTCCCTGTGCCGATACGGCCGGTCAGCGCGGTAACGCGGACACGACCCTCGTCATCTCGCATTGGCAGTACGCCGGAACCGGCCTCCTGCCCGAACTCGCCCACCTCGCGAACCTCATGGAAGCCAAGCGGCCTACCCGGCCCACCGAAAGTCGCCCAGACGGCCCCGGTCACTCCGGTCGCCAGCCGTCCGGCGCCGACCGGACGGGAGCCGTCGCGTGACCGCCGACACCGAACTCCTCACCGTCCCCCAGGTCATGGAACG
This sequence comes from Streptomyces adelaidensis, assembly GCF_016598475.1. GTDB lineage: Bacteria > Actinomycetota > Actinomycetes > Streptomycetales > Streptomycetaceae > Streptomyces > Streptomyces adelaidensis. Next base: position 64,212 of record NZ_JAEMUX010000045.1, read on the forward strand.
CCTCCAACTCAGCCGCACCGCCGTCTACGACCTGCTGCGCACCCACCAACTCCCCTCCCTCACCCTCGGCCGCGCCCGCCGCATCCCCACCCACGCCCTCACCGACTTCATCCGCACCCGCCTGGAACAGGAAGCCGCCTGATGACCACTGCCCGCCCCGCTTCGTCCCGCCGCTCCCGCACCCGTGGGAACGGCGACCGGACCGTCTACCAGCGCAAGGACGGACGGTGGGAAGCCGCTGGATACGTGCTGGCCCCCGGCAACACCCGCAAGCGCGTCCGTGTCTACGGTGCTACCCGCAAAGACGCGATGACCAAGCTCACCGAGAAGATCGCCGCCAGCAACCGCGGTCTCCCCGTCGCGGCGGCCGACAGCACCGTGAGCGCCTATCTCGCGTACTGGCTGGACGGCGTCGCCGTGCACCACCTGCGGGAGAACACCCACACCCGCTACGCGGCCTCCATCCGTCTCCACCTCAATCCCGGCCTCGGTACGAAGAAGCTCGCCCGGCTCACCACCCGCGACGTGCGCACCTTCCTCGACGGGCTCCGCACCACCTGCCAGTGCTGCGCCCAGAAACGGGACTCCGTCCAACGGTCCTGCTGCGCCATCGGCCAGTGCTGCGGAAAGCGGCTCTCGCCGCTGACCGTGACGTACGTCCACGCGGTCCTCAAGTCCGCCCTGGAACATGCCGTCCGCGAGGACGAACTGCCGCGCAACGTCGCCCGGAACGTCAAGACGACCACGCCCCGCCCCCGGCGTTTCCAGCCCCTCACCGCCACCGAAGCCCGGCAGTTCCTCCGTGCGGCCAACAGCGACCGGCTTCACGACCTGTACGAACTCGCTCTGCACACCGGACTCCGCAAAGGCGAACTCCTCGGCCTCCACCGGGAAGACCTCGACCTCGACGACGGCACCGCCACCATCCACCGCTCCCTCCAGCGGACCCACAGCCAGGGTCTGACCGTCCTGAACACCAAGACCTTGGCCTCCGAGCGCCGCATCGCCCTCCCCACCGAATGCATCAGCTCCCTCAAGATCCACCAGGAACGGCAGCAGGAAGAACGTCAGACAGCCGGAACGGGCTGGACGGACAACGGCCTCGTCTTCACCACCCCGAAGGGCAGGCCGCTCGACCCCTCAACCCGTACGAGTCCCTGGACCTGATCGAGAAGATGCTGGAAGGGCGATGAACGTGGAGCAGCTGAGCTGGTTCAAGTCGAGCTACAGCGACGGCGAAGGCGGCGAATGCCTCGAAGCCGCCTACACCTGGCGCAAGTCATCGCACAGCAGCGGCGAAGGCGGCCAATGCCTGGAGATAGCCACCTGCCCCTGCACCCCCCACACCATCCGCATCCGCGACTCCAAGAACCCCACCGGCCCCCACCTCACCCTCTCCCCCACCACCTGGTCGGCGTTCCTGGCAGGGCACAGCGGCTGAGCGATGCCCGAGATCCCGGACCCGGGCGAGGTGACCCCATCACCAGCCACCCCGCCCGAAAGCCTCACCGCATCAACACCCCCGCCCCCTCCACCGCCCCCTCGGACGGCACCGCCACCAACCCCAGTTCCGCCGCCGAGGCCAGCAGGCGGTGGGCCGGCAGGATGCGGACCGTGTAGCCGAAGGAGCCGGTGCGGTCGAGGGCCAGGGGGCCCTCGTAGAGCCAGCGGCCCTCCTCGTCGGGGCCGCTCGCCGGTTTCAGCGGAGCGTGGGTCGCGTCGGTGATGCGGTCCTCCAGGTCGACGCGGCCGGAGACCGCCTGGACCTCGACGTCGTCCGGGGCGAGGTCGCCGAGGCCGACCCGTACGCGGAGGACCAGCGTCGCGCCGAGTTCCGCCGCCGTGCTCGTGGGGGCGGCCGAGGTCTCGACGTGGTCCACCGTCACCCGGTGCCACGAGCCCCGGACCTTCGCCTTCCACTGCGCCGACTCCCGTGCCACGTCCGGGGTCAGGGACCGATGGGCGCGGGCGGCCGGGGCGTAGAGGCGTTCGACGTATTCACGGACCATCCGGCCCGCCAGCACCTTCGGCCCCAGATGCGTCAGCGTCTGGCGGACCATCTCGATCCAGCGGTCGGGCAGGCCGCCCTGGCCGTGTTCGTAGAAGCGCGGTGCCACCCGCTGTTCCAGCAGGTCGTACAGGGCCGCCGACTCCACGTCGTCCCGGCGGTCCTCGTCCATCGCCGTACCGTCGGCCGTCGGGATGGCCCAGCCGAAGTCCGGCTGGAACCACTCGTCCCACCAGCCGTCCAGGACGGACAGGTTCAGGCAGCCGTTCAGCGCCGCCTTCATTCCGCTCGTGCCGCACGCCTCCAGCGGTCGCAGCGGATTGTTCAGCCAGACGTCACAGCCGGGATAGAGCTTCTGGGCCATCGCCATGCCGTAGTCGGGGAGGAAGACGATGCGGTGGCGTACGCGCGGGTCGTCCGCGAAGCGCACCAGCTCCTGGATCAGGCGTTTGCCGCCGTCGTCCGCCGGATGGGCCTTGCCCGCGACCACGATCTGCACCGGCCGCTCCGCGTGCAGCAGCAGATCCATCAGGCGGTCCTGGTCGCGCAGCATCAGGGTCAGACGCTTGTACGAGGGGACGCGGCGCGCGAAGCCGATGGTCAGGACGTCCGGGTCCAACACGCCGTCGATCCAGCCCAGTTCGGCCGTACCGGCGCCGCGCTGACGCCAGGAGGCGTACATGCGTTCCCGTACTTCCGTCACCAGCTGCTCGCGCAGGTTTCTGCGCAGCTCCCAGACGTCCTGGTCGGGGATGTCCCCGACCGCGTCCCAGCGGTCCGAGCCGCCGACCGTCATGGCGTCCTCGGTCCGTTCGGCGCCGATCTGGCGGGAGCCGAGGCGGAAGACCTCCGGGGCGACCCAGGTCGGGGCGTGCACCCCGTTGGTCACCGAGGTGATCGGCACCTCCTCCGGGTCGAAGCCCGGCCACAGGCCCGAGAACATCTCCCGGCTGACCTGGCCGTGCAGCACCGAGACGCCGTTGGCCCGCTGCGCGAGCCGTAGTCCCATGACCGCCATGTTGAAGACGTTCGGGTCGCCGCCCGAGTACGTCTCCATGCCGAGGCCCAGGATGTGTTCGACGTCGATGCGCGGGAGTTCGGCGTCGGGGCCGAAGTGCCGGGCCACCAGCTCGCGGTCGAAGCGGTCGATGCCGGCGGGGACGGGGGTGTGGGTGGTGAAGACCGTGCCGGCCCTGACCGCCTCCAGGCCGGCGTCGAAGTCGAGGCCCTCGTCGCGGAGTTCGGCGATGCGTTCCAGGCCGAGGAAGCCGGCGTGGCCCTCGTTGGTGTGGAAGACCTCGGGCCCCGCGTGGCCGGTGAGCCGGCAGTACGTGCGCACGGCCCGTACCCCTCCTATGCCGAGCAGCATCTCCTGGAGCAGACGGTGTTCGCTGCCGCCGCCGTACAGCCGGTCGGTCACGCCGCGTTCGCCGAGGTCGTTCTCCTCGACGTCCGAGTCCAGGAGCAGCAAAGGCACGCGGCCCACCTGTGCCTGCCAGATGCGGGCGTGCAGCCAACGGCCGCCGGGCAACGCCAGGTTGACCTGGGCGGGAGATCCGTCGGCCTCCTGGAGCGGCACCAGGGGCAGTTCGTTCGGATCCAGCACCGGATAGTGCTCCTGCTGCCAGCCGTCGCGGGAGAGCGACTGGCGGAAGTAGCCGTGCCGGTAGAGGAGACCTACGCCGATGAGGGGTACGCCGAGGTCGCTGGCCGCCTTCAGATGGTCGCCGGCGAGGATGCCGAGGCCGCCGGAGTACTGCGGCAGAGCGGCCGTGATGCCGAACTCGGGCGAGAAGTAGGCGATGGCGGCGGGGAGTTCGGTGATCTGTGCCTGCCCCTGGTACCAGCGGTCGCCGGTGACGTAGTCCCGCAGGTCGTCGGCGGCGGCCGTCAGGCGGCGCAGGAAGCGCCGGTCGTCGGCGAGTTCGGCCAGCCGCCGGGTGGAGACGGAGCCGAGGAGGCGTACGGGGTCACCGCCGGACGCGGCCCAGCGCTCGGTGTCGACCGACTGGAAGAGGTCACGGGTCTCCGCGTGCCAGGACCAGCGCAGATTGCGCGCCAGCTCGCTGAGCGGGTGCAGGGCTTCGGGGAGGACGGGTCGGACGGTGAATCTGCGGATGGCCTTCACGGAGGATTCCACCTTCACACCAGGACGTACGGGCCGGGGGACGCACTGTCGCTGTGCGCCCGTTCGTCACCCCCGACGGTAGCGGCGCGCGGGCCCGGCAACTACGGCGCGTCCTTCGGTATGCGATTACGGCGCATCCGTACCCCGGCCGCCCGGCCGGGCAGTCCACCGCCGCACGTTCAGTCCTGAATTCGCCGCAACCCAGCCGCAACCTTCACATGTACCCCACGGGCGATATGGCCGATTCCGCCCCTCTGTGCGACCTTGTGGCGCTTCACACCGCACGAGACGCTGCCCAGTGGCGTACCGGCCGACCTCGGCCGAACCCGGGCGGGCCCGGGGGCCGTCCTCGACGGCCCTCCGGCGAAACCTGGTGTCGGTGCGCCGAGTTGAGGAGGGGGTTCTCACACATGCACCATTCGCCAGAGGCGAGAAACAGGCGTCCGCGCTGGACGGGAGGGCATCCGCGCCGGACGGCAGACCTCACAGCGGTCGTCACGGCGGCCGTCACCGTGGTCGTCATGGCCGCGATGCTTTCGGCCATCGCCCCGCCCGCGCACGCCGCTCCGGAGGGGTACGTCGGCGGAGCCGGTGGTCCCGGTTCCGTCAGCGGCAGTTACATCGTGACACTGAAGGCGGGGACGAAGGCCCCGTCGAAGGCCGGCAAGGGCATAGCGGAGAAGTACGGGGCGGAAATAGGCCACATGTACAGCTCGGTCCTGAACGGATATTCCGTGAGGACCGGCGCGAAACAGGCCAGTCGTCTCGCGGCGGACTCCCGCGTGGCCTCGGTCGTCCAGGACACAAGGGTCACCTACGACCACAACCAGCCGAATCCGCCGTCCTGGGGCCTGGACCGGCTGGACCAGTCGAACCTGCCGCTCGACAAGAGCTACACCTGGCCGGAGTCGGCCGGCAAAGGCGTCACCGTATACGTGATCGACACCGGTATACGGATCACGCACAAGGACTTCGGCGGCCGGGCGAGCAACGGCTGGGACTTCGTCCAGAACGACCGGACGGCACAGGACGGCAACGGTCACGGCACCCATGTCGCGGCCACCGCCGTCGGCACCAGGTACGGCGTCGCCAAGAAGGCGAAGGTCGTCTCCGTACGTGTCCTCGACAACGCCGGCGCGGGGACGACCGCCCAGGTCATCGCCGGTATCGACTGGGTCACCGAGCACGCGAGGAAACCGGCCGTGGCCAACATGAGCCTGGGCGGATTCGGCAACGCCCAGCTCGACGCCGCCGTACGGAATTCCATAGCGTCCGGGGTCACCTACGCGGTCGCCGCGGGCAACGACGCACTCGCCGCGGACCTCTACTCGCCCGCCCGCGTCAAGCAGGCGATCACGGTCGGCGCCACCGGCAGGAACGACGTCCGCGCCGACTTCTCGAACTGGGGCCCGAGCCTGGACCTGTTCGCCCCCGGCATGTCCATCACCTCCGCGTCGAACAAGAACGACACCGGGAAGGCGACCTACTCGGGTACGTCCATGGCGACCCCGCACGCGGCGGGCGCGGCCGCGCTGTACCTGGCCGACCATCCGTCGGCGTCACCGGCCGCAGTGGCCAAGGCACTGGTGGGGCGCGCGGTTTCGGGCAAGGTCAAGGACAGATATCCGGGCTCCCCGAACAAACTTCTCCAAGTCGACAATCCTTAGGGCGCCTGTAACACCACAGGTGAACGCCCCTTTACCCAGAGCGACTACAGTGACCGGCCTCGCCCCTCTCGGACGAGGCCGGTCTTGTGTGTAGACATACGCGTGAGTAGTTAACAAAGTGCCGGAATGCCCACCCGCACCCTGTGGGAAGGCTCCACCGGTACGTCCCGTTGGCCCCACCTCCTCACACCCTCATCCGCCCACCCACGTTGACGCGGACAGGAGCGGTCATGCCCGCCACGCACCACTCGTCAGCCCCCTCGACGACCAGTACCACCGCCGCCACGCCGGACAGCACCGACGCGCGCCCCGCACGCCCGGCGCGCACCGATCCGTCCGCGCCGACAAACACACCAACGAACGCGCCCCCAAGCACGGCGCCGAGCACGGTGACGGACACAGCGCCGAGCACCGCGCAATCCGCTCCGCCGACCCAACCGACGACCGCACCGACAAGCGCACCCCCAACCACACCCACAACCGTCCATCCGCCGGGCACCCCGGCCATCGGCCGGATACCGGTCCTCGACGTACGGCCGACCGTCCATCACGGCCGCCGACCGGCGAAGGCCGTCGTGGGCGAGGCGTTCGAGGTCTCGGCCGTGGTCTTCCGCGAGGGCCACGACGCGGTCGCCGCCAATGTCGTGCTCAAGGACCCGCAGGGCCGCCCGGCCGGCTGGACCCCGATGCGCGAACTCGCCCCCGGCACCGACCGCTGGGGCGCCACCGTCTTGGCACCGAGCGAGGGCCGCTGGACCTACGCCGTCGAGGGCTGGAGCGACCCGATCACCACCTGGCGCCGCCATGCCCAGATCAAGGTCCCGGCCGGCATCGACACCGAACTGGTCCTGGAGGAGGGCGCGCGCCTCTACGGTCGTGCCGCCGCCGGGGTCCCCGACGACCAGGCCGCCGGGCGCGGCGTGCTCCTCACCGCCGTGAACGCCCTGCGGGACACCACCCGGCCCGCGTCCGCCCGT
>NZ_JAEMUX010000046.1 GCF_016598475.1 Streptomyces adelaidensis
CCGACGGCGTCGCCAGCGTCGCCAGTGCCGCCAGTGCCGCCAGCGTCGCCAGCGTCGCCAGTGCCGCCTGCGCCGACACCGCCGTCCGCATCGCCCTCGGCAGCTCCCTCAGCGGCTCCCCAGACATCTCCTCCGGCGTCGGCCTCGACCACACAGCCGCCGACGTCAGCACCACCGAGAGCACCGCAGACAGCACCACCGTCAGCACCGCAGACAGCACCACCGACATCCCCCACAGCCGCCGCCGCCCGTTCCCGCAGCACCCCCAACCCCGGCGGCACCCCCACCACCCCCCAAGCCACCCCCCAAGCCCCCGGCCAGGCACGCCGCACGGGCCCCGCCCGCCCGGCCCCGCAGCAAGGGCCGAGCGCCGGCCCGGACCCCAACCGGCGCGGCAGATAGGCCCCCTCAGCCGGCCCCCTCAGCCGGCCCCCTCAGCCGCCCCCTCAGCCGCTCCCTCATCCGTCCCCGCAGTCGTCCCCCTCACCCCGCCCCCGACCGCGCCACCCTGAACCCCACGTCGTCCACCCGGAACGTCGGATGGCTACGGCGCCGTACCGACGCCCGGCAGCTCCAGTGCTCGTCGAACCAGCCCCCGCCGCGCAGGACCCGGTAGGTGCCGTAGACGTCGGGGTCGTAGAGGTCCCAGCACCACTCCCAGACGTTGCCGAGCATGTCGTGCAGGCCCCAGGGGTTGGGGCGTCTGGTGCCGGACTCGTGGAGGCGGTCGGCGGAGTTGGCGCGGTGCCAGGCGATGTCGTCGAGGGGGCCGTAGCGGGGGCCGGTCGTCCCCGCGCGGCAGGCGTGCTCCCACTCCGCCTCGGTGGGCAGGCGGTAGCCGTCGGCGCCGGGGAGGCGTTCGGCCGTCTCCTCACCGTTCAGTTCGTATACGGGGGTCAGCCCCGCCGACGCCGAGAGCGCGTTGCAGAAGCGGACCGCGTCCCACCATGAAATGTTCACGCTGGGTAACCGGTCGGAGGGCGGCGGCAGGCCCAGTACGCGGTCGTACGCCTCGCGGGTGACCGTCTGGGCGGCGAGGCGGTACGGAGTGAGGTCCACCACCCACCTGTGGTCGGTCCGTCGGTCGGAAAGGGTCACCGAACCCCCGGGAACGTTGATCATCCCGGTCGCTGTCGTCATGTCCGCGTCCATCCGAGGGAGCCTAGCCACCCCGCTGACCTGGCACGCCGTACACGAGGAACCCGGCCACGGGTGGCGTGCGGCACAACTGCCTCAACTGCCCCAACTGGCGGCCGTACGGCGGCCGTTCGCCCTGGGGGGCTCCCGGCGGCAGCCGTCGACTCGTGTCACGTGACGGTCGCGCGGCGACACAGAGGGGCCGTTGCTCTACCCTCTTCAGACCGAGACCACACCAGGCTGTTGTCATCTCGTTAAGTGATTACTCCTTGACGCTGAGGTGGTCACCGCGTTGGCTTTCAGCCACCTGGGTCGCAGTGCCTGCACCCACGCCCGGAAGGCCCTTGATGTGAACCCCCGTACCACCGGCTACACCCCCAGCATCCGTATACGTCGTCACACCGCACTGCGTCGCACCGCCGTCTCCCTCGCCGCCTCCGCCGCGGCGGTCTCCCTCGCCGCCTGCGGGGTCGTGGACGTCGGGGACAGCGTCGAGGCGAGCCCCACGAAGGGTGACGACATCACGGTGGGTGTGCTGTTCCCCGACAAGGACACCAAGCGGTACGAGCAGTTCGACTACCCCAACATCAAGAAGAAGATCGCCGAGCTGACCGACAACAAGGGTGTCACCGAGTACGCCAACGCGGAGAAGGACCAGGAGACCCAGAACCGCCAGATGGAGCAGATGGTGGAGGACAAGGTCGACATCATCATCGTCGACGCCGTCGACTCCAAGACCATCGAGCCCGCCGTGCAGACGGCGCACGACGCGGGCGTCCCCGTCATCGCCTACGACCGGCTGGCCCAGGGCCCGATCGACGGCTATGTCTCCTTCGACAACCAGCTCGTGGGGCAGGTGCAGGGCCGCTCGCTGGTCGAGGACCTGGGTGACAGCGCCGCCAACAAGATCGTCATGATGAACGGGTCGACCACCGACCCGAACGCCGCCATGTTCAAGGAGGGCGCCCTCTCCGAGCTCCAGGACAAGGTGACGATCTCCGAGACGTACGACACCAAGGACTGGGACCCGGCCGTCGCCAAGGTCAACATGGAGAAGGCCGTCGCCAAGCTCGGCATCGACAACATCGACGCCGTCTACGCCGCCAACGACGGCATCGCCGGTGCCGTCATCGACGTGCTGAAGACCGCCGGGGTCGCCAAGGTGCCGCCGGTCACCGGGCAGGACGCCGACCTGGACGCGGTGCAGCGGATCGTCTCGGGCGACCAGTACATGACGGTGTACAAGTCCTTCCCGCTGCAGGCGAGCGCCGCCGCCGAGATGGCCGTCGCCAAGGTCCAGGGCCGCTCCATCGAGTTCGACGCCCTCACCACCGACAGCATCGACTCCCCGACCACCAAGAACATCCCCGCCCAGTTGGTGCCCCCGATCGCGCTGACCAGGAAGAACATCGAGGACACGGTCATCCAGGACGGCATCTACACCGTCAAGCAGATCTGCACGAGCGACTTCAAGGCGGACTGCGACGCGATCGACCTGAACTAGCGGGTCCGGCGGGACCGGTCCGGGCCGGCTCGGCCGGCCCCCGGCTTCGGCCCCCTCACGCCACCCGCGTGAACTCGATCGTCACCTCCGGCGGCCCCCCGGCCACCCCCCGGTAGATGCCCTTGTGCGGGGTCACGTCGTCGTAGTCGCGGCCGCGGCCCACGACGACGTGGGACTCGTCGGCGGGGACGCGGTTGGTGGGGTCGTAGCCGGTCCAGTCGCCCGCCCAGTACTCGATCCACGCGTGGCTCTGCCCGGCGACGGGCCGGTGGAGTTCGGCCTCGCGCTCGGGGTGGAGGTAGCCGGAGACGTAGCGGGTGGGCAGGCCGAGGGCGCGCAGCATGCCGAGGGTGAGGTGGGCGATGTCCTGGCAGACGCCCGCCCCCTGCTCCCACGCCTCGGTCGCGCTGGTGTGCACGCCGGTGGCGCCCGGCACGTACGCCACATGGTCGGCGACCATCGACGACACCGCGACCGCCGTCTCGTGCAGGTCGAGCCCGGCGGCCACCGCCCGCGCCCGCTCGACCAGCTCGGCCGGGACCGCCGTACGGCCGGTCGCGGTCAGGTACTCCAGGAGGCGGGAGCCGGCGGTCGCCGAGGTGACCTCCGCCCAGGCGGGCGCGTGCGGCAGCGGCTCCGGCGGTGATGTCTCCACCAGGCTGGACGCGGTGATCGTCAGGTCGGAGTGGGGGTCGATGAGGTCGAAGCCGGTGACCTGGGTGCCCCAGTAGTCCCAGTACGACCAGGTCGGCGTCGAGGGGTTCACCAGCACGCGGGCGTCCAGCGTGGTCTGGTGGGGGAGGGTCAGCGGGGTCATGCGGACCTCGTTGTGCGAGGAGGCCGCGGGCTGGGCGTAGGCGACGCGGGTGATGTGCCGGATGCGCAGGCGCCGGGTCGCCCTCGTGGCCGGGGTCGGGGTCGGGGATGTCATGGTGCTGCTCACGCGCCTTCCTGGGCCCACTCGACGGGGCCCTGGTACGGGAAGAACTTCTCGGCCACCGCCTCCGCCGAGGCCATGCACGCCTGCTGCAGGTCCCGCAGCAGTACGGGCAGTCCGGCTTCCAGGGCCTCGGAGTCGAGATATTCGAGGTGGGTGCGCAGGGCACCGATCGGGCGGCGGGCCGGGTCCTGGCGGGGGCGGCCGAGCGCGGCCAGGCACTCCTCGGCCGTGGTCAGCGCGTGCAGCGCCGAGCGCGGGAAGGCCCGGTCGAGCAGCAGGAACTCGGCCACCTTCGGACTGTCGCCGAAGCCGCCGTGCACGCGCGCGTACGCCTCGTCGGCGCCGCTGGCGCTCAGCAGGGTCGGCCAGTCGGGCGCGTGCGCCGCGTCGAGGACGCGCACGGACAGCAGCCGTACGGTCATGTCCACGCGCTCCAGGCTGCGGCCGAGGACGACGAAACGCCAGCTGTCGTCGCGGCTCATCGTCGAGTCGGCGAGGCCGAAGAAAAGCGCCGCCCGGCGTCGTACCAGCTCCAGATAGGCGTACGGGCCGCCGGTGCGGCGGGCGGCCGTCCGCTGGTCGGCGAGGGCGTGCCAGGTGGAGTTCAGGCACTCCCACATCTCGGAGGAGACGGCCTCGCGGGCGCTGCGGGCGTTGAGGCGGGCCGCCCCGAGCGCGCCCTCGATGGAGCCCGTCGAGCGGGCGTCGAAGGCCAGCTGGTCCAGCACCTGCTGCATGTCGCAGTGCTGGTCGGGCGCGTCCACGCCGAGGATCGCGTACAGCGAGCGGCAGGCCACGTCCTCGTCGCGCCAGGGGTCTTCGAGGAGGCGGTGGAGGTAGGCGTCGAGGATGCGGCCGGTGGCGTCGGCCCGCTCCACGTACCGCCCCGTCCAGGTCAGGGCCTCGGCTATCCGGGAGAGGATCACGTCGTTCACTGTTGTTGCGCCCCTTCCTGTACGACGGTGCCGGCGCCGTCGGGCCCGAGCTGGCGCGGCGCCTTCTCCAGCAAGGGGCCGCCGACCTCCTCGGACGGCTGCTCGGCGGGTCCCTCGGCGAGCACCCAGGTGTCCTTGGAGCCGCCGCCCTGGCTGGAGTTGACGATGAGGTTGCCCTCCTGGAGGGCGACCCGGGTCAGTCCGCCGGGCAGGACCCACACCTCGTCGCCGTCGTTCACGGCGAAGGGCCGCAGGTCGATGTGGCGCGGGGCCATGCGTTCGCCCGCGAGGGTGGGGGAGGTGGACAGGGCGACCGGCCGCTGCGCGATCCAGCCGCGCGGGTCGGCGGCCACGGCCTGCCGGGTGCGCTCCAGTGTCTCCCGGTCGGCCTTCGGCCCGATGACGATGCCCTGCCCGCCGGCCCCGTCGACCGGTTTGATCACCAGCTGGTCGATCTGGTCGAGCACGGCCTCCAACTGTCCGGGCTCGTCCGGCCGGAAGGACTCGACGTTCGGCAGAATCGGTTCCTCGGAGAGGTAGTAGCGGATGAGATCCGGGACGTACGTGTAGAGGAGCTTGTCGTCCGCGATGCCGTTGCCCACGGCGTTCGCCAGCGTGACGTTGCCGGCCATGGCGGCGCCCATGATGCCCGGGCAGCCGATCACCGAGTCGGGCCGGAAGTGGAGCGGATCGAGGAAGTCGTCGTCGAGCCGCCGGTATACGACATGGACCGGCATCTCCCCGCGTGTGGTCCGCATCCACACCCGGTTGCCCCGGCAGACCAGGTCGTGGCCCTCGACCAGCTGGACGCCCATCAGACGGGCCAGCAGGGCGTGTTCGAAGTAGGCGGCGTTGCTGGGGCCCGGGGTGAGGACGACGACGCGCGGGTCACCGATGGAGCCGGGCGCGGCGGCCCTGAGCGCGGCCAGCAGCTTCTGCGCGTAGCCGTCGACGGGCACGACGTGCTGCTCCGCGAAGAGCGACGGGAGCACCCGCGTCATCGCCCGCCGGTTCTCGATGACGTACGAGACCCCGGACGGCACCCGGACGTTGTCCTCCAGCACCCGGAAGTCGCCCGCCTCGTCCCGGACCAGATCGATGCCGGCGACATGGATACGGACCCCGCCGGGAGGCTCCACCCCGTGCGCGGCCCGGTGGAAGTGCGGGGAGTTGAGCAGCAGCCGCCACGGCACGACCCCGTCCTCGAACGCCCGGCACGGCCCGTAGGCGTCGGCGAGGTACGCCTCCAGCGCCCGTACGCGCTGGGCGACCCCGCGCTGGATGAGGTCCCACTCCAGCGCGTCCAGAATCCGTGGCACCAGGTCCAGCGGCCATGGTCTCTCCTCGCCCGCGAACGCGTACGTCACGCCCCGGTCGGTGAAGGCCCGCGCCATCTGGTCCGCCCTGAACCGCAGTTCGGCGGGCTCGATGGGCTGGAGAGCCGCCAGGACCGGCTCATAGGCGGCCCTGACCTCCCCCGGCCGCTCAAACATCTCGTCCCACGCGTCGGCCAACGCGTACGCGTCAAATATGTCCGCCATGGCCCGACGGTAAGCGCGACCCGTAACGGCCTGGTCACGACGGCATTTCCGGCAGCTTGCGGGGACGGCGGCGACCTGGGGAAACGGAGGGTTTGAAGTACGGCCCGGCGGGGGAGCGGAGGGGTCCGCTCAGCGGTTCGGCCGATCCGCGCACTTCGGCCCTGTACTCCACCCGGTGATCGACCCCGATCAGCTTCACCCACCCTGCACAGGACCCGCGTTCCGCCGCCATCTTCAGCTTGTTGCAAAGCGAACTGCCTGAGGGGTGAAGGTATCCGATCACAACGGGTCGAACAGGGACGAAGAGATGGTGCGGTCGTGTTGCGGAGCCGGTGCGGGCCGCGCATAGTTGCGCTGCGAACAGGCTGGAACCGGGGGTGAATTGGGTGATGGCCGGGCACGTGACCGAGGAGCATCCGCATGGCGCCGACCGGCTCTGCGCGGCCGGGGACCGCTTGTACTCCAGAGCCGTACGGCGGGGCCGCGTCCCGCGCGAGGACGCCGACACCGTGCCCTGCCTGGTCGAACTCGCCCTGCTGCACCCCGACCCCGACGACATGGGCTGGCTGGTGCCCACCTCCCCGCAGGAGGTCATGACCCGGCTGCTGCGCGGCGTCCACGCGGAGGTCAGCGCCAGTCAGGCCCGGATGGGCGCGGCGGTCGACGCCGTCGAGTGGTACGCGGGCCTCGGCGGCTCCCGGGCCCTGAAGCCGACGGACAGCACGGCGATCCGGGTGCTCGACGGGCTGTCCCGCATCCGGGCGGCGATCGACGAGGCCACCGACCGCTGCACCACGGAGGTACTGACCGTCCAGCCCGGCGGCATCCGGCGCGAGGACGAGCTGCGCGAGGGGCTGCACCGGGCGATGGCGATGTGCCGCCGGGGGGTGCGCATGCGGGACCTGTACACGCATGTGGCCCGCCACGGGCAGGGCCTGCACAACTACATGGAGCTGATGGGCGGCGCGACGCAGGCCCGCACCCTGGACGAGGTCGTCGAACGCCTCATCGTCTTCGACCGCACGGTGGCCTTCATCCCCGCCAACAGCGACCGGACCATGGCCCTGGAGATCCGCCACCCGGCCCTCGTCGACTACCTGGTCACCGTCTTCGAACGGCTCTGGCGCCTCGGCATCCCGCTGGCCGCGCCCCTCCCGTCGACCGGCATCACCGGCATCACCCATCGGGAGCGTTCCATCGCCGCGATGCTCGCCGAGGGCCATCAGGACGCGGTGGTCGCCGAACGGCTCGGCATCAGCGTCCGCACCTGCCGGGCCCACATCGCCCGCCTCTCCGAGCGCCTCGGCGCCGCCAGCCGTACGCAGCTGGGCGTCCGCATAGCCCAGGCCGGCCTCGACGGCCCACCCCGCCCGTCGACCCCGGACGACCTGGCCGCCCTGTCCTCCCCGGCGCCTACCGCTCCGGCTCCGGCTCCGGTTCGCGCTCCGGAATCCCCGACCCCCCGATGAGACAACCGAGCCGCGCCCGCCTCCGCGTCATTCCTCCTGGTTCAGAATCCCCGACTGGGCTATGAGGTAGCCGAGTTGGGCCCTGCTACCGCTGCCGAGCGACGTCGCCAGCTTGGCTATGTGGGCGCGGCAGGTGCGTACGTTCATGCCGAGGCGACGGGCGATGGCCTCGTCTACGTGGCCCTCGATGAGGAGCTTGGCGATGGAGTGCTGGATGTCGGTGATGCCGTCGGGGGCGGTTTCGTAGGGGGCGCCGGCGTTCAGCGGGACCGACCGGCCCCACATGAACTCGAAGACCTTGACCAGGTAACGGACGAGGCCGGGGTGGCGCAGCTCCAGAGCGACTTGCCGGTCGTCCCGGACGGGGATGAAGGCGACGGTCTCGTCGCAGATGATCAGCCGCTCGACGAGCTCGTCGATCGTGCGGATCTCCACCTTGCCGTCGCCGATCTGGTCGATGTACGCCAGTCGCTCCGGGCTGTACCGGGCGGTGTGCTGGTACAGGGTGCGCAGCCGCACCCCGCGTTCGATCAGCGGCCGGTCGCGCTCCAGTCCCTCGATGAGCCGCTGGTCGGGGCGGCGGCGGCCGCTCGGCTGGACGGTGAGCATCTCGGTCTGGCACTCGGCCGTGGCCAGATCGAGTGCCGTGTTGATGCGGTCCAGGCCTTCCAGGACTGTGATCGAGTGGGTGGGCGACGACCCCTGGGCGGTGAGTGCCATGAAGGGTTCGAAGGCATCGGAGAGCTCGACCGACAGCCGTCGGCGCTCGCTGATCTCGCGCTCTATGGGGGTGAGCCGCTGAGCCAGGGCGACCAGGGGGGCGACGGGGCGCAGCCAGCCGGTGTCGTCAGGGTCGGGATGAAGGAGCGCGAACTCCATCAGGCAGGGCACGGACTCCACGTCCGTGCGAGCTATACGTCCCGTCCGCAGGGCGTTCGCGTAGAGGCGTCCGCCTTCCTCGCACAGCTCGGTCACTGGATGGGGATGCGTCGCTTTAGTTCGGTTTGTCACCAAATCTCTACCCCCCAGGGTCCTGAACATGCAGGAACATGATGCATCGATTATGTGGCCATGACGTGCCCGAATGAGTCATCGTCATACCCGACGGGGGAAGAGGGGACCTTCAAGTGAGGACGAAGCCGACTATGCGTAACAGAATGCTTCGCTCGGTGCTTGTCGCCGCCTTCTCCACCGTTGTGGCTCTCGGGGCGCTGAGCGGCCTTTCCGGTGCGGAGAGCGGTGATCGCCCGGCGAACGGTGACGAGGTGACGACGGCCATCGCGGCAGCGGATGCCAGTGGCACCGGGGAGACCGGCGAACAAGACAGCGTCTGGGACTGAACTGACATGACGACTCCTCCCGACGACCGATCCTTCCGACGCGAAATGGCCACCGCCTACCGCTCCGGTTGGCACTTCATCGACCTGGCCACCGCCATCCCCCACAGCGGTGACTCGTTGATGGTGACCGTGTTCGGTGAGCCGGTGGTGGTGACCCGGGACGAGGACGAGGACATCCGGGCGTACCGGTGTCTGCGGCGTCCGCGCGGCGCGCCGCAGCCAGTGCGGTGTGCCGTTCGGTACGGGATGGTCTTCGTCAATCTCGACCAGCGCGACCACCGGCTCCCCGAGCCGGAGACCCAGGCCTCCAGGGCCGTCTCAGCCACCCCCCGCAGTGCCTGAAGCGATTCCCCCGTCGTTTCAAATCGCTCAGGCGCTTCCCCCCCAGCAGCGGCGTCACCGTGACCTGAACACGGTGACGCCGCTGCAGGCTTTGGGGGACATTTCAGGATGGCCACCGGTATGGGCATAGGCCGACCTGCCCCCTCCCGCCCTCTCCTCTGTCCGAAAAAAGGCCAACCGGAAGCGGTCGGTGACCGTCAGCCGCGTCCCAGCGCCGCCGTCAGTCCGATCTCTATGACCACCCGGGCCGGGTTCGGCCGAGGCTCCCTGCCGTACCGCTCCGCGTACCGCCGCTCCGCCTCCGCGACCCGCTCCCGGTCCTCGTGGACGAACGCGCGCCCCTCCAGCGTCGCCCAGCGCCCGCCCTCCACCTGACATACGGCGACCCGGGCGCCCTCCGCCCCGGCCGCGCGCACATTCCGTGCCTTCAGGCTCGTCGTGAAGGTGATCACCCGAGCGAGCCGCGCCCCGGGATCGTATGTAACCCCGACCGGCACCACATGGGGGCTGCCGTCGGCGCGGAGGGTGGTCAGTGTGCAGAGATGGCGCTCCTGCCAGAAGCGGAGATACTCGGCGTCCGGGTCACCCGGGTCCACTCGGTGTGTGCTCACGGTCCTGGAATCTAGCGGTGATGCCACGTACGCGGTCAACGCGGTTCCCGGTATGCCTCCCCACTCCATCTTGAGTGGAATAGACTCAACTTTATGCACGTTGCCCAAGTCACCATGACCGACGACTGACGCAAGGAGGGAAGCGCGAACGTGGACGCCGAGCTGACCAACAGGAGCCGGGACGCGATCAACGCGGCCAGCACCCGGGCCGTGTCCGAGGGGAACCCGGACTTCACCCCTGCCCACCTGCTGCTGGCTCTGCTCCAGGGGCAGGCCGGGGAGGCGAGCGAGAACATCACCGACCTGCTCGCCGCGGTCGACGCCGACCAGGCGGCCGTACGCCTCGGCGCCGAGAAGATCGTGGCCGCGCTGCCCAGCGTGACCGGGTCCACCGTGTCGCCGCCCCAGCCCAACCGCGAACTGCTGAGCGTGGTCGCCGAGGCCCAGGCCAAGGCGAAGGAGCTCGGGGACGAGTACGTCTCCACCGAGCACCTCCTCATCGGGATCGCCGCGAAGGGCGGACAGGCCGGGGACGTACTCTCCCGGCAGGGGGCGGACGCCAGGAAGTTGCAGGAGGCGTTCCAGAAGGCCAGGGGAGGACGTCGGGTGACCACAGCCGATCCGGAGGGGTCGTACAAGGCCCTGGAGAAGTTCGGCACCGACTTCACCGCCGCCGCGCGCGAGGGCAAGCTCGACCCGGTCATCGGCCGGGACCAGGAGATCCGGCGCGTCGTGCAGGTGCTGTCCCGCCGTACGAAGAACAACCCGGTCCTCATCGGCGAGCCCGGCGTCGGCAAGACCGCCGTCGTCGAGGGCCTCGCCCAGCGGATCATCAAGGGTGACGTGCCCGAGTCCCTGAAGAACAAGCGGCTCGTCGCGCTGGACCTCGGCGCCATGGTCGCCGGGGCCAAGTACCGGGGCGAGTTCGAGGAGCGGCTGAAGACGGTCCTCGCGGAGATCAAGAACTCCGACGGGCAGATCGTCACCTTCATCGACGAGCTGCACACCGTCGTCGGCGCGGGCGCGGGCGGCGACTCCGCCATGGACGCCGGCAACATGCTGAAGCCGATGCTGGCCCGCGGTGAGCTGCGCATGGTCGGCGCCACCACCCTCGACGAGTACCGCGAGCGCATCGAGAAGGACCCGGCGCTGGAGCGCCGCTTCCAGCAGGTGCTGGTCGCCGAGCCGACCGTCGAGGACACCATCGCCATCCTGCGCGGCCTCAAGGGCCGCTACGAGGCCCACCACAAGGTCGTGATCGCGGACGCGGCGCTGGTCGCCGCCGCCACCCTCTCCGACCGGTACATCACCTCCCGCTTCCTGCCCGACAAGGCCATCGACCTCGTCGACGAGTCGGCCTCCCGGCTGCGCATGGAGATCGACTCCTCGCCCGTCGAGATCGACGAGCTCCAGCGGTCCGTGGACCGGCTCCGCATGGAGGAGATGGCCCTCGACAAGGAGACCGACGCCGCCTCCCGCGATCGCCTGGAGAAGCTGCGCCGCGACCTCGCCAACAAGGAGGAGGAGCTGCGGGGCCTCACCGCCCGCTGGGAGAAGGAGAAGCAGTCCCTCAACGCCGTCGGTGAACTGAAGGAGAAGCTCGACGAGTTGCGCGGCCAGGCCGAACGCGCCCAGCGCGACGGCGACTTCGACACTGCCTCCAAGCTCCTCTACGGCGAGATCCCCACGCTGGAGCGGGCGTTGGAGGAGGCCTCCGAGGCCGAGGAGGAGGCCGCGGCGTCCAAGAACACCATGGTCAAGGACGAGGTCGGCGCCGACGACATCGCGGACGTCGTCGCCTCCTGGACCGGCATCCCGGCGGGCCGCCTCCTGGAGGGCGAGACCCAGAAGCTGCTCCGTATGGAGGACGAGCTGGGCCGCCGTCTGATCGGCCAGAGCGAGGCCGTGCGGGCCGTCTCCGACGCCGTACGACGCTCCCGCGCCGGCATCTCCGACCCCGACCGCCCCACCGGCTCCTTCCTCTTCCTCGGCCCGACGGGCGTCGGCAAGACGGAACTCGCGAAGGCGCTGGCCGACTTCCTCTTCGACGACGAGCGGGCCATGATCCGCATCGACATGTCGGAGTACGGCGAGAAGCACAGCGTGGCCCGGCTGGTCGGTGCCCCGCCGGGCTACATCGGCTACGAGGAGGGCGGCCAGCTCACCGAGTCCGTACGGCGCAGGCCGTACAGCGTGGTGCTCCTGGACGAGGTGGAGAAGGCCCACCCGGAGGTCTTCGACATCCTCCTCCAGGTCCTGGACGACGGCCGACTCACCGACGGTCAGGGCCGGACGGTCGACTTCCGCAACACGATCCTGATTCTCACGTCGAACCTGGGCAGCCAGTATCTGGTGGACCCGGTCACCAGTGAGACGGAGAAGAAGCAGCAGGTCCTCGAAGTGGTCCGGGCCTCCTTCAAGCCGGAGTTCCTCAACCGCCTGGACGACCTCGTCGTCTTCTCCGCGCTGGACAAGGCGGAGCTGGAGCGCATCGCCCGCCTCCAGCTCGACCGCCTGGCCAAGCGCCTCGCCGACCGCCGCCTGACCCTCGACGTCACCCCCGAGGCCCTCACCTGGCTGGCCGACGAGGGCAACGACCCGGCCTACGGCGCCCGCCCCCTGCGCCGCCTCGTCCAGACCGCCATCGGCGACCGCCTCGCCAAGAAGATCCTCTCCGGCGAGGTGAAGGACGGCGACACGGTCCGCGTCGACACGTCCGGCGAGGGCGAGGGGCTGATCGTGGGGCCGGTCCCGCCCGTCCCGCCCGTCCCGCCGGAGCCTCCGGCCAAGACGCTGTAGCCCGGAGCGATCATCCTGGTCGCGGCCCCTGGGGCAGGTGCCCCGGGGCCGCGCCGGGATTACGGCGCTTTGTCGCTGATCCGTCACACAGCGCGAAGCCTGTCCGTGGCGGAGGTTGCCGCTCAGGGGCGAAGAGAGAGAGGGTGGGACGTATGCGTCTGGTCCCAGCGATGGCCGGACGAGCCAGACGACCGCAGGAGTCTCCAGATATGTCCATCGACCCGTCCTCGATTCCGAACTTCGGGGGCCAGCCCGAGCCGCAGCCCCAGGGTGGACCGGCGGGCCCCGTCGTCCCGGATCAGGACCTTGTGAAGCAGCTCCTGGACCAGATGGAGCTGAAGTACGTCGTCGACGACGAGGGTGACCTCGCGGCGCCGTGGGAGGAATTCCGTACGTACTTCATGTTCCGTGGCGAGGGTGACCAGCAGGTCTTCTCGGTACGCACGTTCTACGACCGCCCGCACCAGATCGATGAGAAGCCGGCCCTGCTGGAGTCCATCGACGACTGGAACCGTCGCACCCTGTGGCCCAAGGTCTACAGCCACACCCACGACGACGGTACGGTCCGTCTCATCGGCGAGGCCCAGCTGCTGATCGGCACGGGCGTCAGCCTGGAGCACTTCGTCTCGTCGACGGTCAGCTGGGTGCGGGCCGCCATCGAGTTCGACAAGTGGCTCGTCGAGCAGCTCGGCCTGGCCGAGGAAGTCGACGAGGCGGACGAGAAGACCGACAAGCCCGACAGCGACGACGAGTAGACGAGCAGTCGTCCCCGTAGACGCACGAGAGCCCGGCCAGGGCGCCGACCACCACGCCGGCGCCCCACGGCCGGGCTCTCGCCGTCCACGCGAGCGGCGCTGCGACCGGCAGCACCAGCGAGCACCGCCACCGTCGGCCCGTGCGACCGGGAGAGCCTCGCGAGACCGGCCAGGCCACCCGGCCACCCCCGGCGCCCGGGCCGTCGACAGCACGACGCAATGGGTGGCGGCCTCCACAGCGGGACGAGCGCGGTACCGGCCGCCGGGCCGTGCGGCGTCATCCGGACGTTGTCGCGGTCGAAGCAGACGTACCCGGGCCGCTGGTCCGCCATCGAGGTGGCTCGATGGGCACCAGCACCTCCGCCCATACCGTCTTGCCCACGGGTCGACGAGGCCCCGCCCCCCAGCGCACGGCCAGGGCGTCCACCAGGAGCAGTCCGCGACCGGACTCGCCCTCGGGGTGCGACGAGGGCGGAGCCGTGGGCGGTCGCTTCCCGGAGGCGGCGTCCGCGACCTCGACACGAACCAGGCCCGCGGCCGCGTCGAGGGCGAGCCGGAGGCCGAAGTCCCGTCCGGGAACCCGTCCGTGCCGCACGGCGTTCGCGGCGAGCTCGCCGACGACGAGGGCGACCGTGCACGACGCGTCGGACGCCGCCGGGTAGCCCCACTCCTCCATACGCCGGACGGCGAGCCGCCGCGCGAACCGCGCACCTCGCGGCGAGGAGACGAACTGCTCCGCGAGTGCGGGGAGTTCGCGTCCCCTGTCGGCGAGCGCGGCGGGTTCCGCCACAAGGGGCGCGGCGCCCGGCCGCGGCTCGTCTCCCGGGTTGATCGTTCCTGTCAGCACGGCTTGTCCGTCCTTGTCTGTCGGGCTGAGGCGTCCCGCGACGTACACCAATCGTCACGTTCCGTGTCCAAGGGTCGTCCGATCGCCCTACGCTCGACAGGTGACACAGCCTTATTTTTTAGGCCGTAAGGAACGGAAGTGACGCTTTGGCCAACGGAATTGACCCCAGCGTGTCGATGGCGGCGCTGTTCGGCGCGCGGGTGCGCAGGCTCCGTACGGCGGCCGGACTGACCCAGGCCGAGCTCGGCGACAGAACGCACGTCGTGAGCACGCGGATCACACAGATCGAGCGGGCGTCCGGGGCGAAACCGACGCTGGACCTGGCGCGTGCGCTGGACGCGGCCCTCGGCGCGGACGACCTGCTGGTCGAGTTGTGGCCGTACGTGTACCGGGAGGCGTTTCCGGACTGGTCGCGGAAGTTCATGGAGTACTCGGAGCGGGCGGTGGCGATCCGCGAGTGCGCGGCTCATGTGGTGCCTGGCTTGTTGCAGACGGAGGACTACGCACGGGCGGTGCTGCGAGTCGGTCGAACACTCGGCAGCAAGGAGCAGTTGGAAGAGCGGGTCGCCCTTCGCATGGGACGGCAGGAGCGCCTCGTCAGGCCCGATCGCCCCGAGCTGTGGGTGGTTCTGGACGAGGCGGTGCTCAGGCGTCCGGTCGGAGGCCAGGTGGTGATGCGTGAGCAGTTGGCGCGGCTGCTCAGGACCTCGGCGGAGCGTCACATCACTGTGCAGGTACTGCCCTTCGACCAGGGCGAGCACGATGTCATGGGCGGCTCGCTCACGGTACTCACCATGCCGGACGGCTCGGAGATCGCCTACACGGAGGGCGCGCACTACGGCCAACTCATCGAGGATCCGGACGAGGTCAGGAGCTTCGCGCTGACCTACGATCGGCTGCGGGCGGCAGCTCTGCCCCCGCTCATGTCGCTCGACATGATCCGATCCGTGATGGAGGACAACCACCGTGGAGCGAAGGTCCCGTCCCGATCTGAACGGCGTCGCCTGGCGCAAGAGCAGCTACAGCAATCAGGAGGGCGGCAACTGCGTGGAGGTGGCCGACGGATTCCAGGCGGCCGTCGTCCCGGTCCGTGACAGCAAGGTCCCGCACGGTCCGGCCCTGTGCTTCGAAGCCGCCTCCTGGGCCGTCTTCATAGGCGAGCTGAAGGCCGGGGACCACCGTCGCTGAGCCGACCGGGCTCCGGTCGCTGTCCGTCTTCCGGGCCCTTGTCCGCGAGGGTCCGGCGGGCCGCTGACCTTCTCAAGGAACCGGGGAGGGACGCGATCGCGCTCGTCGACTCCTCGGGCAGGACGGTCACGGCGGTGGCCCGGGAACTCGGCATCAGCTCCGGGTCCCCGCGCGGCTGGTACCGCAGGGCGAAGGCGGACCGAGGCGAGGGCACTGCCGGCGAACTGACCATCGCCAGGACCCACAAGCAATCGGGTGGCGCGTGATCACAAGCGGAGCGCTTCTTCGGGCAGGTCCCGTTCTGCGGTCAGCGGCAGCTCCAGAGCGGTGAGCATGTCCCGGTAGCGTTCCGCCAGTTGGGAAGGGAGCTTTCTGCTGAACACCACCAATTCCCGGAAGCAGCCGGACCCTATCCGCCGGGCGTGACGCGACCAGCGAAGTGGCAGCGCGTTCTCCGGTGTCACCGTCACACCGATCCCCTCGACCGCGAACAGGAGCGCCGCCGAGACCTGGCCGGTGCGCGCCACGGTACGCGGAGTGAACCCGAAGTGGTCCGCCAGGCGGTTCACCACTTCGCTCATGCCCTGTTCGGGCTCGTAGAGCACCCAGTCGGCAGCGGCCAGTTCGGCCGGGTCCGCCGATGTGTCCGACGGGTACTCGGCGGAGCCGGTCACCACCATCTCCTCGTACCCGAGGGAACAGACCGGCCCTTCCCACGTGTCGGGTCGTGGACCGACCGCGATGTCGCCCTGGCCGCCGCGCATGGCCTCTTCGAGGTCCCGACGGTGTGAGTAGTCGTGCAGCCGCAGCACTGTCTCGGGGTACGTCGAGTGCCAGCGCGCCGCGGAGGGCGGCAGGATGCCCGAGGCGACGGACCGTACGGTCAGGACATGGACGTCACCCTTGCGGCCCTCCACCACCTCGCGTACCGAGTCCTGGGCGTCCTGAACGGCGCGGAGGGCGTCCTGCGCCCGCGGCAGGAAGACCCGGCCGGCGGGGGTCAGGGTCACTCCCTGCCTGCCACGTTCCAGCAGAACCGCGCCCAGCTCCTTCTCCAGAGCCGCGATCTGTTGGGAGAGCGAGGGCTGCGTGACATAGAGCCGCGCAGCCGCTCCGCTGAAGGAGCCCGCCTCCCACACCGCGAGGAAGTACTCGAGCTGACGTAGCTGCATCTGGTCAAGTTACTCGAGCGGGACGTCCCTCGTCCCGCATGCGGTGAGCCGATACCGGTCGGCACACACCCGCAACCGGTTCTCCTCGGCGATCCTGCCGCCGTTGTGCCGCAAGTCCGCGCAGGTCAGCGAGGTGTTGCCACTGCGACCCTGTTGTCCTTGCGGGCCAGTCGCGTCAGCAGGTAGTCGACCTCGGTGCGGGCACGTGCGGACAACGCCGCCCCGGGCTTGCGCTGGGTGTCGGAGGCCAGGATGCCGCGACGCTTCATGACGTACTTGCGCACGGCCAGGCCGACGCCCGGTTGCTGTTCGTAGCGCAGCAGGGGCAGGTGGGTGTCGAAGACGTCATGGGCGGCGTCACGATCGCCGGCGGCGGTGTGGCGTACCACGTCGACGAGGAGTTCGGGCACGCAGTAGCCCGTCATGGCACCGTCCGCTCCGCGCTCTGTCTCGAAGTCCAGGAAGAGGCCGCCGTTTCCGCACAGGATCGACAGCCGGGGCATCGCTCCGTCGGCCTGTAGTCGCCGGAGTGCGCTGATCTTTTCCAGGCCCGGCCAGTCCTCGTGTTTCAGCATCACGCATCCGGGCGCGAGGCCGGCGATGCGAGCGATGACGGCGGGGGACATGACGACGGAGAAGGAAAGCGGGTAGTCCTGGATCACGAACGGCACGTCCTCGCCGATGGCGTTGGACGCTCCCTCGTAGTAGCTCACGATCTGGTCGTCGGACCGGAGTGTGTTCGGCGGAGCGATCATGACACCGTCGGCGCCGGCTGACATGACGTCCACGGTCAGGGCGCGCATGGCGGCGTAGCCGGGTGCGGAGACGCCCACGATGATCGGCAGATCGGTGCGCTTGATGACGTGCTGGACGATGTGCACGCTTTCCTCGTGGGACAGCTTGGGGGCTTCACCCATCTGGCCCAGCAGGGTCAATCCGGTGACCCCGGTGGATCCGTAGAAATCGATCAGTCGGCTGAGTGAATCGAAGTCGATCGCACCCGATTCGTCGAAGGGTGTCGGCGCGATGGCGTAGACGCCATTGGTGTCGCGGGTCAGCGGTGCCATTGTTGCCTCCTTGAGTTCTGATTTCTTTTTCAGAGGCTTGCGATGAGGCCGCCGTCGACGCGCATGACCGAGCCCGTGATGTAAGAGGCCTGGTTGCTTGCGAGAAAGGCGACGGCGGCGGCGTATTCATGCGGTTCGCCGTAGCGGCCCACGGGGATCGAAGCGAGGCTCTCGGCGGAGGTCGCCTCGACGGACCTGCCCTCCCGCTCGGCCCGGGCCTGGTCGAGGAACTTGATCCGCTGGGTGCCGATCCGGCCGGGAACGACCACGTTGCAGGTGACGCCGTCGGCCGCCACTTCCCGGGCCAGCGTCTTGGACCAGCCGAGCAGGCTGCTACGCAGGGCGTTCGACAGCCCGAGGTTGGGGATGGGGGCGATCACGCCGGAACTGGCGCTGGTGATGATCCTTCCCCAGCCGCGGCTCCGCATCAGCGGCGCGACCCTGTCGGTGATCGCGATCACCGACAGCACCATGGACTGGAAGTGCTTCAGCCAGATCTCCGGATCCTGCCCGCCAACCAGCGAGGGCGGCGGCCCTCCCGTGTTGTTGACCAGGATGTCCACGGGGCCGAGGACTTCCTCGACCGCGCTGATGTGCTGGTCGATCGCGCCCAGGTTTCCGAGGTCCCATTCCAGGGACATGGCCTTTCCACCGGTGCCGGCCACCGCTTCGGCGGTGCGCTCAGCGGCCTGTGGACTGATGTCCGCCACGGCGACACCGGCGCCCTCCGCGGCAAGAGCCTGCGCGATGGCGCCGCCGAGACCCCCACCTCCGCCCAGTACCAGTGCGGTCCTGCCTGAAATTCCCAGATCCACAGCTTCACTCCTAGGGTGAGGGCGCTGTTCCTCGGCCGTACGGAGGCCGTACGGGCGGCGGCGTCCACCGTTTCCGGACTACTCTGCCATGGGGCTGTCGTGGCCCTCCAATAGGAATTCCTCGCGAGACGCATAAGGGATGCCTATGCGCCGATGATGGGAAATGGGCGTTGCCCACGTGAAGATGGGTGGGGAAATGAGTGTTTCGGTCCGCCGATTCCCGACGCATGCTCATGGCATTAACGGAGGCCTCTATGTCCTTGCCCGAAACCATGCAGGCCGCGGTGCTGGGAGAACCCGGGACCCTTGCCGTCACGACGCTGCCCGTGCCGCAGGTGGGGCCGGAAGATGTCCTGGTGGAGGTCCGCAGGGCGTCCCTGTGCGGAACGGACCTGAAGATCCGGAGCCGGCATTTCTTCAAGGACGGCGGCCCGGCGGCGGGCGAGTTCGTCCCGGGCCACGAGTACGCGGGCGTCGTTGCCGCGGTGGGCAGCGCGGTGGACGAGTTCCAGGTCGGGGACCGTGTCGTGACGGAGGCTCACCGCGGCTGCATGCGCTGCGCCAACTGCCTGGCCGGGGCCTACACGGACTGCCTCAACTACGGCCTGCGGCACACCGGACACCGAGTGCAGGGGATGACCGTCAACGGCGGCTTCGCGCAGTACGCGCTCAATCACGTGGCGACTCTCCACCGGCTGCCGGACACCGTCGACTTCGACGCGGCGGTCGTCCTCACCACCGTGGGTACCGTGATGCACGCGTTCGACGTGCTGGACACCCTTCTCGTGGGATCTACCGTCGCCGTGCTCGGCCCCGGACCGATAGGTCTGCTCGCGACGCAGGTCGCGCGTGAACTCGGGGCCAGGACCGTCGCCCTGGTCGGCACTCGGGAGGCGAGGCTGGACATCGGCAAGGCCTTCGGCGCGGACCTGGTCGTCAACTCCCGCGAAGAGGACGCCGTTGCCGCGGTCCGGAAGGCGACCGACGGGATCGGCGCCGACATCGTCCTGGAATGCTCGGGCGCCCCGAGTGCGGTGGACGACGCCCTGCACATGGTCAAGCGGTCCGGGAAGGTCGTCCTCGTCGGCTTCTTCGACCAGCCCGTGCGGGCCGACCTGAACCACGCCGTGATGAACGGCATCTCCATCCAGACGGTCCGCGGGGAGGGCACAGGTTCGTTGGCCCGTGCCGTGGGCCTCGCGGCCCGCGGCCGGCTGCGCACCGCGGAACTGGTCACCCACCACTTCGCGTTGACCGATGTCGCAGAGGCGTTCGACACCTATGCCGAGCGCCGGGGCAACGCCATCAAGGTCATGCTGGACATCTCCGAGGACCCGGAGCCCGCCCGTGCCCAGTGACGGACCGGGCCCGGTGGACGTCCCGGCAGCCGGGCGGGAGAAGGCGGCGACCGCCATGGCCGATGCTGCCACCGCCTGGCTCGACAGCCTGGGCGAGAACCAACTCCCGCTCGCCGCCTACGACTCTCCGCTCCACCCGGATGCGGAGGCCGAGCGGCTGCGCTGGTTCTACACGCCCACGGAACACGGCGGGCTCGCCATCCGAGACCAGAGCGCCCGCCAACAGAGCCTGGCCATGCGACTGGTGGCCACCGGACTGTCCCTCGCGGGCTACGCCACGGTCACCACCGTCATGGGCCTGGAAAACGTACTGGACCAGCTGGAAGGGTGGACCGTTCACTGGGGCCGACAGCGCGGACGGGACCCCGGATTGTACTGGCTCAGGATCTTCGGCCGCCCCGGCGATCGCATCTGGGCATGGAGACTCGGCGGCCACCACATCTCCCTGAACAACCTCGTCGTCGCCGGCCGCCTCGTCTCCACAACCCCCTGCTTCATCGGAGCCGACCCGGCCACGACGGAGCTGGTCGGAGGCACCCTGCGCCCCCTCCAGGGCCCCGAGGACACGGCGCGCCAACTGGCCCGCACCCTCGACGCGGACCAGTTCCGGCACGCTCTGCTCCACCCGTCCGCAGTGTCCGACATCGTCTCCGGCAACCGGCCACACGTCGAACACGGCGACACGATGATGCACATGCAGGACCTGTGGCGGGGTCGGTTCGCGGACCCTGAGCTCGACCGGCTCGTCAACGACATCGACCGCCGGGCGGAAGCGGGCAGCGGATACACCGAGAGTGACCACGCACGCCTGGCCATCACCGTTCCCCCCAAAGGCATCAGCGGGCGCGACCTGAACGAAGAGCAGCGGCACCTGCTGCGCCGTCTCGTCGCCGTCTACACCGGACGGGCACCCGAGTCCCTCGCCGACGCCTACGACACCCACTACGCCTGCGACACCGTCCTCGACATGGTGCACTTCGGCTGGGCAGGCGCTACGGACGCCGGGGAGCCGCACTACTACCGGGTGCAGGACCCCCGCATACTGATCGAATACGACAACACGCAACGGTACGCGAACCACGCCCACTCGGTGTGGCGTGACCTGACCTCCGACTTCGGACTGGACGTGCTGGTCGAACACCGGGCACACATCGCACACGAGTGAGGCGTCTTCGGGCTCGCGATGAGGAGGCCGTCGAATCGCTCGCCGTTCCGTAGGAACCGCAGAAGGACCTGGCGCAGCCGTCCGGGGACATCGGAAGGGTCTGCCGAACGAGCGGTATCACAGGGCGTCGTGGTTGGCGCCGGCCTGGGCAGGCTGCCGGTGCGGTGGGCGTGCACGAGGGGGCACGGTCGCGGCCGGTGCCCCCTCGGTTCTGCTCCACCTGCCCATCGGCGATTCGGCACGGCCGGCTGCGACCAGCTACCCGCTCGCAGGGGTCGTGGTTCCGCTGTCAGCCACCGAAGGTGTCGGCCAGCTGCCATCCAGCCGCCTGATCGCCCTCGCCGGAGTGGTAGCTGCAGCTGAGGGTCCCGCCGCCCCCGGCGGCTGCCATCGCCGCCTGGCAGTCTTCCTTGGTCTGGTAGACGCCGAGGGAGGCGGCACTGGCAGGGGAAGCCATGGCCAACCCGATGCCAACGGCCGCCAGGGCGCTCGCGGCAACCATCGCAAGTCGCTTACGCATGAAACGTTCCTTTCTGTGGCGCACCGTCTCCGATGTCGACAGTCCGCCAGATGAATAGCTCGACAGATTGACGGCAGGGCCGTGATGCCGGACAGGCAGTTCTCTGTCGGTGGCTGCCCATATTCCCATCGAGACTCACCTGCCGCAAACCATCTTCTTGTGAAGTTGTTATCGAGATCCGTTCATGGTGTGGAGGCTACCGGAGGGTATTGAAGGTGAATGATGGAGGACTCGGTGAACTCTCGGCAAACTCCCAGCTTTTTCTCGCAGTATTCCCAGCTTGGCGCAGCGCGATCTCGGATTTAAGGATGCCGGCAGGGTTGCGCCATGTGTACTTCCGAGTAGTGACACTGTCCGCCCATTCACTGTCATCGACTGTTCCCGTGCATCGAAAGAGGGGCGACCGTGACACAGAATTCTCAGCGCTCGTGGGCCATGAAGGCCGCGGCCCGCCTCGGCACAGTGGCGACCGCGGCGGTCCTGCTGGTCGGCGTCAACGCCGGAATGGTCCAGGCGGCCTCCATGTCGTGGAGCGGCGACTTCAGCTGGCGCGTGACGGAGGTGAAGCGGCTGGCGAACTGCTCCGCGACCGAGTGGTACAACACCGGCAATTCGGGCGGTCAGATCACCGACTGCAACTCCGCGGGTTCAAATTCATACTGGGACGGCGTCCGCCTTCACGCCGCCGACTACCACGGCATCGAAGGCAAGAAGGTCGCCTACCGCTCGGACCGGTCCTGCCCGGACAAGGACGGCTTCCAGTACGTCAGGTGCTACTACGTCGGCGGGAAGTCCAAGGGCAATCCGGTCATGACCGTGGCCATCGAGTCGTACGGCCTCGGTGGCCAGGATGTGAACGTGACCTGGTACTACCTGTAAACATGCGCGGGACTGGCGCGGTGGCTTCCCTCCGTTTCCAGTCCCCGCGCATGTTTGCCTGCCGTGGCGCTGGACCACTGCGTCCGGTGGATTCAGAAGCGGTACAGCATCCGTGCCAACGGGGGCTGTCCGTGTCCACCGGGGGCTTCTTCGGCGAGCTTGCGGCGTTCAGTGGCACGGGGTGCGGCGTTTCCAAGGAGGGGAGGAACTGCGTCACCATCCCTCGCGACTCCAGCAGCAAGGCGAGGTGAGTAACGCGTACGCGGACGCTTCCGGCCCGTCCTGGACTCGAGATCGCGCTGCCGAAGCTGGGAATACCGCGAGAGGAGGCCGGGAATTCGCCGTGTCCTAGTTCTGGGGTCGTTGAGGCATAAGGGGCGGGTGCTCGGAGAGTGTGGCAAGTGTGTGGCAAGTGTGGTTGTTCAGGTTGCCGACCTGAAAGCCTGTATTGAGTCTTGTATGGTTCAGATCGCTCCTCACGCTCCCTTGAACCCCGGGTCGATCCATCAAGCATCAAGAAGAGTTGGCTTGATCGCCAGAGACCCGGTCCGTCCGGCCGGCCGACGGGAGCGTGACGCGGTCAAACGGAGAACGAAACGGTCCACCGGTTCCACCGGCAGGCCGTCCCGAACGGTCGAGGCAAAACTCGTGACACATGCCTCTGAGCGCTCGGATGAATCATGACGAAGCTGAACAGGCGTACCTCGGATCAAAGAGGTATGAACGAATTGAATGGAACTTCGTTGAAGAATCTGACCATGAAGGCCCTTGCCGCAACCGTTTTCCTCGGCGCAGCGGTGTTCGGAACTGGCGCCACTGCGTTCGCTGCCGGCAGCCTGCCGAACGGTGCGGTGGTAAAGGGAGCCGGTTCGCACATGAGTGATACGAAGGCGGGCTCTCTGGCCTGGCAGAACGCCAGCGGCCAGTGCGCTTCGGGGTATGCCGGACAAACCTTTGACGAGGGGGCCAAGTACGAATACCGCACGAACTCTGACGGTTCGACCACCGCCTGGATCACCACTACCTGCGGCGTGAGGCCTTCGGCGGGCGCGATCGGTTAGCCTCGACGTTCATAAAGGGTCCGTCAGCTTGCTGACGGACCCTTTGTGCTGAGTACGGGCAGAATTCGCGAGGGTGTTGATCTTGGCGCTGCCGCTGGTCACGGGGTGATGCCGAGGCAGGGCGGCTTCAACTTCCCGGCAGGACCCGCGCAGTCGGTGATGCCCCAGTTCCAGACGGCGTGTTCGGGTGCGTCCCGGATCACTCAGGTGGTCTTGGCGATGTCGTCCGCTCCCAGTAGCCCAGCCTGCCGACGGCCAGGTTCCGCACAGCGGCCATCGCCCGCGGCGCGCTGCCGGTGTGGACGCTGGAGGCGTCCTCGGCGAACACCACATCTCTGACATGGTGGCTAAAATCTCCGATTCCCCAGTGCTCACACACGTATCCCGCCAGGTCAGCCGGCTGGCCTGGCGGGTGTCGAGGCTGGTGACGGCGTAGACCGTCTCCCTGGTCTGCTGCTTGCCGCTCTCTTGGCGGCGCCGGTGGATGCGCAGGGCCAGCCGTGCTTGTGGGAAGGCGACCCCGCCCAGGTTCGCCGCGATGGCCATGGTTTTGGCCGAGCGGGACTTCTGCCGCCCGTGCCCGGTCCCCGAGACGGTGTACGCCACGGGTATCTGCTCCCACGGCAGGGCTTTGAGCTGGGCCGGCGCGGTCGGCTGGTTCCCCTTGATCACCGCGACGCAGTGGGCCTTCTTCTCCTGCACCAGCCGGCACACCTGGTCCTTGACGCCGTGGAGGGCGTCGAAGATGACCACGGTGCCGGCCAGGTCGAGTGGTTGAAGCAGCGGGCGAAAGGGGCCGGCAGGCGCCGCCGCTCCGGCTCAGCTGGGATCAACACCTGGCGAGTTCGAGCCCCCGGACTACCCACGTACGCCGGGAACTTGCGTAAGCACCGGGTCTGGGAGCCGACCCGCTCACGCCGGTGACTGTCTGCCTCGGTCTCATTCGGGGTGAAGGGGGAGCGAGTTCAGGAAGCCAGGCGCCGCAAGCGGCCGGCTGCCTCTTGGAGAACGTCGTCCTTCTTGCAGAAAGTGAAGCGGACCTGGCTGCGGCCGGCGTCCGGATCGTCGTAGAAGACGGAGTTGGGGATCGCGACCACGCCGCAGCGTTCGGGGAGGGCGCGGCAGAAAGCGTAGGCGTCCTTCTCACCGAAGGGGGTGATGTCGGTGGTGATGAAGTAGGTGCCCTGGGGCTGGTAGGCCTCGAACCCGGCCGCCCGTAGGCCGTCGCCCAGCAGGTCGCGCTTGCGGCGGAGGCCGGCGCGGAATCCGTCGAAGTACGAGTCCGGCAAGCGCAGCGCCTCGGCGATCGCGTGCTGGAACGGGCCCGCGCTGACGTACGTCAGGTACTGCTTTGCCGTCCGGACGGCAAAGACGAGCGGGCCGTTCGCCGTGACCCAGCCGACGCCTCGTCGGCCTACCTATTCGTTTGTCGCGCGACCTACCCCGCTGCGGATCTCCGGCACCGCCGGTGAACCGGCCGCACGACCTGTCCGGACCGGTCTTCGGGCCGCATCGCTGGGCTCGGTGACGCGGCACTGTCCGTCGTATCCTGACCACACACGGGAAGGAGCCGTCCATGAGTGTCGATGCGATCGTGCACACCGAGTTCCCCAAGGGGTACACGGTCCTGTTCGGGGCCGACGGAAAGGTGATCATGACTCCGCAGAGCTTCGAGCACTCCAGCACGATCAAGTCGATGCAGTACGACACGGTCGTGTCCCTCGGACGCCATGCGAAGACCGCCTCCGACGTCTACATCGACTTCCCCGCCGACGAGAACTCCGCGCCCGATCTGGCGATCCTTCGCGAGGACGCACGCCGGGAGGGCAAGCGCTACAGCTTCGAGGACGTCCTGCTGATTTCCGAGGTCGTCTCGACCTCCTCCGCACGCAAGGACTACGACGACTGCACCGCGAAGTACGGCCGCTATGGAATCCCGATCTACCTGGTCGTCGACCCCTACGCCCAGGAAGTCGTCCTTCACACCCAGCCGACCGCCACCGGTTACATCGCGGCACACACCCACAAGTACGGCACGGGCAAGCTCCCCATCCCCCTGGCCGACGGCCGCACCTTCACCCTCGACCTCGACGAGCTCCCGCGTCCGGAGCCCGAGACGGACGCCCGCTGACGAAGACTCCCGGTGCGGCCAGTCCCGTGCCGTGAGTCCGTACGGCGAAGCCCGGTTCGTCGCAAGGAGGTTCGAAGCCGCGGTTGCTGTGGGTGACAACCATCATGTACGGCCCTTGCGGTGGCCGGCCGCTCGCCCTCAGCCGAGTGCCGGCCCCTGATGGGCGATAGCGTGGGGCGGCCAGGACTGCTGCTGACAGGGTGGACGAATTTCATGCGGATGCGCTTCGAACCCGAGGCCGAGGAAGAGTTCGAGGCAGCGTGCGGGCTGCTGGTTGACCGCCTTGTACGGTGGGCCGGGGAGCAGGGGCTGCCGGTGGACGGGTTCACGGCTGAGACGGCACTGGACTACCGGCACCGGGCGACTGCCGACGGCCGACTGGGGCTGTGGGAGTCGCGCCATGTGGAGGAGCTACTCCTCTCCTGGCTTCCCCAGCGGGTCACCGTGCTTCCCGGGGAGGAACGCGTCGACGCCCCAGGCACACTGCGCACGCTGCTGCGCTATCTGAACGCCACGCAGTTGGCGGACCCGCGCGGCCCCGCCCTTGAGGACTCCCTCGCGGCGGTCGACGCGACGGCGGGGCAGTATCCGGCGGCGATGGCGGACCACACTCGCTGGGGGATGGCGAAGTTCTGGGCTATGACAGCCGCCGAGCAGGGCGTGGACGTCTTGGACGGGGCGGCGTTGCAGCGCTTCGCGGAGCGGGCGCGGCGTGGGGAGGTCGTCTACGACCAGCAGGTCCTCGATGCCATCATGGAACGGCGGCTGACCGGCAACACACTGTCCGGTGTGGCGCGGGCCGAGCCGCAGCTGCCTGTGGTGCTCCCCCCGGACGGCGAGCTGCGTCGACGGGCAGAGGCATCGGCGATTTTTGCGCAGTTGCGCGGACTCGCCGAGTGGGCGGGGCGCGACGGCCGCGCGGTGACGGCGGCGGGGCGGCTGCGGATGGCAGATGCCCGCGAGCTGGTGGACGTACTGGACACCGGGGACAAGGTCGACGGGGTGCGCTCTTCGGCCGACCTGCCGCGGCTGGGACTGCTGTTGGAGTGGGCGAAGAAGGCGCGGCTGGTCCGGGTGGTCAAGGGGCGTTTGTACGTGGTGGCCAAGGCCCGGCCGGTGCTGGCCGACCCGCTCCAGCTGTGGCTGCGCGCCTTCGACGCGTGCTTCGAACTGCGGCAGGCTCTGATCGGGGCGCGCAGCGGCTGGCACGTCGAGTCGATGCTCTTCGACGTCTACGAGGACGTTCTGGACGACGTGCTGAACACGCTCTACAGCCTGCCGTACCCGATGCCCTGGCCACGGCTGCGTGACTCCGTACACCTGGCCTATCGGGCCCGCTTCCAGCTGGACGGCGGGTCGGATCTCCGGCACCGGATGTGGTTCGAGCACGCAGACCGGGACCTGCGCACGGTACTCGGCCTGCTGGATGACCTGGGCGCGATCGAGCGAGAGCAGGGGATGGCCGACCCGGTGTTCCTGGATGTCGACCTCTCCGATGCCGGGCCCGGGCTGCTCGCGGAGATGCCGCCGGAGGTCGCGGAGCTGCTGGGCGTCGCGGGGGCGGCAACGGACCCGGCGGCGCGGGAGCGTGCCGATGCCCGGCGTGAGGAGCTGACCACAGGGCCGGTCGAGCTCATCCATCTCACCGAGCTCGGTACCCGGGCCGTACGACAGCGGTTGCTGGCGGTCGGCAGGGACGCACCGGTGGTCGGTGAACTGGCCCAGGCGCCGGCGGCCGGCCTGCTGGGGGTGCTGGCCGAGGACTACGACCCGGACGCCGCCCGCACGGAGCTGGCCGGCTGGATCACGGCCCGTGGCGAGCGGGAAGGTGCCCTGCGGCAACTGACCGACGCCGTGAGGACCATGACCTTCCGCACGCGTGCGCAAGCGATGCTCGACGTGCTGCTGGCGGCGTTGCCGGACGGTGAGGGCGAGCGACTGCTGCGTGCGCTGCGTCGCGACACCCAGCTGGCGCCCTTGGCGCTGAACGCTCTGGCGCAGCGCGAGTTGCTGGCCCCAGAGGACATGACCGATGCCGAGCATCTGCTGGCGCTTGCCGAGAACCTGCTCCAGCTTGTGGAGCTGGCAGGCGGCTCCGGCGGTGCCGAGGAGGCGCTGCGCGCCCAGCGTCCCGAGGTCAGGGACGCGATCGCCGCCGCGTTGGACTCGGCCCATCCGGACCGGGCCGGGCTTGAGGAGTTCAGGCAGGTGGCGGCACGGGCACTGGGTACCCACGGCGCCCGCCTCGGCATCACCCGGGAGGCACGAAGCCCCTCAGGCAAGAGCGTCCGCAAGCGGCGCCGCTGACCGGGCAACTCCGCCTGCCCCCAGGCGCCGGGTGCGCCGGCACTGGCACGGAGCCGGGTGGACGGAAACCGATGGTCCCGGCGTCTGGTGGCGCGTTACCGTCGGGGTCGTGGTTGAGGGATGGGACGAGGACGGACTGCGTGCGCTGCGTGGCGCGCTCTACGCGCAGGACGGGGTGGCGCTGCTTGCGGCGTTGCGTCGTGGGCCCGTGCGTGAGGTGTTGCAGCTGGCCGGCGATGGTGTGGCCGGGGCCGCGGCACAGGGCCTGCCGGGGGCTGCGGAGATGGCGGCCCTGTTTCTCGGCGCGCTCCAGGAGCGCGGCTTCCGGGGCGATGAGGAACTGGCGGATCGGTTGCGCGCGGCCACGGGAGACGCGGCGATCCCCGTGCCGCGTCCGCTCGCGGTCGATCTGGAGATGCTCGCCATGCTGCTGGAGGGTGACCCGGCTGAGTCCGGTGGCCGGATCGATCTGTCCACCGGGGAGTGCTGGCCCGCGTTCACCGATGAGCTGGGGCCTGGGCCCGACGCTGAGGAGGACGACGATCCCGAGCGATGGCTGTACGTTCCGGCTCTGGGGTCCCGGGCCGGTTACCGGGACACGGAGCTGTTCATCGAAGAGGTCGAGGACGCCGCCCTTGCCGACAGGCTGCGGATCGCCATCGGTGGGCGGGGCACCTTCCGGCGCTTCAAGGGCGTCCTCGCTGGTGACGAGCGCTCCTGGAGCCGGTACCACCGGTTCCGCGATGAGCGACAGCGCGGCCGGGCCCGCGCCTGGCTGGCCGAGGAGGGCTACTGCCCGCACTCCACCTTCTTCGTAGAGCCCAGCTCGGGTTCGTATCCTTCGGGGCCGGTATGACTCTTTCCTGCCCCTGTCCTGCATGATCCGGGGCGCTGTCAGCGGGCCCTGGCGGCAGTCGAGTGCGGGTGCGCGCAGGCTCGGAGCAACCAGGCCGTGTGGCCGGTACATATGCTGGTACGTCTGCGGCTGTCAGGCGGCCAGCGTCTTGAGTCGGGAGGCCGCCTCCTCCAGCACGCCTGTCCGCTTGCAGAACGCGAAGCGGACAAAGGGTGCGCCCTGCTCGCGGTGGTCGTAGAAGACCGCGTTGGGGATCGCGACCACCCCACAGCGCTCCGGCAGTGAACGGCAGAAGGCGAAGCCGTCGCTCTCGCCGAGGGGACGGATGTCGGTGGTGATGAAGTACGTGCCGACCGGGCGGAAGACCGTGAAACCCACCTGCTCCAGGCCGTCTGCGAGCAGGTCCCGCTTGGCGCGCATGTCGGCGCGGAACTCCTCGAAGTACGAGTCGGGCAGGCGCAGGGCCTCGGCGACGGCGTACTGGAACGGCCCGGACGCCACGTAGGTGAGGTACTGCTTGGCCGAGCGCACCGCCGTCACCAGCGCGGGCGCGGCCGTCACCCAGCCGACTCCCTGTTCGCACACCTATGTGCGTGCGGTGTGGGTCAGGTCGGGTGGGTCGTCACAGAGGCGTGGCCTTGAGCCGCCATCTCACCCTTCGCGATAGAAATCAGAGCACAATCAGAGTACGGTCTGAGTATGAGCATCGTGCACTCGACATCCGAATCGGAATCCGTCTCGTTCACCGATCTGTCCCGGAACCCGAAGGCGGTCGCCGCGAGGGCCGCCGCCCTGGGATGCCTGCGTGTCACGCACCGAGACGCGCCCGACATGGTGCTGACCACGGCCATACACGCAGAGCGCAGCGAGGAGAACCTGACCACCGCGTCCCGATTGTTCCTTGCCCTGATGAAGCAGGACGGTGGTGCCAGGTCGCTTCTGCTCGCGCTGCCTGAGGTGTTCCCGTGGGTGCGTCACCTGGATGACGAGGAAGTCCGGGAATTCACCGTCGAGCTCCTTGATGCGCTGTCCGACGCCGCTGAGCTGGGCGCCAGGGAGGCTGTGCACCGGGCGATCGTCTCGTGGCGGGCAACCGCCCGCATCAACGCTGACCCTGACCAGCTCAGGGAGGCACTCCGTCCGCTTGGTGACCTCGACCTCGGCCCGGTCGAGGTGCACGGGTGAGCCCGAAGAAAGGCGACCGGGTCAGCGTCCCCCCGCTAAGTGGCTGGAACGTCGTCCACGGAACGACGGAGGCCGCGACCGGTTGGGAGGAGCTATGTCGGGTGGCGTTGCCGAACGCGCATCGCCGCCTGGAAGCCCTTCGCACGGACCCGCTGTCGCGGGCCAACTGGAACCGTCAGCACCAGCTTCGCGGCAGGCATGCCACCAGGGATTGGAAGGGCTCCGCCCTGGAACAGTGGGAGTACGAAATCACGAGTGGTGGCAGGGTGCGATACCTGGTCAGCCCGGAGACCTCGACTGTCATCCTGGTCTACGCATCGACCAGGCATCCCAAAGACACCGAGTAGCCAGTCCTTTGGCGAATGGCCCGGCTTCCCTTCGTGAGCGGATGCCGGGTCTTTCGTCCGAAGTGATCGTTCAGCATGCTCTCAGGCAGCGAGCCGCTTGAGGCGTCCCACCGCCTCCTCCAGCACCGAGGTCTGCTTGCAGAACGCGAACCGGACGAATGGTGCGCCCTCCTCGCGGTGGTCGTAGAAGACCGCGTTCGGGATGGCGACGACACCCGCCCGCTCGGGGAGGGCGCGGCAGAAGGCGAAGCCGTCGCTCTCGCCGAGGGGGCGGATGTCGGTGGTGACGAAGTATGTCCCGGCTGGCCGGAACACCTTGAAGCCCGCCTGCTCCAGCCCGTCCGCGAGCAACTCCCTCTTGCCCCGCATGTCGGCGCGGAACTCCGCGAAGTAGCTGTCCGGCAGACGCAGCGCCTCGGCGACGGCGTACTGGAAGGGCCCGGAGGCCACGTATGTGAGGTACTGCTTGGCCGAGCGCACCGCCGTCACCAGCGCGGGCGCGGCCGTCACCCAGGCGACGCCTCGTTCGTACACTCATTCGCGTGACGCGCAACAAGCCCACCAGGGGCAACACCAGCACCGCCGGTGAGCCGGCCGCCGTCTACTGCCGAATATCCCAGGCGGACGATGACGACCAGACGGGCGTCGACCGCCAGGAGCGCATCTGCCGTGACGTCGCCGAACGGCGCGGCCTCGTTATCGACCCCGCCCACATCTTCGTGGACAACAGCCGCTCTGCCTGGAGCCGCAAGCGGAAGCGGCCCGGCTGGGATCGCCTGCTGGAAGACGCCCGGAACCGCAGCTTCCGGCACATCATCGCTTACCATCCTGACCGGCTCATGAGGCAGCCCCGGGACCTGGAGGAACTGCTTCAGGTCTCCGACGACCACGCCATCACGCTCCACGGTGAGGCGAACCGGCGGGATCTCTCCGACCCCGACGACCGCTTCATCCTCCGCATCGAGGTCGCGCACGCCTGCCGTTCCTCGGACGACACCTCACGGCGGTTGAAGTCCGCGATGCAGGACCGGGCGCGGGAAGGCAAGCCGCAGGGTGGCGTGAGGCGGTTCGGCTACACCAAGGACGGGATGACCATCGTCGAGGAGGAGGCCGAGATCGTCCGGGAGGTCTTCGACCGCTACCTCAAAGGCGAGGGGGCGGCACCCATCGCGAAGGACTTGCACAGTCGGGGCATCCGCACGGCCAGCGGCAAGGTCTGGAACAGCGGCACCGTCCGTGCACTGCTCGACTCCCGGCACGTCGCCGGAATCCGCATGCACCAGGGCGATGAGGTCGGCTCCGGCACCTGGCCCGCGATCATCGACGCGGGCGTGTGGGCGGAGGTGCGGACGCGGCGCGAGTACCGGTCGGCGGTGTACCAGGAGGCGCTCAGCAAGCCGCCGCAGCGCTACTACCTGCTCCGCGGCCTGGTGATGTGCGGGCGGTGCGGGACGCTTATGTCCGGCACCGCCAAGGGCACCGGGCCGGTCTACCAGTGCAACCGCCGGGGCCGGAACGACGAGAAGAAGTGCACCCGGTCGATCATGGCCCAGACGTTGGAGGACTTCGTCGCCGACGCCGCAGTGGAGCTGCTTGGCAAGCTGCTGGTGGACGGCCGACTCGCCAGCACCAATCTCTCCGAGAGCGTGACCGAGGAACTGGAGGACGACCAGCGGCAGCTTGCCGAACTGAACCAGATGTGGACCGCGAAGGAGATCTCCACGGCGGAGTACCGCAAGATGCGCAAGGAGATCACCGACCGCATCGCCAAGGCACAACGCAGGGTCGTCATCCGGCCGATGGTGCTCCTCGACGGCCTCACGGGCGCGGGCGCGCAGGCCGCCTGGGACGCCGACGACATGACGGATGAGCGGCGCAACGCCGTGCTGCGGTTCCTGTTCTCCGGGGTGGTCATCGACGAGCCGAAGAAGTTCGGCCGGTACATGGACTGGGACCGGATCGGTATCGAGCAGAACCCGCTGTAGCGCGGCTGGCGGCCGACTCGCCGAGGATTCGGCCGCGCCGCCGGGTTGTGGGCCGTGCGCCGTCTTCAGGCCCTGTGCGGGCACCCCGGCGCCGGGGCCGCCGGCTG
The DNA here is from genome assembly GCF_016598475.1 of Streptomyces adelaidensis. Lineage (GTDB taxonomy): Bacteria > Actinomycetota > Actinomycetes > Streptomycetales > Streptomycetaceae > Streptomyces > Streptomyces adelaidensis. The sequence continues at coordinate 32,364 of NZ_JAEMUX010000046.1, forward strand.
TGTAGTCCTGCCAAGTGTGAGCGAGGGGGCCGCAGTTGGCGCCTGAGATCGTGACCAGATCAGAGCGCTGGCCTTGTGCGGAGCGCCGCAACATAGCCGACGATCGCCGGTTAGCGAAACCGGGGATCCTCCGGACCATTGACGTCACTCGCCACTCGTCCGTTCGCCCAGCGTCGCGGCAGGTGGCCCGCCGACCGAAACCCGCCCTGAGGACGTCCATGCGCCAACGACAGCCAGAGCCCGTCGCGATCCAGCCCGACCTCGGCCTTGCCCCCGAGTGTGACCGTGACCACCACCGGAAGCCGGATGCCGCCCGAGAGGCCGCTCTCCACCGTGTGTGCGACGGATTCACCACGACGATCAGCCCGCAGAGTGCCGCCCGGCTCGCGGACCTGCTCTCCACCGCGAGTTACGTTCAGGCAGCGTGACCATGCCGGTTTCGGTAACCGGGGATTCGCTGCTGAATTCCGCTTCCTTGTTGTCAGGTCCTGCCCTGTAGGCGAAAAACGGCGGAACATGGCACGGGATTATCGGTTGGCGAATTCTCTGTGAGAAAGCGTCTCAATACGTCGCCGTACTTTGGTCGCTGCCCGCCCTGACCTGGTCTGCAGTCGAAGCCAACCCGCCGCGGAGCAGGAGAGATCCCCCTGAGGCTGGGTTGCGAGTTGCCCCGTTTGTGCCGTTGACTCGTCAGCCGCGGATTCGGATCTACCGTTCTGGGAAATGCCGCGCAGGGTGCGTTCGCCGTGAGCTGTTTACTTTCTCGGCGGAATGCTGGACTTGTGCCGGGCGGGTGTGGCTGTGTTGGTCAGGCGCCGGGACGCTGGTTCCGGAGCCATGAAAACCCCGGCACGCCACTACAGGGGCCAAGGCGACGCCTACATACGCCTGCGGTCCTGGCCGGCATGTCCGTGCCGGGATTTCCTCGCCGCCACCCTTCCTGAGCACCGCCCGCAGAGGCCCGCGTGCACCTTCCCGCCCTGATCCAGGAGCTGCCACCGAATGAGTTACGACGCCCGCGAGTGGGTGTGGGATCACAGCCACAGCAAGGGCACCGCCCGAATGGTCCTCGCCCTGATCGCCGACCGCTGCCGCGACCGGCGCTGCGTCGCGTACGCGTCCCTGCCCACCCTCATGAAGCGCGCGAACGCCTCCCGTACGGCGGTGCGCAGCGCGCTGGCCAAGCTGATCGCCGACGGCGAGCTGGTGCAGCTCGACGGCCGCAAGGGGCCACGGGGAGAGACGTACTACCAGCTCCCTGTGGCCGCCCGGCTCCTCGCCGAACAGGCTACCGAGGGGGACCAGGATCCGCCCCTCCCGGGGGATCGGAATCCGACCCTTGGGGGAGCGGAATCCGACCCTGTCGACCCCTTCGAGGGGGGACCGGAATCCGACCCAAGGGAACGGGATCTGACCCCCGGGAGGACCGGATTTCGGCCCTCTGGGGGCACGGATTCCGACCCCCAGAACAGTAGTGAACCGAAGGTAAACGGTAAGAGCAGCAGCTCTTCCCCGCTCATCTCCGCCACCGATTGGCGGATCGACGACGACACGCGGGCCTGGCTGGAGCACCAGGGACACCTCGCCCGGCTCGGCGAGCACGCCCTGCGGGCAGCCGACGAGAAGTGGCGCGCCTACCGGGCGGCGTGGGCACCCCGCTCCGCCGCCGCCTGGGGTGCCGACTGGCGTGCGTGGATCGCCCGAGAACACACCCCCACTCCGGGGCGGCCGAACCTCTACGCCCTGCCCGGCGGAAACCCCGCCCCCGGGGGCGGCATGACCCGCGCCGAGGCGCATACCGCCGCCCTGCTCGCCGCCCTCGAAGAACCGAACGAAATGGAGTAACTCGCCCTGGAACGCCGCGAAGTCGCAGCCGTCCTGGCCTACATCGGCCGCCTCGACCCCCGCACCATCAGGACCGACGCCGGTGAGGCCCGCGACCAGATCGCCCAGTGGCACGAGCTGTTGAGCGACGTGCCCCTCGCGACGGAACACGGCTGGGACGTCCGCGAGGCGATACGAGCACACGTCCTCGACTCCCCGTACCCGATCCTGCCCGTGGATGTCGCCCGCAAGTGGCGCGCGTACCGACGCGACCGCCTCGACCGGCACACCGATCCCACGCCGTCCGCCGATCCGGACGATCCGGCGTCCTGGCGTGCCGAGTTGCTCGGCACCCGGCGTGCTGTCGCCGCCGGGACGGCCGCGCCCTCGACGCACCGGCAGATCACCAGCGCTGCCCCGCACTCGGACATCGAGGCCCGCCTCGCCGCCATCGGATCGTGCATCCCGTCGACCGTCCGCGCCGAGCTGGCCCCCTACCGGCCGGCCCGCGCCGCACGAGAGGCGGCCGTCGCCGCAGGACAGCCCGACGCCCTCAGCGTTCCGTGCCAGTGGTGCCACGCCGCCCAAGGCGAGCCGTGCCGCAACCGGCGTGTGGGCCTTGACGGTCGGGCCCGGGGCAATGCACCCCGCGCGACGCCACACCCGACCCGCGTGGACCTTGCTGCGGTGGAGCTCGCCCGGCAAGAAGCGGCGTGACTCGCACCAACTCCCTGTCCCTGAAAGCCGTTTCACTCTCGGTCGACGGCGCGACGCCGTATGCCCGGTGGATCCTTTGGAGAACCCCATGCCCCCCACCGCAACATCTCCCGCCCCGACACCACTTCCTCTCCAGCGCCGGACGCCCCCGTGGCAGGGCACCGCAGTCGCCGTGCTTGTCGCGCTTGAATATCTGATCATCTTCGATCCCCTGCAGTCGCTCGCCGCCGCGATGCGGGTCCCCGGATACCTGACCTACGCCTTTCCTCTCGCCATCGACGGGTTCATCGCCCTCGCCGTCTACGTGCTGGTTCGGTTGCGCGCGGCCCCACTCAGGGTTCGGGCCTACGCGTGGACGCTGACCGGCATCGCGATCGGTATCCGCGCTTCGGCGGTCGCCGTGCTCGGCGTCCTGGTGGGCCAACAGAGACCCGAAGTCGACTGGCACGTGGGCGACGTGATCGCCGTAACCATGTGCGGCCTCGCGCCGCTCGTCCTCGCTGGCACCGTCCACCTGTACGTCCTCGTCACCCGCCACGCCCCGAAGGTGATCCCCTATGACGTGCTGGCCAACGGCCAGGAGCCAACTCGGGACGGTGACGGCTGATGCCGCCTCTGCCACGTTGGGACGCCGGCTCCCTCGTGCTCGTCGCGCTGTCCTTCGTCGCCGGGGTGCTCGCCACGTGGCTGATCCGACGAGGCCGACGCGGCAACAACGGCCATCAGCAAGAGCGACGAGGACCATTCGCGCTCCGGCTGGCTGCTGTGGCCGCGGCCGTCTGCACCGGCTACAGCGCCGACACCAGTTGGCGGTTCGCGGGCCACTACCTCGGCATGTACAGCACGGCGGAGCGGATCGCGATGTTCGCCGCCGGAGAGCTCGCTCTCTTCGCCACCGCACTGCTGGCCAGGCAGAACCTGCACAGCGCCAAGAGGGCGCCGGGCCTGCCAGGCGTCCTGGTCTGGGTCATCACCGCGGTACAGATCATCCCCGCGTACGCCGAATCGGGTCTGGTCGGCGGCACCGTGAGGGCCTTCCTCGGGCCGGTCATGGCTGCCGTGCTCTGGCACCTCGCCATGGGCATCGAGCTGCGCCACCGCATCTCGCAGGCCGCCTCCAACAGCCTCGTCGCCCGCATCGGCCGGGAGGTACGCGAACGGCTCCTGTCCCGCCTCGGCATCGCCGATCGCAGCCGTGACGCCCAACAGATCGCCCGTGACCGCGCCATCACCAAGGCCGTCGCCCTGGCCGCGCGGCTTGCCGAGAAACCCAAGGCCCACCGTGTGACCTGGCGGGGCCGACGTATCATGCGCCGCCTGTCCGATGCCATCGACCGGGCCCAAGTGGCTACCGACCCGCAGCAGCACGAGCAACTCGTGGCCCGGTTCGCGGCCCGCCGGCACGCTGCGGCGCTACTCGACGCCGACCTGAACTCTCCCTGGGCGCGAAGCACCCACCAGCGCACGGCGATCGAGCCCTCGGCACTACGGACTTCCGGTACCGGTCCACGTTCCCATGACCGACGGCATCCCTCACGGGCCGGTGAGCCGGAAGTGGCTACCCCCAGGAGTCGGCGGAACAAGACCGCAGCCCTGCCCAAACCGGGACCGTCATCCGCCGTTCCGGAACAAGGCGTGCCGGAACCGAAGCCCGGCCGTACAGGTCGCCCGCCCAACATGTCCGTTGACGAGTTGCTGGCCCTCGCACGGGACATCGTCGACCGCACCGGAACGGTCTCCCACAATGCGATCCGCGCAGAGCTCCGCAAGCTCGAACGCAAAGCTGCCAACACCCGGATCGCGCAGATCCTCGACACCGTCAAGGTCGAGACCGGCGTCCCGGAAGCAGTCGGTGGCAGCGGCGGGTAGCGCCACGAACCTCAACCGGCAGGGGCGCCGGAAGTCATTCCGGTACCCCCATTCCGGCATTCCTGGCTGCCACTCCGCCGTGCGCACACGGGCCCGGCCAACCCTCTCCTGCGCGACCCACCGCACCCCACGACCGCACGCACCATGGAGGAGCACTCTATGCACCACCGGCACCACGAAGTCCCCACCCACCACCACGAACGGCACGAGAGCCCCACCAGCCCTACAACGCCAGCAAGTTGGAGGTCCGGACACTCCCCCGCAGGGGGAGCGCCCGAACCCGGCCCCGCCCCGGGGGTGGCGGGGTCCGTCCGGCGCCAGGGGGCGCCGGACGGGAAGGCTGCGACCGAGGGCGGATCGCAGCCAGGAAAGGTCGGCCGCGAGCGCCGGACCAAGATCAAGGGGAAGGCGCGTCCGCGCGACAAGAAGCAGCGTCCCGCCCAGAGTGTCCGCCTCAGCGATCACGAGCACGCCATCATCCAGGTCGGCGCCGATGCCGTCGGCATGAGTCTGGCCGGCTTCCTCGCCCACTCCGCGCTGGCAGCCGCCCGCGACCAGTCCCGCACCGCCGCCACCATTGCCACCGAACGCGATGTGCTCACAGAGCTGTTCGCCATGCGCCGTCAGCTCGGCTGGGCCGGCAGCAACCTCAACCAGGTGGCCAAGGCCCTCAACTCCGGTAGCGGTGTGCCCCACCTCAAGGAGGTGCTCGCCGACATTCACCGCGCGGCCCACTCCGTGAAGAAGGCCGCCGACCGGGTCACCAACCGCCAAGAGGAAGAAGGTGAGGCGGCTTGATCCCCAGCATCCACAAGCAGGGCAGCCGCACCCTCGGCCTGCTCCGCTACCTCTACGGCAAGGGCACCCACGAGGAGCACACCGACCCGCACCTGGTCGCCTCCTTCGACCACATGGCGCCCGACCCCGGCCGCGACCCCTCGGCCACGACGGAGGACCTCAAGCAGCTCCTCGACCAGCCCCTCCATCTGCTCGACGCAGACCAGCGGCCCGAGAAGCACGTGTGGCACTGTTCGGTGCGCGCCGCCCCCGACGACCCGATCCTGACCGACGGCCAGTGGGCCGACATCGCCCGCCGCATCGTCGCGGCCACCGGCATCGACCCCGGCGACGGTGCGGGCTGCCGCTGGGCCGCCGTCCGCCACGCCGACGACCACATCCACATCATCGCCACCCTCGTACGCGAAGACGGCCGCCGCCCCGACCACCATCGCTCCGGCAATCGCGCCCAGGCCGAAGCCCGCCTCATCGAAGCCGACTACGGCCTCCACCGCGTCACCCCCGGCGACGGCACCGCCGCGAAGCGCACCACCAGCGCCGAACTGCACAAGGCCGAACGCCTGGGCAAGGAGCGTGCGGCGCGCGACGAACTGCGCGAAACCGTCCGCCGTGCGGTGGCCGGCGCCACCAGCGAGAAGGAGTTCTTCGACCGCCTGGCTGCCGCCGGCGTGTTGATCCGGCAGCGCGTCGCACCCTCCGGCGATCTGCTCGGGTACAAGGTTGCGCTGCCCGATGACCGTAACGACGACCAGGAACCAGTGTTCTACGCGGGCTCCACGCTCTCTCCCGACCTTTCCCTGCCCCGTATCTGCGAACGTTGGTCCGGCGACACCCCGCCCCAGAGCACCGACACACTCTCGGAGCAGCCCACAGGCCCGGCACCCAGCAGCCCCGCGGCGGCACGGCGGCGGGCGGCCACGGCCGCGTGGCAGGCGGTGTTGGTCATCGACGGTGGTGAGGACGCCCAGGTGGCCGCACATATCGCGGCGGCCGGGGAGATCCTGGACGCGCTCGCCAAGACCTCCGCCGCCCACACCCGGACCGAACTGGGCGAGGCGGCCTTCGCGTTCGAGCGGGCCACCCGCTCCCACATCAAGGCTGAGCGCGGACACGACCGTGCCCTGCGCCAGGCCGCCCGCGACCTCGTCTACGGCGGCCCCGCGCTTGGCCGCGGAGAGGACGGGGCGACCACGGCGATGCTGATCGACATGGCGTTCTTCCTCGTCACCGCCGCCGCCCACTGGCACGCGAAGAAGGAGCACGCGCAGCAGGCCGCCGCCGCCCACCAGTCGGCCGAGCACTTGCGTGCCGCCTACCGGGCCGCGGCCGACATCCCACTGGCCGCGCTGTACCAACGAGGCCGGCGCCTGTCCCAGCCCCTCCGCCAGATGCAGGCTTCCCACCTACGTCAGGGGGTGCCGGAGCTGGCGGAACAGGTCCTGGCCGAACCTGGCTGGTATGCGCTGGCCGCCACCCTCGCTGACACCGAGGCGGCCGGACACGATCCGACCGCACTGCTGACGGAGGCGGCTGGGCGGCGGGAGCTTCAGACCGCGGAGTCGGTCAGCGACGTGCTGGTGTGGCGACTGCGCCGCATGGCCGACCTGCCCGCCGACGCCTCCGCAATATCTCAGCCCAACAGCAGCCCCACGGCGCCGTCGGCCGGGCGCACCACCGGGCCTTCCACGAGCCAGACCGACCCGCGCCGCAAGGCCAGATGATCTATGGAATTCGGGACCTGGCGGCAGGTCAGGTGCCTCGGGCCACACGGAGTGTGGCCCGAGGCACCGTGGGTTCGGCGCTCACGGCCGCGCTTCCGATTTCTCGGTCTGCTCGCTGGAGATGAGATCCAGTATCCGATCTATGACGCCCTCGGGGTCCTGGGTGCGATCGATCCAGCTGATGACCCCCTCGTGAAACTGCCTCCACCCGTCGGTGTCGAACCGGTAGGCGGCCTCGCGGATCTGGTCGAGGATGCGACCCTCGGTGTACGACACGTAGATGCCGAGGAACTGGCGGACGTTGAGTGGGCTGATTTGCTTGGGGTCGTAGACGACGTGATGGTCGTCGCCGTCGAGCCGGTGGGTGAAGACGGTGCAATCGTCGAGAAGAGCCTGCTCGACGTGAAGGCGGCGCTGCGGTCGCTCGGACACGGCGGCGAGGTGGTCGCACATGCGCTCGCGGAAGTTGTCGAAAGCTGCTTGCCTGTCGATTGTCGTCATACCCCTACCTCCGGCCGCGGCTCGGAGATCGCGGCCATGATCCGGTCAACCGCCCGCTCGACACGTTCCTGCGAGGTCGGGCCCTCGACCGGCCGTTCGGTCATCTGTAGACGCATGACGCGCAGGGTGTCTGTGAAGTCCGAAAGCCGGGAGATCGTGGCGTCGAGGGAGGGCGCGTCGAGGAACACACCGGGGCCGTCGGGGTCCTCTAGAAAGACGTCTGGGTATTCCTTGGTTGTGCCCTCGTCGAAGCCGAGATGGGCATGGAGCCGGACCGTGTCGGAGCCGTCTGTGTCGACTATGACCGCGGTGGCCTTGCGCCCGTAGTGCTCGATGTACGTCTCGCCATCGTCGTATTGGCGGGTGACGCACTCGTCGGGCTGGCACCACGACCAGTGGCCGGACTCGGCTGCCGCCCTGCCTTCCGTGAGGAGGCCAGCCATCTCGTCGATCGCTTCCGCCAGCTTGCGCAACTCGGCCGCCTTTGCCCGGGCCTGCCCGGCGTCGAGGTCATCGCCCTGCAGGCCGATGGCCGGTTTCGAGGTAGAGAGGTGGAACAGGTGCGCGTATACGAGGGGCTCTTCCCGGGAAATGCTGGTGACTACGTGATCGGAGCTGGTGTGGTCGAAGTGGTAGCCGGTCTCGACGCACCACCCATGTACGGTGCAACGGCCTTCTGCGGCTGAGCGGGTGGCGGCGATACACGCGAGCTCTTTCTGGAAGAGCTGCCCGAACAGGGCGAGCGCGGCGGCGGGGTCGGGCGCGCGATTGATCAGGGGCGAGATCTCAGCGGTCAGCTCCGTTACGAGTGCCTCCCCGGCCTCGGTGAGCTTGCCATCGGCAACGATGAGGCTGTCAGGGTCCACGTTCGTACGGGAAGCGGTGTTGGGGCGCCTGTCGCTTGGGGCAGGCAAGGACTCGGTCGCAGGAGCAGCCGACTGCTCATCGATGGTCGACTCGGTTGCGGTGTTCACGGGTTCTCCCTTGATCGGCATGACGTGGGGTTGAACGCCTCGGCCGACGGCTCCACCCACCGGCTTCGAGACTCTCGTGCTGCTGTTCTGTCGTCGTAGTCCCAGCGTCAGGTGCGGTCCACGCGTCCCTTCTCCCTTCGAAGGCATCCAGCCCGAGAACCCTTACGCGGCACTACAATTCGCGCTCTTCAACGCACGGACTGGGCGGCGACAAGCAGTCCGCGTACTCAGCCGCACAGCAAAGATGCCCCTGCCGCCGTCCCCGAAGGGATGGCGGCAGGGGCATCTACGTACGACCACTGCCAGAAGGTGCATCCTTCATCCGGTCCTGCACAGCGCAGGAGCACCGACGTGGGTGACGTCGCGCGGGATACGAGATAGCCGGTTGCAGGCTGAGAGGCGTCAGTCGCGGCGGACGACGCTGAGTCGGCCCTCGGCGCTCTCGGGCAGCGTGCGGCGGGGCACCGGGTCGGGTGAGGCGAGTGAGGAGGCGAAGTCAGCGACCAGGTCATGCGGGACGCTGGCGCTGAAGTTGGCGCACCACAAATACGGGGCGCGGAGAACGGGTTGCGCCCATGCCTGCCAACCCACCAGGTCGGGACGCGGATCTGCGTCCTCGATCAGCGGCGGCAGCATCTCCAGGGAGACGCTGGAGGAGAACCCGGGGTCGATGGCGGTGGTGTGGGGCCGGTCCACGTCGCGGACCCAGCCCCGTGCGCTGAGGGCGTTGACGACCGTGTCGGGCCCCGTACAGCCGACGTCCGGCGCCTCACGGGCGTCGAGCGCGACGAGGAGATCGGCGAGCGCCTCGTACGGGACGCCGGCGGTGAAGTACGCGTTCCACTCCGCGAGCGCGGAGGTGGCATGCGGGCGGGCACTCAGCTGCCAGGCAACGGGCAGTCCGCCCAGCTCGAACGGGTAGGCCGCCAGGATCCACTCGGCGCCGCACAGCCCGTCCGGGCTCACGTACAGCAGGGTGTGGCGGGCCGTGGGCCACATGCGCCAGCCGAGGCCGGCCAGGGTGTCGCCGATCCGCTCGGCGAGAGCACCGTCGTCACCGGCGAGATGGCGAGGGGTGACCCAGTACACCGGGTCCGGCGAGTCGGGACGGGCAGGGTCGTTGAGGTGGTGCGGGTGCAGGGGCGCCTCCGTGGACTCAGGGTGTTTTTCCGGCAGGGCGTTGTACGTTCGCATCCTTCTCCGCATAGCACCAGTCCCTTCTGGATCTTTCCCGTCTGCCTCCGGCGAACTGGCGCAAAAGTGGACATATTTGTCCCGGCAAGCGAGCTCGATCTCGCCAGAATTCGCCTTCAGATGCCCAGTTCCTTCTCGATCGCCATGGCCACGGCTGGCCATGGGACATTCGGTTCGTCGAACAGTCGCCAATAGCGATACGAGGCGCGGACCAGAGAGCTGACACCCAGCCTCGCCGAATCAGGGTCGATCGTTCCGATCACCCGGCGTGTGATTCCGCCGGCTCCCCGCGCGGCGGGCCGGATGCCATGTCCAAGGAGGAGAGTGGCGGTTCGGACGGCGTCCAGGGTTGATGGGGGAGCCAGGGTCGCGAACCTGCCGAAGACGAGGTCTCTCCACCCCAGTTGCGTACGTGCCCAGGCCAGCCGTTCCAGTCCGGTGCCGAGGTCTACCGCCATGCGCTCAGGGTTGTCGGCGTTCCAGAGGAGGACGATGTCGCCGAGAGTCAGGTCGAGGTGGCTGAAGCGAAGGGTGATGCCTTCGACTTGACGGCGTCGCCATGTTGTCAGTTTGCCCTGGACGCTGATGTGGCGCGCATGGAAACCCAATCGCGACAGCACGCTGAGCCAGCCGTCCAAGATCACACCGTATTCGTCAATGCGTTGAATCGGCTGGACACGGGAAACGTTGACGAACGAGGTCAGGAATCCTTCCCGGAGGTCGCCCGAAGCGTCACGCTGCCCGGTGAAACGGACAACAGGCTGGGGCAGGAAGCCGCTGCGGTAGGTCAGCGGACGCCCGTCCTTGAGGAGGGGGTCAAGGGCTTGGACGGCCGAGATCGTCAGCTCGGTCTCGCGGCCCCACCGAATCGGCAAGCAGGCGTCCTGCGGGACCCCCTGGGCCGCGAAGCCCGCCTTGAGCCCTGCCAGTAGCTCTTCCCATGACGGGGTCCGACGAGGTGGACAGTACGGCGATCCTCTGTGCGCATGCTCGATCGCGATCCGTCCGTCGGAAACGGTGAACTCCCATTGCACTCCGAGGACTTGACGGAGGACCGCAGGTAGGCGGACCTCCGAACAGGCCGACGGCCCGAGTACGAGCTCTCTGGAACTGCTCGTCAGCATGACCGAGTCGACATCGCGGTGAAGTGGCGTGCCGGATCGAAGCGATGCATCCCGACCTCTTGGACCTCCGTGTGCTTGAGGCCCTCGGCCTGCTCGATCGCAAGGGCGAGAAGCTCCGCTGCTGCCTCGTCGTCCTCGTCGGGGTCGGCCACCGTGATCACGCCTGTCTGATCGCACAGGGCCGCCTCGGCGCAGGTTCCCTCGCGCCACGTGAGCGCGGCCATGGGGGTGCCGGCGCGGAGGGACTCGCCGAAGACGGCGGCACCGGCCTCCACGTAGGTACGGGCGTAGGTGTAGACGAAGACGGAGGCGTCGCGGATGGCAGCGGTCTTGGCGGGGCCGCCGAGTTCGCCGGCCCGCTTCACGTGGCCTGCGCTGAAGAGACGCTCGTGGCGTCGCACGTATGTCTCGTCGAAGACGGGGCCGACGATCTGTATCCGGCGGCCGAGGATCTGGGCGGCTCGGACCGCGATGTGCGGGGCCTTTTCCTCATCTATGCGGCCGAGCCACACGAGGTCGTCACCGGCGACGGCCGGCGGTTCGTCCTCGTCCAGACCGAGGTGTACCGCGAGTTCAGGGATCGGATGGTGGTCTGCGTAACGCTCGATCATCTCGGGCGAATAGCAGTAGAGCCGTGACCGTTTGCCGTCGAAGGCCGCGTCGGCGTGCTGGAAGACGGGCGAGTGCTGGAATGTGGCGACGTCGCAGTCCAGCTCACTCCACGTGCGGGTCCAGGCCGGAAGCGACGGGTATTCGTGCCCCACGACCAGGAGGTCGTATCCGGTGCTGCGGAACTCGCGCTCGGCGAGCGATCCGGTGGTGAGGTCCTCCAGGCGGACCGGCCGTCGGACCCAGTCGTTCTGCAGGTCCGTGAGCCAGCCCGGCCCCAGGAGGTGTACGTCGGCGCCTGCGGCTCGGGCGCCTACGGCGACCGCCCACAGCCATCGTTCGATCCCGCCGTAGCCGGCAGGTGGAAAGGCGTAGCTACCAGGGAAGTCGCAGACGCCGACGAGCACGTTATGCCTCCGGTGTTCCGTCCGCCGAGATACGGCGGAAGCCGAGGTACGGGACGAGAGATTCGGGCAGGACGATGGATCCGTCCTGCTGCTGGCCCTGCTCGAGGAGAGCGGCCAGGGTGCGGCCGACGGGGAGGCCGGAGCCGTTGAGGGTGGCGACGAGCTTGGGCTTGCCGTCCTCGCCGCGGGTCCGGATGTTGGCCCGGCGGGCCTGGAAGGTGCCGAAGTTGGAGACCGAGGAGATCTCGCGGTACGTGTTCTGGCTCGGGATCCAGACCTCGATGTCGTAGGTGAGCTGGGCGGAGAAGCCCGTGTCACCGGCGGCCAGCTTGACGACGCGGTAGGCGAGGCCGAGTTCCTTCAGACATGCCTCGGCATGGCCGACCATCGTCTCCAGTGTGGCGTCGGCGTCCGCCGGGTCGACCATCTGGACGATCTCGACCTTGGCGAACTGGTGCTGCCGGATCAGGCCCCGGGTGTCGCGGCCGTACGAGCCGGCTTCGGAGCGGAAGCACGGCGTGTGCGCGGTGAGTGCCATCGGCAGCTCGGCGGGCGGGATGATCTCGTCGGCGTAGAGGTTGGTCAGCGGCACCTCGGCCGTCGGGATCAGGAACAGCTCGCGGTCGGCGACGCCGGTCTTGAACAGATCCTCCTCGAACTTCGGCAGCTGCCCCGTGCCCGTCATCGTCTTACGGGTGACCAGGAACGGGACCGCGTGCTCGACGTACCCGTGCCGACGGGTGTGCAGGTCGAGGAAGAGCGTGGCCAGAGCGCGCTCCAGTGCTGCTCCGGCGCCGCGCGAGACCGCGAAGCGCGGGCCGGACAGCTTCGTCGCCCGAGCGAAGTCGAGGATGCCGGTGGCCTCACCGAGGTCGACGTGGTCCTTCGGCTCGAACGGGAAGGCCGGCGGAGTGCCGACCCGCCGGATCTCGACCGCGAAGTCCTCGGAGTCGCCGTCCGGGGCCGCGTCGTCCGGCAGGTTCGGGATGCTGAGGAGGAGGTCGCGGAGCTGCTCCTCGACCAGCACCTGCCCGGCCTCGATGTCCCGGATCTGGTCCTTCAGTTCGCGGGCGCGCTCCTTCAGCTTGGAGATGTCGCCGCCCTGCTTGGCCGTCTGCTGGACCTCACTCGCCGTCCGCTTGGACTCTGCCCGCAGCTCGTCTGCCGAGCGGATGTTCTGGTTGCGCCGGGACTGGAGGGACTCCAGCTCGGACAGGTCCAGAGAGTAGCCGCGACGAGCGAGCCGACGAACCGCTTCGGCACCCATTTCGATTAGGGCGCGGGCATCATGCATCAGGAAGATCCTTCTGATCCGGCGAGTGGGATACAGAATCGACGGTAGCAACCGCCGAGCCCTCGCCGATCCGGAATATGTCCGCGCCTCCGCGGTCGGCGCGACCTTCGGGAACGTCTTTGTCGAGATCACTCATCAGCGCCGTGATCCAGTCCGGCAACTTGTCGTCAGGTACGGCGATCGGCTCGACGTACGGTGCCTCCGGGAAGAACAGCGGCATGACCTCCTTCGGCGATCGGCTCTGATGCCAGAGGAGCACGGAGGCCAAAAGGCCGTGCCCTACCAGAACACGGGGACCTGGGCGCTCCACGGCGGCCAGTACTCCCGCGAGCATCCTCCGAATGCCGTCGCGCTGTGACTCGGTGCCACCCGTCGGCCTCTCGCCCGAACCGTGGCCGTCAAGCCAGACCGCGTACTCCAGGAACGGGCGGCCCTCGAACTCCCCATAGTCGAGTTCGTTCAGCCGAGGGTCGATGACGAGGTCCTCTGTCGGCACACCCATCAGCAGAGAAGCTGTCTGCTGGGAGCGCGGGAATTCACTGGTCAGCCACGTCCGCACCGCGTGGAGGGGGAGAGTGGACCAGCCCAGACTCAGCGATTGCCGACCCTCCTTGGTCAGGTGGATGGGTTGGGCCGGGTCGCCGTTGACGAGGTACCGCTTGCTGTAGTCCGTCTGGCCGTGACGGAGAATGTAGGTGGTCACGAGCCTCTCCTCGGGGTCGACGCGGAAAGGCCGGCGAGCACTTCCGCCATCTGCGGTGCTCTCGAGTCCCCGGCTTCCAGGTAGTAGAGGAGTCCGTCGAGGGCCAGCGCTCTGCACCACGGCGCGAGTACGGGAATGGGGATCCGCGAGATCCGGGCGGCAGCGGCCAGCCGTCCGTCGGTCCCGTGTCCAAGGTCGTAGTAGACGGTCCAGAAAGCCCAGTCGAATGCCGCGTCACCCAGCATGGGTAGCGGATCGAGTAGCCGAGGGTGCCCCAGCCAGTCGAATGGCACGTTCTCCCGATACAAGTCCGCGTGCAGGACAGTCGTCCTGCCTATGTCTTCCTGCAGTCCGGCGAGCGCCGGGAGCGTGGCGTCGACGAGGAGATGCCATGCGTCGAGGTCGAGCGTCTCCATCCGTCGCCGGATCCTCGGCAGCATCTCCGTACGAATGTGGCTGGCGAGCGGGGGGAAGCTGTTGGGTCGCAATCGGCGCTGACCGAGAGTGTGCAACCCTTGGAGGGCGGCCGCCACCATCTGAACCTCGCGCTCTGGCCGTTCAGCGCCGCCAGGGCGCCCTCCCACCAGCTCCAGGGCGGCCACCGCCAGGTCGTCAGCGGCCTCGACGACGTCCGCCGTCGGTCCGCGGGCCCACAGCCGCAGTGCACTGACTTCGTGGCGATGCCGGGCGCGGTCGGTCCATGCCTTGAGGAGTAGCGGACGCCCGTCGAGGGCGGTCGCTGTCGCGATCACCGAGGCGTGTCCGGCGTCGTGGTAATCGCCGAGGGACAACTTCCAGCGTTCGGCGGCCTGTTCCAGCAGATCTGGTGCGGCGTCCAGCCACGCCTGTGCTTCCGGCCCGTAGTGCGCGAGTAGTCGCTGCTGGCACCCTGCGGGAACTTCTCCGAGCGTCCGCGTCGCCATCAGCTCAGCACGATCCCTTCGGAGACCAACTCGTCCGTCAGCGCCGGGAACTCGCCGAGAGCCTCGGCGATCAGGGCCTGTACCTTGTCCACCTCGGCGTCGGGAGAAGACAGGCGGACGAGTATGCGCCAGGGCTGATCGAGTCGCTGCCCGGTCGTGCTCACCAGGTGAACCTCGGCGTGCCCCTCGGTCGCCTCGTGGAGCCGGTTGGCGAGCCGCTGCGCGGCAACGTTGTACAGCTTGCCGACGTGGTAGACGGGGTTCTTGCCGTTGGCGCCCTCAAGGTTCATCGGCCGCAACGGTGTGATCAGCCCGTTGACCCGGTTTCCTCGCCCCACAACGCCTTCGTCACCGGACTCGATCGAACTGCCGGTGTAGGTGAGGTACAGCTCGTCCTTCTCCGGAACGTCGCGAGCATTCAGCCGAAAGCGCGCCTCCGCTCCAGGCAGCCAGAGGCCGACGAGGCGGTAGCACTCGGCGAGGACGGTCTCCGCGTTGCGGACGTACTCCGCCCGGCTGGCGACGTGACGCGACTTCTGGGGGACGCACAACACGATGTCGGCCTGGGCTCCGTCCCAGTAGCCCATGAGTTTGACGTCCGAGCCGCACCAGGCGTGGGCGAGCGTGAACTCGCTCCTCCCGGAGAAGTGGTCCACCAGCTCCCGTACGAACGACTCGAACGGGTTCTCCGGCGCCCAGCCGGTGCCGAGAGACGTGTCGTTGGAGAGCCGTACCCGCCGCTCGCGGAGATCCTCGACGGAGCGCGGGTTGAACCAGCGGGTGCGGTCGGGCACCCCGTCGCCGGTGAGGACCGCACCCGGGCTCGAATTGCTGGTGATGTTGAAGACGATGTCGAGGTGGGCCGAGACCTCGGGCAGTCGCTCGGCGAAGAACGCCCGGACCTCGGCCTCCACTATGTCCTCGACCGGGATCAGCTCGCCGCCGCACATTGGCGCGGCCCTCCCATTGACCAGGACCCGCACCGGCGATGTCATCCGGCCGGCCCCGTACCGCACTTCGCTGGCTCCACCGAGGAGGGCGAGCTTGTCGAAGTTGTGGTGCAGTACGGCGCCGAAGCGCTGAACGGTGTAGCGGCTATAGGCGCGGGACAACCGCTCGGCGAGATGGTCGGCCAGGGTGTCCGGATGGCCGAGGCCCTTGCGTTCCACGATGCTCGTCGCGTCCGGCTGAGCCATGCCGGTGTCGATGACGATGTGACTGTTGTCGATGGTCGTGCTCGTACGAGGCATCACGAACTCCCGTTCAGGGGTGGGTAGAAGGGGATGAGCGCAGGCGTCAGCACGCCTGGACGAGCGCTGGAGTGGAGGATTCAGCGAGGAACGCCAGCAGCGCGGAGGAGCGCGACCGTCTGAGCGAGTGATCGGTACGCGGAGGCAGCCTGTTCCTCGGCAGCGAGTCGATAGACGTCGTGGGCGGTGATGAGGTCGATGTCCCGCGTCCGACGGCGATCGAGCCAGAGGAGGAGGCGCCAGGCCAGGACCGGCCCGCTGAACGGCAACCGGGTCAGGAGATCGACCGGGATACGTCCGGGCGGCACGCCCCGGTACAGCAGGTCGCGTACGAGGTGGAACACCACGTCGGTGTAGTCGAGTACGGCCGGTCCGCAGGCGCTCGCCTCCCAGTCGACGACGTGCAGGCGCTCGCCGTCCACGAGGAGGTGCTCGGGCTTGATATCGCCATGCAGGTGAACGACCGGATGGGAATCGATCGGCTGGAGCGCCTCACTCAGCACCGTCCACCAGGGCAGCGACCGGCAGCGAGGAGAGAACTGATCGAGCAGGAACCGGTGCGAGGAAGCGACACTTGCTTGCCGTGCTTCCCAGCCGGAGCCGGGAGTGGCGCCAGCGGTAGGCTGGTGCAGCCTGCCGCTCACAGCCACGACGTGACCGATGTACTCCTCAATCGCTGAGTGCGTGCTTACCGAGCACGGCGTCCCATCCACCGTCCGGAATACCGTCCAAGACCCGGGCTCATCGTTTCCCGTGGCCAGGACGGCCGGGACCGAGATACCCCACAGGACAGCGCGCTCGACCGTCGCGACCTCACGCCGACGCCGACCTTCGGGGTCGATGCCGACGTAGATCTTCAGCAAGGCACTGCCGTCCGTGGCGAACCGCGTTCTGGAGTACGGCTTGAGAGCTGCCGGTCCGAACGGGCCGAGACCCTGCTCAGTCCACGGCTCCACCGTCTTCGTGCTGCGCACCCTCCACACCTCCAGTACGTATCAGCGAGCCGTGCCCTGCTCCCACCTGAGAAGCAGGGCCGATCGCCAAAGCCAGCCGAAGCGGGAGGAGTTGACCACATTGCCCGGCGGCTTTTTCGATCTACTGCGACAGTAGGTACGGCACCCCGCAGCACCCCGGAAAATCCTTCCGGGGTCGATTCCGGCCACGAGGTGATGCTCAGGACATGCGAGGGATGACAGAGAACCTGACCATCGGCGAGCGCGTCGCCTGGTACCGGCGCCGACGCGGCCTTTCCCAAGAAGTCCTGGCCGGCCTTGTCGGGCGGACCACGGACTGGCTGAGCAAGGCGGAGAACAATCGGATCGAGCTCGACCGGCTCTCGGTGATCACCTCACTCGCCGAGGCCCTCGACGTCTCCCTCGGAGACCTACTCGCCGAGCCGACCCTCATGGAGTGGTCGAACGACAGCGGCCGCCGCACGGTCCCCGCCCTGCGCGAAGCCCTTATGGACTACAAGCAGCTCACGCCGCTGCTGGGGCCTCCGCCCGATGACGAACCGCCCGGCTTGAAGGACCTTCGGGCCAACGTGAAGGAGATCCTCGATGCCTATCAGGCGTCTCGCTACGGCTTCGCCACACGACGCCTTCCCTTCGTACTGGCCGATGCCCTCGCCGCATCCCGCGGGTACTCGGGGCGCGAGAGGGAGGAGGCTCATGCCCTACTCGCCCTGACCTACCAAGGCGCGGCCATGGTGCTGGGCAAGGTCGGGGAGTCAGAGCTGGCATGGATCGCCGCCGACCGCGGCCTGGCGGCCGCGCAGCACAGCGGCCAGAGCGCGGTGACGGGGTCGCTCTTCCGGGCGGTCACACACTGCCTGCTGGCCACCGGGCGCTTCACCCCGGC
The DNA here is from genome assembly GCF_016598475.1 of Streptomyces adelaidensis. Classification (GTDB taxonomy): domain Bacteria; phylum Actinomycetota; class Actinomycetes; order Streptomycetales; family Streptomycetaceae; genus Streptomyces; species Streptomyces adelaidensis. Next base: position 50,132 of record NZ_JAEMUX010000046.1, read on the forward strand.
GGTCCAGCTGGTGAACGATGCGGCGGCCGTGATGCAGCCCGGCTTGGGCACCGCGAACGACGAATACCTCTCGGTCTACGGCACTCTCTTCCTCGCCGGTGCCATGGCGGCGGCCCGAGCGGAGGACCGGGCGACGACGCGGACCTTCCTCCGAGAAGCCGAGGAAGCCGCGCAGCGGTTGGGCGCCGACGCCAACCACCTGTGGACGGCCTTCGGCCCGACCAACGTGGCCATCCACTGCGTCGCCACCGCCGGAGAGCTCGGAGACGTCCAGATAGCCGCCGACCTCGGGCAACGCATCGACACCAGCGACCTGCCGGTGGAACGACGTGTGAGGCACAGCCTGGAAGTCGCCCGAGCCCTCAGCGCCTGGAACCGGACCGACGAAGCCCTGGCCACCCTGCTGGACGCCGAACAGGCTGCCCCCGAGCAGGTGCGCCACCACTACCTGAGCCGGGAACTGGTCATCGGCTGGATTCGAGGTACCCGAGGCCGCCCGTCCCAGCCGGTGGCAGACCTGGCACGCAGGCTCGGCGTCGTCGGCGGTTAGAGTCCGTCCCGTGAGCGAGAACGAGCACGAAGCGAAGATGGCCCACCCGCGCATGGCAGCCGGCGCACTCTTCTTCGACGACGCCGACCGGGTCCTGCTCGTCGAACCCTCGTACAAGGACTACCACGACATCCCCGGCGGATACGTCGAGCAAGGGGAGTCCCCCCGACAAGCCTGCGTGCGCGAAGTCGAAGAGGAGCTGGGCATCAACCCCCACATCGGCCGCCTGCTCGTCGTGGACTGGGCACCGAATCCGGGAGAGGGAGACAAGGTCCTCTACCTCTTCGACGGCGGCCGTCTCAGCAAGGACCAGCGTCATGAGATCGCGCTGCAAGCCGACGAGCTCCGCAGCTACGACTTCCATCGCGCCGAGCAGCTACCAGAACTCACCATCCCGCGCCTCATGCGCCGAATCACCGCCGGGATCGAGGCACGCGCCGACGGTACAACTGCGTACCTGGAACACGGGAAGTGCCTAGAAGCCGAAGGCTGACAAGCGAGCAAACATGATGTTGGTCGGCAAACGGTGAGCGCTCAGACTGGATGCCTCCAGGTGAGATCAGCCGCGGCTTCGAGATGTCCCTGAGCTCGGCTGAGACTACGCGCGGCGGCTACGCCGCAATCCGCCGGAACCCGGTCGGGGTGACGGTCGGCGGAGTGGAGGCGATGCCGACGACCTCGACCTCAACACCCCACGCTTCGAGTGTCCTGGCCGTCTGAACCAGAGTGACCTGCGAGAACGCGAACAGGGTGTCTGCGGTGAGGTCGGTGCCGTCCTTCAGCAAGATCGCGAAGACGAGATTCGACGGCCGGAAGCCTTCCGGCAGGCCGCGTCCGTTCCGGGCCGCGACCACCTTCTCAGCGAACCGTTCCCGTCCCTCCGGGGAGTTCCGCAGAGTCTGTACGGCGACGAGCGCCTGGCTGAAGAGATGGCTCAGCGTGTCGGAGCCCTTGGCGCGCTTCACCATGACCAGGGCGTTGTCGGGGCTCAGCAGGTCGCAGATCTCCACGCCGTTCCCGCGGTGCAGCGCGGTCTGGACGTTGTCGCGGTCGAAGCAGACGTACCCGGGCCGCTGGTCCGGCACGGACGCGTTGTAGGTGCGCTCCTTCTCCCCGAGGACCCACGGGGGCAGGTCGACGGACGGGGTGTCGGAGATCAGCCGCTCGGCGTGCGAGCGGATCGCTTTCAGATACTCCTGGTCGATCTCGTACCAGTGCTCGTCCATCAGGAAGAACCGGCGAGAGTCGAGAAACACTTCCGCCTCGATCCACCGGAGAGCGCTGGACGTCCAGATTTCGTCGGCCCGGTCGGCGCGGTCGTGCCGATAGAGTGTGACTGTTCCTTCCCGGAGCGCGGCCACGCGGCTGCCCGCACGCTGGATGCGCGCACGGCAGAGGACGTACTCAAGGTCGAAGTCGTCGGTCGACCGGCCGGCCGCGTCGCTGTTGATCCTGGCCCTGAACGCCCGGGCGGCCATGTAGTCGTCCCAATGGTCGGCGGGGACGGCGACGCTGATTCTCCCGTCAGGCTCCTGTCCCAGAAGATCGTCGAGGGCGGCCTCCAGGCGGGTGACAAGGCTGGGATCGTCGATGGGCACGACGTGTTCGACGAACTCCAGCTCCGGACTCGGCTTCTCCTCGCGCAGCACGCGGTCGATCGCACGGATGTCGGCGATCAGGTCGGCGCCCTCCACACCGAGCCGCATGCGCAGGCCGGCGCCGCCCTCGGCACTGGAGATCTTCCCCGGGTTGTCCCGGGAGATGGTGAGCGGGATGTTGTCCAGGTGGCCGCCGAGGCGGCGCACGATCTGGGCGTGTTCGACGATGCCCAGGCTCCACACCGAGGCCCCGCTCGGGATCAGGGTGATGTCGGTGCGCCCTCCGCCCGGGGTGTGCGACACCAGGTCCCGGATCTTCGCGGGGTCCACCCGGCGGGACGCGAAGCTCAGGCCGAAGCGGTGGTCCTTCAGGCGGTCGGGCACCAGGCGGAAGCCCTGGTCGTAACCGATCGCGTACACCTCACCGTCGACGGCCAGCATCAGCAGGCCGGCCGAGCGGTTGACCGGCCGCGACACTTCGATGGCTGTCGTACGGAAGATCTCGTCGCACCAGCTCGCGACGGGCTGCTCGAAGCTGCCGGTGACCAGGACCGCCGGTACACCGAGGTTCTCGGGGACGTCGAAGTCCGCGTGGACCCTTTCCAACTGGTCCGCGTCCAAGGCGTAGAACATCGCGTCGGCAGTGGGAGGCACGCCCCTGAGTCGGTACAGGGTTCGCTTGGATGTACGGGCCGTCATGGTGCTGCTCCTCGTTCCGATCTTTGTGGACCGTGGCGATAACCGCCCTCGTGGTTTCGTTCTCATGCGTGTCTCCTCCCGGCAGTGCCTCTCCTGGCGCCGTTGCTGATCAGCGGGTCAACAGGGCGACGAGCGCCGCGACTTCGGTGTGCCACGCGCGGGCCTGGTCCTCCGTCGGACCGATCTCGTACTGGTGGTAATGGCATCCCAGACAGAGCTGGGTCCACACGGCCTTCGTGCGACGGGCCGTTCCGGCTTCGGCGCAACCGCGGAGCCAGAGGAACGCGGCCCGCTGGGTGCCCTCCCGGATCGCGCGGGGCGCCCGGTGGGCGGTGAGGCGGTCGGCGACCGCGCTCTCCAGCGCGACCCGGAGGGCGAACGCTGCACCTCGACACCGGCTCGCCGTGGCGGCAGTGGACGTGGCGGGTTCGCCGGTGTCCGTGAGCAGCAGGTCGGCGGTGTCGAGCAGCTGGCGAATCGTCTGGTTCACGGCCCCTCCTCGGGCTTGCGTACCGTCAGGGCGACGGCCTTGATGTCGTCCACGAACCGGTGAGGGTCCGGCATCGAAGTGCCCGACGGGTGGGCACCCTCCTGACACTGCCGGATGAGGTCTACCGCCTCGGGTCCGCACCGCCTGCGCAGCTCGCGGTAGACGTCACTGGCCCTCTTCGACGGGTCTCCGAAGAGCCCGAGGGCGGCGATGTCCATCAGCGTGACGGCCCCCGCTACGGTCTTCTCCGCCTCGTGTTCGGCCATCCCCGCCCGGTGCAGCCGCAGCCACGCGGCCTCGGAGAAGGCCCGTTCCAGGACGGCGCGGCAGAGGCTGGGCAGCACATGGGTCATCGAGACCGGCGGGAGGTTTCGCGTGCGGATGAGGGCGCGTGCGTCGGCCAGTGCCTGACCGACCGGATCGGTCACCCGGTTCACGGTCACCACGGACCGGCTCGCCCGCTCGACCTCCAGTACGGTCACCGGGAGTTCCTGGTTGGTGAAGGCCCGCTGGAGTCGCGTGTCGTGGGTGAAGACCACGACCTGCCGGGTCTCCCCGAGGTCGTGAAGCACCTTCGCGAGGCCGTGGACCTTGGCGGGATCCATGGACTGCACCGGGTCGTCGATGATGACGAACCCGAAGGGGCTGTCCGGCGCGGCGGCGCGCGGCAGGAAGAGCGAGAGCGCGAGGGAGTGCAGTTCGCCCTGGCTCATGACGCCGAGGGCCGCCGCCTCGGTGCCGTCGACGGACACGTCCATCACGAGCTTGCGCACAGTGGCCTTCTCGCTGCCGGTCAGGCGTACGGAACGCAGGTCCACGCTGCTCTGCTGGCGCAGTTCCTCCCAGATCCGCTGCGAGTGGTCCTCGAACGGCCGCAGCCGCTCCTCGCGCAGCTCGGCACGCGCCTCCTTCAGCCACTTGCGGGCCGCCCTGACCTGGCACAGCCGGGACCTCCCGGCGTACGCGGGCCGGGCCCGGTCGAGCCAGCCCGCGAGGCGGGTGACACAGGAACGCCACTCCTCGTCGAGCTTCTCCAGCTCCCGCAGCGCCTCCTCGCGCAGCGCGGCGCAGGCGTCGGCGAGGACGAGCGCGGCGGTCTCGGCGCGGGAGGCGAGCCGCTCGGCGTCGTCGATTGCCCGGCACGCCTGCCACTCCTCCCACGGGTCGACAAGCGGGGCGGGCAGCCACGCGGGGACCGGCGTGACGAGGTAGCGGACGGCGTCCACCGCGTCCCGCAGCCCGGTGCGGGCCTCCCGCGCGGTCGCGGCCTCCTGCCGCAGGCTCGCCACCTGCTCGGATGCCCGCTCGGCCCACGCCTCGTCGAGCGCCCGGTCAGACCCGCACACCGGGCAGGTGTCCTCGTCCTCGTGCCGGCGGCTGTGCTCCAGGGCCTTGGCCAGCAGTTCCGCGCGCTGGTGGGCGTCCTCGGCGCCCGACGCACGTACGTCGTCGAGTACGGCGACGGCCTCGCGTAGCCGGTCCACGGCCGCGCCGACCACTCGGAGGTCCGGTCCAGCCAGCGCGGCGGTCGTCCGCAGTTCCCGCAGACGGCCCTCGTCCGCGTCGGGCAGCGCGGTCACGAGGGCATCGAGCTCGACGAAGTCGGGGTCGCCCGCCTTGCCGACGACCGCGAGCGCGCGTACCGCCCGCGGGTCGTCCAGCGTGGACAACGCCTCGACGAGTACGGGCCGTTCAGCCTCGGCCTGCTTCAACGCGGAGTCGAGCGCCTTCTCGATGCCCTGGAGCCGCTCGTCCGCGTCGGTCAGTTCGCGGAGTCCGAGGATGGCGGCGACCGAGTCGTACTGCTCGCTGGGCCTGCCGTTGAGGACCTTGTCGAGGTCCGCGTACGACAGAAAGGGGCTGTAGTCGTTCAGGGCCCGCTCCCAACCGATGTCGGCGAAGGACCGACGGCCGTGGCCCGGCCTTCTGAACTCGACCTCGGGGGCGGTGACGTCGTCGCCGGGCCAGGTGCACGTCAGAGTGGACAGCCGGGGGTCGCCCGCGATGGCGAGGCGGACCTCGACCTTCGGGTCGGCCCCGTCGTGGAGGTTGCGCCAGTGCCGGCGCCACACCTCGCCCCGCTGCTTGTCCAGGCGGGCGGTCCGGCCCGTGAGCGCCGTCTCGGCGCCCTCGGCGAAGCTGGACTTCCCCGAGCCGTTGCGTCCCACGACGAGGGTGACGCCGGGCCTCGCGGTCAGCGGCAGACGAGCCTTGCGGCCGATGCCGCGAAAGCCGTTGACGCTGATGGAGTCCAGGAACACCCGCTGGTCTGGGTGCGGAGCGGCGGGGGTGCTGGAGGACTCTGTCGCGGTGGCGCTCAGTGCCTCTCGCAGGAGTTCCCGGGGTGCCTCGGCGAGCGCCGAGCTTTCGAGGCGGGCGGTCAGGCGGGAGAGCGTCGAGGAGGCGCCTCGGCGGTGATCGACCTGATGATCGGATTCGTTCGGCTCGTTCTGTGTGGGGTGTTCCGTCATGGTGCTCCCCGCCCTCCGTGGTTGGTTCAGGGGCCGGGCTCTGCGGTGGGCGAGAGGGGTGAACCTCTCGCTTTGCGTGAGCCCGGTGTGACAGAACCGACGGTAGAGGCGGCAAAGTTCTTGAATCCAAGATTTGGGTGATAACCCTGGTTATCGAGAATTGCACTCTCAATTGCCTGAGTGCTGCCGGGGCTGCCAAGCCAAAGACTGACTCCCTGCGGCTGGCTGAGCCGATGACTTGGTGTGCGGTCCACCTGCAGGTGGGATGTTTGATGTGGCACGATGCGAAATCTGGTGCCAAGAGGAGGTGGGGCATGGTCGACAGGTTCAATGACGGGCTGCTGACGCCCTCGGAAACGGCCTCCTGCCTTGAGATCCCGCAGTCGACCCTCACGTCGTGGCTGAAGGGCAGGGCGGCCGGAGCGCCACTGGTCCACCAGGTCGAGCCGGTTCGGAGGGGGCAGCCTTCGGTGCCGTTCATCGCGGTGGCCGAGGCGCACGTTCTTCGTTCTCTGCGTTCCCTGGGGCTTCGCATGAGCGAGATCAGGGAGGCCGCCGCCGCCGTACGGGACGCCTTCGACACCCCCTACGGGCTCGTGTCGAAGCGGATCGCCACGGACGGCGTGGACATCTTCATCGAGCACGGTTGGGGCGATCTCCGCAGAGCCCGCGACGGCCAGGTCCCCATCCACGAAGTGGTCTCCGACTATCTCCGATACCTCACTTGGGAGCCGGGCGAGGACTTCCCCTCCAGCCTGCGGCTGAGGCAGTACCCGGATTCCGTGCCCGTCGTGATCGATCCGAGGTTCGGTCACGGTCTCCCTGTGGTGGCCGCCAACCGCGTCACGGTCCAGGCCATCACCGACCTGTGGGAGGCCGGGGAGACCGTCGAGGACATCGCGTACGACTACGACATGACACCCGCGCAGGTGGACGCGCTCTGCCGGGCCGTGGTGCACCTTGCCGCCTGAGTTCTTCCTCGACCGGAACCTCGGTCGCCGTGTCGCGGAAGGACTGAGAACCTGCGGGTGGACGGTTCACCGCATCGGGGACGTCTTTCCTGACGACGGGCAGGACGTTCCGGACGAGGAGTGGATCACTTACGGTCTCGACCGGTCCTGGGTCCCGCTGTCGAAGGACGGGCGGATCAAGACCCGGGATCTTGAGATCCAGCCCGTCCTGGAGCGCGAGGCGGTGCTGTTCTACCTGGACAACCAGCAGCTTCGCAGTGCCGAGATGGTCGAGAGGCTCGTCTCACGCCGTGACGCGATCCACCGAGCCGTTGAGAAGGGCGGCCCGGCGGCCTACGCCGTACGGCACGACCGTGTTGAGCGCACGTGGCCGTGACGGGCCGGCAACCCTGGTGGCACCCTCCCGTATGCGTTGCTACTTCGCAGCGGGCGCCCACAGAGCCGCCACGATCTCCATCTGCTTGAGGACCAGGTCGACCGCCTCGCGCTCCTCCTCCGGCGGGTAGTCGAACATTGCCAGTACCCGGCGGATACGGGTACGGAGTTTCGCCCGGACGGGTTCGCGGGAGAGCCAGTCGACGGAGAGGTTCTTCTGGATGTCCTTGACGAGGGCACGGGCGATCTTGGCGAGGGTGTCGTCGCCGCCCTCCATCGCCTCGGCCATGTCGCGGTGTGCGACGGCGTCGTAGAAGGCCAGCTCGGCGTGGGTCAGCGGCGGGTCGAACCGCTCGCCGCGGCGGGCCTCCGCCGACACCTCCCGCGCCAGGGCGGCGAGTTCGGCGATCACCTGGGCGCTGGTGAGCTGCTGGAGCATGTACCGCTTCATCAGGTCGTTCAGGCGCTCGGTGAAGCTCTCGTTGCGGACGACGTTGTGCTTGGTCACCTCGCGCATCTTCTGCTGGATCATGCGGCGCAGGGCCTCGGTGACCAGGTGCGGGGTCTCCGAGTTCTCCAGATTGCGCAGTTGCGCCTCGTTGAGGCGGGTGATGTCCAGCCGGCCGATGCCGGCCTCCGCGTACAGGTCGGTGATTTCGTCGGCGTCTACGACCGAGGCCGCGAGGGCTTGCAGGTAACGCTGGACCTCGGCGCTGAGCGGCTCCCCGCTCGCCTCGCGCTGGGCGGCGTCGAGCTTGATCATCCAGGCCCGGACTTCGCTGAAGAACGAGATGTCACGACGCCAGTCGTCCAGGTCCTCGCAGCGCTCGGCGATCTCCTTGCTCATCGCACAGACATGGTAGAAACGGTCTAGCCGGGCGGCGCTGTCCTTGAAGCGGACGGAGAGCGGCTTGGCGGGGGGCTCGACCTTGTTGCCCGGGTTCTTCGGGTCGCGCAGGAAGTCGGCGGTCAGGCGCAGCGCGCGCTTGCGGGTATCGGGCCGGCTGGTGTCGGCAAGCCATTCCTTCCAACGGCTCCCGGCCAGCAGCCCCTTGATGGTGGCGATCTCGTTCTTGACCTCGGTGACGGCCCGTTCGATGTCCGCGCCGAGGGTCTGGTCCTTGCGGTCCTGGTCCGAGTACTCGCGCAGGGCCTTGGTGAGGTTGTCGGTGAGCGGCGCGTAGCCGACGAGCAGGCCGTCCTGCTTGCCGCGGAAACGGCGGTTGACGCGGGCGAGCGCCTGCATCAGGTTGGCGCCCTGCATCGGTCGGTCCATGTACAGGGTGTGGATGGGCGGCGCGTCGTAGCCGGTGAGCAGCATCGAGTGGACGATGAGCAGTTCCAGCTCGTCGTCGGCGTTCCTGGCTCGCTTCTGGACGACCTTCTGCTGGGACTTGCGCAGCGAGTGCTTGCGCATGTGCTCGGGGTCGGAGCGGTCGCCGTGGAAGACGATCTTCATGACGCCCTTGTCGACCTCGTCACTGACCCAGGCGGGCCTCCGCTCGGCCAGTGCGTCGAAGACCCGTACGCAGATCTCGCGGGTCGCGCACACGATCATCGCCTTGCCGGGGGCGCCGATGTCGGGCTTGACCAGCTCGCGGCGCTGCTCCCAGTGGGCGATCAGGTCGTCGGCGAGCTTCGCTATGCGGTCCTCGGAGCCGTAGATGGTGTTCATCGTCGTGGCGTACTGGATGGCGCGGCGGCGTTCGGCGTCGTCCATGCCCTCGGTGAGAGTGTTGGCCTGCTCGTCGAGCGTGTTCGGGTCGACACCCTTGGGCAGGTCGACCTTGATGACACGCGGCTCGTGGAAGACGCGGACCGTGGCCCCGTCGTCCACCGCGCGCTTCAGGTCGTAGATGTCGATGTACTCGCCGAAGACGGCACGCGTGTCGGCCTCGGCCTTTGAGATCGGCGTACCGGTGAAGGCGAGCAGGGTGGCGTACGGCAGGGCGTCGCGCAGGTGACGGGCGTAGCCGTCGAGGCTGTCGTAGTGCGAGCGGTGCGCCTCGTCGACGATCACCAGGATGTTGCGGCGCTCGGAGAGGAGGGGGTGGGACTTGCCGCCGTCCTTCTCCTCCTTGCTCAGGCCGAACTTCTGGAGCGTGGTGAAGACAATCCCGCCGACGTTGCGTCGTGTCAGCTCGGTACGCAACTCCTCGCGCGTGTCGATCTGGTGAGCTTTTGCCTCCAGCAGGGACTCGCTGTCGAGGAAGGTGTCGTAGAGCTGGTCGTCGAGGTCGTTGCGGTCGGTGATGACGACGATGGTGGGGTTGTTGAGCGCCGGGTGGCGGAGGACGAGCGCGGCCGTCTCCACCATCTCCTCCGACTTTCCCGCGCCCTGCGTGTGCCAGACGACGCCGGCCTGGCCGTTCGTCCGCGATGCCTCGACGACGGCGTCCACCGCCTTGTTCACCGCGAAGTACTGGTGCGGCTTCGCGATGCGCTTGCCGGAGAGGGGCTCGCCCGGCTTGGGCGGGGGGAAGTTGACGAAGCTGCGGGTGAGAGAGAGGAACCGCGCCTGCGTGAACAGGCCGTGCAGGGCCAGGTTCAGCGCGTCGAGGCCGTCGTAGCCGGGCTCGTTGGTGTCGACGCGCTCGCCCTCGTGGTCGACGTTCCAGGGCGCGAAGTGTTCGTACGGCGTGAAAGCTGTGCCGTACTTGGCGGTTATGCCGTCCGAGACCAGGCAGAGGACGTTGTAGCGGAACGCGATCGGGAACTCCGAGACGTACGTCTGGAGTTGGGCGTGCGCCGACTTAAGGGTCGCGTTCTCGTCGGAGGCGCTTTTGAGTTCGACGACGGCGAGGGGGAGGCCGTTGACGTACAGGACGACATCGAAGCGGCGGTGGCTGCCGTCGGTGTCCCTGACCGTGACCTGGTTGACGGCGAGGTAGCTGTTCGCGTCGGGGTCCGTGAAGTCGACGAGGCGGACGGTGGGGGTCTGCTCGGCGCCGAACTCGTCGGTGTAGGTGAGGCGGATGCCGGTGGTCAGGTACTCGTGGGCCTGCTTGTTCTCCGGGTACGCCTCGCGGGAGGTGGGGTCGGTGGCGATACGGAGGGCTTCGTGGACGGCGGTGGAGGTCAGCTCCGGGTTCAGCTTCTCGATGGCGAGCTGGAGCTCGTCGTGGAGGATCAGGTCGTCCCAGTCGCGGCGGTGGCCGGTGCCGGGGGCTAGGTCTTTGCCGGGCTTGGACTGCCAGGCGAGTTGCGCGAGTTCGTCCAGGGCCAGGTGCTCCCAGGTGGACTCGGTCATTTTGGCGTCGAGGTTGGCCGGGATGTGCTCGCTGCCGCTTTCGGCGGTCATACAGCGTCCTCCACGATCTTCTCGGCGTCTCGGACTTGGAGCTTGCCGGACATTAGTTGGGGGAGGAGGGTGTCGCGGAGGTCGGCCAGGGCCAAAGACTCCCAGAGTGCCTGGTCCGCTTGCTCCTCCAGCGCATCCAACTTGGGGCGCAGTTCCTTCTGGCCAGCAGGGCTGGGCAGGGTGAGTTCCAGTTCACCGACTTGCGATCGCCGGAGTTCGGTCTGACCAGTGCTGCCTTCGCCCATCGCCTCGATCTCTGGCTGGGCACGCAGCATGGCAAATCCGGCACAAACGGGGTCGACCTTGTCCTCATTGAAGCGCACGATCGTAATGTGCGAGTCGACAGTCGCGTCCAGGTCCGAGGTCCAGCGAGCAACCCGCCCGAGAGTGCCAACCCCCGTTGAGTTCACCAGCACGTCGTTAAGCTGCAACAGTTTGGGGGCCTTAACCTTCTCCCGGATAGTCAGGCGGGAGGGGCCGAGGTTCACGCGCCCGCCGCGAATGCACTTCTGATTGAGCACTGTGAGTTCATCCGAAGAATCTGTGTACTTCGGAGCGACGCCGCGAGTCAGTGCAGTCGTCATTGACTCCACAACCACTTCAGTGGAGTCGTCATCATGAAGATACTGGGAATAGAAAGTGAAGCCGAGTTGGCGAGCCGTGTCCGCGATGCGCCCATTGACCGCAATCTTATCGTCCAGTGCCCCGAGGACACCAACTACATTCTCCTGCTGTGCCCGAGAAGGGAGCCGCAGCTTGAGCGACAAAATATCACCCAAGCTGATGAAGTCCGCCATGTCGGTTTGCCCCTTTAGGGCATTCGCTTGAATCCAAAAATCGGAACTCTTGAACCAGTAGTACAGATATCGTGCCACCAGTGGACCATCCATACATGGCCGGAAATAACACAGCTGTGGACTGTAGGCAAAGCGTGGGCCTTCGCTCGGCATCAAAGCAACGCGACCCACAGTCCCTTTGACGGTAAGGACAATATCTCCGGGGCGTGAGACTTTTGGGCCAAGTTCCCGAGAATGACTCGCCGACGATGAGCTGAAATCGAGTGACCCAATCTTGCCATCCAAGACGTCTGCAACCCTCAAAATGGGGAGTGGGTCCTGATCCTGGTTGACCGATCGAGGCCGTCCAGCGCCGACTTCAATCTGATTCTCGTCGACCAGTTCTGCAAGCGACACCGTGCGCTCAGCCACCGATCCTCCCCAACTGCTCACGCACCACCGCATCCAACCGAGCCGACTCGTCCAACTGCTCGAACAGCTCCTTCGTCAGCCGAACGATCCGCTCCTCCACCGGCTCTGCGTCTGGGTCATCCTCGACCACCGCCGCCCCCACGTACCGCCCCGGCGTCAGCACATAGTCCTGCTTCTCGATCTCCTCCAGAGTCGCGCTGTAGCAGTAGCCCGGAACGTCCTCGTACGAAAGCCCCTTGTCCTTCGCCGACTTGGTGCCCCGCCACGCGTGATATGTGTCGGAGATCTTTTCCAGATCCCCCTCCGTGAGAATCCGCTCCGTGCGGTCGATCATCGTGCCCATCGCGCGCGCGTCGATGAACAGAACCCGGCTCCGCCGGTCCTCCAACGCCTTCGTACCTTGCGGGGACTTGTCTTTCGTCAGGAACCACAGGCATGCCGGGATCGCCGTCGTACGGAACAGGTTGCCTGGGAGGGCGATCATGCAGGAGACCAGGTCCGCCTCGACCATCGCCGCACGGATTTCGCCCTCGCCCGACTGCTTCGACGACATCGAGCCGTTGGACAGGACCACGCCCGCGCTGCCCCGGTCCCCCAGCTTTGACACGATGTGCTGGAGCCACGCGTAGTTGGCGTTCGACTGGGGCGGGGTGCCGTAACGCCACCGCCTGTCATCCGACTTCCTTGCCCAGTCGGACATGTTGAAGGGCGGGTTAGCCATGACGAAGTCGGCCTTCAAATCAGGCAACTTGTCGTCCGCGAAGGTGTCCGCCCAGCGGTCTCCGACGCCCTTCGGGTCCATGCCGTGGATGGCGAGGTTCATCTTCGCCAGACGCCACGTGCGCTCGTTGGCCTCCTGGCCGTACACCGCGATGTCGTGCGTGTGGTCCTTGCCGCGCCGCTTCGCGACGAACTTGCCGCTCTGTACGAACATGCCGCCCGAGCCGCACGCCGGGTCGTACACCCGCCCCTCATACGGCTCCAGGACCTCGACGATCAGGCGGACCACGCTCGCTGGCGTGTAGAACTCGCCGGCCCGCTTGCCCTCGGCGCGGGCGAACTTCTCCAGGAAGTACTCGTACGTCTCGCCCAGCACGTCCTGAGCTGGGCGGTCGCCATGGCCGGTGAAGCGGGCGTCGCTGATGAGGTCGACGAGTTCCTTCAGGCGCTTCTGGTCGACGTTGTCGCGGTTGAAGATCTTCGGCAGGACGCCGGTGAGGGTCTTGTTGGCCTTCATCACCTCGTCCATGGCTTCGTCGAGGAGCTTGCCGACGCCGCCCTCCGCGCTGGCCGCGTTCTCGGAGATGTGGTCCCAGCGGGCGGTCGGGGGCACCCAGAAGACGTTCTTCTCCGTGTACTCGTCCTTCTCCTCAAGGAAGGCCGCTCGGCGGTGCTCGGGGATCTGGGCCAGCTCGGGGTCGGCGGCCAGTTCCTCGCGGCGCTCGGCAAAGGCGTCGGAGACGTACTTCAGGAAGACCAAGCCGAGCACGAACTCCTTGTACTGGGCGGCGTCCATGGAGCCGCGGAGCTTGTCCGCAGCCCTCCACAGGATGTCCTGGATCTCCTTGGTGCTAGAGACACTGAGCAGTTCGCCCTGTCCGGCGGCTGCCGCGGCTCGCTTGCGGGGTGGCATCGTTCCTTCTTTCGACTCGTCAGTGGGTGGGTCTGGATGGGCTATTACGGTTGATGGTTCGGGTTTCGCCGAGAGTAAGGGTGCCGTCGGCCAGGCCCGCGATCGTCAGGCGGCGGGCCTCGGCGAGTGCGTCGGACTGGGCGCGCAGCAGGCGTTCCCGGCGTTCGGTCTCGGCCAGCAGGGCGTCGAAACGCAGCACCTCGTCCGGGTCGAGGTCGGGCAACTGGTAATCCTCGATACGGCGGGCGGGACGTACGGCGCTGGGACTGCGGGCCGTGCCACGAGCCGCGCCGAGCAGGGCAGCGAGGACCCGGGAGGTGAGCGGACGGGGGACACCGGCGTTGACGCGGAGGATGCGGGCCGGGAACGCGACGACCGAGAAGCCGTCGTGGTCGACGTACACGCCGAGGCGGGGCACGAGGGTGTATACGACGTCACCGGGCTCGGTGAGCGCCGCCTGTTCGTACGCCGTCGCCAGCAGCAGACGGTCGATTCGGCGGTCGCCCACGGGTCGTTCGCCGGTGATCTCCTCGGCCCCCAGGACGTTGTGGTGGCCGTCCCGGGTGAGGTGCTTCCCGTCGATACGGTGGCCGGGGAGGCGGGTCACCCTGCGTGCGGTGATCAGCTTGCCGAGGGTGGTGCGCCTGGGCAGGCGACCGACCCTGCGCTGTACGGCCCCTCGGTAGGGGCCCCGCTCGTCCTCGTACGCCCGTGTGTCCTCCGTCGCGCGCTCCAGGCGAGCCTCGGCCTCGGCGATCAGGGCGGGGCGTTCGGTGACCTTGTCGGACCAGATCGCGGAGGCGGGCGGCGCAGGTGGGGTAAGGGGACCGCCGAAGGCCCGGTCCAGGTCGGCGACGGGGACCACACGGCCGTAGCGTGGATCGTGACCGTCGAGTCCTCGGAAGCCTTCCGCCCGCCAGAGGAGGACGTCCTCGGCGAGCCGCATGCGCACACCCGGCGTGAGCTGTTCCGAGCTGATGTCGGCCAGTAAGACCAGGCCCTCCGCCTCCCGGACAGGACCGCGTGTGAGCGTCCACAGCGCGGGACGGTAGCCGGGGCGGAAAGGCAGGACCCCGCCGGGAAGCGCGATGACCGACTCGACGATGTTCTCGCGCAGGAGGGCCGAGCGGAGCTGGGCGGCCTCGGTGCTCCTCAGTTCGTCGACGAGCGCGTCGGCCGGTCCGAGGACGATGGCCGTGCAGCCGGGGCGGAGGAGGTAGGCGACGCGTTCGAGCTCCGTCAGGGCGGTGAGTACCGAGCGGTCCTCGCCCGGGCGGTACGGCAGCTGGGTGACGACGATGTCCGGGTCTGCGAAGCGCTCCTCTAGATCGGTGCCGGTCTGCACGTCCAGGTCCAGTTCGCCGACGCCCGCCAGCAGGAGGCGGCGGCGGGTGATGCGGGTGAGCCGGTCGTCGTGATCGGCGGCGAGCACGGTGACGCGGTCGCGGTCCTCCGTGTCGTCGAGGAGCGCGGCGAGCAGGTCGCCGGCGCGGGCGTGCGGGTCGGCGAGGGTGAGGGATTCGCCTCGCTCAAGGCGTACCCGCAGGTCGGTGAGCTGGGTGAGCAGACTCCGCAGCTCCGGGGTGACCGCGTCGGCGGCGAGGAAGTCCAGTCCGAGCCGGGAGCGGGCGGCGAGCAGCCACTCGTACGCGCCGCGCTCGTCGTAGGCGGATTCGACCAGGTCCTCGGCGAGGCGGGCGAGTGGGGTCGCCGTGGCGTCGATCGAGCGAAGCTCGCGGAGTACGAAATCGTCCTCGGCGTCGATCCGTTCGGCTCGACGTAGCAGCGCGGACCAGAGGGCCGCGTCCGCTTCGGCGTCGGGTGGGGAGGTTGGGGAGGCGTCCGCGCCGTCGTCGGCCAGTGGCCGGCCACTGAGCCGGCGCAGACACAGCAGGCTGCCCAGCGTCTCGACCAGCTGCCACGGCGTGAAGCGGTCCCGCAGCGCGATGATGCCGAAAAGGGCCAGCTCGGATCGGAGCTCCTGCGGGGCTGCGTTGCCCAGGCCGGAGGCGATCAGCCAGTCCGTCACCTGTGAGCCGTCGAACAGGGGGCGTCCCGAGTTCTCGGACACCTCGGCGGGGAAATCCGGGTGGCGTCGGCGCCAGGTGGACACGACAGGGCGCTTCACCCGGGCGAACGTCGCGATATCGGACATCGACACCAGGAGGGGCAGCGGTGCGGGGGAGCGGAGTGGCGGGTTCGGTAGACCAGTGACCACGGTGCGCATGCCTCCCCCTTCGCTCATCTATCGTCGCATCAGCCGCTTCGGCCATCAGGCCGGGCCTTGTCTTGGTCACAGCTCCGCTCGCAGCGGATTCTCGTCGACGGCACAAGACGATACGCCGACCCCGGCCAGGCGAAGACGCCGTCATCTGATAATGACGGTTATCAGACTCCCAGCAGATTTACCCGTTGAGCTGTCCCGTCCGACCGGGGATTCCCATCCGAAGTGCCGCTTCCCCAAGAGATGCGCCAGAATGACGGATCGGTTTCCCGACTGAACAGCGCTGAGGGGGTGACAGCGGGAAATGGTCGAGGGCATGGTCGACGTCGGTGCGAAGGGGCAGGCACCGGAGCTCGTGGACGGACCGGGCTGGAGCCGCCCCGGACTGGACGTCGCCGCGGGCCGTTATCCGCTCTCGGTGGAGCGGCATGTGGCGCGCATGGTCGATCACCTGGTCCCCGGGGTGACCACGCAGACGCCGCACGGGCGTTACTACGCACTGCACGGGCTGATCGCGGCGCAAGCCGCCGGGGAGGACCTGACGGTCCCGGCCGCCCAGACTCTGCTGCGCCGCGCGGAAGTGGCGCTGGCCGCCGTGTCGTTCGCGCATCATCCGCAGGCTCTGGACTGGCTGCCGCGTGCTCACGGGGTGGATGCCCTTGCCCGGCGGCTGCACTCCGGGACGGTCACCCTGTCCGAAGCCGAGGTCCCGGGCAAGAACGGGTACGTGGGCAACTCGTGGGGGTTCTGGGCACCGTACGCCGGATCCGAGGTCGCGCTCGGCATCCTCGGTGCGGGACCCATGCCGGTTCCCGGACCGCGACTGGAGACCGCGGCACTGCGAGCCGGACTGGGCGAGCTGCTCGAACTCGCCGCCGAGGACACGCTGAACGTGGATGATCTCGCCTCTTTCGGGGACCGGCTGTGCGTGTGCACGGGCGGTGAGCATCCTGACGGGGCGTGGCTGGCGAACCTCATGTGCGAGTCCGGTGGACCGGCCGAAGCAAGCTCCCGCTCGGCGACACGGCGACAGACGATTCAGCTTCTGGCTCGTGTGGTCGCCACACATCCCGTCCGGTACTTCACCCGGGACATCGGCCATGTGTTCGCTTTCGGCGACTTCCTGACCACCGATCCCGTGACCAACGTGATCGACGCGGCCGGCGCCTGGCGCGGAGTGGTGCTGCGCAACTACTCCGTCGGAGCCTGGCGCCGCCTGTGGTCCTGGCTCGTGGAGCAGGTCGACGGGCTGGTGCCGATCGAGGAAGTGGCCGACCGCTTCGCCGCGGAGCTTCCCGACATGACGGTGGACGCGTTCCTGTCCTCCCTTCCCGCGACGCAGAGCACGACCGGAGCGCCGTTGCCCGCCGAGCACGACCTGAGGTGGGCTGGTGATCCCTTGCCCCTCGCCGAAATGCGGGTGCTCGCCACCAATGCCCGTCGGGTGGACGAACTCACCGGTCGGGTCCGGGACGCGTTCCTCGGCCAGCGCGGTGTCGAGCTCGGCCCGGAATGGGTTCAGCGACGGCTTGACGAAGCGCGGCCCATGAAACTGCGCGATGTCGCCCGCCGACTCACCTACGACCTGGTGGCCCGGTCGCAGCGGATCGCGCTGGCCAAGGCCCGCCGACGTGCTGACGGCACGCTGTGGTTACCGACCCGGCTGCACGAACGGGGCGGGCTGCTGTACCGGACGGGCCAAGAGGGGCGCGGTGACGTCGGGCTACGGCTGGACCAGCTCGGGACCGTCCTGGCCACCTGCGGGGTACTGCGCTACGGCGACCAGCACTGGTCGGTGACCAGTAGCGGGAGGGCTCTCGTTGACTGAGACCAAAGCGGCACCGGGAGTGGTGGAGCCACCAACCGCGTT
>NZ_JAEMUX010000047.1 GCF_016598475.1 Streptomyces adelaidensis
GGCGGAGACGAGCTTGGAAGGGCAACTCGACGCCGGCTCATTCGGAGCATGGCTTGTCGCGCGCCGGGGGCGTGACCGGTACGTGGTGCGGGGCCGGGGGTGCCTGGGTTCCCGTGTCCACGCCTCGGTGTCACACGGTGAGGGGGAGGGAGGTGAGGCCGCGCATCAAGCGGGTGTGTCGCCAGTTCAGTTGCTCGGTGGAGACGGCGAGCCGGGCGTCGGGGAAGCGGGAGATCAGCGCCCCGAGTGCGAGTTCGGCTTCGGCTCGGGCGAGAGGGGCTCCCAGGCAGCGGTGGATGCCATGGCCGAAGGCAAGGTGTCCGGTGGGGCGGCGGGTGAGATCGAGGTAGTCCGGGTCCGGGAATCGGCTGGGGTCGCGGTTGGCGGCGCCGGGGGCGATGAGTACCGGAACGCCTGCGGGGATCATGGTCCCGCCGAGCGTGAGCGCTTCCGTGCTGTAGCGGAACGTGGCGATCCCGACCGGCGAGTCGAAGCGCAGCAACTCGTCCAGCGCGCTCCCGAGGAGCTGCGGCTCGGCTCTCAACCGTGCGAGCGCCTCCGGGTGTCGCAGAAGAGCCAGGGCCGCGTTGCCGATGAAGTTGGTGGTGGTCTCGTGGCCGGCCACGAGGAGGAGGACGGCGAGTGAGACGAGTTCGTCTTCCGTCAACCGGTCCTGGCCGTCGCGTACGGCGATGAGGTCGTCCAGCAGGCTCTCGCCGGGTGAGTCGCGGGTGGAGGTGACCAGGTCGGTCATGTAGCCGGCGATGGCATGGGAGGCGGCGTCGATCCGGGCGGGGTCTCCGGCGGCGAACAGGTCGCTCGACCAGGTGCGCACGAGCCGACGGTCGGAGTCCGGTACGCCCAGCATCTGGCAGATGACGGTGACCGGCAGCGGTACCGCGAGGCTGGCGACGAGGTCCACCGGTCCGTGTTCCGGCCAGGCGCCGAGCAACTCGTCGACCAGGCCGGCGATGTAGGGGCGTAACCGCGTGACGGCGCCGGTGGTGAACGCCTTCGTCACCAGCGCCCGCAGCCGTGCGTGCTGCGGGGGATCGGTCGCCAGCATGTTCTGGGAGACGGCCTGATGAAGGTCGCGCCGCGACGGCCGACCCGCGAAGAACCGCGTGGTGTTCTTCGAGAGGCGAGCGTCGGTGAATGCCTCCCGGGCCTCCGCGTAGCCCGTGACCAGGTAGCTGTGGCGCCCTTCCGAACCGGTGGGCACCTTCCGCACCGGCGCCGCGTCTCGCAGGCGGGCGTAGGTCGGGTAGGGATCGGCGAAGAACCGCGGGTCCTGCAATGGGTCGGTCACGCCGGCGGGTCCGTTCCCGAGGGGGCCAGTACGTCAGTGACGGTACGTGCGATCTCGCCCTGCGAGTAGGCGTGGGCGACGAAGAGAGGCGGTGGCGGGGGGTGGTCTGGCGAGGTGCCGGGCCTTCTGGCGCACACCTGCATGCAAACGCTTCCAGTCGATGGGCGTGCCTGTGACTGGGCTCGTCAATAGTGGTCAGGGATCGCGTCGCTTCGTCCGTCAGGGCAATGACCTGATGAGATGGGGCTCGGCAAGCTCCCCCGACGTCACCGCGCCGGCAATCTTGACGCGTACTCATCACGGTGCTTCCATCGCAGATGTGTAAACGATTTAACTCTCCCGGGTTTCCAACCGGGGCCGACCCTGCCCGACTCTGCCCGCCCCGCCCCGCCCCGTCCCGACCCGGGCAGCCCACCCGCACCCCGACCGCGAGCAGCTCCAGGGAGTGGATTGTCATGCACATGATTAGCAATAAGCCCCTGAAACGCCGCCGAGCAGCCCACCGGGCCGCCCCTCTCACCCTCGCGGCGGTTCTGGCCGTCTGCGCCACGCTGGGCATCGGCCCCACGAACCCCGCCTCGCCCAGCGCGACCACGGCCACCACCACAGCCGGCGGCACGGCCGTGCGAGCCGCGCGAGTGATGGAGAACCTCGGGCGTGGGGTCGTGGCGGTGCGTTCCGGCGCCGCCCAGGTGCTGGTGTCCTGGCGGTTGTTGGGGCTCGACCCTGAGGGGCTCGGCTTCAACGTGTATCGGTCCACCGGGGGTGGCGCGTACGTCAAGCTCAATGCCGGTGTCCTGACGGGCGGAACGAACTACGTCGACTCCACCGCCGACCTGACGCGGTCCAACAGCTACCGAGTGACCCCGGTCGTGAGCGGCCAGGAGCAGGCGCCCAGCGGGGCCTTCACGTTGACGGCCGACCACGCCACCGAGCCCGTGGTCCGCGTGCCGTTACGTTCCGGCGGCCCGGTGAAGTTCGTCTGGGTCGGCGACCTCGACGGCGACGGTGAGTACGACTACGTGGTGGACCGGCAGACCTCCCCCCAGACACTTGAGGCCTACAGCGGCGACGGCGACTTCCTCTGGGAGGTCGACCTGGGACCGAACAGTCAGAACCAGGACAACATCGAGCCGGGGTCGTCCGCGATCGACCTGGGCCACTGGGACGGCGTCACGGTCTACGACTTCGACAGCGACGGCCGCGCGGAGGTCGCCCTGCGGATCGCCGACGGCGTCACCTTCGGCGACGGGACGACCTGGACGCACGCGGACGACGCGCGTCAGTTCATGGCCGTCCTCGACGGCCGGACCGGAGCGCTCCGCAACTGGTCCGCGGTGCCGACCACCTATCTGGGCGACGGTCCGATGGGCGCGCGTCTCGGGGTGGCGTATCTCAACGGCACCACGCCGAGCCTGGTCGCCTACATGAAGAACCGGCGCGACGACGGGTCGTTCAACCTGATGATGGGCGCCTGGAAGTTCGACGGCGACTCGCTGGACCGCCAGTGGACGTGGCTGCGCGGCAGCCAGGACGCGCCCGACGGGCACAACACGCGCGCCATCGACGTCAACGGTGACGGGACGGACGAGGTCGCCGAGATCGGATTCGTACTCGACGGCAACGGCTCGCTGCGCTACTCGATGGCGCCCCAGGGCATCATCCACGGCGACCGCTTCCACATCGCGGACATGGACCCCGCCCGTCCGGGCCTTGAGGGCTACGGCGTACAGCAGGACAATCCGAGCGGCCTGCTGGAGTACTACTACGACGCCGCGACCGGCTCCGTCATCTGGAAGCACACCGGCAGTCCCGCCGACGTCGGGCGCGGCATGGCGGGCGACGTCGACCCGCGCCACCCCGGTATGGAGGTCTGGTCCTTCTCGGGTCTGTACAACGCGCCCGCCAACACGCTCGCCGAGCCGAACGCGTCCTTGCGCCCCTGGCCGCAGCTGGGCCTGTGGTGGGACGGTGACCTCACCATGGAGCTGCTCAACGACGGCAAGATCGAGCAGTGGGACCCGGCGAACCCGACGCCGAGCGGCAGCCTGCCCCGGCTGGTCAGCACCTGGAACTACGGCGCGGTCGACGCCGCCCAGGGTGTGCAGCCCACCTTCGTCGGCGACATCCTCGGCGACTGGCGCGAGGAGGCCGTGTACACCAACGCCTCCTACGACGAGTTGATCGTCTTCTCCACGAACCAGCCGACGACCACCCGGCTGTACACGCCGGCGCACAACCCCGCCTATCGCAACGCCATGACGTTCAAGGGATACCTGCAGTCCCACCACCCCGATTACTTCCTCGGAGCCGGCATGGCCCAGCCGCCCCGGCCGAACATCGCCTACGCGGGGAGCGGTTCCGCCGCCGTCACCACGGGAGCGCCGGTCCGTCCGGCCGGCCCCGGCAAGTAGGCCAACGGGCGCGGGTCGCCGGGCGCGCGCCGGGCGCCTCGGTCTCCGCGCACGGGCGGCACGGCGGCACAGAAATGCGGCGGCACGGAGATGCGGCAATGCGGCGACAGTCACAGTGCGCGGGCCGAGTACGTGCGCGGGCCGAGGTCGGCCAGAATTCTGTCTTGGCCGCATCACATGTCCGGACTCGGCGGCGCTAGGGTTGGCGGGCGAGACAAGTAGTTGGTGTTGGAACGGGCGTAGCTCGAGTGGTGCGAGGGGCACGGTCGTTGCGGCGTCCTGGAACGAAGGTGTCATGTCCGCCGAGAACGCTTCTGTCGTCGGCCGTCTCGATGACGACGGCTACCCCGCCTACACGATGGGGCGGGCCACTGACGTGCTCGGGATCACGCCTGCGTTCCTCCGGGCCGTCGGGGAGGCCGGGCTGATCGTTCCCCTACGGTCGGAGGGAGGGCATCGACGGTACTCGCGGCGGCAGTTGCGGGTCGCCGGGCGGGTCCGTGAGCTGGTCGATCAGGGGACGCCGATCGAGGCCGCGTGCCGGATCATCTCTCTTGAGGACCAGTTGGACGACGCCCTCCGCCTGAACCGGGACATGCGCCGGAAGCTGGGCGAGGCGGGGCAGATACCTGCTGCCGCCGGTGCAGAAATTCACCCTCCGGCCGGGTGAGGTTTCCCGGTTGATCATCGAAACACATGGGAGATCCCTCCCGACCTGTGTTAACGTGATAACAGTTGCAGTTTTGGTTGCCAGAGACTTGTTTCAGAGACTTGTTTTCTTAGCAAAGCTTTCCGGATGTTTCAAAGAATCTTTCCGGAGGGGCGATCATCGCGGCGACTCGGGGTCCACAAAGTACGGACTTCGAACACTGCCCCAAGGGAGATTCAATATGGCATCTGGCACCGTGAAGTGGTTCAACGCGGAAAAGGGCTTCGGCTTTATCGAGCAGGAGGGTGGCGGCCCGGACGTCTTCGCCCACTACTCGAACATCGCCACCCAGGGCTTCCGCGAGCTTCAGGAAGGCCAGAAGGTTACCTTCGACGTCACGCAGGGCCAGAAGGGCCCCCAGGCCGAGAACATCGTTCCCGCCTGACGCTGACGCGAATTATTGTGGCTGGGGCCCGCGCTCTTGGGGTGCGGGCCTCAGCCCATTGCTTTTCCAGATTTCGAGGGTCCATCGATCCGGAAGTCTGTAGGTCTGTGGGTTCATGAGGTATCCGGGTGTTTGAGTTCCCGGCTTCATGGGTTCCCGAGGTTCTGAGTTTCGCGCACCGCCGACTGGGTCGGCCGCAGCGCTGATCAGCTCGGCTTTTTGTATTTTCTTCGGCTCATTCTTGTGAATCCTCGTGCGGCTCTCCACCGCCGGGCGGAATTCCTCGATACGTGCCGCATCGAGGAAGGTTCCGCTATGAACCGCACCCGTCGTACCGGCGGCAGTTCCGGTCGTCATCGCACGGAGAGAGTCGCGGAGCGAGTAGAGCGAGGTGCCGCCGGCTCGGCAGGCTCCGGCCGCGGCAGTCGCTCCCGTACGCAGGACTCGCGTCCGTTCGGTTCTCGTCCGACCGGTGGCCGCAATGGCGGTCAAGGGGCACGCTCCGGCGCGCGCCGGCAGGAGTTCGCGCTGCCGGTGACAATCACCGAGCCGCTGCCGGCGGTCGGGACGTTCGCCGAACTGGACATGCCCGAACGGCTGCTGACCGCGCTCGGCACCGAAGGCGTGACCGTCCCGTTCCCGATCCAGGCGGCCACGCTGCCGAACTCGCTGGCCGGCCGGGACGTCCTCGGCCGGGGGCGTACGGGCTCGGGCAAGACGCTCGCCTTCGGTCTGTCCGTGCTGGCCCGGCTGGACGGTAAGCGGGCCCAGCCCCGGCAGCCGCTGGCTCTCGTCCTCGTACCCACCCGGGAACTCGCGCAGCAGGTCACCGACGCGCTCACCCCGTACTCCCGTGCCATGCGGCTGCGGCTCGCCACCGTGGTGGGCGGGATGTCGATCGGCCGGCAGGCGAGTGCGCTGCGGGGCGGGGCCGAGGTCGTCGTCGCGACGCCCGGCCGGCTCAAGGACCTCATCGAGCGGGGCGACTGCCGGCTGGACCAGGTCACCATCACGGTGCTGGACGAGGCCGACCAGATGGCCGACATGGGCTTCATGCCACAGGTCACCGAACTGCTCGACCAAGTCGGCCCCGGCGGCCAGCGGATGCTGTTCTCGGCCACCCTGGACCGCAACATCGACCTCCTGGTACGGCGTTACCTCCACGACCCCGTGGTGCACTCGGTCGACCCGTCCGCGGGCGCCGTCTCCACCATGGAGCACCACGTGCTGCACGTGGCGGACGCCGACAAGCACACCGCCGCCACCGAGATCGCCGCCCGCGACGGGCGGGTGATCATGTTCCTGGACACCAAGCACGCGGCGGACCGGCTGGCCAAGCACCTGCTGTCCGTCGGCGTACGCGCCTCGGCCCTGCACGGCGGCAAGTCGCAGCCGCAGCGCAACCGGACCCTCGCACAGTTCAAGGACGGCCACGTCACGGTCCTCGTGGCCACCAATGTCGCCGCCCGCGGGATCCACGTCGACAACCTCGACCTCGTCGTCAACGTCGACCCGCCCGGCGACCACAAGGACTACCTCCACCGCGGCGGCCGTACCGCCCGGGCCGGTGAGTCCGGCACGGTCGTCACCCTCGTCCTGCCTCACCAGCGGCGGGCGATGGACCGGCTGATGGCCGACGCCGGCATCACCGCCAACGCCGTGCGGGTCCGCCCGGGCGAGGCCGAACTGCAGCGCATCACCGGCGCCCGGACCCCCTCCGGCGTGCCCGTCATCGTCGCCGCGCCCGCCGCGCCGGCCTCCGAACGACGCGCGCGTTCGGGTGCCCCCGGCCGCGGTCGGGGCAGCCGAGGCGGACAGGGGGGCGGCCGACCCCGTCGCTCCGCCCCGCGGAACAGCCAATAGCCGGGCCAGGACCCGGGGACTGGTTCCCAGCGGTCGGGACGAGCCTTCGCTCGTCCCGGCACCCCGACCACCCCGACGAAGAGGAGAAGCCCGTGACGCCCGTTCCCGCCTGCGCCGGTACGGACCTGACCGCCCGTGACGCCATGCACGCTCCCGGGCCCCAGGTGGACGATCACATGACCGTCGACGTGGCTCTCTCCGTGCTCATCGGCGCCCGCGTCCCGCATCTGCTGCTCCGGGACGAGGACGGCCGGTGCGCGGGACTGGTCACCCGGGCTCAGCTCGCCGCGCACCGCGGCGGCGGCCCCTGGTACGGCGACCGGACGCGGCTGCGGGACATCCCGCTCGACCGCGGACCGTTCACCTCGTCCATGTCCTTTCTCGGCGAGGCGGAAGACGCCATGCGGGTCCGGACACTGGACGTGTCCCCCGTGATCGACGAGTACGGCTTCGCCCTGGGCGTCCTCGCTCTGACGCCCTGACCGCCGTCGCGCGGTCGACCACCCCTCCGGAGTTCCATCCCCAGCCTGTGGAGGCACGCATGCGCTGTGTCATCGCCCGATTCCCCTTCGACCTGACCAAGAGTGAGGTCGAGCACTCGATGGGAAGCGTCACTCCCGAGCCCGTCGAAGGCGTGTCCGTGACCATCGGCAGCCGTGTCTTCCCGGTGATGCAGGTCGGGGAAGTGATCACCAATCAGAACCGCCGTGACTTCACCGTCGGTGAGATGCGCCGCGCGCTGACCCGGCTCGGCTTCACCTGCCACGACGCGCCCCCGGCCCCGCAGGCCTGGGAGGCCCGATCCGACCAGAGCGCGCTGGGCTGGTGATACCCCTGGGCAGCGGCGACCGACGACAGCTCGGCGCCGCTCCCATGCTGTCGGGGACGTCGGCTGCTCGGGCCAGTACGGCCGAGCAGCTTCGTTCCGTCTGAGCACGCACATAGATATCTGCATACCTACGCGCCTACGCGCCCTGCATACCTACGCACTTGTACGTGAACACCTGTATGCACCTGGCTATATAGCGATCGCTTCCGTCCGGCACCGGTCCCTCCCCACGTGGGGACCGGTGCCGAACGGTGCGGGGGTGCCGATCCGCGTCCGAGGACGTGGATCGAGGACGGTGGTGGACGGGTGTGGACATCTGCGGAGCGTGTCGTCGCTGAAGCTGACCGAAAACGTACGGACTCGTGCGTGGTCTCTGCGGGCGCTGCGCCGGTTGGCCTGCACGGGCGGCGCCCGGCGGGTACTTGAGTGGTACACGGCTTGGTCTTGATCCTGCCAGTCGGGGGGCCCGGCGAGGAGGGTCCGGACGTCCGGCGAAGGCTTCGCCGCAGGTCAGCCATATAAAGTGAGTTTTCCGGTCCGGATGTCCAGGCAGCGGGAAAGGTCAGGGATGGATGCCTTGAGTTACGACTCAGGGGCACGCACAGCCTTCGCGGAGCGTCTCGCGCTGCTCTACAAGGAAGCGGGCAATCCTCCCCTCAAAAGCGTCGCGGAGTCGGTCGTCCGGCTCAAGCGGGTCGACGAACGCGGGCGGCCCGTACGGGTTTCCGCCCAGCGGATCAGTGACTGGCGGCGGGCCAAGAACGTGCCCGCGAACTTCGCCGCCCTCGCCGCCGTACTGCAGGTGCTGATCCCCGAGGCGCGGCGGGCGCGGCCCGCTCCGGTGTCCAAGGGGCTGTACGACATGGGCCAGTGGCAGCGGCTGTGGGAGCAGGCGCTCGCCGACCCCGCCGGTGAGCGCCCGGCGGTCGCCGGGTCCGCCCCCGGAGAGGACGAGCAGCAACCGCCGGCCGAGGGACCGTCCGTGCCGGGCGGCGTCTGCCCCTACCGGGGACTGGCCTCGTACCGGCAGCAGGACGCCCGCTGGTTCTTCGGGCGAGAGCGCAGCACCGACGCCCTCGTCGCCCAGTTGCGCGCGGCGGAGCGGACGGGTGGCCTGGTCATGCTCGTGGGCGCCTCGGGCGCCGGGAAGTCCTCCCTGCTGAACGCCGGTCTGGTGCCCGCGGTGCGCGACGGCGCCCTCGGCGGCAGCGGGGCGGGCGAGGTGCTGCAGCTCGTGCCGGGAGCCGATCCGCTCGGGGAGCTGACCCGGCGGATACCGGAGCTGGGGCGGGTCGTGTCCGCCGCGTACGAGCCCGGTACGCCGTTGTTCGCCGAGGCGGTGCGGGAGGCCATCGGGGCGTGGGCGCGTACGCGGGCGCGGGCGGCGGGAGCGGGGGCGCGCGACGAGACGTCCGCCTCCATCCCCGGCTCCACCACCCCCACCACCCGCCCCGTCCTCATCGTCGATCAGTTCGAGGAAACCTTCACCCTCTCCGCCGACGAGGCCGACCGGCGCACCTTCGTCCAGCTCCTCAGTGCGGCCTGCACACCAGGCACTCCCAGCAGTCCGGACGGTCCGGACGGTCCGGGCACTCCGCACGAACCGGCCCCCGTCCTCGTAGTCCTCGGTGTCCGTGCCGACTTCTACGAGCAGTGCCTCGGGTATCCCGAGCTGGCGGACGCGTTGCAGCATCGGCACATGGTGCTCGGGCCGTTGACCGTCGCCGAGCTGCGGGAGGCGGTGACGGGGCCGGCCAAGGCGGTGGGGCTGGAGCTGGAGCCGGGGCTGGCGGAGCTGATCGTGCGCGAGGTGAGCGCGGACGGGCCGAGGGGGGCGCACGACGCGGGCGGGCTGCCCCTGCTGTCGCACGCGCTGCTCGTGACCTGGCAGCGGCGGAAGGCCGGGCGGCTGACGCTGGCCGGGTACCGGGCGTCGGGCGGTATCCAGGGCGCGGTGGCGGCGACCGCTGAGCAGGCCTGGTCGGGGCTGGACCCGGCGGCCCGGACGGCGGCGCGGCTGCTTCTGCTGCGGCTGGTCCGGCTGGGCGAGGACACACAGGCCACACGGCGGCGCGGCACGCGGCGGCAGCTGGCGGACGGGTCGGCGGACCCGGACAAGACGGAGGAGTCGCTGGAGGCGCTGGTCCGCGCCCGGTTGGTGACGCTCGACTCGGAGACCGTGGAGATCACCCACGAGGCACTGCTGCACGCCTGGCCCCGGCTGCGGGGCTGGATAGACGAGGGGCGCAACGACCATCTGCTGCGGCAGCGGCTGGAGGAGGACGGCCGGGCCTGGGAGGACTCCGAGCGGGACACCTCGCTGCTCTACCGGGGCTCACGCCTCGAACAGGCCCACACCTGGGCGAAGTCCGCCGGGAACACCTTCCTGACCCGGAGCGCGGTGGAGTTCCTGGCCGCCTCGGTCCGGCTGCGCCGGCGTACCGTCTGGATCAGCCGGAGTGCCGTGGCGGCGCTGGTGGTGCTCTCCCTGGTGGCCGTCGGCTCGGCGGTGGTGGCGTGGCAGCAGCGCAACGACGCGGTGTTCGAACAGGTGGTCGCCGAGGCCGATCGGGTCCAGTACACGGACCCGTCGCTGTCCGCCCAGCTCGACCTGGTGGCGCACAGGCTGCGGCCGGACGACGAGGGCACGAACAACCGGCTCGTCTCGATCGTCAACGCGCCCCTGGCCACCCCGCTCCTCGGCCACGGCGGCGCCGTCTACCTCACCTCCTTCAGCCCGGACGGCAAGCGCCTGGCCACCGCCAGCTACGACCGGACCGTACGGCTGTGGGACGTGGCGGACCCGTCCCGGCCCAAGGCCCTGGGCAAGCCGCTGACCGGGCACACGAGCTGGGTGAGCACCGCTGTCTTCGGTCCGGACAGCCGTACGCTCGCCAGCGCCGGCGACGACGGCACGATCCGGCTGTGGGACGTACGGGACCCGGGTGCCGCGCGGACGCTCGGCGCGCCGCTGACCGGGCACGACGGCACGATCTATCTGCTCGCCTTCTCCCCGGACGGGAAGACGCTGGCATCCGTGGGTGAGGACCGCACCGTCCGGCTGTGGGACGTGAGCGACCCGGCGCACGCGACGGCGCTCGGCGCGCCGCTCACCGGGCACACCGCTCCCGTACGCGCCGTCGCGTTCAGTCCCGACGGGAAGACGCTGGCGACCGGGGGCGACGACGACACCGTCCGTCTGTGGGACATGGCCGATCCGCGTGATCCGGCGCCGCTCGGCACCGCGCTCGAAGGCCATACGGGCCTGGTGCACTCCGTGGCCTTCAGTCCCGACGGGAAGACGCTGGCCAGCGGCAGCTCCGACAACACGGTCCGGCTCTGGGACGTTGCCGATCCGCGGCACGCGAGTGCGCTCGGCTCACCGCTGACCGGGCACACCGGACCCATCTGGTCGGTGGCCTTCAGTCCCGACGGGGGTCTGCTCGCCGCCGCCAGCGCGGACAGTACGGCGAGCCTGTGGAACGTCGACGACCCGGCGTTCCCCTCGCAGGTCGGCGAGCCGCTCGCCGGGGCCAGCGGGGAGATGTACGCCCTGGGTTTCAGTCCCGACGGCCGGACCCTCGCCACCGGGAGCGGCGACAGCAAGATCCGGCTGTGGTCGATACCGGCCTCGGACGTGGTCGGCCAGAACGGGGTGTTCCGCCCGGACGGGCAGGTGCTCGCCACGGCCGGGCGCGACGGCCGGATCCGGCTGTGGAACGTGCGGGAGCCCGGCCGGCCCGTACGGCTGAGCCAACCGTTCATGGCCAAGGACGGCGGCAACCGCACCCTGACCTTCTCCCCCGACGGCCGCACGCTCGCGGTCGTGGCCGGAAACCGGGTGCTGCGCCTGTGGGACGTCAGCGATCCCACCCACCCGGTCCCCCACGGGTCGCCCGTCACACTGCGGACCCGCTACGCCGACGCGATGACCTACAGCCCGGACGGGCGCACGCTGGCCACCCCCTACGACGATCACACCATCCAGCTGTGGAACGTCAGCGACCCGTCCCGGCCCGTGCCGCTCGGCAGGCGGCTCAGCGGCCACAAGGGCTATCTCCTCTCCCTCGTCTTCAGCCCGGACGGCCGCACGCTCATCAGCGGCAGCGCGGACGGCACCATCCGTCTGTGGAACGTGGCCGATCCGGACCGCGCCACCCGGCTCGGCGAACCCCTCACCGACCACCGCGGCCCGGTCAACACCCTCGCCCTCAGCCCGGACGGCAGGACCCTGGCCAGCGGCAGCGACGACGACACGGTCCGCCTGTGGAACGTCGGCGACCCACGCGACGCGACCCGGCTGGGCTCCGCCCTCACCGGCCACACCGAGGCGGTCGTGTCGCTGACCTTCAGCCGGGACGGCAGGACACTGGCCAGCGGCGGCAACGACAACACCGTCCGCCTGTGGGACGTCACCGACCCCGCCGACGCCTCCCCCATCGGCCAGTCGATGAGCCCCCACGCCAGGACCGGCAACTTCCTCTCCTTCAGCCCCAGGAGCCACATGCTCGGGGTCTCCAGCGGCGCGGACACCGTACGGCTGTGGAATCTGGACGCCGACGAGGCCGTACAGCACATCTGCGGGACGACCCGCGGGGTGCTCACCCGGGAGAAATGGGACGAATATCTGCCCCGGTTGCCGTACGAACCGCCGTGCGGTGAGCGCTGACGTGTACGTGATACCGATCACAACTGCTCGACGTACCCGAGCAGTCTGCTCCCGTCGCGCGGGCAGCCTTGTTAGCCTTGGCCATAGCCCGGTCGCTGGTGCATCCCCCGTCGCCAGCGACCGGGCGCTTTGCGTGGCGTTCGACGGATGGTGGGTGGTTCAGCCGTGACCCGGCGCATCGTCGTCGTCACCGCCGTCCACGCCCCCTCGGCCCCGTTCCTCACCGAGGCGCACAAGTCGCTGTGCGAGCAGGAGTTACCGCGCGGCTGGGACTGGCACTGGGTGATCCAGGAGGACGGCACCTCGGCCGACGTCGTCCCGTACGTTCCCGACGACGACCGCGTGACCTTCCGCCAGGGCCGCCCCGGCGGGCCCGGAGTCGCCCGCACCATGGCCCTCTCGCAGGCCGACGGCGCGTACGTGAAGGTCCTGGACGCCGACGACCGGCTCACCCCGGGCACGCTCGCCCGCGATCTGGCCGCCCTCGAAGCGGACCACAGCATCGGCTGGGCCACCTCACGCGTCCTGGACGTCCTGCCCGACGGCTCCACCGTCGGCTTTCCCGGCGACCCCGGGCACGGCCCGATCGAACGGGGGTCCGTCTTGGGCCACTGGACGGCGCACGGCTTTCTCGCGCCCGTCCACCCCGCGACACTCTTCGTCCGCCGCCAGCTCGCCCTCGCCCTCGGCGGCTGGATGGCCCTCCCGGCCTCCGAGGACACCGGCCTGCTCCTCGCGCTCGACTCCGTGAGCCGAGGCTGGTTCTCGGCCGAGGTCGGCCTCCTCTACCGCAAGTGGGAGGGCCAGGCGACCGGCCAGAGCGCCCACACCGACTCCACCGAGCGGAACGCCCGGATGGCGGTGATAGAGGCCAGGGCCCGCGCCCTCGCGAACTTCCGCTGGAGCTACCCGGACCGCCTCGAAGCGGTGGGCGCCGGCACAGGGCGGTGACGGTTCGCCGCCGGACCGCTCGCTCGACCGCTACCGGTCACCGCCGGACGCGGTGAGCCAGTGGGCGACCCTGCGGACGGTCGTCTCGTCCAGCCCGTCCACGACCGCCCGTACGGCGGCCAGGTCGTCCGGCCCGAGGTCGTACAGCCCCGCCTTGCTCAGCCCGGCCATGAGCACCTGCTGCCGTCGGCCGGTCATCCGCTCCTCGAACTTGCCGGGTGCGGCGCCGGGGGCCTTGGCCTCTACGGCCTGGGGCTGCGGCGCGGCGACGGCCGACGGGTCGTGCCGCTCCCACTGCCCGTCCTCCCCCTCCCCGCCCTTGGGGCCCCACAGCGTGACGGCCGGATCCTCACCGCGCGCCCGCAGCGTCTGGCTCATCTCCCCCATCGCGTACACCACGGGGAAGCGGTACGGCGACTGGGCGCCCACCCGCCAGGAGGCCGAGGAGGGCTGGTAGAACATCGCGACCCAGCGCGGGGTGCCGGGGGGCTGCGGACTGTCGGGGCGGGTCTGCACGGCGCTCATCCCTGCTCATCCCTTCGCGGTACGGCGTTACGGCTGACGGTATCTGACGGGCCGTCAGCTAGCCAGGGTGCGTGGCGGCAACACGACCGTCAGCCGTTCCAGGCCTCGTCGTACGGGTCCTGCGGGGCCTTGACCGGCTTGGTGGTGGTGACGTCGAGGAAGGGGACGGCGGTGCCGTTGACCGGGTCCTTGGTCTGTTTGGGGGTGTAGGTGCCGGTGACCTCGATCCAGGTGTCGGGGCGGAGGACGGCCGGGAGTTCGCCGGAGAGGGCGATCTTGACGGGCTGGGCGTCGGCGGCGCAGCAGTTGAGGGCCATGCGGACGAGGTACGGGGTGCCGGCGCCGTCCAGGGCGAGGAAGCCGGTGACCTTGAGCGGGCGGCCGGCGAGGGCGCGGCCCTTGTCGTAGACCGCGCGGCCCGCGTAGTCGGCGACGCTGAGGCGGAGGGTGCCGTCGGCGGGGAGCGTGGGGTAGCCCCAGGGCTGTTGCTGGAGGGCCGCGCCGGTGCGCATGGCGGTGTAGGAGCCGACGGCGGGCGGGGCGACCAGGACGAGGGCGAGGAGGGGGAGGACGAGGAGCCAGGAGACTCGGGGTTCGTGGTGTGCGTGGGCTTGCTCGTGCTCGTGGCCCTGGGTCTGGGTCTGGGCTTGGCTGTGGCGGGTGGTCCGGCGGTCGTACCAGAGCGTCGCGATCGCCACGGCTATCAGCACCACGCCCGCGCTGATCAGCAGCGGCTGCAGGCCGGCCTTGACGTAGCGGAGATAGAGGTCGGTGAAGCCGGCGTGGAGGAGGGCGCCGCCGGTGAGGAGGAGGACGACGGTCTGGGCCTGGCGGTTCACAGGAGCACCGCCCCGACGAGGGCCGACACCAAGATCGCGAGGGCGAACGTGGCGGGGGCGAAGCGGAGCGCGAAGGCGCGGCCGAAGGTGGCGGTCTGCATGGCGAAGAGTTTCAGGTCGATCATCGGGCCGACGACCAGGAAGGCCAGCCGGGAGGTCAGGGAGAACTGGGTCAGCGAGGCGGCCACGAACGCGTCCGCCTCGGAGCAGATCGAGAGCAGTACGGCCAGGACCGCCAGGGCGAGAATCGCGATGAGCGGGTGGTCGGCGGCGGCGTTCAGCCAGCTCGCCGGGACGACCGCCTTGAGCGTGGCCGCCGCCATCGCGCCGACCACCAGGAACCCGCCCGCGTGCATCACGTCGTGCCGTACCGAGCCCCAGAAGGCCGCACCCTTGCTCTGGCCCTCGTAGGACGGGCGCTCCGGCGGGCGCATCCACTCGCCGCGGCCCACCCGTTGCCACAGCCAGCCCATCGCGCACGCCACCAGCAGGCTCGCCACGAATCTGGCCAGCACCATCTCGGGGTTCCCCGGGAACGCGACGGCGGTCGCGGTCAGCACGATCGGGTTGATCGCCGGGGCGGAGAGGAGGAAGGCGAGCGCCGCCGTGGGCGTCACACCCCGGCGCACCAGCGCACCCGCCACCGGCACCGAGGCGCACTCGCAGCCCGGCAGCACGACACCGGCCAGGCCCGCCGCCGGCACCGCCAGCGCGGGGCGCTTCGGTAGGGCGCGGGCGAAGAACGACGCCGGCACGAACACCGCGATCACCGCCGACAGCAGTACGCCCAGCACCAGGAACGGCAGGGCCTGGACGACCACCGCCACGAACACGGTCATCCAGCTCTGCGTCACGGGGGCGTCCAGCAGGCCGCGCAGGGGGTCCTGGGCGACGACCGCCAGGATCAGCAGCATGGTGAGGACGAGGGGGGCGTCGAGGTGTCGGCTGCGGTGGGGCGAGTCGGGTGAGTCCGGTGAGTCGGGTGAGTCCGGTGTGCGGGGGGCTTCTTCCTTGGTCATGACCACGGGGGACGGTACCTCCGTATGGAACGGCTGGGCTGTGCGGGCTGGTTCGCCCTTGTCTGTGGTCATACGGCTGGCGGGGCGGGGTTGCTCATGGCCGGTGCGCCGACCCTTCTTCGTAATGGAATCCATTTTCATGTAGCGTCTCGGGGAGTCGCCTGTCGTTCGTCGAGGAGAGTGCCATGGCCGTACCCAAGCGGAAGATGTCCCGCAGCAACACCCGCCACCGCCGCGCCCAGTGGAAGGCGAGCACCCCGCAGCTGGTGCCGTTCACGGTCGACGGCGCCACTTATCTCGTACCGCAGCGGCTACTGAAGGCGTACGAGCGCGGGCTGATCCAGCCCACGGGCTGAGGGCCGGATCAGGTCATGGCCTACGAACGGCTCCCCGTCACCGTGCTCTCCGGTTTCCTCGGCGCGGGCAGGACCACCCTTCCCAACCATGCCCTCGCCAACCGCGAGGGGCTGCGGGTGGCGGTCATCGTCAATGACATGAGCGAGGTCAACATCGACGCGGCCCTCGTGCGCGGCGGCGAGGCCGCGCTGTCGTGCACGAAGGAGCGGCTGGTCGAGATGACCAACGGCTGCATCTGCTGCACCCTGCGCGACGATCTGCTGGAGGAGGTGGACCGACTGGCCCGCGAGGGCCGTTTCGACTACCTGCTCATCGAGAGCAGCGGAATCTCGGAGCAGATACCTCACTCACACCCGCAACCGGCGATGGCCCACACGAGGATCCCACCCAGGCCGAACAGCACAGCGAGGTAGCCGACGAGGAACCGGCGATCAGGCTTCACTACAGGTCTCCTTGGTAGCGCGGATGTACGTGGGGAGCCCCTTGATGAAGTGAGTGACCCGCCGGACAGCGGCGGCGGGTCACCGGCCACCCGACCCCTCAGTGAGGGGCGATCCCCCGGGCGGCCCGAATCCCGGCACCGGCCACCCAAGAGGGCCGGCGCCGGGGAGTCAGTGGCGGAGGGAGATCGGGGCGGGCTGTGTCGGGGGCTGGGGGCACAGCTCCGCGTGGAGATAGACCGTGGGGGCAGCGCCTGTTCCCGAGTCCGGGACGTACGTCGTGTGCTCCTCGTCGCCCCGGATCGGCTTCTGGCAGCGTCCGCAGATCATGTGCCCTCCTTGCGGGCCGCGCGCCGCGCCGCCCTATGGGCCTCGATCAGGCGGTCGCCATTGATGCACATGCCGTTGCCGAGCTTGATGCCCTTGTCCCGTATCAGCTTGCAGGCCCAGCAGGCCGCAGCGTGCTTGATCAGCTCCCCGTACGCCGCCTGCACGGCGGGCGTGGAGTCGACTGACGTCATGACAGATCACCCCTAGACCGAGCGTTGGCCGCTGCCACGCCCGCGCTCAGGGCCTCGCCGGGCGTGGCCTGGCGAATGTGCTCCGGCTTCGCGTCCCACTCCCGCCCGCCGCCGGGCGGCCGGAGTTGTACGTACGGCCCCTCGTGGCCCATGACCCGGCCGATCCTGTCCCGCTTGGTGTCCTTGACGATGTCGCCGAGGCTCGGCTTGAACGCGGTCATGGTCACCGGGCCTCCCTCGTCGGAGAGGCCAGAGTTCGGGTCCTCGCGTCCTCCGGTAGCACGTAGGCGCGCACGAGGGCGCCGGTGATGGAGTCGTCCTCGACGGCGGGGAGGCCAGGGCACGGCCACAGGTGAGGGGCTCTGCGGCGTCGGGCTGTCGCCAGGAGCGCGCCCCATGTCTCAGGTGAAGTGGCCCCGGTCGGGCGTGGACTGGCTTCCGGCGCCGGGGCGCTGCAGGCGACTTCGCTGGGCAGTCGCACTGCGAACAGGTGTTTCATCACCCTTTTGAGTGCATGTGATACACAATGCATGTCGATCTCCTTACTAGATCGGCCATGCCCCGGGGCTGTTGCTGGCAGCTGCCGGGGTCAGTTCCGTTCACGCATTGAGACTCGCGTCCTGCACGCAACTCCGGGATGACCAGCAGGTGTTACCGAGGCGGTAATACACTCGTTTCTGATTCAGCGCGGGCAGCCCCCGTGCATACGATCACTCCGGAAGTTGGCCACCATGGACGCCACACCCCCTGGCCCGCTCGCCCCCGAGATCCTCGACCGAGACGACGTCAAGCGAGCTCTGGCAGAGCACGACTTCGCTGCTGCCTTCACCCTCGTCAAGAAGTGGGGCGGCCTCTCCCAGAACAGGATCGCGTCGGCCTGCCAGCTCACGCCCGGCAAGGTGAGCACGATCATCAGCGGGCAACAGCAGGTGACAAGCTTCGAGGTGATTCGCCGCATCGCTGACGGGCTACGGATTCCGGGCCGCATGGTCGGACTCGCAGAGCGTCCGTGGGAGAGGCAGTCCGACGACCCCGACCCACCGAAGCCGCCGACCACAGGGCTCCCCGTTGACGAAGCTCCCTGGCGCCCCACCACGACCGTGCACCTGGCATCAGAACTGACCAGGAACGACCTCGTGATGGATCGCCGCGCAGCCACGCGCGCCCTAGCCGGCGCCGCCATGGGAGGCACCGCCCTTCTGGATCCACTCGAAGCCTGGCTACAGCCGACCATCGCGGCCGACCCGTCGCCCAAGCGCGGACGACTCGACAAGCGAGACGTTGAAGAGCTGGAGGCCACCACCCGGGCGTTCCGGGCCTGGGACCACAAGTTCGGCGGAGGCCTTCGTCGCAAGGCTGTCGTCGGACAGCTCAACGAGGTTGCGGCCCACCTCGAAGAGCACCAGGCACCCGTCGTGGAGCAGCGTCTGTACCGGGTGATGGCGCAGCTCGGAGGCATGGCGGCCACGATGGCGTGGGACTCCGGGTATCAACAGCGGGCCCAGGACTATTACCGCCTGGCTCTGCGGGCGGCGCACGCTGGAGCGGACCGTGCGTTCGGCGCCAACGTTCTGGCAGGGATGGCCCGCCAGATGCTCTACCGTGACCGGCCGCAGGACGCCCTTGAACTAGTGCACCTCGCGCAGAAGGGATCGGGCAGGGACTCGGGCCCGCGCGTGCGAGCCATGCTCCACACCCGGGAGGCCTGGGCATACGCCGCGCTCGGTCGCTCTGCGGCATTTCAACGGGCCACTGACGAAGCCGTCGCGGCGCTAACGGATGCTGAAGCCGGGCAGGAGCCGTACTGGATCGCCTACTTCGACAGCGCCGAGCTGGCTGGCGTGACTGGTGGCCGCCTGCTCGACATGGCCCGCAACAACCCGCATCGCCACGCCGAGGCCGCCGCTGGATCCATCCGCCAGGCCCTGTCAAGGCGAGGGCCGGAGGCCGGCCGAAGCCACGCCCTCGACCTGATCGGCCTGGCCGAGTGCCACTTCCTCGTCGGAGACGTGGCGGGCGCCGTCGAGCACACCCGCAGTGCGGTCGACGCCGCGTCGCGCACACAGTCCAGCCGAGTGCGAGCCCAGCTTGGCCAGCTGTACCCGTACACCGTCGGTCGGAGTACGTCGCGCGCAGTGGGCGAGGCACGCACTATGATCCGCGAGCTGCTGTCGAGCTGAAGGAGCAACGTGACCACCATCGCCGTGACCGGGCACATGGACCTGACCGAGGCCAGCGTGCCGTTGGTGCGCGACGCACTACGGCAAGCGCTGAAGCCGTACGCCGATGGCGAGCTGACAGGTGTGTCCTGCATCGCCAAGGGCGCCGACTCCTTGTTCGCCGAGGCCGTCCTTGAGGTCGGCGGACGCCTGGTCGCGGTCATCCCCTCACAGGACTACCGCCGGAACAAGGTCAAGCCGGACCACGCGGCGACCTTCGACCGGCTCGCTGCGGCAGCCTCCGAGGTGCTCGTACTCCCCAACGAGACAGCCAACCGAGCCGCCTATGGGGACGCCAACCGCACATTGCTGGAGCGAGCCGACCGCCTGATGGCTGTATGGAACGGCGAGCCGCCAAACAGCAAGGGAGGCGGGACTGCTGACACCGTCATCGAGGCACAGGAATCCGGTCTGCCCGTCGACGTCGTCTGGCCGGACGGCGCAGCACGTCGGAGCTGAATCAGCAGAACGACGACGTGCCCCCTGCACGACCCGTGAGGGCCGTGCAGGGGGCACAGTGTCATGTGTTGTCGGTGTCGGCTGTGAGGGTCCATGTACGGGCGTCGACCCAGTCCACGGCGTCCCTCAGCGACTGCCCGCTATTGGGGGCTGCAGCTCGTGCTCGACGGAGGTCAGACGGACCGCGATCTGACGCAGGCGCGCCATCACGCCCAACCGTCCCGGCACACCCGGCCGTTCGGGCACACCGTGCCAGTCGTCAACCAAGTCATCCATCCGGTCGACAATCCGACGCACGCCCCGGAACGTCCTCCAGACCAGCGCGGCCTGGCCCGCGACCGCCACGGCGGCCACGCTCCAGATGACCAGCACGTCGACGGCGGCGCCCGCAGCCCTGTTGACCACGGCGGACACCCGGTCGAGGAGCGCGGCGGCGGCCCGGGCGCGCCCCACCACCGGCCGCTGCGCGACCCGCGCGGTGGGCGGCACGACGAGCGTCACCTGCTCCTCGTACACGTTCCGCAGTTGGGCGGCGAGCCGGTGCGCCAACCCGTCGTCACCGCAGACGACCATGTGCGCGCCGGAGTCGGCGGCTGGCCTCCCCTCCCGCTCTGTCCGCTCGGTCCGGGCCGACGCCGACCGGAGCGGCGGACGGTGCCGCTGTGCCGGTCGTACCGCCCGCGTCGGCCGGACCCGCCTGTCTGCCCGGACCGGTATGGCTGCTCTGGCTGCTCTGTCGCGAAGGGCTCCCCACGAGGCAGAAGACTGCCTCATCGGGGCAGCCGGTTCCTTCGCGCGTGATCCAGATCACAGTTGACGGTGTGAGTGCGACGACGGGTGGACATCCGTACTCAAGAAGGACGGGGTGACGACCGGTGTCCGGATGCGAGGATGGGGCGCCATGACCGCAGGGTGGGGTTCCCGCACAGTACGAGCCGCGATGTTCGCGGCCGTCTGTGTGCTGCTCGCCGCCCTGGGCCACGTGATGATGTCCGGCAACCATGTGCCCTGGTGGGCGCTGTCCGCCGGGGCCGCCGCGACCGGCGCCGTGGGCTGGTTCCTGGCCGGACGTGAACGCGGCCTCCCTCTCATCACGTCCGTCGTGGTCACCGCCCAGACGGCCCTTCACGCCGGCTTCGAGCTGGCGCAGTCGTCGAGCCCGATGGGCTCGGGCGGTTCCATGGACATGGGCTCCGCCCACATGATTCACACGGTCCACACGGGCGCGGCCGGTCACATGAACCATGCGAACCCCACCGGGTACTTCCTCGACGGCACCTCGTCCGGCATGGTCGCCGCGCATCTGCTGGCCGCGCTGCTGTGCGGGCTGTGGCTGGCGAGCGGCGAACGCGCCGCCTTCGATCTGCTGCGGGCCGTGGCCGGCTGGCTGGCCGCGCCGCTGCGACTGTCGCTCGCGCTGCCCGCCGCACCGGAGCGGCCGCGTCCGCGGGTACGCCGCGGACGCTCCGACCGTTCGCCGCTGCGGCTCCTCCTCGTCCATGCGATCACCTCTCGGGGTCCACCCGCCGGAACCGCTGTCATCTGACGACAGCCGGTGCCCCGAGGCCGCTCTACGCGCCTCGGGCCTCGGCCGTACGCCGCCGAAGCGCGTGCCGTACGGCCGGTTCCTCCTCCCTCACCGAACCGCCGCGCGTGCCCGTGCCGGCGGTCCGGATTCCGGATGCTCCGCGAAGGACACCACGTGATCACCCTTACTCCCCTGCCCGCCTCCGTCCCCCAGCCGAGGTCGGCCACGACCGACGAGTCGATAACCGCCTGGGCGCTCGCCGCTCGTGGGGGTGACCCCGAGGCCGTCGAACGGTTCGTCGGTGCGCTGCACCGGGACGTGCAGCGGTTCGTCGCCCATCTGTGCGCCGATCCGCAGGCGGTCGACGATCTGGCCCAGGACACGTTTCTGCGGGCGCTCGGCAGTCTGCATCGGTTCGAGGGGCGTTGTTCGGCCCGCACGTGGCTGCTGTCCATCGCCCGGCGGGCGGTGACCGACAGCTTTCGGTATGCGGCGGCTCGGCCGCGGTTGTCGGACGCGGCGGACTGGCGGGTGGCTGTCGAGCGGGCTCAGCCTCGGGGGTTGCCCGGGTTCGACGACGGGGTCGCGCTTGTCGATCTGCTGGGGGCTCTGCCGGATGAGCGGCGTGAGGCGTTCGTGCTCACGCAGGTGCTCGGGTTGTCCTATGAGGACGCGGCGGAGTTGACCTCCTGTCCTATCGGTACCGTGCGGTCGCGTGTGGCGCGGGCTCGGGCGACGCTTGTGCAACTGCTGTCTGCCTGAGCCCCGATTTTGGCTGCGGGTGCGTGGGGGCTTGTCGCGCAGTTCCCCGCGCCCCTGAAAAGCAGGGGCTGCGCCCCGTGCTTTTCGCCTTCAGGGGCGCGGGGAACTGCGCGAGCAACCCCCACGCACCCGCAGCCGACCGACAACCCGCTACGGGCTTACGCCGAGGTGGCGTTCCGCGAAGGCCAGTTCCAGGCGGAGTTGTTTGATGCGTTCGTCCACTACGAGGGAACCGTGGCCGGCGTCGTAGCGGTACACCTCGTGGATGGCGGCCCGGTTCACCAGGCGGGCGACGTAGTTGTCGACCTGGCGGATGGGACAGCGGGGGTCGTTGACGCCGGCGGAGATGTAGACGGGGGACTTCACCGCGTCGACGTATGTCAGGGGCGACGACGCCTCGAACCGCTCGGGCACCTCCTCAGGCGTGCCCCCCAGCAACGTACGGTCCATCGCCTTGAGGGCCTCCATCTCGTCGTGGTAGGCGGTGACGTAGTCCGCGACGGGCACGGCGGCGATGCCGAGGCTCCAGGCGTCCGGCTGGGTGCCGAGGCCGAGGAGGGTGAGGTATCCGCCCCAGGAGCCGCCGGTGAGGATCAGCCGGTCGGGGTCGGCGAAGCCGGAGTCCACGGCCCAGTCCCGCACCGCCGCGATGTCCTCCAGCTCGATGAGGCCGACCCGGTGCTTGAGGGCGTCGGTCCAGGCTCGGCCGTAGCCCGTGGAGCCTCGGTAGTTGATGCGGATCACCGCGTACCCGTGGTCCAGCCAGGCGGCGGGGCCGGCGGCGAAGGAGTCGCTGTCGTGCCAGGTCGGGCCGCCGTGGATGTCGAAGACGGTGGGGCAGGGGCCGGCCGGGAGCCCCGCCGGGCGTTGCACGAGGGCGTGGACCCGGCCACCGGGGCTCTCCACCCACACGTCCTCCACCGGCACCGAACCGGGCGACTTCAGGCCCGGCGGATCCAGCACCACAGCACCCGTCGTCGACCGGACGACCGGCGGCTCGGCGGCCGACGACCACAGGTACTCGACGCTGCCGTCGGGGCGGACCGTGGCCCCGGAGACCGTGCCCCTCGGGGTGTCCACGCGCTCCAGGCGGCGCGTCGCCAGGTCATAGCGGAACAGCTCGCTGCGGGCCTCGAAGCTGTGGGCGACGAGGAGGGCGGAGCCGTCCGGATACCACTCGGCGCTCAGGTCGCCCGCCAACCGGCCGGCGAGTCCGAGGTCGGTCTCCTCGCCGGACACCACGTCCCAGACGAGCGGCTCCCAACGGCCGCTCCGCTGGTGCCCGATGAGCAGCCGGGTGTCGCCGTCGACAGGTGCGAAGCCCATCACCTCCAGGCCCAGCTCGACCGTGCCGCCCTTGGTGTCGTCCAGTTCGGCGACCGCCGTGCCGTCCGGCCGGACCACGCGCAGCGCCGAGTGCATCGCGTCGCCGTGCTCGGTGTGCTCGATCGCGATGAGCGAGCCGTCGTGGGAAAGGTCGCCGACCCCGGCCGACTCGCGGTGCCGGTAGATCTCGACGGGGGCCGCGTCCTGCCGGGACAGATGGATCGTGGAGCCGTCCTCGTCCGTCGAACGGCCGACGATCGCCGTACGGCCGTCGCGCCCGATGGCCAGGCCCGCCGGGTACGACGCGTCCAGACCAGGTGCCGCCTCGTCGTCCGGGCCGCCGTGGAAGGGCTGGCGCCGCCAGACGCCGAACTCGTCGCCGTCCTTGTCGTCGAACCACCAGATCCACTCGCCGTCCGGCGAGAGCACACCGTCCGTCGTACCGTTGGCCCGGTTCGTGACCTGGCGCTGATCGCCGGTCTCGCGGTCCCACGCGTACAACTCGTACGTGCCCGTGGCGTTGGACACGAACAGTGAGCGGTGCGGTGCGTCTTCCGCCCAGTCCGGCAGGGACACCCTCGGCGCCCGGAACCTCTTCTCCCAGTCGGGCATCTGCCCGCTCTGCTCCTGCGGGGTGGACCCGTTGCTCTCAGTCATGGCCCCATACTGCCCCGCCCGCATGACAATGTGCCGCCGAGGTCCCCAGCCTGTGGATAACTTCCGACCGGCCGGGGCCCCGCCGGTACCGCCCCGATGCCAACTCGGTGCCGTATACCCAGGTCAGGACCGATTGTCAGTGGCCGGGTGCAGACTCTGCGCATGACCTCAACGACCGATCTACGCAAGACCGTCGAGAGTTTCTGGGCCGCCGCCGAGGGCCGGGACTGGGCCGCGTTCGCCGAGACGCTGGCCGAGGACGTGGTGTACGAGCTGCCGCAGACGCGGGAGCGGATCCTCGGCAGGCAGCGGTATGTGGAGTTCAACCGGGAGTATCCGGGCGACTGGCACGCCCGGATCGAGCGGATCGTCGCCGAGCCGGGGCAGGTGGTCAGCTGGACACACGTGACCGTGGGGGTGGAGGAGATGCACGCGATCTCCTTCTTCACGG
This sequence comes from Streptomyces adelaidensis, assembly GCF_016598475.1. Classification (GTDB taxonomy): domain Bacteria; phylum Actinomycetota; class Actinomycetes; order Streptomycetales; family Streptomycetaceae; genus Streptomyces; species Streptomyces adelaidensis. Next base: position 24,233 of record NZ_JAEMUX010000047.1, read on the forward strand.
GGGACGAGGAGGGCCGGATAGCCACGGTCACCGACTTCTGGCCCGAGCCCTACGAGCCGCCGGCCGGTCGTGAGCATCTCGTCGAGCGGTACTGAGCGGCGGGCCGCCGCCTTCCGGGTGCCCGTGGGGGCCGAGACCGCAGCCGACCCCGCAGCCGGGCGCCCGGCGCGGGCCCCGTACGGTGGACGACGTGTACCGGTTTCTGCTGACGCCCCGATGGTGGGGGATCAACGTCTTCGTGCTGCTCGCCATCCCCTTCTGCGTGTTCATGGGGTCGTGGCAGCTGAGCCGGTTCGAGGACCGCATGGCGGACCACCGCGCGGCGACCGAGCGGATCGACCCGGCGGACCGGGCCCCGGCACGGCCGCTGGCCGAGCTGCTGCCGGTGGACAAGGTGACCTCGGGCGAACTGGCCACCGCGACCGGCCGGTACGGCGAGCAACTCCTCGTGCCCAACCGCGAGTTGGACGGCAGGAACGGCTTCTACGTGCTGACGCTGCTGCGCACCGACGAGGGCAGGGCCCTGCCTGTCGTACGGGGCTGGCTGCCCGGCACCGCGGACCCCGACCGGGCCCCGGCCGCGCCCACCGGCGAGGTCACCGTCACCGGTTCGCTCCAGTCGGCCGAGATCCCGGGGTCGAACGGCGTGCCCGCCCAGGGCGGGCTCCCGGCCGGCCAGACCGCGGCGATCAGCGCGGCGGCGTTGGTGAACCTGGTGCCGGACGACCTGTACGACGGCTGGATCACGCTCGAAAGGGGCGACTCGGGGATGAAGGCGGTGCCCGCGACGACCCCGCAGGACACCGGGCTCAACCTGAAGGCGTTCCAGAACCTCGGCTACACCGGCGAGTGGTTCGTCTTCGCCGGCTTCGTCGTCTTCATGTGGTTCCGGCTGCTGCGCCGCGAGGTCGAGTTCATCCGGGACGCGGAGCTGGGCCTGGTCCCGGACGAGGACTCCGGCGACGGGGACCCCGTCGACCAGGACTCCGTCGAAGCGGACTCCGCTCAGGAAACCGCCACGAGCCCCGTCCGGTAGACCACGCCCGCGCAGGCGTTGCTCACACTGGTCGTGAGGGTGGTCACGCCGCCCTCGGCCGTGTGGGAGACGAGGACGCTGCCGTCGACGACGCCGTCCTCGGTGAGGAGCTGGGTGGTCGCGGAGTTGGTGCCGTCGGTGGTGGTGCCGCCGGTCTCCTCCTCCGTGGGGGTCGGGTCCGCGGTCGGGTCCGTGCCGCCGTTGCCGCCGCCGTCGGTCGTACCGCCGGTGGAAGTGGTGGGGCAGGTCTCGGACGGCACCCAGGCGAACCGCACCTCGTACGCGGCTCCCGGCGCCAGCAGCAGCTGGGCGGGGGAAAGCGACGGGTCGGGCAGTCCGGCGGCGGCGTCACCGGCGACATGGTTCACCACGGTGATCTTCGCGGCGTCCGCTGCGCCCTGCGGGGTGGTGCTCACGGCGCCCGCGCCGGCGACCGTACAGCTGCTGCCGGAGATGTTGGAGACGCGGAAGCTGCCGTAGACGGCGCCGCCGGAGTCCGGGGAGCCCGCGGCGGCGCTGCCGCCGAGCTGGGCGCCCGTGCAGGCGGGCGCGGCCGCGGACTCGGGCGTCGGCTCGGCGCCGCCCGTGGACCCGTTGCCCTCACCCTTGTCCTGGTCGCCCTTGTCCTTGCCGCTGTCCTTGCCGGCGTCCTGGGAGCCGCCGGAGGAACCCCCCGACGAACCGCCCCCTCCGGTCTGCCCCTTGGACTGGCCCGCGGACCCCTGGGTCTGCGAGCCGTTGCCGACGGCGGAGGGGTTGATCTCGGAGCCGGTGGAGTTGGAGACGTGGACGAGGGCCGGGATCGCCGTGCCGATGAAGAGCGCGGCGGCCGCCATACCGACGACGGCCTGACGCTTGCGCGCCCGCCGGGCCGGCACCGCTCGCCGCAGGTGTTCCAGGGTGCCGTCCGTGGGCTCCATGTCCGACACCGCGTGATGCAGCAGATTGCGCAGCACCAGCTCGTCCGAGTCGAACCCGCCCAGGTCCGGGGCGGGGACCTGGTGCGCCGGCTCGGCCGCATCGGCCATGTCCGTACGGGAGACGTCCGTACGCGAGACGTCCGTACGCGAGACGTCCGTATCCGACTGGTCTGGGCTCAGGTCGTCCGGAGCGTCCGGAGCGCGGCCTTCGAGACCCTGGCCCTTGGGTGTGGGGCCTTGTTCTTCGGGGCCGTGATTCACAGTTCCGTTCCCAGCGTGCGATTGCGTTTCGTCGTGCTCGTCGAGCCCGCGCCCCCCGGCGCGCCCGTCCCGCTCGCGCTCCTCGGCGCGTTCCTCGGCGCGTTCCTCGTCGTCCCGGCGTCCCCAGGAGGCACGCCTCCGGGCGTCGAGCTCGTCGTGCCTGTCGGGCCCGTCGTCCCTGCCGTGCGCGCTCATGCCGACGCCTCCATGGCGACGCGCAGTGCCGCGATGCCCCGGGAGCCGTACGCCTTGACCGAGCCCAGCGATATGCCGAGCGTCTCGGCGACCTGGGCCTCGGTCATGTCGGCGAAGTAGCGCAGCACGAGGACCTCGCGCTGACGGCGCTGGAGACCCTTCATCGACTTGATGAGGGCGTCGCGCTCCAACTGGTCGTACGCGCCCTCCTCCGCGCTCGCCATGTCGGGCATCGGCTTCGACAGAAGCTTCAGGCCGAGGATGCGGCGGCGCAGGGCGGAGCGCGAGAGGTTCACGACCGTCTGGCGCAGATAGGCGAGCGTCTTCTCCGGGTCGCGGACGCGCTTGCGGGCCGAGTGCACGCGGATGAAGGCCTCCTGGACGACGTCCTCGCAGGAGGCGGTGTCGTCGAGGAGGAGGGCCGCGAGGCCCAGAAGCGAACGGTAGTGAGCGCGATAGGTCTCGGTCAGATGGTCGACCGTCGTGCCGGAGGCCGGCACCGTGGACGTGTCGTCCGCGCCGTCGCGCTGATTGGGTATGCGGGTCGGCCGCGCCGCGGGCATCGGCGCGATCACCGGCATGCCGCCGGGCGAACCTGGCATACGGGGACGGCGGGGTGGACGAAGGGCGGTGCCCCTCGTCTGTACCGCGGTGAAATCCAGAACCTCTGCCACGCCTGTTGGACCCGCGTCCCCCCCTCGGGGTTGTACGCGACAGGCATCACTTTTGCGTCAGACCGCACGCGTGTCCGTATGGCAGCTGCGCCCGCCGGTTCGGCGGACATGCCGGGCGGCACGCTCCGCGCCCCCGTCTGCACGACCCACCGAACACCGGACAGTGCGTCGAACGCCTTCATGCGTACCAGCTCTTCCCCTGTGCCCGAGTGTGCGACGCCCAGCCCCGCCGAAGGGCGCCCGTTAAAGACGCTCCCCGTCCTCCGCTCGGTTGCGGACGACGGGGGGAAAAATCCGCGATCACCGGGAGGCCTGAATCAACCCGGAGATCTGGCGGCCGTCCGGCCGGAAATACTCCGTCCGCCGGACCGCCGACTCGAAGAACTTACACGCCGCCACCGACAACGGCCGACGCCAGCGAGCCGCGATCTACGCGCGGCAACAGCCGTTCTACGCACGGCGACACGCCGTCCGCAATCGGAACCGGCGCACAGTGCACCGAAAGGCGACGGACAGTGCGCTCTCAGGCAAGCGCCGGTGCCCTCATGGGCAGAGAGCCCTCGGGACGGCGAGCCCTACGCCGTCCGCGGATTACGCTCCGCCGCCACCAGCTCCGCGATCTGCGCCGTGTTCAGGGCGGAGCCCTTGCGCAGGTTGTCGCCGCAGACGAAGAGTTCGAGGGCGGTCGGGTCGTCCAGGGCCCGGCGGAGGCGGCCCACCCAGGTCGGGTCGGTGCCCACCACATCGGCGGGGGTGGGGAACTCCCCCGCGCCCGGGTCGTCGTAGAGCACGACGCCTGGGGCGGTGGCGAGGATCTCGCGCGCCTTGGCGACGGTGACCTCGCTCTCGAAGCGGGCGTGGAGGGTGAGGGAGTGCGCGGTGACGACGGGGACCCGGACGCAGGTCACGGCGACCGGCAGTTTCGGCAGCCCGAGGATCTTGCGGGACTCGTCCCGCACCTGCATCTCCTCCGACGACCAGCCGTCCGCGCGTGGCGACCCGGCCCACGGCACCACGTTCAGCGCGACCGGCTCCGGGAACGGCCCGGTGTTGTCGCCCACGGCCCGCCGTACGTCACCGGGGTTGGTCCCCAGCTCCGTACCGGCGACGAGGGCGATCTGCTGCCGCAGGGTCCGCACCCCGGCCCGTCCCGCACCGCTGACTGCCTGGTACGAGGAGGCCACCAGCCCGCGCAGGCCGTACTCGGCGTGCAGCGCGCCGAGCGCCACGATCATCGAGAGGGTCGTGCAGTGGGGGTTGGCGATGATGCCGCGCGGCCGCACCCTGGCGGCGTGCGGATTGACCTCGGGGACGACGAGGGGCACCTCCGGGTCCATCCGGAAGGCGCCCGAGTTGTCCACCACGACCGCACCCTTGGCCGCCGCGATCGGCGCCCAGTGCTCCGCCACCTCGTCCGGTACGTCGAACATGGCGACGTCGACCCCGTCGAAGGCCTCCTCCGACAGGGCCACCACCTCGACCTCCTCCCCGCGCACGGCCAGCTTGCGGCCGGCTGAGCGGGGGGAGGCGATCAGCCTGATCTCGCCCCAGATGTCCGCGCGGTGGGACAGGATCTGGCGCATGACCGTGCCGACGGCCCCGGTCGCACCCACGACCGCGAGCGTCGGCCTGCCGGACCGCCCGGCGTCGGCGGCCATCAGCCGACCGAGGTCTCCGCCGGAACAAACGGGCGGGTGGAGCGGACGCTCATCGTCCGGTGCCTCCGTAGACGACGGCCTCGTCGCTGTCGGAGTCGAGCCCGAAGGCGGAGTGCACGGCGCGCACGGCCTCCGGCACGTCGTCGGCGCGGGTGACCACCGAGATACGGATCTCGGAGGTCGAGATCAGCTCGATGTTGACCCCGGCGTCGCTGAGCGCTTCGAAGAAGGAGGCGGTGACCCCCGGGTTGGTCTTCATCCCGGCGCCGACCAGGGAGATCTTGCCGATCTGGTCGTCGTAGCGCAGCGAGTCGAAGCCGATGCCGTCCTTGTTCTTCTCCAGGGCGTCGATCGCCTTGCGGCCCTCCGTCTTCGGGAGGGTGAAGGAGATGTCCGTCAGGCCGGTCGTCACGGCGGAGACGTTCTGCACCACCATGTCGATGTTGACCTCGGCGTCGGCGATGGCGCGGAAGATCGCGGCGGCCTCGCCCGGCTTGTCGGGCACCCCGACGACCGTGACCTTGGCCTCGGAGACGTCGTGGGCGACTCCGGAGATGATGGCGTGCTCCACCTTGTGGTCCCCTTGCGACTCAGGCTTCTCGTTGCTGACCCAGGTGCCCGGCAGTCCGGAGAAGGACGAGCGGACGTGGATCGGGATGTTGTAGCGGCGGGCGTACTCGACACAGCGGTGGAGCAGCACCTTCGAACCGGACGCCGCCAGTTCGAGCATGTCCTCGGAGGCGATCCAGTCGATCTTCCGTGCCTTCTTCACGACCCGCGGGTCGGCGGTGAAGACGCCGTCGACGTCGGTGTAGATCTCACAGACCTCGGCGTCCAGCGCGGCGGCCAGCGCGACGGCGGTCGTGTCCGACCCGCCGCGGCCCAGCGTGGTGATGTCCTTCTTGTCCTGGCTGACGCCCTGGAAGCCGGCGACGATCGCGATGTTGCCCTCGTCGAGCGCGGTGCGGATCCGGCCGGGCGTGACGTCGATGATCCGGGCTTTGTTGTGGACCGAGTCGGTGATGACGCCTGCCTGGCTGCCGGTGAACGACTGGGCCTCGTGGCCCAGGTTTTTGATCGCCATGGCCAGCAGAGCCATGGAGATACGCTCTCCGGCGGTCAGCAGCATGTCGAACTCACGTCCGGCAGGCATGGGTGACACCTGCTCGGCGAGATCGATCAGCTCGTCCGTCGTGTCGCCCATCGCGGAAACGACGACGACCACCTGGTGGCCGTTCTTCTTCGCTTCCACGATCCGCTTGGCGACGCGCTTGATGCCCTCGGCATCGGCTACGGAGGAGCCTCCGTACTTCTGCACGACAAGGCCCACGTGCGCTCCTCGCTCGGTTCAGTCCCTATCCGCACATACACACGTACTGCGGTCGGCTCAGTTTAACGAGCGGCCGAATATCCCTGCCCCGGTACCGCATGGTGAGATGTCCCGCCCACCCTTTGATCGCCTGGGCTTTCTCCGGACGTCCCCCGGATTTCCCCCGGCTTCTCGCCCGGACCTTCGACCGCTCCGGGAACGTCTCTGCCCAGGTCGGGGCCGAACAGTCGACGCGAAGGGGTAAAAGTGCCTGGAGTCACATCCCGGTCCCGCCCACGCGTTTCTGGTGTCGGCGGAAGCGCAACTTTCAAGTACTAACGTCGGTGCGTGCGCGTACTTCTGGTGGAAGACGACGAGCCGGTCGCCGAGTCGCTCCGGCGCGGACTCCTGCGATACGGCTTCGAGGTGGAGTGGGTGTCCACGGGCGGGGCGGCGCTGTCGTACGAGGAACCGTACGACGTCGTGCTCCTCGACCTGGGTCTGCCCGACACCGACGGCCTCGACGTCTGCAAGGCGCTCCGAGGCCGCAGCGATGTGCCGATCATCGTGATCAGCGCGCGCAGCGACGAGACGGACCGCGTGGTCGGCCTCGAACTCGGCGCCGACGACTACGTCTCCAAGCCGTTCGGCGTGCGCGAGGTGGCCCGGATAAGGGCCGTCATGCGCCGCATGCAGCCCCGCGCCGCCGACGCGCCCCCGGCCGGCCCCGACCGCTACGGCCCCCGCCTCACCGTCGACCGCAAGGCCGCGCGCGTCCACCTCGACGGTACGGAGGTGGGGCTCGCCCCCAAGGAGTACGACCGCCTCTCCTTCCTCACCGAGGAGCCGGGCGCCCTGATGTCGCGCGAGCAGATCATGGAGGCGGTCTGGGACGCGAACTGGTTCGGGCCGACCAAGACGCTCGATGTGCACGTGGCGGCGCTGCGGCGGAAGCTGGCGGGGGCGATCACGATCGAGGCGGTGCGGGGGGGGGTGGGCTTCCGGCTCATCGTCGATGAGGGCGAGAGCGGTAGCGGTAGCCGTAGCGGCGGCATCGGCGGGAGTGGCGGCGGCGTCTCATGATCCGTCAGCTCATCCGCAGCTACGTACTCCTCGTGGCTGTGGCCATCGCCCTGTTCACCGTGCCGGTGGCCTTCACGCTCACCGATCAGTTGCGGGGCGACACCGAGCACTCCGTCGAGCGCGAGGCCGAGACGATGGCCCGGTTGCTCGGTACCGGAGGCAGCGCCTCCTGCCAGGCCCTGGGGCAGATGGCCAAGGCGTACCCCGAGACGGTCGAGGTGACAGCCACCAACGGGTGCGCCCCGAAGGGCCTGCGCGCACCGGCCCGCGACACCGCGCTGACCACGGCCCTGGAGAACGGCGAGCCCACCACCGACTGGGGCTCCGACTTCATCTGGGGCAAGAACCTGGTGATCACGGTCCCCGCCCATGAGCGCACGGCGGACGGGAAGATCGACGAGGACAAGGTCGTCGGCGCCGTACGCGTCGTGTTCGCGACCGACGAACTCACCGACCGGCTCTGGCAGATCTGGGGTTTCCGGGCGGCGCTCGCCGCGCTCGTCCTGTCCGCCGCCGCGTTCATCGGTGTCTTCGCCGCCCGGCGCCTGACTGCTCCGCTGCGCCAGCTCAACGAGATGGCGAGCAAGATGAGCGACGGCGACCTGACGGCCCGTTCCCCGATCACGGGCCCCCAGGAGACCCAGACCCTGGCGCGCACGCTCAACCAGGCGGGCGAGCGCCTCGACACGCTGATCGCCTCGCAGCGCATCTTCGTCGCGGACGCCTCGCACCAACTGCGTACGCCCCTCACCGCTCTGCGGCTGTCCCTGGACAACATCGCGGACGGTACGGACGACGAGTTCGTACGGGAGGACGTGGAGCAGGCCACCGCCGAGGTGGTCCGGATGAGCCGCCTGGTCAACGGCCTGCTGGTGCTGGCGCGGGCCGAGGCGAAGGTGACGGCGGCGGAACCGCTGGCCCTTCGGGAGGTCATTCAGGAACGTCTCGACGTGTGGAGACCGGCCGCCGACGAGCGCGGAGTCACCATCACGCTCAGGGGGAGTGCCGACGGCCGGCCGCTTGTGCTGGCCAGTCCCGGTCATCTGGACCAGGTCCTGGACAACGTGCTTTCGAACGCCCTGGAGGTCTCACCGGACGGTGCGACCATCACCGTTCTGGTGGAGGCCAGGGGCGATGTGGTGGTGCTTTCGGTGCTGGACGAGGGGCCCGGTATGTCGGACGCCGAGAAGTCCCGCGCCTTCGACCGCTTCTGGCGCGGCCAGGGCCTCACCGGGAAGTCCGGTTCCGGCCTCGGCCTCGCCGTCGTCAAGCAGCTCATCACCGACGACGGCGGGACCGTGGCCCTCAAGGACGCGCCCGGGGGCGGGTTGTGCGTCGCGCTCACGTTGCGGGCGGCGCGGCACGGGGGTGGCTGAGCCGGGGGGTGGAGGGCTCAGCCACGGCCTGGGGTACGGCTGGTGATCAGCCCTCGGGCATCGCGGAGGAGTGGTGGTTCACGATCTTCCACACGCCGTTCCGCTTCTCGTACTCGTACGTGTAGCGGGCCTTGACGACGCTCTTCTCGCCGGTCTTCTTGTCGGTGAGCGTGAACTGGTACGTGCCCGCGTCGATCGCCGAGTTGCTGTCCAGCACGTTGATGATCGTCTGGATCTTCTTGCCCTTGGGCTTGTTCTCCAGGAAGTGGTCGAAGTGGTCGACGATCCCGGCGCGGTCCGTGCGGACCTTGTTGGAGACAGTCGGCAGCAGCACCGCGTCCTTCGCGTACCGGTCCGCCACCTTCTTCGAGTCGCCGGTCTGCAGCGACTTGTTCCAGCCGTCGAAGAGCGCCGCGATCTCCTTCTTGGAGGGCTTCTTCGGGGCGGCCTCGGCGCCGGCCATGCTGACTCCGGCGGTCACCGTGCCGACGGTGACGAGGGCGGTGGCGGTGACGATGGCGGCGCGTATGCGGTTCTTGCGGGTCATCGCGATCTCCAGTGCGAAGTGGGGTGTTACTGCCTCCGCTTCTTGTGCGGTGGAAGCGACTCAAGATTCGCGTGACGCCGGTTAGGGGCTGTGCAGTGGACGTACAGGCCCGGGGCAACGTTCGTACAAGGTGTTCCGGAGGGGTCACAACGGCAGGTCGGGGGAGCTCGGGCGGTCGGGTCCGGCCATGAGCCAGCGCACGTTTCTGCCGATCCGCGAATTGCCGAGCGTACGCAGGGCGTCGTCGCTCACGCCGGCCGCCAGCGCCTCGGCGCGTTCGTTCTCCCCGGCCTTGCGCAGTTCCATGACCTGGTGCGCGCGGACGAGGAGGGTCACGGGCGAGGTGTCACCCAGGTCACGGCGGGCCTGCTCGAGGGCGAGTTCGGCCAGCGCGACGGCCCGCTCCGTGTCGCCGTCCCTGGACGCCGCGCGGGCGAGGGTCAGCAACTGGAAGGGGTCTTCCGGGTCGTCGGAGGAGTCCGTCCCGGGTGTCGCGTCGAGCGCCCCCTGTACGGCGGCGTCGGCGCGTGGGCGGTCCGCGCCCAGGGCACGCTCCGCCTCTCGGGTGTGCCGGTAGGTCACCCCGAGATCACGCGCCTGGGCGGCCGCCTCCGCGAGTGTCCGGGCCAACTCGTCCCGTACCCGGACCGTGGCCTCGTGGTCGGGGCCGAGCAGACGCTCGTGATCGGCCAGCATCCGGGTCCTCAGCTCAAGGGCCCGGTCGACGTCTCCGGTCAACGAGCAGGCCATCGCCAGGGCCTCCCGTACGGCGTCGGTCTCCACGTCGTACGGGCCGAAAGCGCGCAGCGCGGCGACGAGCGCACGCTCGCACAGCGACACTGCGCGCGGGGGTTCGCTCATCACGAGCATCACGCCTGCCTGGGCGAAGAGATCCGCGGTGTCCGGCGTGTCCTCCTCCGCCGGATACAGGGCCGCCAAGGCCTCCACATGCGTCGCCCAGACGCGCCTCTCGGGTCCCAACGTGTCCTGTACGACGCTTCCTTCGACCCGCTCGCCCGCCCGCGACCGGTCCAGTCTCGCCTGCGCCTCGGCCAACCGCGCCTCCGAGTCGGCCCGATTGAACCGCGACTCGGCGAGAGACAGCAGCTGGACGGCGACGCGGCGACCGCCGACCGTGTCGGTCTTCGTCCGGTGGGGGTCCTCGGGATCCGGTGTACGGGTCACCGCCCGCACGAGCCGATGGACCGAGATCGTCCCGTCCCGCACGGTGATCATGCTGTGCGCGGTCAGCCGCCGGATCGCCTCCGTCGCGCCCAGTGGGTCGCCGGGCAGCTCGACGTACGCGCGGGGAACCCCCTCCGGGCCCAGCCAGGCGAGGGTCTGCAGCAACATGCCCGCCTTCGGGGTGTCCGCGAGCCGGTCGAGGGTCACCCGCCAGACCCGCGCGACGGTGCGCTCCGCGTCACCGCCCTCCGGACCTGAGGCGTACAGGGCGGCGGGCCGCGCGGCCAGGAGCCCCAGATACGCCCTCGGACCGATCCCCGCCTCCCGGCAGTACGCGGCGGCCTGGTCGATCGCCAGGGGCAGGCACCCCAGTTCGGCGCACAGTTCCTCCACGCCGTCGGCCGGTCCGCCGTAGATGCGGGTGAACAGCTCCACCGCCTCGCCGAGTCGAAGGACATCCAAGTCCAGCGTCCGTGCGAGTGCCCGCCAACTCGTCGCGCCCCGGCGGGTGGTGACGAGGAACCGGCCGTTCGCCGCCCGTGCGAGCAGCGGCTCGATGTCGGCGGGGTCGTCGACGTTGTCGAGGACGAGGAGCCAGCCGTCGTGGGCGGCCAGCCACCGAAGCGTACGTTCCCGGAGGGCCGCCTCCGGGAGGGTGCCGGCCAGCGCGGGCTGGAGGGCCCGGCCGAGGTCGGCGAGGCCGGTGTCCAGCTGGGTCCGGGACTCGGCGGTGATCCACCAGACGGGGTTGACGTCGGCGGCCCGCCGGGCGGCCCACTCCGCCGCCAGTGTGGATTTGCCGACGCCGCCGAGCCCGTGCACGGCGTGCACCACGACTCCACCGGGCGTCTCGAACGCCTCGTCCAGCAGGGCCAGTTCACGTTCACGGCCGACGAACTGCACGGTACGCCGGGGCAGATGGCGCACCGGTCCGCCGACCGGCGCGAGCGCGAGCGCCTCCACGGGCAGTACGGTCGCCCGCTCGACCTGCGTGACGAAGTCGCCGGTGGCGACCTGCCCGATGTCCCGCCCGGCCGCGACGGACCGCTCCCCGGACGCCTCCACCGAAGGCTCGCCGGCCCCCTCCCCCGATGCGCCACTCACGCGTTCGCCCCCGTCCGTGCCCGATCCGTGGGAAACATCATGACGGCTGTGGTGCGGTGAAGTCAGGGGGCCGGGAGCCCGGACGGGGCATGGCGTTCCAGTTCCTCGAACTCCTCGACGGACACCTGCGGCGGCCGGTGCTCGGCCCCCGGGGTCATGGCGTCACCTCCTCGACTCCATGGTGCGCTGACCGGCGCGTCCTGCACGCTCATACGTCCCTCCCGTCCGACGGGCCCCCGACGGGAGGCCCGCCCTGCGCGTCGTCCGCCCAACCCATGAGGCGGTCGATCCAGGCGTCGGCCGCCGCCAGTTCCTCCGCCGTGAAGGGCCCGTGTTCTGCCTACGGGCGTCGGGTCCCGGGGCTCAAGCTCCGGTTCGATCTTGCTCCGGAGATCGTTCTGCTGGACGCTGAGGCATGCAGAATCTGCCGACATTCGTATTGGTTCACGGGGCCTTCGCGAACTCGTTCTCGTTCGCGCCGCTACAGGCCGAACTCGCCTTGCTCGGGCACCGATCGGTCGCGGTCGACCTTCCGGGGCACGGATTCGAGGCGACGTTCCCCGCGGCCTACCAGGCTCCCCAGGATCTCGACGCACTCGCCGCGGAACCGGGGAGCATCAAGGGAGTCACGCTCGCCGACAATGCCGCCCGCGTGATCGAAGTCCTCGAACGGGCCAAGCGGAACGGGCCCACCATCCTCGTCGCCCACAGCAGGGGCGGCATCACGACCACCGCCGTCGCCAACGCCCGGCCCGAGCTGATCGACCGGATCGCTTACGTCTCCGCCTGGTGCCCCGTCGATCTGGACGTGAGCGACTACTACGCGCAGCCGGAGATGGCGGACGTCGACGCGGGGGCCTTCGTCGCCACGCTCGTCGGGAACCCGGCCGAACTCGGTCTGCTCCGGACCAACTTCCGCACCGCCGATCCGACGGCGCTCGACGCGTTCAAGCGAGCGTTCGCCGCCGACCTCACCGATGACGAATTCCGGACCTTCCTGAACACCTTCCAGCCTGATGAGAACCTCGACGCCGGTACGTCCGCCGACCGGGCACAGGCCACGACCTGGGGGCGGATTCCCAAGACCTATGTGCGCCTGGACGCCGATGCCAGCCTTCCGCTCGCCGTGCAGGACCGCATGATCCGCGAGGCCGACACGCTCACACCCGACAACCCCTTCGACGTCCGGACACTCGAGGGGAGTCACCTGCGCTGGCTCGTCCACCCGAAGCCCGCCGCCGAGCTGCTCGCCGGACTCGCAGCGCGCTGAGCCGCGTACGTCGCGTGGTCAGAGGGTCCCCAGTGCCGGTGCGAAGGCGATGAGGAGCGGGAGGAGGGCGAGGAGCGCGGCGGCGGTCGTGGTGGCCGCGCGGCTGGTGCGGTCCAGGCGGGGCGGCGGCTCCAGCAGGCGGTCCACCCGGTCGCCCAGCAGGCGGTGGGTGTTGGCGCAGCTCAGCACGCCCCGGTGCTGGTTGAGTTCGATGAGGGCGAGCGCGGTGGTGAGGTGGCCGCAGCGGCGCGATGCCGTGTCGTCGGCGGCCAGTTCGACGAGGCGGTGGGTCTGGTCGGCGAAGTGGGCGAAGAGGGGGATGCGCGGGAAGCCCGTGGCGAGGGCGGTGGAGAGGTGGAGCAGCCAGTCGTGGCGGGCGCGGGCGTGGCCCAGCTCGTGGGCGAGCACGGCGTCCAGCTGACGGTCGCTCAGCTTGGTCAACGCCCCTGTGGTGACGACCAGTTGGGGTACGGCTCCCGGCATGAGCCAGGCGTCCGGGTACTCGTCCTCCAGGACCAGCAACGGCCCCTTCGTCTGCGGCAGACCGGCCGGCAGGTCAGGGGCGCGTTCCCGCAGTTGCGCGCGCCGCAGCTGACGGCGGCGCCGGGCATCGACGAGCTCCCGCGCGAGCATGGCACCGCTCCACGCCGCCCCGCAGGCCAGCAGCAGCGTCAGTACGGCCGTCCAGGGCGGCGCGGCCGTCAGGTCGTACGCGGCGGTCACGGCCGGCGGCGCCGGCGCGAAGGCGTGGGTCCGGACCGTCTCGAACACCCCCGCCGCGCCGAGCACCAGCGCCGCGAGACAGCTCAGCAGTGCCGCCGCCACCAGGCACTGCCACACCCACAGCGCGACCACGGGTTCCCGCTCGGGCCACACCGCCCTCAGCAGGGCGCGGGGGCCCAGCACTGCGGCGGTCAGGGCCACGGCGGTGAGAAGCAGCAGGAGAACGGTCACGTCATTGGGTCCGGTTCCTGTCGGGGGTCGGGCGGGGCGGGAGGAGCGAACGAAGCATCCTCCACGGCCCGAGTGAACACGCTACCGGTGAACGGGGCGGATGCCACCGGCGTAAGCACTCCTGATCGCGTCGGTCCGGCGGGCCCGACGAAGGTCGGGACCGCGTGGTCCCCGGTGAAGGCCATGTTCCCGGTGAAGGCCATGCCGATCGACCGGCCCGCCGCGATCGATCTCTCGCCCGACGACTCCGCCGCCGCCCCGGTGTCCGTACCACCCATCAGGTGCCCGTGGACGCCGAGCCGATGTCACCGCCCGCCGCGATGGAGCCGTGGCCGGAAGCGGTCACGCTTCGGTCGGTAGCGGGTGTGCCGGCGGGCGGTGGGGTGGGCGGGTTCTGCGGCGGGACGGCCGGCGGGGTCGCGCCACCGGTCGAGGCCGCACCGATGCTGCCGCCCGCGGCGATCGCGCTCCGGCCGGAGGCGGTCACGCTGTCGGCCGGGGCGACCGGGGCGGGGGCCGGAGCAGGGGCCGGAGCAGGGGCCGGAGCGGGGGCCGGAGCGGGGGCCGGAGCCGGCGGCGTGACGGTGGTTCCGGCCGTCGACGCGCTGCCGATGTCGCCGCCCGCGGCGATCGCGCCGGCACCGGAGGCGTCGACGGTCCGCGAAGGGGGCGTGGGCGGGACGGGAGGGGGCGGCGTCGAGCCGCCGAACTGCACGATGGCGGCGAGCACGAACCCGAAGACACCCACGGACCCACCAGCCACACTCGCGATCTGGTCGGCCGACCCCAGATCGACGAAGGCGAACCCGACCAGCGCGACCACACCCACCCCGGCGATCCCTAGACCGGCCCATGCCCATGGTTTCAGCGTCATGGGGGCATTGTGGCGCGCATCGGGGGCGTATGGGGGTGGAGCCACCCAAGTCGGTACGGACGGACGGACGGGCCGGCAGGGTTCACCCGGCGATGCTCGGGCTGCCGCCGCTCCGCTCGCCGGTGCCGACCAACAGGGCTGCCCGGGAAGGGAGGTTGGTGAGCATCGGCGGGCAGTCCACCCAGCGGCGAACGACTGGGGAGTCGGACGCGTCGTGTTCTTGCGTCCAACTCCCACCGTGGGAAGCGTGCCTCGCCGTGGACCGTGTCCCGCCGCCCCGTCGGCGGCCGGTTACTTCACCTTCCGCAGGCCCAGCGGTCCAGCGATCTCCTCCGCCATGACCTTGCCCGCCTCGAACTCCAGGGTCTCGTCGCCCATCAGTTCCTCGTCGGTGTCGAGGCCGTCGAGCTCGGCGAGGGGCTGGTTGAGGCGGACGTGGGCGACGATGGACTGGAGGGCGCGGAGGGTGGCGGAGGCGGTGGAGCCCCAGTTGGAGAAGTAGGAGAACTGCCACCACCAGAGGGCCTCGGTCGTGCGGCCCGCGCGGTAGTGGGCCATGCCGTGGCGGAGATCGGCGATGACGTCGGAGAGGTCGTCGGAGATACGGGCCGGGACGGGCGCCTTGCGGGGCTCGTACGGGTCGAAGACCTCGGAGTAGACATCGACCGGTTCCAGCATCAGGGCGAGGCGTTCGCGCAGGTCGTCGACGTCCGGCTCCGGGCCCGGGTCGGGCTCGTAGCGCTCGTCGGGCACGATGTCCTCGTGCGCGCCGAGGCGGCCGCCCGCCAGGAGGAGCTGGGAGACCTCCAGGAGGAGGAAGGGGACGGCCGAGTCCGGCTCGTCGCCCTTGGCCACCTCGGTGACGGCGACCAGGAAGCTCTCGATCTGGTCCGCGATCTGGACCGCGAAGTCGTCCGGGTTGAGGCCGGTCGCGTGCAGCGTGGCGTCAGACATCCAGCAATCGTCTCCCCTCGAAGGCGCGACCGAGGGTCACCTCGTCCGCGTATTCCAGGTCGCCGCCCACCGGGAGGCCGCTGGCCAGGCGGGTGACCTTGAGGCCCATGGGTTTGATCATGCGGGCGAGGTACGTGGCCGTGGCCTCGCCTTCGAGATTCGGGTCCGTGGCGAGGATCAGCTCGGTGACCGTCCCGTCGGCCAGGCGGGCCAGCAGTTCTCGTATGCGCAGGTCGTCGGGGCCGACGCCCTCGATCGGGCTGATCGCGCCGCCGAGGACGTGGTACCGGCCGCGGAACTCACGGGTCCGCTCGACGGCGACGACGTCCTTCGGTTCCTCCACGACGCAGATGACCGAGAGGTCGCGGCGGGTGTCGCGGCAGATACCGCACAGCTCTTCCTGCGCGACATTGCCGCAGGTCGCGCAGAAGCGGACCTTCGCCTTCACTTCGAGGAGGGCGTGCGCGAGACGCCGTACGTCCGTCGGCTCCGCCTGCAGGATGTGGAAGGCGATCCGCTGCGCGCTCTTGGGACCGACGCCGGGCAGCCGCCCCAGCTCGTCGATGAGGTCCTGGACCACGCCTTCGTACACGGACTGCCGTCCTTCCTGGTGTCTATCAGTACGTACCGTAGTCGGCCGCGGCCGCTCCGAGGAAGGCGGTACGGGGCACGGATGGGCTCGGAGGGGGGTCGCTCGGGAGTGTCAGAAGGGCAGACCGGGAATGCCCGCGCCACCGCCGCCGAGGCCCTGGGCGAGGGGGCCCAGTTTCTGCTGCTGGAGGGTCTGGGCGTTCTCGGTGGCCGCCTGGACGGCCGCGACGACCAGGTCGGCGAGGGTCTCGGTGTCCTCGGGGTCCACGGCCTTGGGGTCGATCTTCAGCGCGCGCAGTTCGCCGGAGCCCGTGACCGTGGCCTTCACCAGGCCGCCGCCCGCCTGGCCGTCGACCTCCGTGTGCGCGAGCTCCTCCTGTGCCCGCGCCAGATCCTGCTGCATCTTCTGGGCCTGCTGGAGCAGCTGCTGCATGTTGGGCTGGCCACCACCGGGGATCACGATCAGCTCCCTAGTACTTAAGTACTTAATGAGTTCTTGCGGTCGTTCCTGCGACCTGTGCGGTCGTCACGAGCCTACGTGGTCGATGCGGCCGCTGCCTTGCCACTCTTTCGAGTGAGTCGGCGGGGATTCGTATACCTGATCAAGGGCACCTTCCAGGGGGAAAAGCGATGAAAACGGGGTCTTCGCCACCCATTGGGAGGTAGGAAGGGTCCGGCCGCGTCAAGGTGCGTCAGCTCCGCACCTACGTGTGTCTCGCACTGTCGTCAGCAGCAACGTCAGTAGGGAGTGCCGGGTGAGCCAGCCGGAGATGCAGCCCGAGGGGGGTCCCCAGGACGGGCGGGGTGAGGGGCCCGGGCTGTGGGCGGAGCCGTGGCCGTCGGCGGTGGCCGGGCCATGGGTGGGAGAGCTTGCCGGGCGGCCGTTTCCGCACGGCGACTGGGGGGCGCCGGCGGAACGGCTGGACGAGTTGTACCAGTGGGTCGAGCGGGCGGCGCTGGACACCGCCGCGTGGTATCTCGCGGACCGGGTGTGGAAGCGGCTGGCGGCGCGGGTGCTGCGGGGCGGGGCGTCGCTGGGGGCGCTCGCGGGGGCGGCGCTGCCGCTGCTCGACCTCACGGGGGTGGTGGGCGGGGCGGCTCCCTGGGGATATCTCGCGCTGCTGTCGTGCGTGGCGTGTGTCGCGGTGGATCGGTTCTTCGGGGTGACGTCCGGGTGGATGCGGGATGTGGCTACGGCGCAGGCGGTGCAGCGGCGGCTTCAGGTGTTGCGGTTCGACTGGGCGTCCGAGAGTGCGCGGGAGGTGTTGGGGCCCGCGGAAGGGACGGCGGGGGAGGCGGCCGAGCGGTGTCTTGGGGTGCTGCGGCGGTTCTCCGAGGACGTGACGGAGCTTGTGCGGGTGGAGACGGCTGACTGGATGGTGGAGTTCCGGGGTGGGGGGGTGCCGCTCGGTGTGCCTGGCGGGGCGGGCGGCACGCGGCCGGAGGCGAGTCCCAACGGGCGGTTGTCCTTGCCGCCGGGGGCTCGGCCGAACATGCCTCGGCAGCGGCCGCCGGAGGCTCGGTGACGGTGGGGTGGCGATGGGCTGGGGTGGATGGGGTGGAGTGGGGTGCGTTTTCGGCTGTGGGTGCGCCGTGGTTGCTCGCGCAGTTCCCCGCGCCCCTGAAAAGCAGGACTGCGCCCCGCGCTTTTCGCCTTTAGGGGCGCGGGGGACTGCGCGCCCCGCCCCCACCCGGCCCGCAGCCGAAAACGCACCCCGAAGAGTGGCACCACCTGGCGCCACTTGGCACCACACAACGTCACCGTGGTGCCACTATCACCCGCGTAGGCGCCATAGCGTTATCGCAGGTCAGGGCGGCCTCATCAGTTTTGGCACCAGAAGTGCCGCCATACGGCTTGCCGGTGGAGCCATAGTGGTGCCATGATGGCGTCATGGACCTCACCCCCTATGTCGACTCCCTCCGCCGTGAACTCGCGGTGGCCGCCGAAGCCGGCGGTGACGAAGCGCGCGAGCTGGCCGAGAGGCTCACCGCTCCCCTGGAGTCGGCGACCCGGCTGACCATGCTCAATGTGCTCTCGGCCGCGATGGACGAGGTCACCCGTGAACTCGCCCCCGGCTCGGTCGACGTACGGCTGCGCGGGCTCGACCCCGACTTCGTGGTGACACGGCCGCCCACCGAGGGGGGCGGCGGCGCCGTGGAGCCGACCGCGCCCGCCGAGCCGTTCAGGACGCCGGCCCCGGCCGACGGCGACGAGGGCGGCACCGCCCGCGTCAATCTGCGACTGCCGGCCCACCTCAAGGCACGCGCCGAGGAGGCCGCGAACCGCGAGGGCCTGTCGGTCAACGCGTGGCTGGTGCGCGCCGTGTCGGCCGCGGTCGAGGGCGGCACCCGGCCGCGCCCGGCGGAGCGGACCCAGACCCTCGGCCAGAGCTTCACGGGCTGGGTGCGCTAGCCGCGCCCAGCCCGCCCCGCTCCACCCACACCACTCCACCCACACCACGTCCCACCAGCGGGGACGCCCCAAGAACACAAGAGGACGGGACAGCCATGCCTTCTTTCGACACTCCCGAACCGATCTCGGTCACGGCGCACGTGGGCGCCGGTTCCATCCAGTTCACCGCGAGCGACCGCCTCGACACGGTCGTCGAGGTCCGGCCCGGGGACCCGAAGCGGGACAAGGACGTACGGGCCGCCGAGCAGACCGAGGTCACCTACGCGAGCGGCGTTCTGACGGTCAGGACGAAGGAGCGACGCCTCATCGGACCCTCCGGTTCCGTCGGCGTGACGGTCGACCTGCCCACGGGTTCGCGCATCGACATGACCGGCTCCTGGACCCAGGTCATCGGCGAGGGTCGGCTCGGCGAGGTCCGGGTGAAGGCCTCGGGCGGCGACGTCCGCCTCGACACCACGGGCCCGCTGGAGCTGACCGCGTCGCACGGCTCGGTCACCGTCGACCGGGTCGAGGGCATGGCCGAGATCACCACCAGCAGCGGCAACGTACGCGTCGGCCTCATCGACGGCCCGGCCGTCCTCAAGAACTCGCACGGCACCACGACCGTCGGCGCCGTGACCGGCGACCTGCGGATGAACGGCGCCAACGGCGGCATCGACATCGAGCGTGCCGAGGCGTCGGTCACCGGCACCTCGACCCACGGCCACCTTCGCGTCGCCGAAGTCGTCCGGGGCGAAGTCCAGTTGGAGACCTCCAACGGCTCCATCGAGGTCGGTGTCCGCGAGGGCACCGCCGCCTGGCTCGACGTCAGCTCCAACCGGGGACAGGTACGCAACAGGCTCGCCGCGTCCGAGGCCCCGGAGCGGACCGAGGACACCGTCAAGGTCCGCGCCCGGAGCAACTGGGGCAACATCGACGTCCTCCGCGCCAAGGCCTGAGCGCCCGCATCCCCCGCACCGGCCCCATCTCTGCCGGTCCCCCACCCCCTCAGCTTTCGAAGCCTCCAACACCTCCAACCACCTCCAACACCTTCACGCCTTCACGCCTTCACGCCTTCACGCCTTCAAACGGAGAACCCCATGCCTTCTTCTGTCATGCCCACATCAATACCACCACAGAGCGGCGGTCACCCGTCCCCGGCCGCCGTCTCCACCGTCGGTCTGCGCAAGTCGTACGGCGACAAGACCGTCCTCGACGGCATCGACCTGCGCATCCCGGCCGGGTCCGTGTTCGCGCTGCTCGGCCCGAACGGTGCCGGCAAGACCACCGCCGTGAAGATCCTCTCCACCCTCATCACCGCCGACGGCGGGCAGGCCCAGGTCGCGGGCCACGACATCGCCACGTCACCGGACGGGGTGCGTGCCGCGATCGGCGTGACCGGGCAGTTCTCCGCCGTCGACGGCCTGATCACCGGCGAGGAGAACATGCTCCTCATGGCGGACCTGCATCACCTGTCCAGGCGGGAGGGGCGCCGCGTCGCCGCCGAACTGCTGGAGCGGTTCGACCTCACCGACGCCGCGAAGAAACCCGCCTCCACCTACTCCGGCGGCATGAAGCGCCGCCTCGACCTCGCCATGACCCTGGTCGGCGACCCCCGCATCATCTTCCTCGACGAACCGACCACCGGCCTCGACCCCCGCAGCCGCCACAACATGTGGCAGATCATCCGCCAACTCGTCTCCGACGGCGTCACGGTCTTCCTCACCACCCAGTACCTGGAGGAGGCCGACGAACTGGCCGACCGCATCGCCGTACTCAACGACGGCAAGATCGCCGCCGAGGGCACCGCCAAGGAGCTCAAGCGGCTCATCCCCGGCGGACACGTCCGACTCCGCTTCACCGACCCGGCCGCGTACCGCAGCGCCGCCTCCGCACTGGGCGAGGTCACCCGGGACGACGAATCCCTCACCCTCCAGATCCCCAGCGACGGCAGCCAACGCGAGCTGCGCACCATCCTCGACCGGCTGGACACCGCCGCCATCGAGGCCGACGAACTGACCGTGCACACCCCCGACCTCGACGACGTGTTCTTCGCCCTGACAGGCAACACCGACCAGCCGAACAAGCCGAACCAGCCGAAGGAGACCGTCCGATGAGCACCCTCTCACTCGCCGTGCGCGACTCGTCCACGATGCTGCGCCGCAACCTCCTGCACGCCCGGCGCTACCCGTCCCTCACCCTGAACCTGCTGCTCACCCCGGTCATGCTGCTGCTGCTCTTCGTCTACATCTTCGGCGACGTGATGAGCGCGGGCATGGGCGGCGGCGGGGCGGACCGCTCCGCGTACATCGCGTATCTGGTCCCGGGCATCCTGCTGATGACCATCGGCGGCACCACGGTCGGGACCGCGGTGTCCGTCTCCATGGACATGAGCGAGGGCGTCATCGCCCGCTTCCGCACGATGCCGATCCACCGCCCTTCGGTGCTCATCGGACACGTCGTCGGCAGCGTGCTGCAGTGCGTGATGAGCGTGATCCTCGTCGGGGCCGTCGGTGTGGCCATCGGGTTCCGGTCCACGGATGCCACGGCCCTGGAGTGGCTGGCGGCGTTCGCACTGCTCGTGGTGTTCGCCATGGCGCTCACCTGGATCGCGGTCGGGATGGGCCTGATCAGCCCGAACGCCGAGGCCGCCAGCAACAACGCGTTGCCGCTGGTCTTCCTGCCGCTCATCTCCAGCACCTTCGTCCCGGTCGACGCGATGCCGGGCTGGTTCCAGCCGATCGCCGAGTACCAGCCCTTCACCCCGGCCATCGAGACCCTGCGTGGGCTGCTCCTCGGCACCGAGATCGGCCACAACGGATGGCTCGCCGTCGCCTGGTGCCTGGGACTGGCCGTGCTCGGCTACTTCTGGTCCAAGTCGGTGTTCGATCGCGACCCGAACTAGGGAGCGGCGGCCCGAAGGCCGCGGCCCGCAGCTCGTCCCACTCCGGGGCGGCGTACTCCGACACCACGTCGGCGTGCGCCGCCCATCGGCGTTTCCGCCGTCTGCCGGGCCCCGGCTCAACCCCTGCTCAGTCCGCCTTCGTGTACGTCAGCGACTCCCCCGAGTCGGTGTTGACGCGGCGGAGGCGGCCGTCGGGGAGGAGGGTGACCGTGGTGGCGCCGCCCGCGGAGCAGGAGGTGGCCGGTTCGCCGACGGTGACGGTGGAGGGACCGATGTCGAGGGGGCCGCCGTCGGCCGGTTCCGCGGTCAGCTCCGCCTCGAACACGCAGTGGTACGTGCCCGCGCCGGCCGGGCCGTCGGCGGTGAGCGAGAGCACGGTGTCGCCCACCTCGCCCTGCTGGATGAGGAGTTGGCGGGTGTTCTCGCCGTCGTCGTTGGCGATGCCGGCGTTCCAGGTGCCGAGGAACTCCTCCGGGATCGTGCCCGCGTCCGGCGACTCGGTGGTCTCGTCCGGCGAGGTCTCCGGGACCGACGGCTCGGCCGAGGTGGGCCCAGGCGTCTCCGGCGCGCCGGTCGCCTGCCCGCCCTTGGCGTCGTCCTCCTTGCCGCCGTCGCCCCCCTTCTTCATCAGCGCGTACACCCCGCCGCCCGCGCCCAGCGCGACGACCAGGGCGACGATGACGAGGAGGACCGAGGAGCGGTTGCCTCTGCGCGGGGGCTCGGGCGGGACGGCTCCGGGGGCGCCGACGGGGGCGACTCCGGGGGCCTGAGCACCGTACGGCGCCTGCCCGTACGGCGGCGGCGCCTGCCCGTACGAGCCGTACGAGCCGCCGTACGGGCCCTGCGGGTAGCCGTAACCGGGGGCGATGGGCTGTGGAGGCTGCTGAGGGTGCTGAGGCTGGGGGTGCTGAGGATTCTGGGGGTACTGCTGCGGGAAGCCGTATCCGGCGGGCGGCGGCCCCGGCGGCGCGGCCGGCGGAGGCGGCTGCACGCCCGCAGCGCCCCCTGCCCCCACCGCACCCGCCGCCCCCACGATCTGCGTCGGCATCCGGTCCAGCGGGGCCGCGCCCGGGGCTCCGGGCGGAGGCGGCGGTACGGCACCGCTCCCCGCGGCGGTGGGAGCGGCGGCGGGCGGCCGCTCGGCGAGACCGGGCGCACCCTCTCCCGAATCAGCCCCCGATCCAGCCCGCGTCTCCCCCGCCTCCTCCGGGTCCTCCACCTCCAGCAACTGCACCGCGTGCCGCCCCAGTTGGGCCACGAGGGCGCTCGGCAGCCAGGGGTCGCGGGAGCGCCCGGCGAAGACCGTGTCCTCGGCGCCCGTGCGTTCCAGGATCTGCGCGAGGGTCGGGCGGGCGGCCGGGTCCTTCCTCAGGCAGTCGCGGACGACGTCGTGGAGGCCCTCGGGAAGGCCCTCCAGGTCGGGTTCCTCCTGGGCGATGCGGAACATCAGGGCGTGGACGCCGGAGTTGGCGGCGCCGAAGGGCAGGTTGCCGGTGGCGGCGTAGGAGAGGACGGAGCCGAGGCAGAAGACGTCGCAGGCTGGCGTGATCCGGTCGCCGCGCACCTGCTCGGGGGCCATGAAACCGGGCGAACCGACGAGCGCGCCGGTCCTGGTGAGCCCGCCGTCCGTGACCGTCTCCAACGCCCGCGCGATGCCGAAGTCGATGACGCGCGGCCCGTCGATCGTCACCAGCACGTTGGACGGCTTGAGGTCCCGGTGGATGAGCTCGGCGGCGTGGATGTCCCGGAGCGCGTGGGCGAGCCCGGCGGCGAGGATGCGTACGGACCGCTCGGGGAGCGCTCCGTGGTCGCGCCCCACCACGGTCTGCAGGCTGGGCCCGGCGACATATCCGGTGGCGACCCAGGGGATGCCGGCCTCGGTGTCGGCGTCCAGCACCGGCGCGGTCCAGTACCCGCCGACCTGCCGCGCGGCCTGCACCTCCTGCCGGAAGCGGGCCCGGAACTCCTCCTGCTCGGCCAGCTCCTGCCGGACGAGCTTGACGGCGACGGTGCGGCCGCGGTCGGACCGGGCCAGGTAGACGTTACCCATCCCGCCGGCGCCCAGCCGTGCGAGCAGCCGGTACGCGCCGATCCGCTGTGGATCCCCAGGCCCGAGCTTCTCCATGGCCACCGTCCCCCGATTTCCCCGTAGCCCCGTGCCGTCCCCGCGCATGTGTGTACGCGTACGTACGGGTACGTCGTGTACGTCGTGTACGTCGTGTACGTCGTCTACGTGCGCAACGGACCCGATCGTAGTGCGGCCTTACGGGGAGGCGGGGTGAGCGGTGTCTACGGTTCCGTAACAGGCTCTCCCCGCCCCGACACACTGTCGCCCCCCACCCCCCGCCCCCCGACACCTCGCCGATGTCCCCTCCCCCCACCACCCCCCTACCCTCACCCCATGACCCCTCAGGCGAACCCCCGGCTCGGCAGCGCCATAAAGGCCGCGGACCGTGCGCACGTGTTTCACTCCTGGTCGGCGCAGGAGCTCATCGACCCGCTCGCCATCGCCGGTGCGGAGGGCTCGTACTTCTGGGACCACGACGGGAACCGGTACCTCGACTTCACGAGTGGCCTCGTCTACACGAACATCGGCTACCAGCACCCGAAGGTCGTCGCGGCGATCCAGGAGCAGGCGGCGACGATGACGACGTTCGCGCCGGCGTTCGCGATCGAGGCGCGGTCGGAGGCGGCGCGGCTGATCGCCGAGCGGACGCCGGGGGACCTGGACAAGATCTTCTTCACCAACGGCGGCGCGGACGCGGTCGAGCACGCCATACGCATGGCCCGGCTGCACACCGGCCGCCCCAAGGTGCTCTCCGCCTACCGCTCGTACCACGGCGGCACCCAGCAGGCCGTGAACCTCACCGGCGACCCGCGCCGCTGGGCCTCCGACGCGGGCACGGCCGGGGTCGTGCGCTTCTGGGCGCCGTTCCTCTACCGGTCCCGTTTCTACGCGGAGACGGAGGAGCAGGAGTGCGCGCGGGCGCTGGAGCACCTGGAGACGACGATCGCCTTCGAGGGCCCGGCGACCATCGCCGCGATCATCCTGGAGACCGTCCCGGGCACGGCCGGGATCATGGTCCCGCCGCCGGGCTATCTGGCCGGGGTCCGGGAGATCTGCGACAAGTACGGGATCGTGTTCGTGCTGGACGAGGTCATGGCCGGGTTCGGGCGGACCGGTGAGTGGTTCGCCGCCGACCTCTTCGACGTCGTACCGGACCTGATGACCTTCGCGAAGGGCGTGAACTCCGGTTACGTCCCCCTCGGCGGCGTGGCCATCTCCGCCGCCGTCGCCGAGACCTTCGCCAGGCGCCCGTACCCCGGCGGCCTCACCTACTCCGGTCACCCGCTGGCCTGCGCCGCCGCCGTCGCGACGATCGGCGTCATGGCGGACGAGGGCGTCGTCACCAACGCGGCCGCCCTCGGCGCCTCGCTCATCGGGCCGGGGCTGCGCGAACTGGCCGAGCGCCACCCCTCGGTGGGCGAGGTGCGCGGTGTCGGCATGTTCTGGGCCCTGGAGCTGGTCAGGAACCGCGAGACCCGTGAGCCCCTCGTCCCCTACAACGCCACCGGCGAGGCGGGCGCCCCCATGCTCGCCTTCGGCGCCGCCGCCAGGGCCCAGGGCCTGTGGCCCTTCATCAACATGAACCGCACCCACGTCGTCCCCCCGTGCAACATCACGGAGGCCGAGGCCAAGGAGGGCCTCGCCGCCCTGGACGCGGCGCTGGCGGTGACGGACGAGTACACGGCGTGACGCCATGACCCAGCCGTGACCTGGCCGTGCCGCTGGCCGGTGGGGCTGCCCCGGCCGCCCACCGGCCACCCACCGTCACCCACCGGCCGCCCACCGGCCGCCCACCGGCCCCCACCGCTCACCCATGAACAAGTCACAGCCCCACCCGGGACATACACGGACATCCCCACCCTCCACACCCTGCGTACCGAAACACCCTCGCGGGAACCCGAACGCGTAAGGTGACGTGCTCGTAAGAGAACTCAGAGAGCACGCACGGGAATGCGTACGCGTACGCGGATGGGGGACCCAGACCACGATGCCCGGCACCGGCACCGGCGGCGGCGGCAATGGCGCCGTTACTCGTAGCACCCTGCGGCAGCAGCTCGCGGACGCGCTCCGTGACGAGGTGCTGGCCGGCAGATTGAAGCCGGGGCAGGAGTTCACGGTCAAGGAGATCGCCGAGCAGTACGGGGTGTCGGCGACCCCCGTGCGCGAGGCGCTGGTGGATCTGTCGGCGCAGGGGCTGCTGGACGCGGTGCAGCACCGGGGGTTCGAGGTCCACGAGTACTCGGCGGGCGACTACCGGAACATGGTCGAGGCCCGCATCCTGGTCACCGACGGCATGTTCCGGCGGCTGGGCGACCGCAAGGTGGACACCCGCCTGGCCGCCGCGCTCGCCGGGGTCCGGCGGCGCGGCGACGAGGCGCGGCGGGCCGCGACCTCCGGGGACCTGAACATCCTGATCGGCTACGACCTGCGGTTCTGGCGCGAGCTGAGCGCCCTGTTCGGCAACCCGTACCTCACCGACTTCCTGCACCGGCTGCGCGTGCAGTCCTGGGTGTGCGCGGTGCGGCACCTGCGCCTGGCGGACGATCTGAGGGGACGGCTGTGGGCCGACCACACGGATCTCGTCGACGCCCTCACCCGCCGTGACGCGTACACCGCGCAGGAGATCATCGCCGGCTACGACGAGCACTCCCTGACCCTGGTGGAACGCCTGGCGGACGGATGAGCAAGCCCCGCAGGGCGGTCGGCGGGCAAGTGAGCGTCGACCTCTCCGTCGTCGTACCCGCCTACAACGAGGAGCGCCGGCTCGCCCCGACGCTCGACGCGATCGTCACCCATCTCGCGGCGACCGAGGCGGCCGCCACCTGGGAGATCATCGTCGTCGACGACGGTTCGACGGACGGCACGGCCGACGTCGTGGCCGCCGTCACCGCCCGGGACGCGCGGGTCCAGCTCATCGCCGGCGGGGACCGCAACCGGGGCAAGGGCAACGCCCTGCGCCTCGGTGTCCTCGCCGCGCACGGCCGCCGCATCCTGCTCACCGACGCCGATCTCGCCGCGCCCATCGACGAGTTGGAGCGGCTCGACAAGGCGCTCTCCGACGGGCAGGCCGCCGCGATCGGCTCGCGCGAGGCGCCCGGCGCGACCATCGACCGCCACCAGCACCGGGTGCGCGAGGCGCTCGGGCGGGCCGGGAACTTCCTGATACGCGGGGTCGCGGTGCCCGGTATCCGGGACACCCAGTGCGGTTTCAAGCTGTTCGACGGCGACCGCGCCCGCGAGGCCTTCGCCGCCTCCCGCCTCAACGGGTTCGGGATCGACGTGGAGGTACTGCGGTACTTCCGGCGCGGCGGCTGGCCCGTCGCCGAGGTGCCGGTCCGCTGGTCGCACCAGCCGGGCTCGAAGATCCGCCCGTGGGACTACGCCCGGGTCCTCGGTGAACTCGCCGCCCTGCGGGCCCGGTCCGTCCGCCCCGCCGATGTCCTCGCCGTCACCGTCTTCCTCCTGATGTCGGTGGCCCTCTACGCCGGCCGCTGGCTCGATCCGAACGGCCGCTACCTCCCGGACTCCCTCCAGGACCAGAACCAGTGGGAGTGGTTCTTCGGGATCACGGCCGACAACCTCGTCCACCTCCGCAACCCTCTCTTCAGCACCTTCCAGGGCTTCCCCGACGGCGTGAACCTGATGGCCAACACGGTCATGCTGGGCCTGTCCGTCCCCTTCGCGCCCGTCACGCTCGCGTTAGGGCCGGCGGTCTCCCTCGCCCTGGCGATGACCCTGGGCCTGGCCGCCACGGCCGCCGCCTGGTACTGGCTGATCGTCAGAAGGGCCGTACGGCACCGGGGTGCGGCCTTCACCGGCGCGGCCCTCGCCGCGTTCGCGCCGCCGATGGTCAGCCACGCCAACGCGCACCCGAACTTCGTCGTCCTGTTCGTGCTGCCGCTGATCATCGACCGGGCGCTGCGGCTGTGCACGGGCGCCCGGACGGTACGGGACGGCACCGTCCTCGGCCTGATGACGGCGTATCAGATCTTCCTCGGTGAGGAAGCCCTCCTCCTCGCCGCCCTTGGCATGCTGCTGTTCGCCGTCGCGTACGGGGCCCTGCGCCGGGACGTGGCCCGCGACGCCTTGCGTCCGCTGCTGAAGGGGCTCGGCGTCGCGGTCCTCGTCGTGCTGCCCCTCGTCGCGCTCCCGCTGTCCTGGCAGTTCTTCGGCCCGCAGAGCTACACGAGGATCGGGCACGGCGACAACGCCGGCAACAGCCCGCTCGCCCTCCTCTCCTTCGCCGAGCGCTCGCTCCTCGCGGGCGACCACGACCGCGCGGAGGCGCTCTCCCTCAACCCCACCGAGCAGAACGCCTTCTACGGCTGGCCGCTGGTCCTGCTGGCCCTCGGCATCGTCGTACGGCTGTGGGAGCGCCCCCTGGTGAAGGCGCTCGCCGTCACGGCGGTCGGCGCGGCTCTGCTCTCCCTCGGCCCGGAGTTCCGCCTTCCGCAGACGGATCTCGTGCTGCCCGGCCCCTGGGCGCTGCTCGCCGAGAAGCCGCTGTTCGAGTCGGTCGTCGAGGGCCGGGTGGCGATGATCTGCGCCCCCGTCCTCGGCATGCTGCTGGCGCTCGCCTGCGAACGGCTGGCGGCGGCGCCCGGCCTCGGCACGCGGTACGTCGGCTTCATGGCCGTCACCCTCGCCCTGCTGCCGATCGTCCCGGCCCCGCTGAAGTCCGAGGACCGCGCCGAGGTCCCGGCGTTCGTCGCGGACGGCACCTGGAAGTCGTATGTCGACACCGGGGCCGGCCAGACCCTGGTGCCCGTGCCGCTGCCGGACCCGGGCAACGCGGTGGCGCTGCACTGGCAGGCGGCGGCCGGCTTCGGCTTCCGGATGCCCGGCGGCTACTTCAACGGCCCCTTCGGCGAGGACCGCGCCGGCATCTACGGCGCCGCCCCCCGCCACACCTCCAACCTGCTGCGTGACGTCCGCTACACCGGCCGGGTCCCGGTGATCGGCGAGAACTGGCGGGCGCGGGCCCAAAAGGACTTCGCGTACTGGCACGCGGGCGCGCTGGTCCTGCTCCCGCAGTCCTACGACGAGGAGTTGCGCGAGGCGGTGGACAAGCTCGTCGGGCGACCCGGTACGTGGGTGGGCGGTGTGTGGGTATGGGACCTGCACGCAGGGGACTGAAGACGCGTTCAGCGACTACGCTTCCCTGACCACTGTGTGCCGTACGCGAACGACTCTTCACCGTGCGTGTGCGTGCCGGATGACGTAGGAGTTCTCTTTTGGCCTGTGACCTCTGGTTGGTCCCGCTCGTCGACGTGCTGTGCCACACGCCCGACAACCCCTTCGCCGAGGAACTCGCGCTCTACGACAAGCTGCTGGCCGAGGCCGGGCTGCCACCGGTGCCGGTGTACCAGTACATGCCCGGGCTGAGCGGGGAGGTCGCCCCGGTCGCTGGTTTCGACTACGACGCGCTGCACTTCCTGCGCCGGGCCTATCTGCTCCAGGTGTGCGGCCTGGCGGCGACCCCGGTGGACGCGCTGGGCGGCGACTACGAGCAGCTCCTCGAGATGTTCGAGGACACGGCCCAGCGGTCCCACCTGGTCTGGCACTACGACCACGCGGGCGCCTACGTCCCCGTCGACTTCCCGCAGCCCCTGTCCGACGACGAACTGCTCGCCGGCGGCGGCCCGTTGGGCTCCTCGCAGGGCCTGCTGCGGGAGCTGGAGTTCGTCGCCCCGTCGATCGGCATCGACCCGGCGAACCCGCCGGCGCCCCCCGAAGCACCGCTCGCACCCACGGAGTTGGAGGAGCCGGCCGTCGCCGCGCCCTACGATCCCAGCCCCTTCGCCCGCGAACGGCACGTCTGGCTGGGCCTGCACGCTGCGGCGACCCGCAGCCTGGCTCAGGGCTCGATGATCGTGTTCAGCTGAGGCCCTGAGGCCTCAGCGGCCCAGCGCCGAGAGGCCCTTCTGCAGATCCTCGGGGTTCATGACCGGGGTGTACGAGACATCGGCGCCCAGGTCGAGGAAGAACGGCTCGGCGATCGCCGGCATCTGGGAGCTGTCCTGCATGTCGAAGACCATGAAACAGGTGCGCTGACCGTGGTCGGTCGTGAAGTAGGCCGCCTCCGGCTTGACCTGCTCCATGGCGGACTGCATCAACTTCCCCAAGGTGCCGTTCCGGATGGCCTCGTTCGACCTCTCCGTGTCGAGGTTTGCCCTGAACAGGACGCGCATCGCACTCACCTTCCCTTGACTGGCATGGTCCGATATGCACGCGAACGCGCACCTTCTCAGGGTATGCCCGGCATACGTGTGTTGTCGGCTCGACAGCCGCCCCACCCCCGCCCCGGAGGGGGCCCACAACGAGCCCCCTCCGGCGCGATCACTCCCCGTCCGCCGCCATGATGCCGACGCACTCATCAAGCGCGGCGTGCAACGACGGCACGAAGGCGGCGAGTTCGGCCTCCGACGCCTTTCCCGCCTCCAGTACGGCCCCTACGACCGTCACCAGGACGGCGGCGGCCTTGAGCGCCTGCGCATCGGCCAGCCCCTCCAGCAAACCGCCCGGGCGCCCGACGACAAACGCCTCCTTGCCACTGACCGGATCAACACCGAGGCTCCGCAGCCGCGACCCACTCATACGGCCACCTCCCACGGAAACCGGTCCTGCCCCCGCGCCGCGAGCACCACCGCCCGCCGGCGATCACATCGATCCCGCTCCCGCTCCCACACGACGACGTACGGCCGGACGAGGGGCAGCGCGTCGAGGGTGATGCCGTCCGCCGGGTACGGCTTCGGGGGCGCGGGTCGGGGGGCGAGAGCGGGCGGAGGTGAGGTGAGGGGTGGCGGCGGCGCGCTGAGGCGGCGCGCTGAGGCGGCGCGCTCCGCGGGCGGGCAGGAAGAGGCCCAGGATCGCGGCCAGTAGTCTCCGCATAGGTCGACTCCGTTTCAGTCGGCTGAGGCCCCGGCTGGAAGCTCTCACCCTTCCAGCCGGGGCGTTTCACTGCCCGCATAGTATCGCCTTGTATTGACTCGTAGCGATACGTATCCCAAAGAGCCTGCATCACTTCCCTTGCCTAGCGTCGACTCCATGAACCCTGACGCCGCGATCGACCATGGCGCACCACTGACCCCGTATCGGCAGCTGGCCGAGATCCTGCGTGCGCAGATCCAGCGCGGCGACTGGCAGCCCGGGCGGATGCTGCCGAGCGAGGCCCAACTCGTACAGCGGTATGGGATCGCGCGGACGACAGTGCGGCGAGGGCTTGGCCTGCTCGCCGAGGAAGGCTGGGTCTACACCGTTCCCCAGCGGGGATGGTTCGTATCAGACCCCTTGCCGCCCTCCCCCGAACCCCCCGCCTAGGACAGATCCGAGCCGCCCCCGAGCGATCGCGTCCGGAACGAGCCCCGGTGTGGCCCGACGCCCCCTCGGCCTGCGCCAGGCCGCCACCACCCATCACGAACTCGGCGACACCTGGCACGAGGCGCCGGCCCTCGACGGCCTGGGCTCGGCTCTTCTCGACGAGGACCCGTCGGCGGCACGCAGATGCTGGGCCGAGGCCCTGAGGCTGCCGGCCGGCTTCGACGACCCCCGCGCGGGGGCGGCGCGCCGGAGTCTGGAACGCCGGCTCGGCGGCGCCCAGCAGTGAGTACTGCCGGGCGCCGCCGAGCGCCGTGCCCTGAATGAACCCCTAGATGAACGAGTTGATCTCGATCGTCTCGTCACGCCCCGGGCCCACGCCGATCGCGGAGATCGGGGCGCCGGACATCTCCTCCAGCGCCTTGACGTAGTCCTGGGCGTTCTTCGGGAGGTCGGCGAAGGTCTTCGCCTTGGTGATGTCCTCGGACCAGCCGGGGAGGGTCTCGTAGATGGGCTTCGCGTGGTGGAAGTCGCTCTGCGAGTACGGGAGTTCCTCGACGCGCTTGCCGTCGATCTCGTAGGCCACGCAGACCGGGATCTCCTCCCAGCCCGTCAGGACGTCGAGCTTGGTGAGGAAGAAGTCCGTCAGGCCGTTCACGCGGGTCGCGTAGCGGGCGATGACCGCGTCGAACCAGCCGCAGCGGCGGTCGCGGCCCGTGGTCACGCCCCGCTCACCGCCGATACGGCGCAGGGCCGCGCCGTCCTCGTCGAAGAGCTCGGTGGGGAACGGCCCGGCGCCGACGCGGGTCGTGTACGCCTTGAGGATGCCGATGACGCGGCTGATCTTCGTCGGGCCCACACCGGCGCCCGTGCAGGCGCCGCCCGCGGTCGGGTTCGACGACGTCACGAAGGGGTACGTGCCGTGGTCGATGTCCAGCAGGGTGCCCTGGCCGCCCTCGAAGAGGACCACCTTGTCGTCCTCCAGGGCCTGGTTCAGCACCAGGACCGTGTCGGCGACGTACGGCCTCAGCTGCTCCGCGTAACCGAGCAGCTCCTCGACCACCTGGTCGGCGGAGATGGCGCGGCGGTTGAAGAGCTTGGTGAGGATCTGGTTCTTGGCGTCGAGGGCCGCCTCGACCTTCTGCGTCAGGATCGACTCGTCGTAGAGGTCCTGGACGCGGATGCCCACGCGGTTGATCTTGTCCGCGTAGGTGGGGCCGATGCCCCGCCCCGTCGTACCGATCTTCCGCTTCCCGAGGAAGCGCTCGGTCACCTTGTCCACCGTCACGTGGTACGGCGTGATGATGTGGGCATTGCCGCTGAGCAGGAGCTTTGACGTGTCGACGCCGCGCTCGTTCAGACCGCTCAGCTCGGAGAGCAGGACCGACGGGTCGACGACGACACCGTTTCCGATGACCGGAGTGCACTCCGGAGTGAGGATCCCGGAAGGGAGCAGGTGGAGGGCGTACTTCTGGTCGCCCACGACTACCGTGTGGCCGGCGTTGTTACCGCCCTGGTAGCGCACCACATAGTCGACGGATCCGCCAAGCAGGTCCGTCGCCTTTCCCTTACCTTCGTCACCCCACTGAGCACCGAGCAGCACAAGTGCGGGCACGCGCGTACACCCCTTCCGGGCGGGGCATGTCCAAGGTCGGGGGCGTACGCGGTGGCTCATTACCGCCGCGTGCACCGCGACCGTCGTTGGTCGCACACTGTCGGACCCGGATGCCCCGGAATAGACCAAGCCCCTGGCGCAATAGCGCAAGGGGCTCTTGCACAAAGATGCTACCCGAGGAAGCGAGGCAGGACCGAGGTGGTGACTCCCGACCAGCTCCTCGTGGTCATCGACCCCCTCGCCCGTCGCACGGACGGGGAGGCGGTACGGATCGCGAAAGACGTGCTCAGCGCGGGTGCGGCGAGTACGAAGGTGTGCCTTCCCGAAGGGCAGGAGGAATTCGCGCGAGCGCTCTCACGACGTGGTTCGCGGCGGCCCGTGGTGGTCGGCGACGACCGCACGCTGCTGCGGACCGTGGCTCTTCTGCATCGGCAGCGGGAGCTGGCCGCGTGCGCCCTCTCGCTGGTGCCGGTGGGCTCGGCGCTGGGGCTCGCCCGGTCGCTCGGTGTGCCGACCGGCACGGTGGCCGCCGCCCGGGCCGCCCTCGACGGCGTCGAGCGACGGCTCGATCTGCTCGTCGACGACAGCGACGGGGTGGTGCTGGGCACGCTGCGCATCCCGGCCCTGCCGGGCGCCGCTCCGCCGGAGACGGAGACGAACATGGGCGTGGGCATGGGCATGGGCATGGACGCGGACATGGACGCGGACATGGAGGTGGGGATGGACTCCGGCCTGGTCCGGGACGTGGACGTGGGCCCGGATTCGGGGTCGGGCGCGGGGGGTGCCTCGCGCGATGGCTCCTCCGCCGGTCACCACTTCTGGTTGCGCGCCTGGCCGCAGTCCCTCGTCCGTACGCTGTCGACGCGGCCGGGCAGCCGTCCGGCCCGGACCGGACGGCTGCCACGCCCGTCGCGTATACGGGTCGTGAACGGCGGCGGGGCCGGGCCCTCGCGGCTGCGGGTGGAGGTGGACGGGGTGATGCTCGTCGACCTCGACCAGCCCGTGGAGGCCGTGTCCATCACCCCCTGCCCGCACGGCGGCGCCGACGTCGAGATCCGGCCGGTGTCGGTGGGCGCCGAGGCGACCGCGCTGCACGCGGTCGGCCGGCGCGTCACCGTCTCCGGCGCGGACTTCCGCTACCGGGCGGACTCCCTGGTCGCGGGCCCGGTACGGACGCGGACGTGGACGGTACGGGAAGGGGCCTGGGGGCTGACGCTGCCGAAGTGAGGACGGAGGGCGGGGCGCCCCTGGCACCCGTACCGTGGAGGCCCAGTCTGCGCGGTGTGGGAGGGACGTGTGCCCGTTGACCCGCTCTGGAACACGGCAGCAGTGCTGGAGTCGGCCGCGCAGCGGCGCCCCGGCGCGCTCATCCGCCTCGGACGCCAGCACTGCTCGTGGACGCCGGCCGCGCTCGGAGACCGGATCGGCTGCTCGCCCGCCAACGGCTCCCGGCTGGAGCGCCGCACGCGGATCGTCGACCTGACCCTCGTCCACCGCGCCGCACTCGAAGTCGGCGTGCCCGGACACACCCTGACGTCTTCTCCGGTCCCCGAAGGCGGTGGCCGGCAGGTGCTGCGACGACTTCGAGGGGGGCACGGTCGCCGACCATGCCCCCCTCGGTTTCGGCCCTACCTGCCGATAGGTGATTTCACATGGGCAGGAGGGACCAGGTACCCGCTTTCGGGAGTCGTGGTGCCGCCGTCAGCCACCGCTGTTGTCGGACAGCTCCCATCCGGCCCCCCGGTCGCTGCTGGAGCCGGCGAAGTAGCCGCAGGTGAGGGGCAAGCCGGAGGAACTCACGCCCCCGCGGGCCGCCAGCGCCGCCTCACAGTCCGCCTCGGTCTGGTAGGAGCCGAGGACGACGGCACTGGCCGGGGAGGCCACGGCCAACCCGATGCCAAAGGCGGCCACAGCACTCGCGGCGACCATCGCAATTCGCTTACGCACGAACTGTTCCTTTCTGTGGCGCACCGTATACGAGGTCAACGGTCCGCCAAATAGACAACTCGACAGATCGACGACAAGTCCCGAACTTTGGACAGTCTCTGTCTGTGGCTCCCACATTGCCATCAGGACTCACCTGCCGCAAACCAACCTCTGTGAAGTTGATATCGGGACCCTTCACAATGTGGAGGTTGCCCGAGTTTTATGGAAGTGAATGACGGGGGCGAACAGGGCCAACCCCCGACGCCAAGCCACAGCGAACTCTCGGCGAATTCCCAGCTCGTTCTCGCAGCATTCCCCAGCCTGGGAGTCGCGATCTCGGATGCCCAGAGGCCAAGTCCCGACAGCTGCACTGGCACGTCCGGCAGTCGCGGCGGAGGCTGGAGGATGGGATGGGGTGCCGCCGAGAGGGGGCGTTCGGCGAGTGAGGCAAGTGTGGAAAAGTGTGGCTTTTTAAACTACGGGCCTGAAAACCCGTTAAAACCTGTATGGTCCAGCTCACTCCCGCCCCTTGCTCCCACCCCTTGCTCCTCTTTGAATCCGTGTCAATTCATCACGTTTAAAGGGGAGTTGCTCGATACGGATGATGACGCGGTAGCTGACGTACGCTTTACTACTCGCACGTCAAACTCCGACAGGGGAACTGCCGATAGTGTTGCGGTGTCCCAAGTGCCTCCTCCGGAAGCAAGTGTGACGGTGCGCAACGCCGGGGCATTTGACTTTACCGACGAGTGGCTTCAGTCGGTAGCCTGATCGGTCGCCCTCACATCTCCGTATCACGGACATACGAGGGCACACATCAACCTAAGGATGAAAATGAGCATTTAGCCAAGGTAGGCGGCCATCGCCGCAACCGCGGTTGCGCTGGCGGCCTCCACTCTGGTGATGACCGGCGCGGGCAGCGCGGCGGCCGGGAACAGCAGCGGGCATTTCATGGTGAATGCCCCTGCCGAGTAGGGAGCGTCGGCACCGGCAGCACCATCTGGAGCGATGGATGGTGCACGCCGGCACAGTCGGGAACGTGGGCGCAAACCCCGCTGTCAGGCCACGCTAATGGAACTCTGACTGTTTTTGGCGATTCCGCGTGCGGCTCTACAAAGGGGAAGGTCACCGTCCCGATCGACACCAGTTCGACTGATAATTACTGGTTCACCTTCAAGAGTAGCGACATACACTGAGTGCGAGGCCCCGCTTGTGCAAGGGGCCGCCGGGACTTCGCCGACGGCCCCTTTCCCATGGCCAGCGCCTGATCACGGAGTGCGTGCCGCCTTAGCCCTGGTTTGTCGCTGGTTGATGCCGTCTGGTGTTCGTCGGGCCTTGTTCGGTCACCGAGACGGGACTGAGTGCCGAACGGATGACAACCGACTCCGTTTCAGGGCAGTGCGGTGACGGATTAGTGACATGACCACGAATTGATCCAGACCCGACGCGCTCCGGGACTGACGACAACAGCCCCGGTGGAGATGTGTCCACCGGGGCTGCTGGCTGCTTGTGCGCGCTATTGGCAGAGGGGGAGGGCGCGGCTCAGGAAGGCGTGCCAGCTGGCTTCGCCGATGTGGAGGAGGGGGCCGTGGGGGTTCTTGCTGTCTCGGATGGCGCGGCCGCCGGTGGTCGTGGCCGCGACCTCGACGCAGTCGCCCTGTCCCCCGGAGTACGAGGACTTGATGAAGGGACCTATGAACTCAGGGATCACGACGCATCGTCCTTGCTTCTCTGTAGTACGCGCCGAATGAGCTGCGCGCTCGCATCCGGGCTCAACGCTGCCGATCGTAGTTGGTCAAAGGCGAGCGTGTAAGCGGCGAGATCCTCAGGCGCCTCAAGGATCGAGGTGCCCCTCAGGTTCTCCAGTGTCACCGCTTCCACGATCGGCTCAGCGTCGAAGCTGAAGGACGAGAACGCGGAGATTTCCCCGGCCAGCGTGCCCGCGCTCAAGGGGAGGACCTGAACGGTCACGCCCCTCCGCTTCCCCACCTCAAGGATCTGTTCAAGCTGTTCGCGGTGGATCTCAGGGCGCACCAAGGGGTGAATGATCACGGGCTCCCAGATGATGGCCGTGTACGCCGCCCCGCCCTCCTCGATCTTCACCTGCCGCGCCTCGCGGACCTTGACCATTTGCCCGACGCGTTCCGGGGCGACGTAGCTCGGACTGGAGGCGATAACGGACTCCGCGTAGGCCGGCGTTTGCAGCAGGCCCGGCACCAGCGCCTGCGCCCACGCACGGATGTGAGTCGCGTCGTCCTCCAGCGAAATGTGGTCGAGGTAGTCCGGCCGCAGATGTGCCGCATGTTCGAGCCACCACCCGCGGTGGTTGGAGCGCTTCGCCAAGTTCTCCAGTTTGCCGAGGACTTCGGGTTCATGCACGCCGTATGCGTTCAGCAGCACGCGAATCTCAAGGATGCGCGCGGTCACATGCCCGCTCTCTATACGGCTGACCCGAGCCTGATCCACTCCGAGCACATTTGCCGCGTGTGCCTGGTCGATCTCGGCGGCCCGTCGGTACCGCTTGAGCGCAGCGCCGAGTCGCCTGCTGCGCACGGTCGGCCGTCCCCCTGTGGGCATTGCTTCCCCTCTCCTGCGGGAGCTGATCTCAGCGCTCCACTCTAGGGCGTACGGCACCCCAAAGAGGGAAGTCGACATATATGAGTCCGTCCAGCTTGCGAGAAGGGTGACTTGGACCCTAGCCTCAAAGTGCACGCACCACTACAGGGCGTGAACTTGACTGCACGTCAGGGGGTCTGTTCGCCATGCCCGAACTCAGCTCACGTAGCGATTCCTTCCGTATCCCCAAGCGGAGAAGACACGTCCCCGAAGCCCGCGCGCAGGTGCGGCGGATTCTCAAGGACTGGGCCCTGGACGGTGAACTCGCCCATGACGTCACGACGGTCGCGACGGAGCTGGTCACCAACGCCGTAGTGCACTGCCGTGTGACCCTCTCGGAGATCGAGGTCGTGCTGTCGATCCGAGGCTGTGGACTGCTGCTTGAGGTGTCGGACCCGGACAAGGGGAAGGTGCCCGCGCCGCGCGCGGAGGACGAGGGCGGGCGGGGGCTGACCCTGGTCGCCGGGCTGGCCGAGCGGTGGGGGCATGAGCAGCGGCCGTTCACGAAGTGCGTGTGGGCGTACTTCGTGAACGTCCCGGAACGGTCGTCGCGGTGAGCCCGCACCGGGCCCGCTGGCGGCGCTGGGCGGCGGCGTCGGCGCGACACCGGGCCACGTACGGGCGGTGGTTGCCGCTGCTCCCCCGCGAACCCTGCTGGGAGCGGGCGCCCGCGAGGGCCGTACCGCCGGACGGCCTCGACATGGACGAAGGAGACATCGTGCGGGCGTACGTCACGGCGTATACGTGTGAGGAGTGTGCGGCGTGAGCGAGGAACCGGCGTGCCCGGACGACGAGTTGGCGGTCAACCCGGTGATGGCCACGTTCAGCGAGCTGCTCGACCACGCCGTGGTGTGCGTGGACGCGTGCCGCAGGAAGGGCGTCTCCTGCCTCCAGGGGATGCGGCTGACCAAGAAACACCGCGCGGCGCGGAAGGTCGCCGGGGCGGCACGGATGAAGCAGAGGGAGAGGGAGCGGGAGCGGGAGCGGGAGAGGCAGGGGCAGGGGCAGGGGCAGGGGCAGGACGGCTCTGACTGAGCGCGTCAGGGCGCCGGTTGACGCGCCGGCCCGGGCTCAGGGACAGGAGATCGCGCGGGCGACGGGGCCCTCAGGTGTGACCTACCGAGTCGTGCGCGGACGGCCGACAGGAGCGCGGCGTGGGGCGGCAGGCCGTCGAGTACCTCGGGGAGGGAGGGCAGGACGACGTGGTGGAAGTCGGCGGGGTAGTGGGCCGATGCCGATGCGAAGCCCCAGCGGCGCTCGGTCGGCGGCTCGGTCAGCAGCTCGGCGAGAGCCGGGACGCAGCGCGGATCGTTCATCCGTGCCAGGGCCCACAGCGCCGCCTCGCCCACGGTCTGGCCCACGCGGGTCGCCCGGGCGGCGGTGTCACCGAGCAGCGCGGCGACCTCGTCCGCGTGCGCGGTGGCCGACGGTCCGAGGCAGGCGAGGAGTTCGGCCGCCCGGAAGCGGACCTCGGCAGCCGGGTCGTCCAGCCGTGCGGCGATCACAGGCAGCAGTTCGGCAACCGGTGAGCGCCACCGCGCCAGCAGCTCGGCCGCCTGTCCCAGGGCGCCGACGCGTTGCTCGTCGTCGGGGTGATCGGCGAGCAGGCCGAGCACGAAGGCGGGGGACGGGCCGGTGAACAGCTCCCCCGTCCACCCCATGACACCCTGCACACCGCACTCCGCCGACCAGGTGGAGATAGGAGCGGCGCCCGCCGTCGCGGACCGTACCGCCCGGACGAGGGACGCCCTGTCGGCGCCGTCGCTCCGGACGCTGACGGCGCCCGCATGCGGGCGCCGGGCGCTGTCAGCTGCCGGTGTGGCGGGGCGTCGCCTCGTCACCTCATCGGTGGCGCGCGGCCCCCTCGGGCGCGGTCCGCGGAATCGGTACGGGTTCGGTTCGCGCGGCCGGGCCGGAGAGCGCGGAGCCGAGCCAGCCCAGGAGGAATCCGGCCGGGATCGAGACGAGACCCGGGTTGCGCAGCGGGAACACCGCGAAATCCAGGTGGGGCAGGAGGGCGGTCGGACTTCCGGAGACTTGGGGTGACAAGCACACCAGTACCACGGAGGTCACCAGGCCGCCGTAGATGCTCCAGGTCGCGCCCCGGGTGGTGAAGCCCTTCCAGAACATGCTGTAGAGGAGGGCGGGGACGATCGCCGAGCCGGCCAGGGCGAACGCCAGTCCGACGAGGAAGGAGACGTTGAGACTGCGCGCGAACACGGCGAGCATCGTGGCGGTCGTGCCCACGACCACGGCCGCCACGCGCGCGACGAACAGCTCCCGCTCCCCGGACACCGTGCCACGGGTGATGAACGCGCCGTAGATGTCGTGCGCCAGCGAGGTCGCGGCGGCGAGCGTGACGCCCGCCACGACGGCCAGGACGGTGGCGAAGGCCAGGCAGGCGACCAGGGTGAGCAGGAGCGAACCGCCGAGGTTCGCCGCGAGCAGGAGTACGGCCGTGTTCCCTGAGGGGTTGTTCGCGGCGATCGCGTCCGTGCCGACGAGTGCCGCCGCCCCGAAGCCGAGCACGATGGCGGCCAGATAGAACACACACGTCAACTGGGCCGCGTACTGGATCGATCGGCGCGCGCCGCTCGGCGTGGACACCGTGCCGATCCGCATCAGCAGGTGCGGCAGACCGGCGGCACCGATCAGCAGGGCGAGTTGCTCGCTCAGGGAGTCCAGCCCCATCGGTCCGGCGTCACCGAAACGGATCCCCGGGCTCAGGAAGTCCTCGCCGTGGCCGCTCCCCCGGGCAGCCGCGCTCAGCAGGGCGCCGGGGTCGAAGTCGTACCTGGCCAGTACCAGCACCGCCAGGCCGGCACCGCCGCCCACCAGCATGACCGCCTTGACGGTCTGGACCAGCGTGGCCGCTCGCATGCCGCCCAGCACGATGTAGGTGATCATGAGCGCCCCGAGGCCGATGGAGACGGCCTGTTCCATGCCCTCCCCGGCCGTGCCGAGGATGCTCACCGTGAGCGCGCTCGCTCCGACGAGCTGCGCGATCAGGTAGAGCAGGCAGACGAGGAGCGTCGCGACGCCCGCCGCCAGATGCACCGGGCGGGACTTCAGACGACGCGCGAGGCGGTCACCGATCGTGAACTCGGTCGTGCTGTGGTACCGCTCCGCCACCAGCAGGAGGATGACGATCCACGAGACGGCGGGCCCCAGAACGGAGAGCGTGCCGTCGTACCCGGTGAGCGCGATCAGACCGGGGCTGCCCAGTAAGGCTGCCGCAGACATGACATCCCCGAAGAGGGCGACGCCGTTGTGGGCGGGCTTGAGGATGCCGTCGCTGACGTAGAACTCGCTCACCGTGCCCCGCTGGGGGCCGGCCCACATCACGAGGAACAGGGCGCAGACGAGGAAGACGAAGAAGACCGGCAGATCGGCTGTGACGTAGTCCCTTGTCATGGTCGGTGCTCCAGTCTCTCGCCGGGGGCGACGAGGGGGTCGACCGAGGTTCTGCAGTACCGGCCGTACCACTGGACCCAGGCTGCGACGGCGACGAGCTGGACCACGCCGAGCAGGAGACCCACGTTCAACGGGCCGGCCACCGACCTGGCCATGACGCCCTCGGCCGCCTCCGCCAGGCAGCTGATCAGCACGTACAAGGCGATGACGGGGGTGGCGACGAGGAACGCGTGGCGGCGCACGCCCCGAACCGTGTGCTGGACACCCGCCGTCCGAAGGGCCTCGGACAGCGTGACACCCGAGAGCCAGGGCAGGGAGCTGTCGTAGGGATGGCGGTCGGCCAGGTCGGCGGCGATACGCAGGGCCCATGCACGCCGTTCGTGGACGATGGCCGCGGCTTTCGCGGTCCCCCCGGCGCCGGCGCTCAGCGACTGCCTGTACCAGGCGCCGAGGTCGGCCGGGTTTCCGTACGACAGGTGACATTCCTTGATCGCCCGGCTCAACTCGACCTCGGAGTACAGGTGTCCGTGGTCGAGAGGGCTCAGGTAGAGGAGCGTGGCCGCGAGGGGGTCTTGCAGGGGGTCGTCGTCTTGGGGCTGAGGGGGTTGCTGGGGTAATTGGGGGTACTGGGAGTGCTGGGGGTGCTGGGGGTGTTGGAGTTGCTGAGGTTGCTGGGGGTGTTTCTTCTGGGGATACATGACCGGCTCTTCGTGTGGTCGGTTGCGCGGTACGGCAGCCGCAGCCGAACTCCGCGTAAGACTGCCGTTACGCATGGTCGCGTCGCGCCGGACATCACACCGCATGTGACCCGTGGCTCATAGCGCGCGTGCCGCCTGGTGGCACACGGACTTGCCGTGCGGAAAAAGAGCAGGTCAAAGGGGTACGAGCGTCACCGGCGCCCGCCGGACTCCCCGTCGTGGACCTCGATGTCGGCGTACCGTACCGGTCCTGGGTCAGGACGGCGCGGGCCATGGCCGGGTCCGGGGCCCGGACGAGGGCGGCCGTACCGAGCCAGGTGTCTCCGTCGTTCGGACAGGAGCGGGCCGTACGCGATCAGCTCGTCCCGCCGGTCGGGCGGTACGGCGAGGCCGGCGGCCGGGCCGGAGCCGAGGCCGAGCACGAGGTAGCGGTTGCCGTCCGGCCGGCCGCCGGGGAAGTCCCACATCGTGCGGCCCAGCAGGTTGCGCCACCGGCGCAGCAGCACGTCCCGGTACACGCCGGCCTGCTGGTTGGGCTCGTCGAAGGCGAACGCGCGGGCGGCGGCGGGGTCCGGCAGGTCGACGATGTGCATGCTGCCGGAGGGGGTGTCACCGTCGGCGGCGGAGTCGGGCCGCGGGCGATCAGCTCCTTCGCGTACCCGTCCGTGTAGGACCAGTGCGCGGGCTTTCAGTTGTGAGCAGCGTCGGATGTGGCGAGCAGTTCGTCGATCGCCGTACGGATGGCCTCGTCGTCATGGAAGCCGCGCCAGCCACCGCCGGCGGCAAGTCGCCGGTCGGAGGACGGGACTTCGCGCAGGAGTCGGGAGGCGGCGGGCCGGGCGGCGGGGCCGATGCGGGTCAAGTAACGCACCGCGGCGAGGTGGACCGGCAGGTATCGGCCTTCGGGCAGGTCCCGGAGCACGTCGAGGAGGGTGGAGACGGCAGTCTCGGTGCCGGGGTCGTCGGGGGTCGCGGCCCACAGCGCGTGTGCCGCTTCCGCCCTGACCCAGGGGTCGGTGGCCGTGGTCAGGGTCCGGAGGCGGTCCGCGTGCTCGGCGGCGTGGGGACCGAGGTCGGCCAGCCTGCGCAGGGCCTGGACGGGGTGACGGTCCGTGATGGCGGGGCCCAGCGCGGACAGGGCGGGCCCGGGGTCGCCGCCGGTTCTCCAGTACGCCCAGGCGGCGAGTCGGGCGTCCGGCCCTTCGGCTGTCGACCGGGACAGCAGCAGCCCGTGCGCCTCGTGGTCGTCGTCCACCGTCCCGAGGCCGGCCAGAGCGGTGGCCGCCGCGGTCCAGGTGCCGTCCCGGCGCAGCAGGCGGAGCAGTTCCGGGACGGCCGCCCGCGCGGCAGGTCCCCAGCCGGCGAGCGTCTGGCAGAGCTGGTTGAGCAGGCGGACGTCATTGGTATCGGCGGTGTCGACGGCGTCGGCAGCGGTGAGTCGTACGCGGACGGCCGACAGGAGCGCGGCGTGGGGCGGCAGGCCGTCGAGTACCTCGGGGAGGGAGGGCAGGACGACGTGGTGGAAGTCGGCGGGGTAGTGGGCCGATGCCGATGCGAAGCCCGAGCGGCGCTCGGTCGGCGGCTCGGTCAGCAGCTCGGCGAGAGCCGGGACGCAGCGCGGATCGTTCATCCGTGCCAGGGCCCACAGCGCCGCCTCGCCCACGGTCTGGCCCACGCGGGTCGCCCGGGCGGCGGTGTCACCGAGCAGCGCGGCGACCTCGTCCGCGTGCGCGGTGGCCGACGGTCCGAGGCAGGCGAGGAGTTCGGCCGCCCGGAAGCGGACCTCGGCGGCCGGGTCGTCCAGCCGTGCGGCGATCACAGGCAGCAGTTCGGCAACCGGTGAGCGCCACCGCGCCAGCAGCTCGGCCGCCTGTCCCAGGGCGCCGACGCGTTGCTCGTCGTCGGGGTGATCGGCGAGCAGGCCGAGCGCGAAGGCGGGTGACGGGCCGGTGAACAACTTCCGCGTCCACTCCATGACCCCCTGCACACCGCACTCCACCGAACTGGTGTGCCGCCACAACTCGACACTGGGATGCCGGATCGCGCGCAGCGCGCTGTCCAGCAGCGCGGCGGCCGGCAGCGCGGAGCCCGGCGGCCCCGAGTCACCAGACACGAGGGCTGAGCCATTGGCCGGGCGGGCCGAGTTCTCCGCCGCGAGGTCCGAGCCACCGGTCGGGCGGGCCGAGTTCTCCGCCGCGGAGTCCGAGCCACCGGCCGGGCGGGCCGAGTTC
>NZ_JAEMUX010000048.1 GCF_016598475.1 Streptomyces adelaidensis
AGGTGTACGCGGGTGGTCGTCACGCG
This sequence comes from Streptomyces adelaidensis, assembly GCF_016598475.1. GTDB lineage: Bacteria > Actinomycetota > Actinomycetes > Streptomycetales > Streptomycetaceae > Streptomyces > Streptomyces adelaidensis. Next base: position 27 of record NZ_JAEMUX010000048.1, read on the forward strand.
CGCGTGACGAGCCGGACAGTGCCCCACGCGCGCCTACAGGCCTGTCCCGCGTCTCACCCGCACGGACCGCGCCCCGAGCGCACCGACCCGGGCGGCTCCAGGATGGGAACATGCCCACCCCGCCCCGGCCGCGCACCATCGCCGTGACCGCCATCGCCGTACTGCTGGCCCTGTCGGCGGCGGGCTGCGGCGACGAGGCCAAAGGCGACGACGAGGACCTGACGGCCCAGAAGCTGAGCTGGAAGACCTGCGAGGCACCGTCGGAGTCCGAGGGCGGTGGCACCGCGCCCTCGCCGCTGCCGGACGGCGAGGTCTGGCAGTGCGCCACCATGAAGGCCCCCCTCGACTGGGACGACCCCGACGGCGACACGCTCCCCATCGCGCTGATCCGGGCCCGGTCCAGCGGCGCCGAAGGGCAGCGCATCGGCTCGCTCGTCTTCAACTTCGGCGGCCCCGGCGGTTCGGGCGTCAAGACGCTCCCCGGCTTCGGCGAGGACTATGCCCAACTGCGCGCCCGCTACGACCTGGTGAGCTTCGACCCGCGCGGCGTCGGCCGCAGCGCGGGTATCGAGTGCGAGGACGACGACGAACTCGACGAGTACTTCCAGCAGGACGGGACACCGGACGACGCGGCCGAGCGAAAGGAGCTCCTCGACAACACGAAGACGTTCAACTCCGCCTGCGAGAAGAACTCCCGCAAGACCCTCCCGCACGTCCGCACCACGGACGCGGCCCGTGACATGGACCTCATGCGCCAGGTCCTCGGCGACGACAAGCTCCACTACTTCGGCATCTCCTACGGCACCGAACTCGGCGGCGTCTACGCCCACCTGTTCCCCAAGAACGTGGGGCGGGCCGTGTTCGACGCGGTGGTCGACCCGACGCGGACACCGGAGCAGAGCTCGCTCGGACAGGCCAAGGGCTTCCAGCTGGCGCTCGACAACTATGCGCGGGACTGCGTGTCGAAGGCGGAGGAATGCCCGGTCGGTGACACCGAGCAGGACGTCCAGGACCGGATCATCAAGCTGCTCGGCGACCTCGACCGCAAGCCGATCCCCGGAACCTTCCCCCGCGACCTCACCGAGGTCGCCGCCACCACCGGCATCGCCCAGGCCCTGTACTCCCAGGACTTGTGGCCGTATCTGACCGAGGGTCTCGATCAGGCATACGGCGGGGACGACGGCCTGCTGATGCTGCTGTCCGACTTGATGAACGGGCGCAGCGAGAACGGCGAGTACAGCAACATCACCGCGGCGAACGTCTCCATCAGCTGCGCCGACGCCAAGCAGCGCTACACCGCCGAGGACGTGGAGACGAAGCTGGCCGAGTTCCGGGCGGCCTCTCCCGTCTTCGGCGAATGGCTGGCCTGGTCCATGCTCACCTGCACCGACTGGGCCGTCGCCGGCGCGGCCGACCATCCCGATATGCGTGCTCCGGGCTCGGCCCCGATCCTCGTGATCGGCAACACGGGCGACCCGGCCACGCCGTACGAGGGCGCGCGGAGGATGGCCGAGGCGCTCGGGGCGGGAGTCGGTGTCGAGTTGACGTACAGGGGGCAGGGGCACGGTGCGTACGACAGCGGGAATGCGTGCGTGAAGACGGCCGTGGACGGCTATCTACTGACGGGGAAGGTACCGAAAGCCGGCACGATCTGCTCGTAAACATGCAGGTCAGATCGTTATCCACAGGCCATCTCGGTGTTCCGGGCAGTCCGCATACCATGGCATCACTGCCATTCGCGACATGCGGCGGACGGTATCGCAAGAGGGGGGAACGCACTCATGGCGCGATTTCCGCGCGGAGCGGCTCTGGCCGCGGCCGTGTTGCTGCTCGCCGGCTGTAGTGGCGGCACGGACGAGAGGACGGACGACGGTACGGACGGCAAAGAGGGCTCGGCCTCTTCGCCGGCGTCCCAGAAGCTCGACTGGGGGAGCTGCGAAGCGACATCGGAGGGTCCGGCGCCGGGCGGCGACTGGCAGTGCGCGACGCTGGAGGTGCCGCTGGACCACACGAAGCCGGACGGCGGGACGATCGGGCTCGCGCTGATCCGCAGCAAGGCGACCGGCGGCGACAGTGAACGACTCGGTTCGCTCCTGTTCAACTTCGGTGGCCCCGGCGGCTCCGGCGTGTCGATGCTGCCGTCCTACGCGGCGCTCACCGACGAGTTGCACAAGCGGTACGACCTGGTGAGCTGGGATCCGCGCGGGGTCGCCGACAGCGAGGGGGTGCGCTGCCGTAGCGACAAGGAGATCCAGGCGGGCGAGTCGGTGGACGCCACACCGGACGACGCGAGCGAGGAGACGGCCTTCTTCAAGGACGCGACCGACTTCGGCGCCGGCTGCGAGAAGGCGGCGGGCAAGCTGCTGTCGCACGTCTCGACCACCGAGACCGCTCGTGACATGGACCTCATGCGCCAGGTCCTCGGCGACGACAAGCTCCACTACTTCGGCATCTCCTACGGCACCGAACTCGGCGGCGTCTACGCCCACCTGTTCCCCGAAAATGTGGGGCGGCTGGTCCTGGACGCGGTGGTCGACCCGACCGCCGACACGGTGGGTCACGCGAAGAACCAGGCCCTGGGCTTCCAGCGCGCTCTCGACAACTACCTCACGTCCACGGGCCAGGACCCGAAGGAAGGCACTCGGAAGATCGAGGACCTGCTGGAGCGGATCGACGCCGAGCCGCTGGCGACGACGTCCGGCCGTGAGCTCACCCAGACGCTGGCGATCACCGGCATCGTTCTGCCGCTCTACAGCGAGCAGAGCTGGCCGACCCTGACCAGCGCGCTCGACGCGGCCGAGGACGGCGACGGCACCGAGTTGCTCGCGCTGGCCGACGGCTACAACGAGCGCGAACCGTCGGGCAGCTACGGCACGACGACCCACTCACAACGAGTCATATCGTGCCTGGACCAGAAGCAGCGGCCCACACCGGAGGAGACGAAGAAGCTGCTCCCCGAATTCCGGGAGATCTCGCCCGTCTTCGGCGAGTACCTGGGCTGGGACACCGCGGGCTGGTGCCACGACTGGCCGGTGTCCGGCCTGACGGACTCCCCGGAGGTGAGCGCACCTGGCGCGGAGGCCGTCCTCGTGGTGGGCAACACCGGGGACCCGGCGACACCGTACGAGGGCGCGCAGAAGATGGCCGAGGAGTTGGGCGAGGGCGTCGGTGTGGTGCTCACCTGGAAGGGCGAGGGCCATGGGGCGTACGGCAGCGGCAGCAGCTGTGTCGACTCGACGGTGAACGCGTATCTGTTGGACGGGAGTGTGCCGAAGGACGGCAAGGTCTGCACGTAGTCGGCCCCACAGCGGAGAGGGGCCCGGCACCCGTGGTGCCGAGCCCCTTCCAGGAAGGCCTGTGTCTAGTAGACCGGCTTGTGCGGCTCGATCTGGTTCACCCAGCCGATCACACCGCCGCCGACGTGGACGGCGTCGGAGAAGCCGGCCGACTTCAGGACCGCGAGGACTTCCGCACTGCGGACACCCGTCTTGCAGTGCAAGACGATCTTCTTGTCCTGCGGGAGGGTCTCCAGGGCGGTGCCCATGAGGAACTCGTTCTTCGGGATCAGCTTGGCGCCCGGGATGGAGACGATCTCGTACTCGTTGATCTCGCGGACGTCGATGATCTCGATGTTCTCGCCGTCGTCGATCAACTCCTTGAGCTGCTTGGGAGTGATCGTCGAGCCGGCGGCCGCTTCCTGGGCCTCTTCGGAGACGACGCCGCAGAAGGCCTCGTAGTCGATGAGCTCGGTGACGGTGGGGTTCTCGCCGCAGACGGCGCAGTTCGGGTCCTTGCGGACCTTGACCTGGCGGTACTGCATCTCCAGGGCGTCGTAGATCATCAGGCGGCCGAGGAGGGGCTCGCCGATGCCCGCGAGGAGCTTGATCGCCTCGTTGACCTGGATGGAGCCGATGGACGCGCACAGCACGCCGAGGACACCGCCCTCGGCGCAGGAGGGGACCATGCCCGGCGGCGGGGGCTCCGGGTAGAGGCAGCGGTAGCAGGGGCCGTGCTCGGCCCAGAAGACGGAGGCCTGGCCGTCGAAGCGGTAGATCGAGCCCCAGACGTACGGCTTGTTCAGCAGCACGGCGGCATCGTTGACCAGGTAACGGGTCGCGAAGTTGTCCGTGCCGTCGACGATCAGGTCGTACTGGCTGAAGATCTCCTTCACGTTCTCGGCCTCAAGCCGCTCTTCGTGGAGGATCACGTTCACGTACGGGTTGATGCCGATGACGGAGTCGCGCGCGGACTCGGCCTTGGAGCGGCCGATGTCGGCCTGGCTGTGGATGATCTGGCGCTGCAGGTTCGACTCGTCGACCTCGTCGAACTCCACGATGCCGAGCGTGCCGACGCCCGCGGCGGCCAGGTACATCAGCGCCGGCGAGCCCAGGCCGCCCGCGCCCACACAGAGCACCTTGGCGTTCTTCAGCCGCTTCTGCCCGTCCATCCCGACGTCGGGGATGATCAGGTGGCGGGAGTACCTGCGGACCTCGTCTACGGTGAGCTCGGAAGCGGGCTCGACCAGGGGTGGCAGCGACACGGGGACTCCGTTGGTCGGTCAATCACTACAGTTGTTCTCCCCGTAACACTGCCACGCCCTCTTTCATTCCGAGACACCTGTTCCAACCAGCGAGACGATTTCGTCCCAGTAGCCGGGCATCGTCTCCCAGGGGTCGGTCCGGCCGCCGCGGTCCGTGCGGTCGGTGAAGTAGATCGTGGCGGCGCCCTGCCAGCGGGCGATGCGCAGCGCCTCGTCGAGGTGGCCGCGCGGGACACCGTGGACGAAGTGGCAGAAGCGCTCGGGCGGATGGTCGGCGGTCCATTCGGCCACCTGCGACCAGCGGTAGTCGCTCCAGGGGCCGGAGAAGGTCACCAGTTGGTCGGCTGTCTCGGCATATCCCGGGTACGGGTGGGTGCCGTGGCCGAGGACGATGTGGCCGCCGCCGAGGACCGCACGGAGCGTGGTGGCCGTGCGGCGGATCTCGGGGAGCGCGCTGGGCTCGGTGGGGCAGCGGTCCAGCAGGAAGCCGTCGGCCTGGTACCAGTCGAGATAGCGCTGTGCGTCGGTGAAGATCTCGCCGAAGGCACGCGCGCCATATGTCAGGTCGAGGTGGCCGAGGACACGGATGCCCGCGTTGCGCAGCCGTCCGGCGGCCTCCAGGCAGCGGGGGTCGGGGCGGGTGCCGGGGCCGTCGGAGATGTTCAGGACGACCCAGTGCAGTGGGGTGCCGGGGCGGGTGAGTTCGCCCCATTCCAGGGGAGCGACGAGGGGGTGCGCATAGCCGGGAATGCCGAAGCCGAGGCTTAAGTCGGTGCTCGCGGTGCCGGACGCGGCGGGGGTCAGATACGGCATGCCGCCTCCATCCAGATGTCGGCGAGGGACTCCTCCAGGTTGATCCGGGGCCGCCAGCCGAGCCGGTCGCGGGCGGTGCGCACATCGGCCTGCTGCCAGCTGCCGCAGCCGTCGGGGTAGGGGTAGGAGACGGGGCCGGCGTGGTCCGGTTCGGGACGGGGGTGGCCGATGGTCGGCCTGAGGGGGCCGGGCGGGGCGTCGAGTTCGTGCAGGGCGCCGCCGTAGCCGGCGACGCGGGCGAGGACGGCGGCGGCGTCACGGAGACGCACGGCACGGCCCGAGCCGATGTTGATCACGCCTTGGGCGGCGGAGAGCGAGGCGGCGTGGACGGCGCGGGCGACGTCGCGTACGTCGACGAAGTCGCGCTGGACGCCGAGTCCGCCGAGTTTGAGTTCGCCGTCGCCGGACTGCATGGCGCGGCGCATGGCCTCGGCGAGGCGGCCGAGCGGCGAGCCGGCGGGGGTGCCGGGTCCGGCGGGCGAGAAGACACGGAGGACCACGGCGTCCAGGCCGGAGCCGAGGACGAGTTCGGTGGCGGCGAGTTTGCTCACGCCGTACGGGCCGCCGGGACGGGGCACGGCGTCCTCCGGGGTGGAGGAGCCTGGCTGGCTGGGGCCGTATTCGGCGCCGCAGCCGAGCTGCACCAGGCGTGCCCCGCAGCCGCTGCGGCGCAGGGCCTCGCAGATGGTGGCGACGGCGACCGTGTTGTGCCGGGTGAGTTCGCGGGCTCCGCCGCGGGTGGCGCCCGCGCAGTTGACGACGACTCCGGGGTGGACGGCGTCCAGGAAGCGGGTGAGCGCTCCAGGGCTGCCGGTGGCGAGGTCGAACCGTACGTCGGCGTCGTCGCCCCGGCCGAGAGCGGTGAGCTGCACGGCCGGGTCGGCGAGCAGACGTTCGGCGACGAAGCGGCCGAGGTATCCGTTGGCTCCGATCAGCAGGACCCTCATCGGGCGGCTCCCGGGGCGGGTTCTCCGGTTCGGGAGGTGATCATCTGGCGTTCTCCTTCTGGGGTGGTGCCGTGAGTGCTGAGGTGGGCCCGCGGTGTCGGCCCCGCGGGAGGGGACGGACGGGACGGAAGTCCCGCGCGTCAGTCGGGCTCGGATCCGCCACCGCGGTGTGCGACCGCCGTGGCGAAGACCGAGGTGGGGTCAGGTCGCCTCCGAAGGCAGGACGTGGGCCGAGGCCCGGGTCAGCGTGCGGGTGGCGTGGACTAGCAGGACGAGCGCCGCGGTGCCGCAGACGAGGGCCGGGACGGCGCCGGGCCCCCAGACGTCGGCGACGGTCTCGACCGGGGCGGCCAGGAAGGAGCAGCCGGGCAGGCGGCTCGCGAAGACGGTGGCCAACGCGATCGCCTCGGCCAGGGCGGCCGTGTGGAGGGCGATGGCCGGCGCGTGGGCGAAGCCGTGCGCGGTGAGGAGGCGGGCGAGCAGGAGGAGTGCGCCGAGGGCGCCCGCTCCGGCGTATTCGGCGGGCTCGCCCAGGACCGCTCCGCACAGCGCGAGCAGGGCGCCCAGGACGCACAGGTGGAGCGCGAACACGCCGAGGATCAGGGGTTTCACGGAGTCGGCGAACTCCGCGAGGCCTCGGCTGGCGGCGAGTTTGCGGCGGGCTCGTACGGAGAGGAGGTGGGCGCACCAGATGGCGGGGGCGCAGGACAGAGCGAGCGCGAGCAGGGGCGCGGTGGCCAGGGGCCAGAGGCCGTGGGGGCCGCCGTCGAGTCCGGCGGCGAGCAGACCGTCGCCGAGGAGGGCGTACGCGATCAGCCAGCAGGTCCAGACGCGGATACGGCTCGTCGTGCCGGACGGGGTGCGTAGCGGGCCCCGTCGGAGGGCCACGCGGAGGCCGAGCGCCACGGCGAGCGCACCGCCGGCGGCTACCGCGAGGCGCGGTTGGCCGTCGGTGAGCCGTACTCCGGTCACGGCCGCCGCGCACAGTGCGCCCGGCAGCAGGGCGAGCACGGCCCATCCGCCACGCGCGCCGGGCGCACTCGTCATCGGCTCGCGCTCCGTGGATGCCTGCGCGTCTCGGGACACGCGTGCGTACATCTCCTCGGCGAGGGAGAACACGTCCCGGTGCCGAAAGCGGGCGGCCGTCCGGTCGGTCACCCCGTGCGCCTCCAGCCCGGCGGCGATCTCCAGCGGGTCGACCGCCCGCTCGCAGAGCTCCCGGTGCCGGTGCATCAAGGCCTTCACGGGGTCGACGCCACCGCGTCTGGGGGTGGCGGGCTTGGGGACGGCAGCGGTGGAGCCGTCGGCCGGGGGAACCATCACGCCCGGTATGCCGGCGGAATCCGGTGGGCCGACGGCGCCGGGTGAGCCCATGACATCCAGGGGGGACTCCGGACCGGGCAAGGTCCCGGCATCGGTGTCACCCGGCAGCTTCCGATGCCCCGGCTCGCTCAGCTCACTCGGCTCACCCGCTCCACTCAGTGCGCCCGAGCGGTCCAGCCCGTCCCCCTCGTGTAGCCCCTCCAGCCTGTCCCACCTGTGCAGCCCGTCCAGCTTCAGCTCGCTCATCGCGCCCCCTCCACCGCGGGCACCGGCTCCCCGGCCGCCGCGTCAGGAGACGCCGCAGCGGCCCCGACCGGTGCCGGAGTCGAAGCCGAAGCCGAAATCGAAGCCGAAGCCGAAGCCGTGCCAGGCGTTGCGGCTGGAGCCGGAACCGGTGCTGTAGCCGAAGCCGGTACCGGCGTCGCATCCGGCGTCGTCATCCCCGAGGTCGTGGCGCGGACCGGTGTCGTGGCCCGGGCCGACTCGTCGAGGGCCCAGCGCGGGCGGCCGGCGACGACTCCGCCGAGGCCTGCGACTCCGGCGACCCCGGCCACCCCGAGGCTCCCCGCCACCAGCCGTGACTCGGTCCACCGGCCGGGCACATGGGCCTCGGCGGGGGCTCCGAACGGCAGTGGTTCGCCGGTGTCGTCGAGGACGACCTTGCGTACCGGGGCGTGGGAGACGACCTCCAGGTAGATGCCACGAAATGCCGCGACGTTCTGCTCGACGGTGAAGAGTTCGAGGGCTCGTGCGCGGGCGGCCGCGCCGAGGCGCGCGCGGCGCTCGGGTTCACGCAGGAGTGCCACGCACGCCTCGGCGAGCGCCCGCGGATTGCGCGGCGGGACGACGAGCCCGGTGCCGCCGATGACCTCCACGACCGCGCCCACGTCGGTGGACACCGTCGGCCGGGCGCAGAACATCGCCTCGACGAGACTGATCGGGAAGCCCTCGACGACGCTCGACAGCACCACCACGGCACCCGCCGCGTACGCATCGGCCAGGTCGGGGACGGCCGGGTCGCCGACCTCCTCAAAGGAGACGGGGTTGTCACCGACCGCGTGGATGCCGTCCGCCTCGTCGGGGAAGAGCTGTGCGGCCAGAGCCTTGCAGTGGCCCAGATAGGCGGCCCCCTCGGTGCCCGCGGCGGCCCCGACGATCCTGAGCCGCGCCTTGGGCTCGGCCCGGCGGACCTCGGCGAAGGCGTGCAGCAGGGAGATCAGGTCCTTGGCGGGTTCGATGCGGCCGACCCAGACCAGCGTGTGCGGGTCAGCGCACTCCGGTGACTCGCCGACCTCCGCGAAACGGGACGCCTCCATGCCGGGATAGACCGTCCTGATCCTGGCGCGGTCGGCGCCGCAGCGCTCCTGCCAGCGGCGGGCGTGGGTGTTGCCGGGGGTGAGGCAGGCGGCCTGTCGGTAGACCTCGGCGGTCAGCCGCCGGTGGAAGGCCGCGAGCAGGGCGCGCACCGGCGCCTCCCCGGAGGCGCCGAGGTAGTGCGCCCGCAGCGGCACGCCGTACTCGGTGACCAGCAGCGGCACCCCGTGGAAGTGGCGGGCCAGCAGCCCGGGCAGTGCGGCCGAGCCGCCCGCCGCCGCGTGGCACAGGTCGACCGAGCCGAGCCCGTCGTCCTCGTACCAGTCGAGCGAGAGGGGGCGTAGGGCGCGTTCGAGGTGCGAGGCGACTGTCAGCAGATCCGGTACGCGCGCCTCGCGGGCCCCGCGTAGTGCGCCCGGCGCACGACAAGCGCGCTCCAGTGTCCGCACCGCGACTTCCGAGCGCAGCGCACCCACCAGTCCGCCCTCGTCGCGGGCCAACTCGGCCAACCCGTACAGCGCATTGCCGAAACGGTCCGCCTCGACATCGGAACCACCCTCGGAAGCCTTCCCGGCATCCCGGGCATCCCGGGCCTTCGCGGCATCCCCGGTCCCATCGGCCCCGGCTCCCCCCACCACTTCGAGCAACCCGGCAGCGCCGACCGGCCCGCCCCCGCCCCCGGAGCACACCGCCGCCGCCAGTTCGCCGTACGCCTCCGCGAAGCGCCTGCGCGCCCGGCGGCCATGGACGACGCCGTCGTCCTCAGCCGTCCACAGCGGGGCCGTACGGACCCGGCTGACCTGTTGCGGCAGCGGGATCCAGCCTTCGTCTTCCTGCCGCTCGCTCCGACTGAGCGCGTAGATGTCGAACTCGTGTCGCTCCAACCCACGTACGAGTCGGTCGCACCAGAGCCTGGCGTCACCGCTCACATACGGATAGCCACCCTCCGTAAGCAGTCCGATGCGCACGCGTGCACCCCCGATCTCCCGTTTGGGGAGCCGCCGTTCACCCGGCGGCTCGCAGCGGGACGAACGTATGCGGACAAGGCGGTGGCGCGACGGACGGTTGTCCATCGCACCACCAAAAGGGGTGAACGGTCGTAACTTTCCCTAGCGGAACGCGTTTTGTCGCGCTAGGGGATCAAGCGACTACTTGGCGTCAGCTCGGCAGCGAGGGCACGCGCTATGCCGACGCGCCGGCGCCTGCCGCCGCTGAACTCGTGCGCACGCGAACGGGATCGGCATCGTGCGTCGCCAGGCCCCACCAGGCCCCACCAGGCCCCACCAGGCCCCACCAGGCCCCACCAGGCCCCACCAGGCCCCACCGAGGCGAAACTCCCCTCAACTCCCGGGGTACGCCCACGGGTTGGCCTTGCACGTGATCCCGTCATAGGTGAGGAACTTGCTCTGCTGCTGCATGACGGGCGCGAGTTCGCCGTCCTTGTCGCAGGTCACATGGCTGTAGCCGAGACGGTGACCGACTTCATGGTTGATCAACATTTGCCGGTACGCATGGATCTGATCACCGTATGTCTTCGACCCCTGGGCCCAGCGGTACGCATTGATCATCACGCGTTCGGTGGCGGCCGAATCGCAGGACACGTTGTCCACGGTCGTGTCGAGGCCCGACTTGGCGCACCAGGTCGCGGTGGTGCCAGGGCTCGCCAGCGTGATCACGAAGTCCGGCGTCCCGGAGGAGATCCGCTCGAACGTACGGCCACCGCCGTGGGCCCAACTGCGCTCGTCGTTCAAGGTCTTCTGCACGGCCTCGGCGAAGAGCTCGGCGTCCAGTCCGAGCCCCTTCTCGACATCGACCCGGTAGCGGAACTTCTGCCCCTTGCCCGGCGCCTTGTCGAAGCCCTTGGCCGCCTCGAACTTCCCGTTTCCCTCCAGGTCCGCGGCGAGGGTGTACTTCTTGCCCATCTTCTCGTCGTACGACAGTGGGGTCACGCTCGCGCTCGGCGTACTGGACGGTGTGGGCCGGTTGTCGCTGCGTGAGGTGTCGCGCACATCGCGGTCGCCCGCCTCGGCGGCCTGCGTCCGAGTGGCGGTGTCGTCCTGTCCGCCGACCGCCTGTCCGCCCACGATGACAGCCAGCACGGTCGTGACCGCGGCGGCGGCGATCCCGGCGAACGTCCGCCCTTTTCCGCCCTTCGCCGTCTCGACGACCGTGGGCGGGTCGCCGTCGCGCAGCGGCTTCTCTTCGAGAGCCGTCTCGACCCGGACGCCGGCATCGGCATCCCACGCGGCGCGGTGCGTCCGGCCGGGCGCGAAGACGTCGTCGACCTCGTTGAAGGCATCCAGATAGGCCTGGCGGGGGCCACCGGGGGGCATGGTCTCCTGCCGCTGCCGGGGAATGGGGACGCGGCGGCCAGAACTCTCAGGGGGCACGCCGTACGGGGCGCCGGGAGCCGCCGCCTCGTGCGGCACACCATATGGGGCCTCCGCGGGAGCCCCGTGCGCCACGCCGCGTCCGGCACCCGTCTGGCGCCCACCACCACCCGACTGCCCCCAGCCCCCACCCGCTTCACGCTGCTCGGGGTGATCACCACGGCTCTGCGGAAAACCGCGGGCCGGGGCACCGTCGGCGAGGCGGGGAAAACCGTGCGAAGGCGTGCCGTCGGGATAGCGCGGGCCGCCGTGCGAGGGCGTGCCATCAGGCGCTCGGGGAAAACCGTGCGAAGGCGTCGCGTCGGGGAAACGCGGCATACCGTGCGCCGGCGTGCCGTCAGGAAGCCGGGGAAAACCGTGCGCGGGCGTGCCGCCGGGATAGCGCGGGCCGCCGTGAGCAGGCGCGCGGGCTCCCGGAGGCCCGGCCGCCTCCGGTGGCCGCGGCGCCGCCGGCGCGCCGTCGTCCGGCTCCGCGGACGTGTTCGTCCGGGGCCCCGCCCTCCCGCTCGTATCGCCTTTCGGCGCCCGCCCCTTGCGGCTGTGCCGTCCCACGCGCGCCTCAGCTCCCCACACCTGGAGAGCCCGTGGCGGACCCCTCCGCTGCAGTCGTGTCACCGTCAGCGCCGCCCGGTCCGGGGCCACGGACCGGGCCGCCGTCACTCAAATTCCCTGTGTCGACCAGCAGTTCACGGAACGCCGCGGCGACCGCCTCCGGGTACTCCATCATCGCCACGTGCCCCGCGTCCGGCAGGGAGACGAGGCGGGAGCCGCGGAAGGAGCGGGCGGCGCGCTGGGCCATTCGGTAGCCGACGAGTTGGTCGCGGCGGCCGTAGACAAGCAGGGTCGGGGCGAGGACGCGCTCGGCCTGGCGCCAGAGGGAGTGCTGTCCGCCCAGCGTGTACGCGTCCACGATCCCGCGCGCGGACCGCGTCAACGCGTCCCACATGTACGGGAGTTGGAGGCGCCGCTCCATCTCCTCCACGGCGTTGCGGAAGCCCTCCTCCGTGACGCGGCCGGGGTCGCCGTAACAGAGGGCCGTGACCCCCCGTACGCGCTGCTCGGCGGTCCAGCCTCTGGTGAAGCGGGTGAAGAGGGCGGCGGCGCCCGGCAGGGCGAGCATCCCGGTCGGCAGGGCGGCCCGCTGGACGCGGAGCTCCGGCAGCGCGGGCGACACGAGGGTCAGGGTGCGGACGAGGTCGGGGCGCAGGGCGGCGACGCGGGTGGTGACCGCGCCGCCGAGGGAATTGCCGAAGAGGTGCACGGGGCCGCGCCCGGCGGCGTCGAGGTGACGGATGACCGCGCGCGCGTGTCCCGTGATCGAGTAGTTGCCGTCGTCCGGCGGCGGCGAGTCGCCGAAGCCGGGCAGGTCGATCGCCTCACTGGCCACGAGCCCGTCGAGCAGCGGCATCAGCGCGGACCAGTTCTGCGAGGAGCCGCCCAGGCCATGGACGTACAGGGCGGGCGGCAGTCCCTCGCGGGCCGGCGGTCTCGACCGCACCGCCAGTGTGATCCCCGGCAGCCGGACCGATCTCATCCGCTCCCCGGGCGCCACCCGCACGGCACTCGCCTTCGGCGACGCGGTGGCGGTCAGCAGGGACGGCAGCTCGGTCGAAGACATGCGGCAATGTTACGAGACGATCACGCAGTGGCTCATGTGTTCGCCTGTGTTCGCCGTCACAGATCTCGCCAGATGTCGCGGCGGATATCGCGCCAGTACGCACGGGTTAGACCGGGGCGCGCAGGGAACGCGGACGAGCACGGAGGGAGCGCTGACGGGCCCGGAGGGAGCACTCGGGCCGTACGGAAGGATCACCGCGAGACGACGGCCGAATCACATAGCGTCCCGATCGGCTGTCTCCTAGGCTCGTAACCAGGGCACCCGTACATGGCCCGTGCCGCCTTGACGACATCGGGAATGTCAAGGACAGCCAGGACATTCCGGCGGTACCGGGGCAGCATCAGGAAGGGGAACCCGCGATGGCCGTTGACCCGACCGATCCCGACACCTTCGTCGAGGACGACTCCATGGAGATCGACGACGTCGAGGCCCCCGAGGCCGATGCCGCCGAGCAGCGCACGGACGTCGCACAGGACCGGGACGACCCGCTGACCGACGCCGACCCGGGCGCCGCGAACGAGGCCGATCTCGCGGAACAGGCCCGGGTCGTCTCCCTCGACGAGGACGACTACCGGTAACCCGGCGCTCACCTGGGACGACCACCCGGGACGGCCACCGGGGACGGCCACCGGGGACGCGAAAGGCGACGATCGGTGATGAGAAAGGGCTTCCTCCTGCCCGCCCTGCCCGTGTTTGATATGGTCCGCGGCACTTTCCCCGCTGTCCGGTCCATGAAATTCTGCGCTCGTACCGCGCACACCGGGGTTACCGAAAAGTACGATGGCGACGCGGCGCACACCGCATGTGGACGATCTTGGGAGGCGGCGTGACAGCCATCGAGCAGACAGAGGCGGCGCGCCCGCGGGGCACACGCCTGCCGCGCCGAGCCCGACGGAACCAGTTGCTGGGCGCCGCCCAGGAAGTCTTCGTGGCGCAGGGCTATCACTCGGCCGCGATGGACGACATCGCCGAGCGCGCGGGCGTCAGCAAGCCGGTGCTCTACCAGCACTTCCCCGGCAAACTCGACCTGTACCTGGCCCTGCTGGACCAGCACTGCGAGTCCCTCATCCAGGCCGTACGCGGCGCGCTCGCGTCGACGACCGACAACAAGCAGCGCGTCCGGGCCACGATGGACGCCTACTTCGCGTACGTCGAGGACGAGGGCGGCGCCTTCCGCCTGGTCTTCGAGTCGGACCTGACGAACGAGCCCGCCGTGCGCGAGCGCGTCGACAAAGTCGCCAACGAGTGCGCCGAGGCCATCTGCGACGTCATCGCCGAGGACACCGGTCTCTCGCGCGCGGAGTCGATGCTCCTCGCCTCGGGTCTGGGCGGCCTCTCCCAGGTGGTGGCCCGGTCGTGGCTGCACAGCGACCGCAGCGTCCCGCGGGAGCAGGCGGTCCAGCTGCTCGCCTCGCTGGCCTGGCGCGGCATCGCCGGCTTCCCCCTGCACGGCATCGACCACCACTGACCACGGCACGGCCCCGGGCCCGTGCGGTGACCACGTCACCGGGCCCGAGGTTTTGTTCCCCCGCCCTGTTCGCTCCTGGCGTTCTCAGGCGGAGCGTGTACGTCCCCTCACCGGGCTAATGTGTGCTGCGTACGGCGCGGATGCCCGCGCACTTCACTGACCGTCGGAGGGACATAGCCGTGGAGGTCAAGATCGGCGTGCAGCACGCGCCCCGCGAGATCGTTCTGGAGAGCGGTCAGAGTGCCGAGGAGGTCGAGCGTGCCGTTGCCGAGGCGCTGGCCGGCAAGTCGGCGCTGCTGAGCCTCACGGACGAGCACGGCCGCAAGGTGCTGATCCCTGCCGACCGTCTCGCTTACATCGACATCGGCGAGCCGACCGTCCGCAAGGTCGGCTTCAGCGCGCTGTAGTCAAGGGGCGTCAAGAGGCGTGCGGAAGGGGCCCGGTGGTGTGAAACCACCGCGCCCCTTCCGTATGCCCGCACCTCATGGCCCGCAAGGCCCGAACCGCACGGATCGATCACATCTCATCCACAGAGAATGATTGCGTTCCGTGACTCGCGGGTAGGACCGGCTACGACCGATTTGCCCAGGCCAGGCCGTGCGGGAGGGACCCCGATCATGTTCTTGGAAGCACTCGGATCCGCGATCCTCGGTTTCGCCCTGGCCTGCGCCGCCGCCTATCGGCTCCCGCACCGCCTGCCGTCGCGGACCCTGGTCCTCCCGACCGGCATCGCCGGCGCCCTCTTCGGCGCTTTCCTCACGCACACCGCGCTCGGCTCCGCGAACTACTTGCTGGTCCTCTCCGGCGCCCTGATCGTCGCCGCGGCGTCACTCTCCCTGCTGCTGCGCCCGACGGGGCGATTTCGGCACAGCAGCTCAGCACCCGCGTAGGGGCCAAGCCCCTGAAGGGGCGCGGGGAATGGCGCGACCAGCCACGAAACACCCGCACCCGCACAACGACAAATCACCCCACGGCGACTAGGCGCTCAAGCGGCCAAGCCCAGCGCGGCCATCCGCTTCGTGTGCGCCTCGGTGATCCGCGAGAACATCCGCCCCACCTCCGCCAGATCGAACCCGTCCGCGACCCCGCCCACCAGCATCGTGGACAAGGCGTCCCGGTCGGCGACCACCCGCTGCGACTGCGACAGCGCCTCCCCCATCAACCGACGCGCCCACAACGCCAGTCGCCCGCCCACCCGCGGGTCCTCGTCGATCGCGGCCCGCACCTTCTCGACGGCGAACCCGGCGTGCCCGGTGTCGTCGAGGACGGCGAGCACCAGCCCCCGGGTGTCCGAGTCCAGATGCGCGGCGACCTCCCGATAGAAGTCGCTGGCGATCGAGTCGCCGACGTACGCCTTGACGAGTCCCTCCAGCCAGTCCGACGGCGCGGTCTGCTTGTGGAAGCCGTCGAGCGCGTCGACGAACGGCTCCATGGCCCGAGTGGGCTCCGCGCCGATCTCGGTGAGCCGGTTCCGGAGCCTCTCGAAGTGGTGGAACTCGGCCGCCGCCATCTTGGCCAGCTCCGCCTTGTCGACGAGCGTCGGCGCCAGCTTCGCGTCCTCCGCGAGCCGTTCGAACGCGGCCAGTTCCCCGTACGCCAGCGCTCCGAGCAGATCCACGACCGCAGCACGATACTGCGGGTCGCCGGCGGCCCGGGCCCAGTCCTGGGCGGCGATCCCGGTGACCTCGGTGGTGTCGGTGGTGTCGGTGGACTCGCTGCCGGTGGGGTTCTCAGGCTTGTCAGACGTGGTCATGAAGCGCACAATAGCCCGCTCCTCGCAGGGCGGAAGGGCCTGGTCATTCAGTGTGACGACGACTACGTGACCAAATCGGCCATCGCATATGCGCGATTCCGGGGTATGGTGGTAATGCGCCTGCTGGTACGTCGACGTATCTCGACGGAATCTCGACAGGCCGCACGTATGAGGATGCCCGGTCGGTGGCCCGATCGGCTCCGACCCGACAGCCCTCCTTTTCCGTACGGCATCGATGCGTACGGCGTCCGGAGGGGACCCCCTCAGCGGTATGAGCGCTAGAGCGTCGGCAGTGGTCCCGTGCCACACGGTCCGCCCGTGAGGCGGCCGACGTCCCAGGCACGGTCCGACACGACCCCCGCGCTCGCCTCACACCGCGTACACAGAAGAGGCAGCACCCTGACTACGACTTTCCGCGATCTCGGCATCTTTCCCGAGACGGCCGAGGCCCTTGAGGCCGTCGGCATCATCAACCCCTTCCCCATCCAGGAGATGACGCTCCCGGTCGCCCTCTCGGGCTCCGACGTCATCGGCCAGGCCAAGACCGGCACCGGCAAGACGCTCGGCTTCGGCCTCCCGCTCCTCGAGCGCGTCATCGTCCCCGCCGACGTCGAGGCCGGCCGCGCCAAGCCCGAGGACCTCGTCGACTCCCCGCAGGCGCTCGTCGTCGTCCCCACCCGCGAGCTCTGCACGCAGGTCACCAACGACCTCCAGACCGCCGGCAAGGTGCGCAACGTACGCGTCACCGCGATCTACGGCGGCCGCGCCTACGAGCCCCAGGTCGAGGCCCTCAAGAAGGGCGTCGACGTCGTCATCGGCACGCCGGGACGACTCCTCGACCTTGCCGGCCAGAAGAAGCTGAACCTCAAGCACGTCAAGTGCCTGGTCCTCGACGAGGCCGACGAGATGCTCGACCTGGGCTTCCTGCCCGACGTCGAGAAGATCATCAACATGCTTCCGGCCAGGCGCCAGACCATGCTGTTCTCGGCGACCATGCCGGGCGCGGTCATCGGTCTGGCCCGCCGTTACATGTCTCAGCCCACGCACATCCGCGCCACCGCGCCGGACGACCAGGGTGCGACGGTCGCGAACACCTCGCAGCACATCTACCGCGCGCACAACATGGACAAGCCCGAGCTGGTAGCGCGCATACTGCAGGCCGACGGCCGGGGACTGGTCATGGTCTTCTGCCGTACGAAGCGCACCGCCGCCGACCTCGCCGACCAGCTCAAGCAGCGTGGCTTCGCCTCCGGCGCGGTCCACGGCGACCTCGGACAGGGCGCCCGCGAGCAGGCCCTGCGTGCCTTCCGCAACGGCAAGGTCGACGTCCTCGTCTGCACCGATGTCGCCGCTCGCGGTATCGACGTCGAGGGTGTCACCCACGTCATCAACTACCAGTCCCCCGAGGACGAGAAGACGTACCTGCACCGCATCGGCCGTACGGGCCGCGCGGGTGCCAAGGGCATCGCGATCACCCTCGTCGACTGGGACGACATCCCGCGCTGGCAGCTCATCAACAAGGCGCTGGACCTCGGGTTCAACGACCCGCCGGAGACGTACTCCACGTCCCCGCACCTTTTCGAGGAACTGAGCATCCCCGCGGGCACGAAGGGTGTCCTGCCGCGCTCCGAGCGCACCCGGGCCGGGCTGGACGCCGAGGAGCTGGAAGACCTCGGCGAGCCGGGCGGCCGCGGCGCCCGCGGTCGTGGCGGCCGTTCCGCCGCCCCGGCCGCCGAGCGCGAGCGCCCGGCTCGCGCCCCGCGCCAGCGCCGCCGTACGCGCAACGGCACGGCCTCTGAGGGCGGTGCCCCGGAGGCGAGGGCCGCCGCCACGGCGACCGCGCCCTCGTCGTCCGTGACGACCCCGGTCGTCGACACCGCCGAGTCCGAGCCCCGCACGCCCCGGCGTCGGCGCCGCACCCGGGCCGGAGCGAACGAAGCGGTCGCGGGTAGGCCGTCGGAGCGGGCGGAGGCCGTGGTCGAAACGGTCGAGGCCACGCCCGCTGCGCCCGCCGAGCCGGTCGAGGCCGTCGAAGAGGACCCCAAGCCGCGTCGGCGCCGCACGCGCAAGACGGCGGAGGCGGCGATCGAACCCGTCGCCGAGACCGCCGTCGCCGCGGAGGTCGCGCTCGACACGGCCGAGGCCCCGGCCAAGCCGCGCCGTCGTACCCGTAAGGCTGCGGCGACCGCCGAGGCCGTGGTCGAGGAGGCCGCTGCCGCTGCTGTCACCGTCGTCGAAGAGGCCGCGCCCAAGGCCCGCCGTCGGACCCGCAAGACCGCGGAGCCCGTCGTGAGCGTGGTCGAGGAGGCCGCTGCCGCTGCTGTCACCGTCGTCGAAGAGGCCGCGCCCAAGGCCCGTCGCCGGACCCGCAAGACCGCGGAACCCGTCGTGAGCGTGGTCGAAGAGGCCGTCGCCGTCCCCGTCGTCGAAGAGGCCGCGCCCAAGGCCCGTCGCCGGACCCGCAAGACCGCGGAGCCCGTGGTTGAGGCTCCGGAGGCCGTGACCGCCGAGTCGGCGGACGAGGCTCCGGCCAAGCCGCGTCGTCGGACGCGCAAGGTCGCGGAGACCGTCGTGGACGCCGCCGAGGCCACTGTCGAGGTCGCCGTCGACACGGTCGAGGTCGCGAAGCCGCGTCGCCGGACGCGCAAGGTCGCGGCTGCGGCCGAGGCCGTGGTGCCTGCCCAGCCGACGGAGGAGCAGGCCACGAAGCCGCGTCGCACGCGTAAGGCTGCGGTTGCCGTGGAGTCCACGGAGGGCTGACCAGTCGCAACGCCGAAGGCCCGGTTCCCCTTTGCGGGGGCCGGGCCTTCGGCGTTGCCAGGGGCGTTCTTCGCCCCCGCCGCCCCTACCCGTCCCATCCCAGGGGCTCCGCCCCGGACCCCGCTCCTCAAACGCCGGAGGGGCTGAAATGATCGCGGTCGGAGCTGAATTGGTTACGGTCTGCGCTGCACGGCCCGCCCCAGGCGCCCCCAGCCCGTCCGGCGTTCGAGGACGAGGCGTTCCGGCCGACAGCGGGGATCTGGGGGGCGGCAGCCCCCAGGAACGGGATGGGACGGGTAGGGGCGGCGGGGGCGAACCCCTCCGGCTACCCTCCCCCCATGAGCCGTCCCCCCTCCTTCACCCCACCCCCCGGCGCCCGCGCCCACCGTCTGCGTACCCCTCGTGGGGAGTTCGCCGTGATCGACGCGGGGACGGCGGTGAAGGGGACCGTGCTGCTCGTGCCGGGGTTCACCGGGAGCAAGGAGGACTTCATCGCGCTGCACGAGCCGCTGGCGGAGGCGGGTTACCGGTCGGTGGCGGTGGACGGACGCGGCCAGTACGAGAGCCCGGGTGCCGAGCGCGACGAGGCACCGTACGCGCAGGCGGAGTTGGCGAAGGACCTCCTCGCCCAGGCTGCGGCGGTGGGCGACGGAAGCCCCCTGCACCTCGTCGGCCACTCCCTCGGCGGCCAGATCTCCCGCGCGGCCGTACTGCGGGACGCCACCCCCTTCGCCTCGCTCACCCTCATGGCTTCGGGCCCCGCCCAGATCTCGGCCGACCAGCAGCAGCGCGTGAAGCTGTTGCGGGACGCCCTGGCCGTGATGGACATGGAGCAGGTGTGGGACGCCATCCAGGCGATGGAGACACCGGAGGAGACCGCCACGGGCGCCCTCGACGAGGGTCTGGACGACCGCTCCGACCTCCGCCGCCGCTGGCTCGCCACCACGCCGGCCCAGCTCATCGCCACGGGCCGCCAACTCTGCGCGGAACCCGACCGCGTCGCCGAACTCGCCGCCGTGGACCTGCCCAAGCACGTCCTGTCCGGCGAACGCGACGACACCTGGCCGATCCCGGTCCTCGACGACATGGCCGTACGACTGCGCGCCCACCGCACCGTGATCCGCGGCGCCGAGCACTCCCCCAACACGGACCGGCCGAAGGCGACGGCCGACGCCCTCATCGGCTTCTGGGACGGGGTCGGGGCCAGGGTCACCGAGCGCTAGTACTGCGCGCGCAAGTGCTCCCAGAACCCGTCCCGCAGCGCCCGTCTCAGATCCGCCTGGCCCCGCAGGGAGTACTGGAGCAGTCCCTCCGCCTCGACGAGGAGGTCCTGGTCGACGGAGCCGGGGAGGTACGGGTGGCCGTGGAGCAGTTCCTGAAGGGTCTCCCGGCCCCGGGCGGCGAGCCACTTCGCGGCGATCTGTGCGCCGACGAAGCGGACGTCCTCGCGGCTGGGCCGGGCCCCGCCGGTGGCCTCGTACGTCGCGGCGGCCCGCCGTGACACGTACGGCTTGAAGAAGTCGAGGTCGAAGGTGCGCTGGCTGTCGACCTCCCAGAGCAGCGGCTCGGCCTGGTTGCGGCCCTCGGGTGCCTCGATGCCCCACAGGTGGACCCGCGCCCCGTACCCCTGCGCGGCCTCGACCGCCGAGACGAGGTCCTCGTCGCCGCCGATGAGGGCGGCGTCGCTGATCGCGCGGTGCCGGGCCAGGGACTCCAGGTCGGTGCGGATGAGGGAGTCGACGCCCTTCTGCTGGTTGTTGGCGTTGAGGTTGCCCAGCCGTACCTTCACGTCGGGCAGTTCGGCGATGGACTGCTGTTCCGCCGTATGGATGCGGCGGCGCGCCCCGTCGTACCAGTAGACGCGCAGCAGCCGGCTGTCCGCGAAGATCGTGCGCGCCTTGTCGATCAGGGCGTCGATGAGCCCTTCGGCGTCGAGGTCGAAGGACCGCCGGTCCTCCGTGCCCGCCACGAGCCGTCCCACGGCCGCGTACAGGTACCCGGCATCGACGAAGATCGAATGCGTCGAGGGCGTCTTCGCCACCTCGGCGAGCATGCGATGGAGCAGTTCGTTCGTACGGTCGATGCGGGCGCCGAGCGCCGTGAGGTCGTCGGTGTTCATATGCAGCCATTGTCCCGGCGGTCACGCTGCGAACACAACCGGTCCCAATCAGTCTTCCAGTTTCCCGGTAGACACCCTCACGACAGCTTGGCGCACACTCCGCTTACCAGGCAGTAATTAGCTTCTCGAAAAATTTCCTTAGCGTAGGGAATGTTTGTAACACGCATCCCGTTGGATCCACATGGAGCACGGGCACCGACGACCCGCGTACCACCACCAGTAGTTCTCCTCAGGAGGATGACCAGACGAAGGGAGAAGCCCATGCGCTTCGAAATTCTGCGACTCGACGATGTCAGCGGCACACCCGTGGACAGCACCGTCGTGGACGCCGCCTCCGTCAACCGGATCGTGCAGCAGGCCGCCGCCATCGGGCAGCGCCTCTGGATCCGCCCGACCGACGCGACCGCCTCGTAGTACCGCGGATCCGTTCACACTTCAGGGCCCCGTACGGCAGCGATGCCGTACGGGGCCCTGTGTATGGAAGCGGTACGGGGCTCAGCCGCCGCGTACGACCTGGGTGACGCCGTTGATGATCTGCTGCACGGCGATCGCGGAAAGCATCATGCCCGCGAGCCGGGTCACCAGCACCACCCCGCCGTCCTTGATGACGCGGATGATCAGCAGCGAGTACCGCATTGTCACCCACAGCACCACATGGATCGCCAGGATCGCCGCCCATACGGACACCTGGCCGGCCACACCGTCCGCCTTCTGCACCGCCAGGATCACGGACACGATCGCACCGGGACCCGCCAGCAACGGCATCCCCAGCGGCACCAGCGCGACGTTCACGTCCTTCGTCTGCTTCGGCTCGTCCGTCTTTCCGGTCAGCAGATCCAGCGCGATCAACAGAAGCAGCAGCCCGCCCGCGATCATCAGCGCCGGCACGGACACGTGCAGATAGTCCAGGATGTGCTGCCCGAGCAGCCCGAAGACGGTGATCACACCGCCGGCCACGCAGACGGCCTGGAACGCCATCCGCTTCTGGGTCCGAGCGGGTCGGCCGGCGGTGAGCCCGAGGAAGATCGGGGTGATCCCCGGGGGATCCATGATCACGAAGAGGGTGAGGAAGAGGGAACCGAAAACGGCTGGATCGAGCACAGGGATGCCTTGCGGGAAGAGGAAGGAAGAACAACAGGGCTGCTCACCACCGTGGCCTGCGGGCGGGTCGGCCGCTGACCACGGTGGGCGCAGGAAGGTAGGCACCGCCGGCAGCGCCGGGTGCCGTACGACGAGAGGGCGAGCCGCGAGGGAGCGAGCTACCGGGCTCCGCCGGCCCCCGGCACGGGAAACGCTCCGGTGGCCCGGCGCGTGATCTCCCCGTAGACCTCGGGGTCGGTCGTGTACTCGCCGAGTACGCAGGTCTTGCGGCTGCCGTGGTAGTCCGAGGACCCGGTGGTGAGGAGCCCCAGCTCCTTTGCGAGGCCGCGCAGCCGTGCCCGGGTCGCCGGGTCGTGGTCCATGTGGTCGACCTCGATACCGTCGAGTCCGGCGGCGGCCAGCTCGGCGATGGCCGACTCCGGTACGGTCCGGCCGCGCTTGACGGCGGCGGGATGGGCGAAGACAGCGACACCGCCGGCGCCCTTGATCAGCCGGATGGCTTCGAAGGGGTCGCTCTCGTGCTTCTCGACGAAGGCACGGCCGCCGTCGGCGAGCCACTGCTCGGTGAAGGCGTCGCTCACGGTCGCTACGACGCCGAGTTCGACGAGGGCGGTGGCCACGTGCGGCCGGCCCACGGAACCGTCACCGGCGATCCGCGCCACCTGTTCCCAGGTCACCGGCACACCCAGCTCGTTGAGTCGGGCGATCATTCCGCGGGCCCTCGGCACGCGGTCGTCCCGGACCAGCTCGCGCTCGGCGAACAGGTCGGGCTCCTCGGAGTCGAACAGGTAGGCCAGCATGTGCATGCTCACGCCGTCCAGCCGGCACGACAGCTCGGCACCGGTGACCAGTGTGAGCCCCTCCGGCAGCGCGGCGATCGCCTCGGCGTAACCGCGCGTCGTGTCGTGGTCCGTCAGCGCGACGACGTCCAGCCCGGCCGCCCCCGCCTTCCGCACCAGCTCGGCGGGGGTGTCCGTACCGTCGGAGGCCGTGGAGTGGCAGTGCAGATCGATACGCACGACGTGGACTCCAGGCGCAGACGAAACGGAAGCGGACGCTCAAGGATAACGCCCTTCCGAAGCTCTCCGGTCACAACCGAAACCGCCGAGTGCCCCCTACAGGCACTCGGCGGAAAGGTCTACCGACACCCGCTGCCGCCGGAACGCCCGGACCTCCGATCCCAGCGCTCCTACGGTTCAAGGATCCGGGGCGAGAGCGCCCCGCAGGGCAGCAACTCCACCTCCGCCCCCGCGTCCCGCAGATCCGTCAGCACCAGCTCGTCGTACATCAGCAGTCCCGTCTGCTCGGGCCAGACGACCGCCCACAGCCACAGGCCGAGCGCCTCGCCCGCGAAGACCGCGCGGTCGTCCGGCGTGCCGGAGACATGCCACAGCGGCGTCGGCCGTCCCGCGGCGAGCAGCTTCGCCTGAGGCGGCTTCTCGACACTCAGATACGGACCGGGGTCGGGGCCGTCGATGCCCGCGTACCGCGCACCGAGGCCGACGCCGAGTTCCTCGGCGATGAGCACCAGTTCGCCTATGCCGCCGAGCGGGCCCGGTCCGGAGCAGGCCACGGCGGTGGCGCGACCGCCGCTGCGGTCGTCCCCGGCGAAGGCGGCACCCGTGAAGAGCCAGCCGACCGGGAGCGGCCACGGCATCCACACGGGCACCTTGGCGCGGTGCACGACGACGCTGAGGGCCTCGACGCTGGGCGGGATCACGGGCTGCAGCGGGTGCACCGTCCCGTGCACGGCGCACTGCCAGGAGTCGGCAAAGAGGCCGGGAGCCCTGACCCGGCCACCACACTTCGGGCAACTGGGTTCGCCCCTCATAGGGCCCAACGGTCCTCCCCGTGCTTCCTCGCGTCAAGGACGATCACCCGTCCGGCGCGTGCGCGTCACATTCCGCGCACAGCCGCCGGCCGGCCGACGGACGGTCGGCGGGCTCCGGACGGCGGCGGTCCGGCCAGCCGGCCGACGGGATCAACTACCCACACGACCAAGGGAAGCGGCGATTTTCGGCCACCTCCCGACGGCCCTCCGGTCACGTGCGGCGTGCCGTCCGTCACACAGGGAAGACGTGCCGAGCAAACCGGCAGGAGGGTCGGTCAGCCCAGAGGGACGGACTTGCGGACCGGGTCGCGAAGGTCGGTGCCGTGCGTGAGCCAGCGCTCCTGGAGCGCCTGGGCCCCGTGGACCCGCTTCCAGGCGGCTTCGTTGGCGGTCATCGGGAGGAGCGGCAGGAACCGTACGGGGTCGGCGGGGGCGTCGAGTTCGAGGTCCTCCACCAGACCGCCGGACTCGGCGACGAGGACGGAGGTGAAGGGGGCACCGGGCCACAGCGGCCCGCCCACGTCGAGGGAGGCACCCGGAGCCACGATCACGCCTTCGACCTGCGGTGATGCGGCGAGCACGGCGAGCGGGCGGAGCACCTTGCCGGTGTCGGCGATGCCGCGCCGCACGGAGAGGACGAGCTCGGCGCGGGGGCCCTTGACGGGGTCGGCGAGGACCGCGGTGGGGTCCGCCATCGGCTGGGCGGACATGCCGAGCGTGGCGTAGCGGACGATGTCACCGTCGGTGCCGCCGGCGGTGAAGCGGAGCACCTCGATGCGGTCCGTGCCGAGAAAGGTGACCGCGGCGCGCGCGTCCGGTTCGCCCAGCGCGGTGCGCAAACGGGCCTCCACCAACGGAAGAACATCAGCCATGAGCCGAGCATAGAACTCGTCAGGAACCGGCAAACGGGCGCCTTGACACTTCAGCCGACTGTTAGTCTGGGGCGCCTGATCGAGACAGCATGCGGGCAGCACGCAGAAGCGTCGCTCTCAAGCCTTCGCGTCTCGACCTGAGATGACTGACTCCCCTACGGGGAACCCCTGACGGGGTATGGAACGTCCCTTACGGGGGACCGGCCGGAGGAGGTGGGGCTGCGATGGACCGAAGTCGACCGTGCAGTACCACCCGCTCTTCCGCTCGCCGAGTCCCGTAGCTCTTGCTGTAGCCGTAGTTCACGCTCTGCCGGCTGCCACCCTCACTCGCGTCGTGCCGCTCGTCGATCGTCATCAGTTGTCGGTCCTCGGTCGTCGCGCAACGGAAGAGCACTTCTTTCCTGACTTGATCCGAATCACCGATCAGACGTCACCCATCCGATGTCGCTGATCTGAATCAGGCGAAGCTGTCACCGCGACGGTGCGGTGCTCCCCGCTTTGTGGACGTGCCAAACATCCGCAGTCAAAACGTCCCCATTCCGGGTAGTTCCAACCGTCATCGACGGCCTTTCGTTGTGAAGGAGCCTGCTCATGTCGATGATCCACAACCTGCGTGCCGCCGTCCGCCCGTCCCGTCCCTCCCGCCTGTCGCTGCGCAAGGACGGCGGCGTGTACGACGCCACGCGCCCGGCGGAGGCGACGACGGCCGTCGTGGACTGCGCCGTCTACCGCGACGGCGCGCGCGTCGCGTTCGACCGGAACCTGACCCCGCACGAGGCGATCCGTCAGGTGCGCCGCGACGGCGGCTTCGTCTGGATCGGCCTGCACGAGCCGTCCGAGGCCGAATTCGCCGGTATCGCGGCCGAGTTCGGGCTGCACCCGCTGGCCGTGGAGGACGCGGTGCACGCGCACCAGCGGCCGAAGCTGGAGCGGTACGACGACACCCTCTTCACCGTCTTCAAGACCATCCACTACATCGAGCACGACGAACTCACCGCCACCAGCGAGGTCGTGGAGTCCGGCGAGGTCATGTGCTTCACCGGGCGGGACTTCTTCATCACCGTCCGGCACGGTGGGCAGGGTTCGCTGCGGGCGCTGCGTCACCGGCTGCAGGACGACCCGGAGTTGCTCGCCAAGGGGCCCTCGGCCGTGCTGCACGCCATCGCCGACCATGTCGTCGACGGGTACGTGGCGGTCGCGGACGCCGTGCAGGACGACATCGACGAGGTGGAGACGGAGGTGTTCTCGCCGGGCCGCAAGGGCACGCCGCGGGGTACGGACGCCGGCCGGATCTACCAACTCAAGCGCGAGGTCATGGAGTTCAAGCGCGCGGTGCTGCCGCTGGTGCGGCCCATGCAGTTGCTGAGCGAGCGGCCGATGCGGCTGGTCGACCCGGACATCCAGAAGTACTTCCGTGACGTGGCCGACCACCTCGCGCGGGTCCAGGAGCAGGTCGTCGGCTTCGACGAGCTTCTCAACTCGATCCTCCAGGCCAACCTGGCGCAGGCCTCCGTCGCCCAGAACGAGGACATGCGCAAGATCACCTCCTGGGCGGCCATCATCGCCGTACCGACGATGGTCTGCGGTGTGTACGGCATGAACTTCGACTACATGCCCGAGACGCACTGGAAGTTCGGCTATCCGGTCGTCCTCGGCGTCACGGTCGCGCTCTGCCTCGGCATCCACCGCACGCTCAAGCGGAACGGGTGGCTCTAGCTTCCTTCCACCGGGGCCTTTCCGGGCCCCGGCTAGGCTGCCCCCATGACCGCCGACACGCTGCTCGATCAGGCTCTCGTCGAAGAGGCCACCAAGAAGTCCGGGCTTATCTGGGTGCGGGGCGAGGACGGCCGGGCGCCGGGGGCGCCTTCGCGGGCGCTGTGGCATGTCTGGCACGAGGGCGCGGCGTGTGTGGTCGGCGACGGGCCGGGTGAGCAGCCGTTGCCGGGGCTGGTCGGCGGGGGTACCGCGGTCGTGACCGTCCGCAGCAAGGACAAGGGCGGCCGGCTGGTCAGCTGGGCCGCGAACGTCGTCGAGCTGCCCCCGGACTCCCCCGAGTGGGAGGCGGCGGTCGCCGAGCTCAAGGGCAAGCGCCTCAACGCCCACGACGGCGAGGCGATGCCTGCCCGCTGGGCACGCGAGTGCCGTGTCCTCCGCCTGGAGCCGACCGGTTCGACCCTGCCCCTGCCCGACGACGACCTGGCCTCGGCCCCGCTGCCGACCTCCGCGACGACGCGTCAGCCGGTTCCGGCGGGAGTGCCTCGGTTGCTCTTCAAGCGGCGTAAGCGGGGGTAGCCGGGGCGGGCGGGTGTCTGGTCCGGGCCGGGGGTCCGGTTGCCGGCCGGGGTGGAGTCGTTCTGACCGGGACGGTGTTTTGCGTCCGGCCGAGGCCGGGGTCCTGCATGGAGTGACCCGCCCGGCTACGACGTCGGCAGTTGTTGGCCGTAGTCGACGACCGACTTCTCGTCCGGCTCCTCCAGGGTGAAGTTCTTGCCCCAGTCGGTGAGGAGGATCGTGCCGGCGTCGCCGGCGCGGACGAGGCGCAGGGGGTAGGGGGTGCCTTCGAGGGAGACGTCGAGGGTGCCGCCGGAGCCCTTGTCGCCGGTGATGCGGATGGTGCGGGTGCCGGACTGCTCGTGGTGGCCGTCGGTGGACAGGGTGCCGTGCAGGGTGAGGAGACCGGCGAGGAGGACGTCCTTGTCGGTGAAGCCGCTGAAGCGCTTGTAGGCCGGGTCGCCGGTCGGGACCTTCACGTACATGCCGTCCAGCTTGTCCGCGGCGGCCGTCTCCGACTCGTCGCCGTCCTCGGCGCCCTTGCCCGAGTCGTTTTCCGAGCCCTTCCCCGACTCCGAATCCGCGGGGTTCCAGAAGTCCGCGTCCGCCTTCAGGAAGAGATGCTCGCCGACCTTCAGCAGCCGGAAGGTGGACCCCTCGGACGTCACCGAACCCGTGCCGCCGTCCTCCTTCAGGCGCATGTCCAGCTTGTAGGTCTTGCCGTTACTCACCACGGCGCCGGACAGCCGGACCGTCTCCGCCGCCGTGGCGGCCGCCTTGGTCTTGCTCTGGATCGTCGCGGGCGGCAGCTTGCCGACCCCGTTGGTGCCCTCGTCGGGATCCTCGCTGCACCCGGTGAGCCCCAGCCCGCTCGCCACCAGGGTGCAGACGGCGCTCACCAGTGCGGCCCTTCGGGTACGGGGAAACACAGTCACAGGCGATGCACCTCTTCGTGGGGAGTCCAGGCGTACCGCAGAGTACCGGGGCCCCGGACGTATCACGGAGGCAGACCGTCCGCACCGCTCACCAGGGCATATCCGATCGGGACGGGCTAGCCTGAAGCCCTCCTGGGCGGACAATCCCGTACGACGGGAAGGAAAACGGGAAGGAAAGGGGCGGCTCATGGCGGCGGTGGCTCCCCGGATCTTCGTCTCGCACCTCTCCGGTGTCGCCGTCTTCGACCCGAACGGCGACCAGGTGGGCCGGGTACGCGACCTGGTGGCCATTCTGCGGGTGGGCCGCAAGCCCCCACGGCTGCTGGGGCTGGTCGTCGAACTGTCCACGCGGCGCCGCATCTTCCTGCAGATGACCCGGATCACCGGCGTGGAGTCGGGCCAGGTCATCACCACCGGCGTCCTGAACGTGCGCCGGTTCGAACAGCGGCCCACCGAACGGCTCGTCATCGGGGAGCTGCTGGACCGCCGGGTCCGGCTGGTGGAGACCGGCGAGGAGGTCACCGTCCTCGACATCTCGGTGCAGCAGCTGCCGGCCCGCAGGGACTGGGAGATCGACCGGGTGTTCGTCCGCAAGGGCAAGGGCGGGGCGTTCCGGCGGCACAAGGGCGAGACGCTGACCGTGGAGTGGTCGGCGGTCACCGGTTTCTCGTTGGAGGAGCACGGACAGGGCGCCGAGAACCTGCTCGCGACCTTCGAGCAGCTCCGCCCGGCCGACCTCGCCAACGTGCTGCACCACCTCTCCCCCAAGCGCCGGGCCGAGGTCGCCGCCGCCCTCGACGACGACCGGCTCGCCGACGTCCTGGAGGAGCTGCCCGAGGACGACCAGATCGAGATCCTCGGCAAGCTCAAGGAGGAGCGGGCCGCCGACGTCCTGGAGGCCATGGACCCGGACGACGCCGCCGACCTGCTCGCCGAGCTGCCCGAGGAGGAGCAGGAACGCCTGCTGACCCTGATGGAGCCGGACGAGGCGGCGGACGTACGGCGGCTCCTGGCGTACGAGGAGAAGACCGCGGGCGGTCTGATGACCACCGAACCGATCGTGCTGCGACCGGACGCGACCGTCGCCGACGCGCTCGCCCGGGTCCGCAACCCCGATCTGTCCCCCGCGCTCGCCGCCCAGGTGTACGTGTGCCGGCCGCCGGACGAGACCCCGACCGGCAAGTACCTCGGCACGGTCCACTTCCAGCGGCTGCTGCGGGACCCGCCGTACACCCTGGTCAGCTCGATCCTCGACAACGATCTCCAGTCGCTGGACCCGGAGGCCGCGCTGCCCGCCGTCGCCGGGTTCTTCGCGACGTACGACATGGTCGCGGCGCCCGTGGTCGACGAGAGCGGCTCGCTGCTGGGTGCGGTGACCGTGGACGACGTGCTGGACCACATGCTGCCGGACGACTGGCGGGAGACCGAGTTCCATCTGCACGAGGACGACACCCCGGACGCGGAAGCGGACCAGGTCGCGAACCGGGACGACGGGCCCGCCGAAGGGGTCGTCCATGGCTCCTGAGCGGTCCGAGCGCGAAGGGCGGGACGGACGGGACGCGCGTCACAGGGGGCGGGAACGGGCGCATGCCGGTGCGGCGGGCATGCGCGAGCGCACGCCGGTCTCCGGGGCGCCCCTGCGGGAGCGCACGCCCTCCGGGGCCACCGCGCGCCCACGCACCCGTCTCGACCAGCCGCTGCCGCGCCGGGCCAGGTTCCTGCCCGAGTGGGACCCGGAGGCCTTCGGACGGCTCTCGGAGCGGATCGCGCGGTTCCTGGGCACCGGGCGGTTCATCGTCTGGATGACCGTCGTCATCATCCTGTGGGTGGTGTGGAACGTCTCGGCCCCGCGCGACCTGCGCTTCGACCATTACCCGTTCATCTTCCTGACCCTGATGCTCTCCCTCCAGGCCTCGTACGCCGCCCCGCTGATCCTCCTCGCGCAGAACCGCCAGGACGACCGTGACCGGGTCAACCTCGAACAGGACCGCAAACAGAACGAGCGCTCCATCGCCGACACCGAGTACCTCACCCGGGAGATCGCCGCGCTGCGCATCGGTCTCGGCGAGGTCGCCACCCGCGACTGGCTGCGCTCCGAGCTCCAGGACCTGACCAGGGAACTGCACGAGCACGGCAGCGAGGGCCGGCGGGAGGCGCGGACCGTATTCCCGCCGGAACATCCCCGCGGACGTGACATGGGCGACCGGTGACAGGGCTCCCAGGGCCCCCGCGGGGCGCCGTACCATCGTCCTATGGCTACGGAAGACGCGGTGCGTGAAGCACTGTCGACGGTGAACGACCCCGAGATCAACCGCCCCATCACCGAGCTCGGGATGGTCAAGTCGGTGGAGATCGGTGCGGACGGAGCGGTCGCGGTCGCCGTGTACCTGACGGTCTCCGGCTGCCCCATGCGCGACACGATCACCCAGCGCGTGACCGAGGCGGTCTCGCGGGTCGAGGGGGTCACCCGCGTCGACGTCGAGCTCGACGTGATGAGCGACGAACAGCGCAAGGAGCTGGCGAGCGCGCTGCGCGGCGGCCAGACCGAGCGCGAGGTCCCCTTCGCGAAGCCGGGCTCCCTCACGCGCGTGTACGCCGTCGCCTCCGGCAAGGGCGGTGTCGGCAAGTCCTCGGTGACGGTGAACCTGGCGGCGGCGATGGCGGCCGACGGTCTCAAGGTGGGCGTGGTCGACGCCGACATCTACGGCCACTCCGTGCCGCGCATGCTGGGCGCCGACGGCCGTCCCACCCAGGTCGAGAACATGATCATGCCGCCGTCCGCGCATGGTGTGAAGGTCATCTCGATCGGCATGTTCACCCCCGGCAACGCGCCCGTCGTCTGGCGCGGCCCGATGCTGCACCGCGCCCTCCAGCAGTTCCTCGCGGACGTCTACTGGGGTGACCTGGACGTCCTGCTCCTCGACCTCCCGCCGGGCACCGGCGACATCGCCATCTCCGTGGCCCAGCTTGTCCCCAACGCCGAGATCCTGGTCGTCACGACCCCGCAGCAGGCCGCGGCCGAGGTCGCCGAGCGCGCAGGCTCCATCGCCGTGCAGACCCACCAGAAGATCGTCGGCGTCGTCGAGAACATGTCGGGCCTGCCCTGCCCGCACTGCGACGAGATGGTCGACGTCTTCGGCACGGGCGGCGGCCAGGTCGTCGCCGACGGCCTCACCCGCACCACCGGCGCCACCGTCCCGGTCCTCGGCAACATCCCCATCGACCTCCGCCTCCGCGAGGGCGGCGACGAGGGCCGCCCTGTCGTTCTCTCCGACCCGGACTCCCCCGCCGGCGCGGCCCTCCGAGCCATCGCGGGCAAGCTCGGCGGCCGCCAGCGCGGCCTCTCAGGCATGAGCCTGGGAATCACCCCGAGGAACAAGTTCTAGGACGCCTGTCAAAGCCAGGGGGCGCCTTCAAGGGGCGCGGGGAACACGG
This sequence comes from Streptomyces adelaidensis, assembly GCF_016598475.1. Taxonomy (GTDB): domain Bacteria; phylum Actinomycetota; class Actinomycetes; order Streptomycetales; family Streptomycetaceae; genus Streptomyces; species Streptomyces adelaidensis. The sequence goes on from NZ_JAEMUX010000048.1 coordinate 31,517, forward strand.
CTGAAGGGGGCACCGCAGCGCCACAACGCGGTGCCCCCTTCAGCCTGCCCCGTGAGGACTAGGCGTCGTAGGAGCCGATGTCCTTGATCATGGCGAAGCCGAGCCCATAAGCGCTCATCCCTCTCCCGTACGCCCCCACGTGCATCCCCTCCGAGGTCGACCCCGCGAGGACCCATCCGAACTCGGACTCGCGGTAGTGGAACGGCGTCGGCACCCCGTCCACCGGCAGGGACAGCGTCGACCAGTCGGGACCGGCCAGGTCGTCCGCCAGGACCCACGCCGTCTCGGTCTGCTGGTCCAGCCAGTCGTCCCGCCGGGTGTGGTCCAGCTGCCCGGGCCAGGTGAAGGACAGCAGTCCGACCCCGGCGAGCCAGGCCGCGGAGGAGACCGAGGTGGCCTCCAGGACCCCCGTACCGTCCGCGCTGCGCCGTACGTCGTTCGCGGCGACGGTCACCACGACCGCGAACCGCTCCTTGACCTCGTCGTCGCTCGCGGCGGCGGTGTACTCGTTGCGCACCGAGGGCTCGTCGCCGTGTCCGATCGAACCGTGCTCGACGGCACCTTCCGCCGACGTACCGACCTGCATCAGCCAGCGCGGCCCCGTGAAGGCCTCATCGAGGCCGTACCACGGGAAGGGCGCCAGCAGGTAGCCGTCGACCGTGCGACGGGCGGAGGGAACCTGTTGTCCACCTTCCGCGGCCGACGCCTGCGCGCCTACCCGACTTGTCGTCTCCATCTGCCCGACGCCTCCTTGCTCTCGGCGGACCGGAGCGGGCCCGCCCCCGTCGGGCGTCTCGCTCGCTCTCCATACGGTCCGCACAACAACTGGGCAGCATAGCCACAGCGCTCCGAGCAGCAGGGAAAGCGCCCGGCGCGTGGGACGGCGTACGGGCGGCTTGAGGCCGTACAAGGGTGCGTGACGGTATGAATCGCATCACGTACCGGGGGCGTGGCAGCACACCGGCGTACGGCGTGGAAGGGCAGGTCGCAGGCCGTACGGACGGCGACCGGGCGGACGGCTCAGGTGGCGTCGAGGTCGTACGGCGGACGCTCTTCCAGTTCGAGCTTCTCGCGCTTCTTGGACATGTCGACCGCTGCGCCGGACGAACCACCGGAGCCGGAGCCGGAGGCAGCCGAGGAGGACGAGGACTCGGACTCGCGGCCGTGGACCGCGTCCGTCAGCTCGGTCATCTCCTTCTTCAGGTCGAAGCCGCTGCGGATCTCCTTCAGCCCCAGTTCGTCGTTGTCCAGCTGCTTGCGGATGAACGTCTTGGGGTTGAGATCCTCGAACTCGAAGTCCTTGAACTCCGGGCCGAGTTCGCTGCGGATGTCCGCCTTGGCGCTGTCCGAGAACTCCCGGATCTTGCGGATGGTCCGCGTGACGTCCTGGATCACCTTGGGAAGCTTGTCCGGACCGAAGACGAGCACGGCGAGGACGGCGAGCGCCACCAGCTCGAACGTGCCTATGTCATTGAACACCTGAAGCTCCTTGCGACGTCCTCGGTCCCGTTCCTCCGGCCTCGGCAGGTCTTCCGTGGTCGGGGCCGAGTCCAAGGTACCCGGCGATGCCGTCGATCCGGTACCTTCGGGCGGCTTCCGACCACGTCCGCACAGCTGGTTTTCCCAGCTGTTTGCCTGGCAGGAGGGGGTGCGGGACCCCCTCCTGTGAAGTTGCTGTCGTTTCGGCGGGCGAACCCTCGGTCAGCCGCCGTCGGACGAGCCGAGCGTCAGGGTGACCGTCTGTTCCTTGCCGCCGCGCTGGAGGGTGAGCTCCAGCCGGTCGCCGGACCGGTGGGCGCGGACCTTGACGATCAGCTCCTCGCCGGAGTGGACACGCTGGCCGTCGACCTCGGTGATGACGTCGCCCGAGCGGAGACCTGCCCGGTCGGCCGGGCCGCCCTCCGTCACCGCGGACCCGCCACTGCTGCCCTCGTCGCCGATCCGGGCGCCGTCGCCGGTGTAGTCCATGTCGAGGGAGACGCCGATCACCGGGTGGCTCGCCTTGCCCGTGTTGATCAGTTCCTCGGCGACGCGTTTGCCCTGGTTGATGGGTATCGCGAAGCCGAGCCCGATCGAACCGGCCTGCCCGCCGTCCGACTCGGAGCCGCTGCCCGCGGACCGGATGGCGCTGTTGATGCCGATCACGCGGGCCTTGCCGTCGAGGAGCGGGCCGCCGGAGTTGCCCGGGTTTATCGGCGCGTCGGTCTGCAACGCGTCCACGTACGACACGTCGCTCACGTCACCGCTCTCGCCGCCGGCCGTGATGGGCCGCTCCTTGGCGCTGATGATGCCGGACGTGACGGTGTTGGCCAGGTCGAAGGGGGCGCCGATGGCGACGACCGGGTCGCCGACCTGGACGTCGTCGGAGTTGCCGAGGGGCAGCGGCTTGAGTCCGCTGACATCGGAGACCTTGACGACGGCGAGGTCGTAGCCGGTGTCCCGGCCGACGATGGTGGCCTTGGCGGTCTCGCCGCCGCTGAACGTCACCGATATGTCACCGCTTGTGCCGGCGGGCTCGACGACGTGGTTGTTCGTGAGGATGTGGCCCCGCTCGTCCAGTACGAATCCGGTGCCGGTGCCCTGCGCGTCCGTCCCGCTCACGTGCAGGGTGACGACGCCGGGCAGTGCGCTGGCGGCGATCCCGGCGACGCTGTCGGGCGCCCGCCCGGTCACGCCCCCGTCGGACTGCGGCAGTTCGACTTCCCCGACCCCGCCGTTGCGCTCCACGTACGCGCCCACGGCTCCGCCGACGCCCCCGGACACGAGGGTGAGCAGCAGGGCCCCGACGAGCAGCGTCTTCCCCCGCCGCCTCGGCTGCCGCGACACGTCGGCCGTACCGGCCCCGTTCTGCTGCAACGACCCCGATCCGGCCCAGGGGTCGTAGTTCCGCCACGGGCCGTGCGGCCCCTGCGGGACGCCTGGGGCGGCATCCGCGTAGGGCGGTTGCGACGGGTCCGCGTAGGCGGGCGATGTGGGCTGCCGCGCGTCCGCGTACGAAGCCGGAGAGGGAGCGGGATGCGAGGCGTCCCCGTAGGGAGGCGGCGCCGGTTGGGACGGGTACGCGTACGAGGCCCCTGGAGGCTGCTGGGAGGAGTCCGGGTACGGGGCCGCCCCGGGCTGTGGTGCGTCCGGGTACAGGGCGGCCGTCGCCGGTTGCCGAGTCGCGGGCGTTACGGCGGTGTCGTGGGCCGGGGGCACCGGCGAGGGCGCGGCTGCCGCCGGGGTCGCCTCCGCGTATGCCGGGGCCGCCACGCTGTGTGCCGTGCCCGCCCCGACCGCGGCGGGCACGGCGTGCGCCGGTGGCCCCGCCTGGACGTTCGTGCCGTGCGCGGGAGTCGTCGCCGGGTGCTGGACCGGCGGGGCGGGCGCCCAGGGGCCGGGCTCGCCGTAGGGCGGGGTGCTGTAGGGATCGGGGGCGTGCAGCGGCTTGGGCCGCTCCGAGGGTGCCTCAGAGGCCTCCAGGGCGCCGGGCTCAGCCGAGGGCGGGGCGTCGGCGACCACGGTGGCGGCCACCGGGGTGCTCTTCTCCGGCGCCGGCTTCTCCAGCCCCAACCGCGTGGTCGCCTCACCCGAAGCCGACGTGCTTCCCTCAGCGGTCCTCGTCTCGGCCCCGTGGCCCGCGGCCGGTGCCGGCCGTTCCAACGCGAAGACGCCGTCCGGCCGCTCCAGTTCGAAGTCACCGTCCGGGCCGGCGCCCGGCGTCGTGCCGGTGCGGGCCGCGGATTCGGTGGCCGGGCGGGCCAGTTCGAAGTCGTGGTCGGTGTCGGCCTCGGCGGGAGCGGGCACCGTCGCGGGCCGCTCCAACTCGAAATCGCCCCCGCCGCTCTCCGCGCGGACCGCGTCCACGGGCACCCCCGTGGTCCCCGTAAGCCCGGTGTCGTCCCCCGTCGTCCCGGCCCCCGCGCCGTGCGCTCGGGGTCGGCTCCACCACTTCGCCTTCGTGGGCTTCCCCTCGTTCATGTTCTCCCCACAACTGGGGCCCGTCTCATGGACCGGCCCGCCGCCCACCGTTCGCCGAGTGCCGCAGGCCGGAACCGGCCCGGGCGGACACGGCCCACTCTGGATTCAACCAGGTTCACGGGCCGGTGCGCAGATCTCGGGGTCAGCGGAGGACGGGCGAGGTGGGAGTGGGGGACGAGGTGGTGTCGGGAGCCGTCAGCAGGCCCGGCCCGGTGAGCTCGGGCGCCGGGGACCAGCCGGCCGGCTGGAGCGGCGGTGCGACGGTGAGCGGACGTATGAGCGGGGACATGACGGCGGCGCCCGCCAGGACCGGTGCGGTCAGCGGATGCACGGTCTGCCGGCTTTCGGCAGCCGGAGCGGGGACTCCGGGCAGCAGGGGCGCGGAGATCGCCGTCGGCGCCACCGGCACCTCGCCGGTGGCCCGCTGGCCCTGTCCGAACAGTGGCCCGACGGCTCCCCGGCGGCGCTGGGACTCGGGAGGAAGGGTTCCCGAGGCCTGTGTCCGCAGCGGTGTGACATTGCTGCCGGAGCCGGCTGGGCCCCGGGCGTCCGCCGTCTCGGCGGGCACCCCGGTGGTCATGCCGCCGAGGGCGATCGCGGCCAGCGACACGGCGCCGGCCGCCACGAAGGCGAACCGCATGCCGCGCGAGGCCGAACGCTCGGCCTCGTGCCGGCTCACGTCATGGATCCGAAAGCCACGGTCGCCCGTGACCCGGCGCTCATCGGCACCGGCGTCCGCGCGCCTGTCCGCGTCGCCGGAGAGACCGCGTCCGTCACGCGGGAAGCCCTGGTCGCCCAGGAAGCCACGGCCGCTCAGGAAACCTCGGTCACCGAGGAAACCCCTGCCACCGAGCAGACCACGGCCCTCCGACGGCGTCAGAGCGCCGCCGTGTGGTCCCGACGGTAGATACCCGAAGGAGTCGCGGCCGGGTCCGAAGACTCCGAAGTCGGCGAATTCCCTGGAGTCGGAGGGGTCACCGGGGAGCCCCGGCCCGCCGGCCGTGCCCCCGAGTCTTCCGCCGAGGCCGCCCAGCGGTGAGCCGCCGTCGGTGTCGCCGCCCGCCGGGAGCATCTGGAGGCGGGCCAGGAAACTCTCGGAGGGAGGCGGCGGGGCGGCCTCCGCGAAGACGTTCTTCAGACGGCGCTGCTCGTCCGCCTCCACCTTGCACTTGGCGCAGGTGGCCAGATGTGCCAGGACGCGGTCGCGCGCCTCATGACCGAGCTCTCCGTCGACGAGGGCGGAGAGACGGTCTCCCAGGTGCTGCTCGGCAGGCGTAGGACGGGATCCACTCACGCGGTCGCGCCCCCTCCTCCCAGCACGGGCACCCGCGGCACCGAGAACCCGCGACGCTGCTCGGCCCGGGCCTCCGGGGAGCGGTGCGCGAGGGCCTTGCGGAGCTGGGAGCGGCCTCGGTGGATACGCGAGCGGACCGTGCCGAGCTTGACGCCCAAAGTCGCGGCGATCTCCTCGTACGACAGTCCTTCGATGTCGCAGAGGACGACGGCGGCGCGGAACTCGGGCGCCAGCGTGTCGAGCGCCTGCTGGACGTCGGCGTCGAAGTGCGCGTCGTTGAAGATCTGCTGGGGAGTGGGCTCGCGGCTGGGCAGGCGCTCCGCGGCGTCGTCCCCGAGGGAGTCGAAGCGGATGCGCTGCTTGCGGCGGACCATGTCCAGGAAGAGGTTCGTGGTGATGCGGTGCAGCCAGCCCTCGAAAGTGCCGGGCGTGTACGTCGACAGGGAGCGGAAGACGCGGACGAAGACCTCCTGGGTGAGGTCCTCGGCGTCGTGCTGGTTGCCGGTCAGCCGGTAGGCGAGCCGGTAGACGCGGCCGCTGTGGGTGCTGACGATCTCCTCCCACGTGGGCGGAGTCCACGCCTGCGCGTGCGCGTCCGTGGTGAAGGTCGCGGTCTGTGCGCCGTCGGCGGCGTGGCGGTGGTCAGCGGTGTCGTTCACGGATTTCGGCCTGCCCGCCGATCCGAGAAAGCGCCTCAGCGCTCCTCCCCGATCCACAGGCGCAGCCGCACCTCCCCTGTCGGCTCTGGTGGTGTCCAGTGGAGCCCCTACCATAGCCACCTCGCCCGTTAGCTCCGGATAAGCGGTTTTATAAGAAATTGATGTGCGCCGATGTGGCTCATATGACTGATACCGCTGATCCGGCTCATATGGCTTTGTCAGCACCTGCACCTGCGCCCGCTCGTCGTACCGACCCATCCCGTGCCCCCCGTCGCGGCCCCCGTCACTCACTCATCCCTTTAAACGACCGGTCCCATCAGCAGGTTCCCGACGGCAACGGATACAGTCACGCCCAGGCAACCACGGGGACATAAGGAGAGGGCCATTACCGGCAACCGGCTGACGAGCTGGGCGTTCGCCGACGCCTTTGTCGCCGAGGGCGAAGCGCTGCACTGGGCCCGTGACCGGGCCCGGGAGGCAGGGCTGCGCTCGGTGTCGCCCGGCACTGGCGCCGCGCTGCGGGTGCTCGCCGCCACCGTGGACGCGAAGGCGGTGGCCGAGATCGGGACCGGGACCGGGGTCTCCGGAATCCACCTGCTGCACGGCATGCGGCCGGATGGTGTGCTGACCACGGTGGATCCGGAACCGGAGCACCAGCAGTTCGCCCGGCAGGCGTTCCGCGCGGCCGGCTTCGCGAGCAATCGCGCGCGCTTCATCCCGGGCCACGCCCTGGACGTGCTGCCCCGGCTCGCGGACGCGGGGTACGACCTCGTCTTCTGTGACGGAGACCGGCTGGAGTGCCTCGACTACCTCGCTGAATCGTTGCGCCTTCTCAGGCCCGGTGGACTCGTCGCGTTCGAGGGCGTCTTCGCCAGTGGACGCACCGTCGACTCGGGCCCTCAGCCCACCGAGGTCATACGTCTGCGGGAGCTGCTCCGCGCGGTCCGCGAGAGCCCCGAGCTGATGCCGTCGCTGCTCCCGGTGGGCGACGGCCTGCTGTGCGCGGTCAAGCGCTGAGCGACGCGCTCGGACCGAGACGGCCGAAGGTCATCCCCGGATCGCCCCCGGGTACAACAGTGCCCCGGCACCGCCTTGTGGGGCGGTGCCGGGGCAGCTGAAAGGGTACGGCCGCTCCGCGTGTCAGCCGACGACCTTCTTGAGGGCATCGCCCAGGGCGTCGGCCTCGTCAGGGGTCAGCTCGACGACAAGCCGACCGCCGCCTTCGAGCGGAACGCGCATGACGATGCCCCGCCCCTCCTTGGTCACCTCGAGCGGGCCATCGCCCGTCCGCGGCTTCATGGCCGCCATGCTCGTTCCCCTTCCTGAAACCAGCTCATCGTCAAAGCCGACGGCCCTGGAGGGCAGGCACGGTCCCACCTGGGGACACGCGCCACCGGCATCGAACACATTGCTTCCAGGCCATTATCCCGCATCTCATGACCCGATGACCAACATCAGTCGGCATCGCTTGGGCAACGCACGCGAGCAAAACCACCCAATTCGGCGATGTGACTGCGATACTTCGCCACCGCGGGGCCCGGTTCGCCGCTCGGCCGTTCGCGATTCTTTGACGCAGGTCACACGTCCCACCCACGCCACCACCGATGATCTCCGCCATGCTGTGCTGTGACGTACAGCTTACTGACCAGTACGTCGAAGCCGCGACACCGGAGGGGAACCGCCATGGCCGACACCGTGCTCTACGAGGTGCACGACGGACTCGCGACGATCACGCTGAACCGCCCCGAGGCGATGAACGCGCTGAACATCGCGACCAAGGTGGCCCTGCGCGAGGCCGTGGAGGCCGCGGCCGGGGACGACGCCGTACGGGCCGTGCTGCTGACCGCCGCCGGTGACCGGGCGTTCTGCGTGGGCCAGGACCTCAAGGAACACATCGGGCTGCTGATCCAGGACCGGGAGACCGGCTCCGGGCAGACCATGTCCACCGTCCGTGAGCACTACAACCCCGTCGTGAAGGCCCTGACCGGCATGGCGAAGCCGGTGGTGGCGGGCGTGAACGGGGTGGCCGCCGGGGCCGGTTTGGGTTTCGCGCTCGCCGCGGACTACCGGATCGTCGCCGACACCGCCACCTTCAACACCTCCTTCGCCGGGGTCGCGCTGACCGCCGACTCGGGGATCTCGTGGACCCTGCCGCGCGTGGTCGGCCCCGGCCGGGCCGCCGATCTGCTGCTCTTCCCGCGCAGCATCAGCGCGCAGGACGCGTACGAGTTGGGGATCGCGAACCGGATCGTGCCGGCGGCGGAACTGACGGCACAGGCTCGCAAGGTGGCCCTGTCTCTGGCCCAGGGGCCGACCGTGGCGTACGCGGCGCTGAAGGAGTCGCTGGCGTACGGGCTCACGCATTCTCTGGAGGAGGCTCTGGAGAAGGAGGACGAGCTGCAGACTCGGGCGGGGTCCTCCGAGGATCACGGGATCGCCGTGCAGGCGTTCGTGAACAAGGAGAAGCCGAAGTATCTGGGCCGCTGAGTCCAGTCGGTTCGGGGACGGAATCGCCGCACCCCTGACGGCATCGCCGCACCTCTAAAGAGGCACGCTGCTCCTCGCCACACATGTCTCCAAGTGGTCGTCGACCAAGCCGCAGGCCTGCATCAGGGCGTATGCCGTGGTCGGGCCGACGAAGCGGATGCCTCGCTTCTTGAGGGCCTTGGAGAGGGCCGTGGACTCGGGGGTCACCGCCGGGACGTCGGCGAGGATCCTGGGGATCGGGCGGGTGGTCGGGTCCGGGGCGTGGGACCAGATCAGGGTGTCCAGTTCGCCCGGCGTCCAGTCGGACAGGACGCGGGCGTTGGCGACCGTCGCCTCGATCTTGGCGCGGTTGCGGATGATGCCGGGGTCGGCGAGGAGGCGTGCCTCGTCGGCCTCCGTGAAGCCGGCGACCTCGGCGATCTTGAAGTCGGCGAAGGCGGCGCGGAAGCCCTCCCGGCGGCGCAGGATGGTGATCCAGGAGAGGCCGGACTGGAAGGCCTCCAGGCAGAGCCGTTCGTACAGGGCGTCGTCGCCGTGGACGGGGCGGCCCCATTCCTCGTCGTGGTACGCCACGTAGTCCTCGGTAAAGCGGGCCCAGGGGCAGCGGAGGGCTCCGTCGGGGCCGGCGAGGGCGGTGCCGTCGGTCACTGGTGGTGGCCCTCCTCGGGCTTGTGCAGCGAGGTCACGGTCGCCGCGCGGGCGCCGGCGAGTGCGGACTCCAGGTCGGCGATGCGGGCGTCCCGCTCGGCGATCTCGGCGCTGAGGCGGCCGAGGGCGTCGTCCACGTCCACCATGCGGTAGCCGCGCAGGGCGACCGCGAAGCGGAGCGCCTCCACGTCCGCGCGGTTGACCGGGCGGTCCGCCGGGAGCGGGTCCTGGAGCCGCTCGCCCGCGGCCTCCGGCAGTGCCGCGCTGTCGCCGCCGCCCATCAGGGCGAGCGTCACCCCGGCGACCACGACGGCGAGCGCGACGACCAGGAACAAGAACATGAACATCGCTGGGTCCCCTCAAGTGTGTTCGGCTCCGATCGTGCCATGCGAGTCTGACAGTTAAGGTCGCAGGCGGGTGCGTAAGACGGTCGGTCAGCGGCACGTTCTGGGAGAGGTCACAGCGGATGCTCAGGCTGGGCAAGCGGGAATTCGGCGCGCACGAGCCGGTGATCATGGCGATCGTGAACCGGACGCCGGACTCCTTCTACGACCAGGGCGCCACCTTCCAGGACGAACCCGCCCTCGCGCGCGTGGAGCAGGCGGTCGCCGAGGGCGCGGCCATCATCGACATCGGCGGGGTGAAGGCCGGGCCCGGCGAGGAGGTGACCGCCGAGGAGGAGGCTCGGCGGACGGTCGACTTCGTGGCCGAGGTGCGGCGGCGGTTCCCCGAGGTGGTCATCAGCGTCGACACCTGGCGGCACGAGGTCGGCGAGGCTGTCTGCGAGGCCGGCGCCGATGTGCTGAACGACGCGTGGGGCGGGGTCGACCCCCGGCTCGCGGAGGTCGCGGCGCGCTACCGGGTCGGGCTGGTCTGCACCCACGCGGGCGGGACCGAGCCCCGTACCCGGCCGCATCGGATCGCGTACGACGACGTCGTGGCCGACATCCTCCGGGTGACCGTCGGGCTGGCCGAGCGGGCGGTGTCGCTGGGGGTGCCCCGGGAGTCCGTCATGATCGATCCCGGGCACGACTTCGGGAAGAACACGCGGCACAGTCTGGAGGCGACTCGGCGGCTGGGCGAGATGGTGGAGACCGGGTGGCCGGTGCTGGTGTCGCTGTCCAACAAGGACTTCGTGGGCGAGACGCTGGACAAGCCGGTGAAGGAGCGGGTGCTGGGGACGCTCGCGACCACTGCCGTGTCGGCTTGGCTGGGGGCTCGGGTGTATCGGGTGCATGAGGTCGCGGAGACTCGGCAGGTGTTGGACATGGTGGCGTCCATCGCGGGGTATCGGGCGCCGGCGGTGGCCCGGCGGGGGCTGGCGTAGGCGGTTCTCGCCCCCGCCGCCCCTACCCGTCCCGTCCTCCAGGGGCTGCGCCCCTTCGACCCCCGAATTCCGATTTCGGCCGCGGGTTCGGTGGGGGCTGATCGCGCAGTTCCCCGCGCCCCTGAAAGCAAAAGGCCAGAGGCGCGGGAACGGATCTAGCGGCCTGCCTCCTTCGACACCAGCGCCACCGCCTCGTCGATGTCGTCCGTGACGTGGAAGAGGCTCAGGTCCTTCTCGTTGGCCTTGCCCTGGGCGATGAGGGTGTTGGTGAGCCAGTCGACGAGGCCGCCCCAGTAGGACTCGCCGAAGAGGACGATGGGGAAGCGGGTGACCTTCTGGGTCTGGACGAGGGTCAGGGCCTCGAAGAGTTCGTCCAGGGTGCCGAGGCCGCCGGGGAGGACGACGAATCCCTGGGCGTACTTGACGAACATCATCTTCCGTACGAAGAAGTAGCGGAAGTTGAGGCCGATGTCGACGTAGGGGTTGAGGCCCTGTTCGAAGGGCAGCTCGATGCCGAGGCCGACGGAGATGCCGCCCGCTTCCAGGGCGCCCTTGTTGGCCGCCTCCATGGCGCCCGGGCCGCCGCCGGTGATCACCGCGAAGCCCGCCTCGACCAGACCGCGGCCGAGCTTGACGCCCGCCTCGTACTCAGGTGAGCCGGCCGGTGTCCGGGCGGAGCCGAACACGCTGATCGCGGGCGGGAGTTCGGCGAGTGTGCCGAAGCCCTCGATGAACTCGGACTGGATGCGCAGGACGCGCCAGGGGTCCGTGTGGACCCAGTCCGAGGGGCCGCCCGCGTCCAGCAGCCGCTGGTCCGTCGTGCTCGCCTGCACCTGGGCGCGTCTGCGCAGCACCGGCCCAAGCCGCTGCTCCTCCGGTGGCTGCTTACTGCCCTCGGGGTTGCCGGTCGCCATGTCCGCTCCCTCCGCCGTGCTGGTGGTTCACCTCAGCGTAGATCCATAGGGGTTACGGACGGGGGACGCGAGCGTGTCCGCCATGAACTGCCACCCCGGACACTTCACACCGCCAGCCAGGCCCTCAGACGTTCCTCGCCCGCCAGGATCTTCGCGGTGTCCACGCGTTCGTCGCGCCGGTGCGCCAAGTGCGGGTTGCCGGGGCCGTAGTTGACGGCCGGGATGCCGAGGGAGCTGAAGCGGGAGACGTCCGTCCAGCCGTACTTGGGCAGGGCGGTGCCGCCGACCGCCTCGATGAAGGCCGCGGCCGCCGGGTGGGACAGACCGGGCAGCGCGCCGGGGCTGTGGTCGTCCACCACGAACTCCTCGACCCCGCAGTCGGCGAAGACCTCGCGGACGTGGGCGATGGCCTCCTCCTCCGTACGGTCGGGCGCGTAACGGAAGTTGACCTTCACTTCGCACGCGTCGGGGATGACGTTGCCCGCGACGCCGCCGGAGATGCCGACCGCGTTCAGGCCCTCCCGGTACTCCAGGCCGTCGATCACCGGGTAACGCGGCTCGTACGAGGCGAGCTTGGCCAGGATCGGGGCGGCCGCGTGGATGGCGTTGGAGCCCATCCAGCCGCGGGCGGAGTGGGCGCGCTCGCCCTTCGTCCGCAGCAGGACCCGCAGGGTGCCCTGGCAGCCGCCCTCGACCTCGCCGTCGGTGCCCTCCAGGAGGATCGCGAAGTCTCCCGCCAGCCACTCGGGGTGGGCCTCGGAGATGTGCTTCAGGCCGTTCAGCTCGGCGGCGACCTCTTCGTTGTCGTAGAAGACGAAGGTCAGGTCGCGGTTCGGGGACGGGACCGTGGCCGCGATCCGCAGCTGGACCGCGACGCCGGACTTCATGTCGCAGGTGCCGCAGCCCCAGAGGACGCCGTCCTCGTCGAGGCGGGAGGGGACGTTGTCCGCGATGGGGACCGTGTCGATGTGGCCGGCCAGAATGACCCGCTGCGCGTGGCCCAGGTTCGTACGGGCGACGAGGTTGTTGCCGTACCGGTCGACCGTGAGATGCGGCAGGGCGCGCAGGGCGGCCTCGATCGCGTCCGCGAGGGGCTTCTCGGTGCCGCTCTCGGAAGGGAAGTCGACGAGCTGCGCGGTCAGCCGCGCGGCGTCCTGCGTGAGGTCAATCGGGGTCTCGGCCATGTCCTAGACCCTAACGCGCCAGTACGACAGGCCGTCCGGCGAGCGGATCCGGCCACCTCCGTACCTGTGTCCACAACCCTTGCGCGGCGGCCGTTACTCTCCAGTACCTTGGACCGCGTGTCAGAGCCGTACCCCTATTCCCCCGGTCCTCGCCCGCGTCGCCGCGGCCGTCGTGTGCTGCGTTTCCTGGCGGCGCTCGTCGTGCTGGCCGCGCTCGGCGCGTATCTCACCGTGCAGTATCTGACCGGGGGGAACGGCACACCGCGGTGTGTGGTCGTGTCGGGGGAGGACGACGGGACGTCGTACGAGTTCACGCCCGAGCAGGCGGCGCACGCGGCGACGATCTCGGCGGTCGGCACCTCGCGCGATCTGCCCGAATGGGCCGTGACGATCGCGCTGGCGGCCGCGCTCCAGGAGTCGGGACTGCGCAATATCGGCCACGGCGACCGGGACTCGCTCGGGCTGTTCCAGCAGCGGCCGTCGCAGGGCTGGGGCACCGAGCAGCAGATCCAGGACCCGGTGTACGCGTCGGGCGAGTTCTACGAGCACCTCGCCAAGGTCGACGGCTACGAGGAGCTGCCGCTGACGGTCGCCGCCCAGCGCGTGCAGCGCAGTGGCTATCCGGAGGCGTACGCCAAGCACGAACCGGACGCCACGCTGCTCGCCGCCGCGCTGACCGGGCACGCGGCGGCCACGCTGACCTGCGAGGGGCGTCGGGAGACGACTGATACGGCGTACACGAGCGGCCCGGCCGCGGTGCGCACCGCGCTCGCTCGGGACTTCGGCGGCGACGCGTTCGAGGCGGCCGCGGCGGTGGTGAGCTCCGAGGGCACTCCCTCCGCCCAGGCGATCCCGTCACCCGACCCGACCTCCTCCTCCTCCTCCTCCTCCGCCGCCGCCGCCGCCGCCGGGATCGTCACCATCCCCCTCTCGGGCGCCGGGGACACCGACGAGGTCCGGCGGCGCGGCTGGGAGCTGGCGCACTGGGCCGTGGCCAACTCCGCCCGGCTGGGCGTCGAGCGCGTCTCGTTCGCGGGCCGGGAGTGGGTCGCCGAGGGCCGGGCCGGCGCGTGGCGGAAGATCGAGGGCGCGGCGGGCGGCTCGGCGGCCGGTTCCGCCACCGAGGTTCGAATCGTCACTGGACAGTAGGCCTTCGGGCTCACCCGTGCGGGGTACGCCCGGCGCGTCGCGTGGACGGGGTGCGCAGATTTTCGCCCCCTCACCCTCGTATCGCGGGATTCCTTGAGAACAAAGGGCCGTAAGGATTCGGCAGACTTTCAGATCGGGCGGCATTCGCCCGCTTTTGTCAGCATTCGATAATGCGACGCATTACCAACTCTTTACGTCCGGTCGCCGCAACCTTCGCGGACTTCGAGCGGTAGTCACTGCGTCCGAGCCCGGAACGATCGATTCGACATCCACTCGACGGTCAACTCCCGGGCGAAGTCGGACACTTCACCGTTCTCTTCCGTCAAAGGAGCACCATGTCCCTCCCCCTGACCCGCCGGATCGCCCGTGCCGCGCTGCTGACCGCAGCGGGAGCGGCCTCCGTGGTCGGTGCGGCCGGCTCCGCGAGCGCGGCGCCCGAACTCCCGGCGACCCCGAACCTCGGCGGTCTGTCCGCCGTGGACGGCGCGAACGCCGGTAACACCGTGGACGGCGCGGCGCAGAACGTCACCGGTCTCGCCGGCGAGACCGGCGGCAAGGCCGTCAAGCAGGCCGTACCGGCCGCGGGCAAGACCGGTGGAAAGGCCGTCAAGAAGGCGACGCCCGCGGCGCAGAAGGTCGCCGGGGAGACCGCCGGTTCCGCCGGTGAGATCCTGGGCGACACCAGCAAGACCGCCACCAAGGGCGGGCTGCCGACGGACTCCGTGGCCAAGGGCGGCTCTCTGCCGACCGGCCAGCTGCCGGTGCAGAGCCCGCTCGGCTGATCCATCGGCTGACCTCTCGCATGCCGAAGGGGCCCGGGAAGTTCTCCCCGGGCCCCTTCGGCATGCCCGCACCTGACTACACCTGCCGCAGGCGCTCCACCGCCGCCGCCACCCGCTCGTCCGTCGCCGTGAGGGCCACGCGTACGTGATGGTCGCCGGCGGTGCCGTAGAAGTCACCGGGGGCCACGAGGATGCCGAGGTCGGCGAGGTGGGCGACGGTGGTCCAGCAGGACTCGTCGCGGGTGGCCCAGAGATAGAGGCTGGCTTCGCTGTGCTCGATGCGGAAGCCGTGGGCCTTGAGGGCGTCGCGGAGGGCGTCGCGGCGGGCGGCGTAGCGGGCGCGCTGCCGCTGGACGTGGTCGTCGTCGCCGAGGGCGGCGACGACGGCGGCCTGGGTGGGGGACGAGGTCATCATGCCGCCGTGCTTGCGAATCTGGAGGAGCGGGCCGAGGACGGCCGGGTCACCGGCGAGGAAGGCCGCGCGGTAGCCCGCCAGGTTGGAGCGCTTGGAGAGGGAGTGGACCGCGACGATGCCCTCGTACGAGCCGCCGTTGACGTCCGGGTGGAGGACGGAGACCGGGTCGGCCTCCCAGCCCAGCTCCAGGTAGCACTCGTCGGAGAAGAGCAGGATGCCGTGCTCGCGGGCCCAGGCGACGATCCGGGTCAGCTCCGCCTTGGAGAGGACCTTGCCGGTGGGGTTGGAGGGCGAGTTCAGCCAGAGGAGCTTGAGGCCGGCCGGGTCCAGGGCCGTCGGATCGTCGTAGACCTCGTGGTCGGCGCGGGCCAGCCGGGCGCCCACCTCGTACGTCGGATAGGCCAGACGGGGGTACGCGACCCGGTCGCCGGGGCCGAGGCCGAGCTGGGTGGGGAGCCAGGCGACCAGTTCCTTGGAGCCGACGATCGGCAGAACGTGGCGGTGCGTGACGTCGCGGGCGCCGAGACGGCGCTCCAGCCAGCCCGTGATCGCGTCGCGCAGCTCGGGCGTGCCCCAGACGGTCGGGTAGCCCGGCGAGTCCGCCGCGTGCACCAGCGCTTTCTGGATCAGCTCGGGCACCGGGTCGACCGGCGTGCCGACGGAGAGGTCGACGATGCCACCGGGGTGAGCGGCGGCCGTCGCCTTGTACGGCTCCAGCTTGTCCCAGGGAAAGGCGGGGAGGCGGTCGCTGACTGCGGACACGGGATCTGGCTCACTTTCTCGTACGTACGTTCCGAGGTTCCCGAGCGGCGGGTCGGAACCTACGTACTGCTCGTACGGCAAACGCCTCGGTCCCGTACGGCGATCATGGTGATCGGGCCGTACGGGACCGAGGCGGCGCGGATGCGGGCCGCCGGGGCATCACCCCGGGGCCTGCGGCGTCGCTCTCAGGCCTGCGGCGGCAGTGCGGCGACGAAGGGGTGGTCACGCTCGATCAGGCCGAGCTTGCTGGCACCACCGGGCGAGCCCAGCTCGTCGAAGAACTCGACGTTCGCCTTGTAGTAGTCCTTCCACTCCTCCGGGGTGTCGTCCTCGTAGAAGATCGCCTCGACCGGGCACACCGGCTCGCAGGCACCGCAGTCGACGCATTCATCCGGGTGGATGTAGAGGGACCGCTGGCCCTCGTAGATGCAGTCGACCGGGCACTCCTCGATGCACGCCTTGTCCTTGACGTCGACACAAGGCTGCGCGATGACGTAGGTCACGCTGTCGTTCCTCCTCGATAGGGCGCTGGCGGGCCTCCTCAGGCTCCGCCGCCTGGCGCGCGGGAGCGCGGCGTCGTCGATGCCCGCATCTAGTATCTCCGTTCCCGGGCATGATCCGAACAGGAGGGGTGAACTGACCTGTGGAAATCTCTGCCGGTGGACGTCTCGAGATCCGTGTCTCCGCTGCTGACGTGGGCAAACGCGTCTCGGTGCGACGCGTCGACCCGGGTGGGGCCGAGGGTGGGAAATTCACCGACACGGTTGGTGTTCTCACATCATGGGACGACGGCGTCCTGCTGATCACGCGCCGCGACGGCGAGCGGGTGCGGATCGAGGAGTCGTCGCTGGTCGCGGGGAAGGTCGTGCCTGCCGCGCCCGCCCGCCGACGGGGGCCCGCCGCCTCGTACGCGGAGCTGGCGCACGTCTCTGCGCGGGCCTGGCAGCCGGCCGAGCGTGAGCCGCTCGGCGAGTGGGAGCTGCGGGCCGCCTCCGGGTTCACCCGGAGGGCCAACTCGGTGCTGCCCCTGGGTTCCCCCGGAATGCCCCTGGACGAGGCCCTGACCGCCGTACGCGGCTGGTACGCGGCCCGGGGGCTGCCCGCCTACATACAGCTCGCCACGGGCGCGGAGGGCACGCAGGAGCTGCTCTGCGCCCAGGTGGAGCAGCGGGGCTGGCGTCGGGAGGTCACCGCCGAGCTGTGGGTCGGGGCGCTGGCGCCGGTCGGGGACCGGGAGGCGGCCGGGGTCGAGCTGTCCCGGACGGCCGACGAGGCCTGGCTCGGCCGCTACCAGCGCAAGGGCGTCAGTGACGTCGCGCTCGAGGTGCTCGGGAGCGGGCCCTCGGTGTGGTTCGCGACGGTGCCGGGCGCGGCGGGCGAGGGGCCTGCCGCGATCGGGCGGTGTGTGGTGGACGGGCGGTGGGCCGGTTTCGCCGCCGTCGAGGTCGATCCCGCCCAGCGGCGGCGGGGGCTCGCGACGACCGTGATGGCCGCGTTGGCCCGGCGGGCGCTGGACGAGGGGGCCTCCGCGGGGTGGTTGCAGGTGGAAGCGGACAACTTGGGGGCGCGGGCGTTGTACGGCGGGATGGGGTTCGCGAGGCATCACTCGTACCACCACTACTCGGCGCCCGAGGGTGCCGGTGGCGGATCCGGATCCGGATCCGGTGATGGTTCCCGTGGCGGTTCCGAGCCGTATCGATCGTCGTGAGCGGGCACCACCCCGCTGTGCGGGACCCACACCCCCCGGAGCCGGAGCGGGCCGCTGAGGTGCGGCGGCGGTTCGCGGAGGAGGCACGGGCCGAACGGCCCGACCTGGCCCTGCTGTGTGTGCTGGTGGGGGCGGCCGGCGACGGGGCGCTGGACGAGGCGGGCATCGACGCCGCCGAGATCGAACTCGACCGGCTGGCCGGGATGCTGCCGTTCCGGCCCGGCGGACCCCGTGAGTGGGCGGTCGCGACGGCCGAGCTGCTCGGTGAGCGGTGCGGATTCCGTGGTTCCGGCGCGGACTACCAACGCCTTGAGTCGTCACTGCTGCACCAGGTGCTCCTGCGGCGACGGGGGCTGCCGATCCTGTTGTCGGTGGTGTGGATGGAGGTGGCCCGGCGGGCGGGGGCTCCGGTGTACGGGGTCGCGCTGCCGGGGCACTTCGTGGTGGGGTTCGGGCCTCCCGACCAGCAGGTGCTGGCCGATCCCTTCGACGGGGGGCGGGTGTTGAGCGGCGGCGACGCGGAGTTGTTGGTCGCCGGGGCGACGGGGGCTCCGCTGGACCCCGGGACGCTGAGCCCGGCGGATCCGCTGGACGTGGTGCTGCGGATCCTCAACAACGTGCGGGCGTGGGCGGCGGCCCGGCCCGAGCGGTCCGACGTGGCGTTGTGGGCGCTGGAGCTGTCGTTGGCGTTGCCCTCGCATCCGGCGCGGTTGCGGTACGAGTGGGCGCAGTTGCTGGTGCGTCGGGGGGAGTTCGTGCGGGGGGCGGTCGAGTTGGAGGCGTACGCGGATGTGGTGGCGGGGGTGGATGCGGAGGCGGCCGAGCGGGTGCGGGGGCAGGCCGATGCGGCTCGTGCTCTGCTGAACTGAGGTCGCCTGATCGCCGTTCGGGGGCTGTCGCCGGGCGGGTGCGGGTGGGTTGTGGCTGGTCGCGCGGTTCCCCGCGCCCCTGAACTCCGCTGTCCCCGGGCGGAGCCACCAGTGCCGTATCCCTTCTACAGCCAGCCCTTTTCCCTTGCGGTCCGTACGGCCTCCGTGCGGTTTCTGACCGCCAGTTTGTGGATCGCCGTCGACAGGTAGTTGCGGACCGTGCCCTGGGAGAGGTGGAGGGATTTGGCGAGTTCCGCGTTGGTGGAGCCGTCGGCCGCTGCTCGGAGGACCTCGCGTTCGCGGTCGGTGAGGGGGTTGGCGCCCTCGGCGAGGGCAGCGGCCGCGAGGGTGGGGTCGATGACTCGTTCGCCGGCGAGGACTCGGCGTACGGCGGCGGCGAGTTGGGCGGCTGGGGCGTCCTTGACGAGGAAGGCGTCGGCGCCGGCTTCCATGGCGCTGCGGAGGTAGCCGGGGCGGCCGAAGGTGGTGAGGACGACCAGTTTGACGGCCGGGAGGGCCCGGTGGAGCTCGGCGGCCGCTTCGATTCCGGTGACGCCCGGCATCTCGATGTCGAGGAGGGCCACGTCGATGTCGTGGGCGCGGGCCGCCGCGAGGACCTCGTCGCCCCTGGCCACCTGGGCCACGACCTCGATGTCGCCTTCCAGACCGAGCAGGGCGGCCAGGGCCTCGCGGACCATCGACTGGTCCTCGGCGAGGAGGACCTTGATCATGCGGCTCATGCGCCGGATCCTACGTCCGAGCAGGGGGGTGCGGTGGGGGCTCTGGCCACCAGGCGGAAGCCGTGGTGGGCGGGGCCCGCTTCCAGTGTGCCGCCCGCCTTCTGGAGGCGTTCGGCGAGGCCCGTCAGACCGTTGCCGGCGGCGCTGTCGTGGTCGGCCATGCCCGCGGCGCGGTGGGCGCCGCCCGTGCCGTCGTCCTCGACGGAGAGTTCGAGGACGAGGCCGCCGAGGGTCTGGCGGCGGACGAGGGCGACCGTGCAGCGGTGGGCTCCGCTGTGCCGTACGACGTTGGTGACGGCCTCGCGCAGCGCCCAGGCCAGGGCGGTCTCGCTGGGCTCGGGGACGCCGGTGAGGTCGGGTTCGGCGGGCAGGTCGGCGGTGATGTCGGCGGCCGTCAGCACGGAGCGGGCGGCGGCGAGTTCGCCGTCCAGGCGGGGGCGGCGGTAACCGGTGACGGCCTCGCGCACGTCGACCAGGGCCTGGCGGCTGACCTGCTCGATGTCGGCGACCTGGCGGGCCGCCTGCTCGGGGTCGCCGGGGAGCATCCGGCCGGCCAGCTCGCTCTTGAGGGTGATCAGCGAGAGGGAGTGGCCCAGCAGGTCGTGCAGGTCGCGGGCGAGGCGCAGGCGTTCCTCGTTGGCGGCGAGCTGGGCGACGGTGGCGCGGGCCTGCCGCAACTCGACGGTGGTGCGGATCAGTTCCCGTACGCGGTCATCGAGAAGCCACCCAGCAGTGCCGGGAGGAGCAGTCCGGCCAGGAACCTCGTGCCGTCGGGGACGATGAGGGCGACCCCGGTGAGCAGGGCGGAGACGAGCGGAATGCTCCAGCGGGCGAGGCGCAGGGGCAGCGCGGCGCCGGAGGAGATCGACACGTACACGAAGAGCACCAGCCACTCGCGCCCCAGGGTGAGGGCGAGGACGGTCGACTGGGTGGTCAGGACGACGATCGAACCGACCACCACGGCATGGCCCTCGCCCCGTCCGGCGCGGAAGACCAGGGCGAAGTACCAGCTGACGAAGGCCACCAGGCCGAGCCAGCCGAGGACCTGGACGCCGGTGGAGTGCCCGCCGTGCAGCAGGTCGTTCACCGGCGCGCTCAGATAGACGAGCCAGATGCTGATCCAGAAGAACTTGACGCTCTTCTGCAAGGAGGTCCGCGGGCGCTGTCCTATGCCGAAACCGCTCACGCCTTCAGCGTGTCCTTCCGGTACAGCCAGGCCGCGCCGCCCGTGAACAGGGCGAAGAAGACGGCCAGGACGACGATGTCCTCGATGTGCGGGGCCCGGCTCTGTTCGATCGCCTGCCCCAGGGCAGCGTACGCGTGGGTGGGCACCCACCTGGCGATGTCCTGGAGCCACTGCGGGAAGGTCGTGGTCGGCATCCACAGGCCGCCGAGGATGGAGAGGCCGAAGTAGGTGATCATCGTGATCGGGCGGACCGCGTCCCCGGTCGCCAGGTAGCCGATCGCAACGCCCAGGGCGGCGAAGACGAGGCTGCCCGCCCAGATCGAGCCGGTCAGCGCGAGCCACTGCCAGGCGTCGAGCCGTACGCCCTTCACCGTGGCGGCGACGGCGAAGACCACGACGATGGACGGCAGGCTCACCACGGCGGCGCTCGCGGTCTTCGCGAGGACGTACCCGCGCCCCGGCAGCGTCGTCAGCCGCAGCTGCCGCACCCAGCCGCTCTCACGTTCCTTGGCGATGCGCTCGCTGTTGCCCATCAGGACGGCGGTGAGGGCGCCGAAGGACGCCATGGAGACCATCATGTACGTCGGCAGGGTCAGACCGGTGCCGCTGACCTTCTCCGTGGTGCTGGCGCTGCCCGCGATGAGCAGGAACAGGATCGACGGGTAGAGCACCGAGAAGAAGAGGAACTTGCGGTTGCGCAGGGCGCGGGTGAGTTCCAGCTTGATCAGGTCGTTCATGATGTGCGGGCCTCCTCGGCTGCCGTGATCGCGACGAAGGCCTGCTCCAGACCGAGCCCGGCGACCTCCAGGTTGCGGGGGTAGACACCGAGGCCGTAGAGGGCGTGAACGGTCGCGTCGGCGTCGGTGGACTGGATGCGGACGGTGCGGCCGGACACGTCGAGGGTGGTGAGGAACGGCAGGGCGCGCAGGCGGGTCTCGTCGACCGGGCCGTCGGGCAGGTCGAAGGAGATCCTGCGGGCGCCCGCCTTCGCCTTGATCTCCGCCGCCGTGCCGTCGGCCAGCAGCCGGCCCCGGTGCAGCACGAGCACGCGGTCGGCGATGGCGTCGGCCTCTTCGAGGTAGTGCGTGGCGAAAAGGACGGTACGGCCCCGGTCGGCCTGCTCGCGCATGGTGGCCCAGAAGGCCTGCCGGGCGGAGACGTCCATGCCGGTGGTGGGCTCGTCCAGGACGATCAGGTCGCTGTCGCCCGCGGTCGCGAGCGCGAACCGGACGCGCTGGGCCTGGCCGCCGGAGAGCTTGTCGACCTTGCGGTCGGCGATCCGGGTGACGCCGGCGCGGGCGAGCACCTCGGAGAGTGGGTACGGCCTGGGGTGCAGGGCGCAGGCCAGCTTGACCAGCTCGGCGACCGTGACCTCGTCCATCAGGCCGCCGCTCTGCAGCATGGCGCCCACACGTCCGGCGACGATCGCCTCGCGCGGGCCGGTGCCGAAGACGCGGACCGTGCCGCTGTCGGCGTGCTTGAGGCCGAGCAGGAGGTCGAGGGTGGTGGACTTGCCGGCTCCGTTGGGCCCCAGCAGGGCCACGGTCTCCCCGGGGTGCAGGGTGAGCGTCAGCCCGTCCACGGCCCGGACGTCGCCGTACGCCTTGGTCACCCGGTCGAACACGACCACGTCCGGGCCGGCGGTCCTCGTCGTCGTGGTCGTCGTGACCGTCGAATCCTTCGTGGCTGTCGTCGGTGTCGTCGGTGTCGTCGTCATGGGGACCATCGTGGTCGCGGCGGGGGTGTGCCCGGCAGTGTCGGCGGTCCTGAACGCGGGATGACAGAAGTCATACCGGCGGCGGTGACATCCGCGCTCCGGCGCGGCCCCCGCATGGTCCGGCATGTCCCCGGCATACGGGGAGGGGGCGCCCGGCGTGCGCCGGATGCCCCCTCCCCGTGGACCGGAACCGTTAGCTGGGTTCGGTGTCGATGACCGCCACCCGGTCCGTCTTGCTCTTCAGGGCCAGGCGCAGGGCGCCGTAGACGTCCTCGACCGTGACCGCGGTCTTCTCGCCGTTGGCGCGGGTGATGAGGACGTCGTCGAAGGTGCCGCCGTAGAGCTCCTTGAGCGCCGCCTCGTCGTAGGAATCGACGAGCTTGCCGTCGATCGGCTTGACCTTGAGGAACTTCCACAGGGAGTTCTGCGGGCTCAACAGGACGCTGTGCGCGGCGTCCGTCTGCACGGTGACACTGGCCGACATCGCCGGCCCCGCGAACTCCTTCATGAACCGGTCGACCTCGGCCTTGTCGACCGACGGCTCCTTCGTCGTGGTCGGGAGCTGAACGGCGGCGGCCTTGCCGGTCTCGACCTGGGTGCGGTACGCCTCCTCGACGGCGTCCGTGGACTCGTCGACGTCGATGCCCTTGCCCGCCTTGCCGTAGACGGCGACGGCCTTGCCCGCCTCGTACTTGACGGTGCCGTCGGTCGCCGAGCCGGAGCTGCCCGCGGCGCGCGCCAGGGCCGCCTCCAGCTTCTCCTCGTCGACGGGCATGGCGGGCACCACGACCCGCTTCTGGCCGAAGAGCGAGCCGATCACCGTCATGGGGTTGTAGTCGCTGACGGCGGCGGCGCTGACCGTGGCCTGCTTGTCGAACTGGAGTCCGGCCTGGTCGGGCTTGAGGGAGACGGCCTCGCCGTCGACCGTGAGCTTCAGCGCCTCGTTCGTGCGGTCGCCGAAGGCCTTGTCGAGCTTGTTGACGGCCTCGTCGCGGGTGCCGCCGCCGATGTCGACGCCGAGCACGGTGGTGCCCTTGGGGACGTCGGAGTGGTTCATGAGGAGCCCGGCGCCGTAGACACCGCCGCCGAGGACGACCACACCGCCGACGAGCAGCCCGAGCTTGCTGCGGCCCTTCTTCTTGGCCGGCTTCGACGCCTTCGCGTTCTTCTTGGAGCCTGACTTCTGCGAACCGGACTTCTGCTGCGGGCCGGGGTCGGGCAGCTTCGGCGGGGTGTGCCGCACCGCGCCGTCGGGGCCGCCCGCGCCGAACGGCGGGCCCTGGGTGCCGGGGGGCACGACCGGGATACCGCTGGTCAGGGTGTGCCCGGAGGGGTTGTCGGCATGGCCGTGGCCGCCGTAGCCGGGGGTGCCCGGTTCGGGGGCGGGCCGCTGCGGGGTGAGGACCGCGGTGTCGTCGCTGAGGCCGCCGCCGGGGCCCGCGTAGGCGCCGGGCGCGGAGAAGTCCGTCGAGGGGCCGCCGAAGGGGCTGCCCTGGCCGTTCTGACCCGGCGGCGGGCCGAGCGGACTGTCGCCGGTGACGGGGCCGCCGGTCGGGCCGGCCGGGCCGGACCGGCCGTTCGGGCCGCCGAGGCCGCCGCCGTTGTCCGAGAAGTACGGCAGGTCGTCGCGCTCGGGCTTGGTGCCGGCCAGCGCGGCCGACACGTCGAAGGAGCCGGTGCCGCCGCCGTGTCCGGGAGCGACCGGTCCGGCGCCGGTGGCACCGGGGAGCCCGGCGCCGTTCGTACCGCCGGCTCCGCCCGGGCCTCCCGGGCCGGTCATGCCGCCGGGCCGGGAGCCGGCGCCCGCGCCGGGGCGCGGGCCGGGCTGTGCGCCACCAGGGCCACCGGGGCCGCCTGGCGCGCCAGGGCCGCCGGCCAGCGGGCCTGTGCCGCCCGTGCCGGGGCCGCCGGACGCGCCGGCACCCGGGCCGCCGATCCCGCCCGTGGCGAAACCGGCGCCATTACTGGCGCCGCCGCCCGGCCTCGTGGGTGGCGGCGCCGAGTTCCTGCGCGGCGCGAACCAGTCGCTCGTCGGCTTGTCGTCGGCGGCCTGCGCGGGCGGTTCCGGCGCGGGCGCCGGGGTGTCCGTCAGCACGGGCATGGCCATGGTGCCGGTGGTCTGCGACTCGGACCCGGCGTCGTCCGCGCCGCTCTCCCTGTCGCCGACCGGCGTGCGGACGACGACCGGCGGGATGGGGCGCGACCCGGGGATGTTGATCCGGACCCGCGTCGTCAGTGTGGTCTCGGTCTTGGGACCGTCCGGCCGCTCGCCGGCCGTCCGGGCCGCGTCGGCACCGCCCTCGGTGGCCATGGGCGTGCCGTAGGGCGGTGTCCCCGACGGGTACGCGGTGCTGCCGCGCCCATTGGCCCCGGAGGACGAAGTGTCAGTTTCACGACTCAAGGCAGGTTCTCCCGGTTTGCTCCGCCGCCCGTCACGACCTCAACTCAGCGGGCAGCTCGGCGGCGCGCACCACCATACTGGCCACTTCCGGCGCGTATCCCACGACCGCGTGGGAAACCCACACGGGACCCGCACCCGAGCACTGCGGCGAAGTGGTACGTCACTTCCCAAGTCGGGCGTCGGGCCCGATCGGTTGCCGCCCCCACCCAAGGGTGGCGCACATCACAGCCACAGCCATGCCCCCGAGCAGGAAGAGATACGAGCCGACTCCCGCGCCGAACAGGAAGTCTCCCTCCGGCCGGGTGGACGTCAGCAGGACGACGGAGATCATCCACCCGGCGCCCGGCGCAACGGCCCCGGATCTGCCGCCCGTCGCCCGGGCGCCGCCCAGGAAGAGCCCGGCCGCGCCGAGCAGCGAGAGCAGCAATCCGCCGGGGAACCAAGCGGCTTGGAGCAGTCCGCCCGCCATCCCGACCACGGCTCCCAGGACGAAGAGTCCCAGGTGGGCGGCGGTCCGCCCCAGCGGGGGCAGCGTCAACGGCTGGGCGAGCGCGCTGCTTTGTCCGCCCGCTCCCGCACCCGTCGGCCGGTTCGCCGACCGGTCCTTCGGCTTCATCGCCGGCCCGCCTCTCGGCAGCCGGGCGGGCGCACCACTCGTTTCTCATACCCATGCGTACGCATCACAGGGCCGTTCCGTTCTGCTGTTCCTCAAAAGAAATGCCGGGAATCCCCTCGAACAAGTCGCTCTCCCGGCTCCCTCCTTCCCTTCTGCCGCGTACCAACTCGTAGTACTCGGTGGTCAAAAGGGGCTGTGCCAGCGCGTTGGAGAGGGCGAAGTACGGCTCGGCGACCTCGATCTGGGTGGCGTGCGCCCGCATCGCGGCGATCTTCGCTGCCGCGAAGTCGGTGCCGTCGATCTCGGTGGTGACGATGTAGTCGTCGACCACTCCCGGCACATCGGTGACGGCCGCGGCCTGCCTGAAGGGCAGCCGTCCGGGCTCGGCGAGGTCGCGGAGCAGCCGGCTGAAGCCCGCCACGACCACACCGCGCGGCACCCGGTTCCAGTAGACCTTGTCGATCTCCCAGGGCTCGCCCAGGTCGGGGCGGAAGTCCGGGTCGGCGGTCAGACCGGCGGCGCGCATGGCGACGCGGTGGGCCTGGATGTGGTCGGGATGGCCGTAGCCGCCGTTGGGGTCGTAGGTGACGAGGACCTGGGGGCGTACCTCGCGGATCACCTGGACCAGGTGGGCGGCGGCCTCGTCGAGGTCGGCGGACCAGAAGGCGCCGGGGCGCTCGTTCTGTTCGACGCCCATCATCCCGGAGTCGCGGTAGCGCCCGGGGCCGCCGAGGAAGCGGTGGTCGGTGACGCCGAGTTCCTTCATGGCCTCGGCCAGCTCGTCCACCCGGTGCGGGCCCAGCGCGTCGTCGCGGTCGGGCGTGAGATGTGCCAGCCGAGGCGGGATGACCTCACCCTCTTCGCCGAGGGTGCAGGTCACCAGCGTCACCCGCGTCCCCTCGGCCGCGTACTTGGCCATGGTCGCGCCGTTGTTGATCGACTCGTCGTCCGGGTGCGCGTGCACCAGGAGCAGTCGGCGTGCGACGCGAGATGGGGGTCCCCCCGGCCGGAGGGCGGGGGAGGGCAGATCCGTCATGGACCCACCCTACGAGGCGCCTGTCACCCGCCCGTGCCGGACGTGGGCATTCACAGGAACGGACGGGCCGCGGGGGTACGGCAGCGGACCCCGGCGGACGGAGGCGTCAGAATTTGATACTGCCGATCATGCCCGCGATGTTGGTCGTCAGCTCGCTGATCGTCGGCGCGATGGTCGAGGAGGCGAGATAGAAGCCGAGCAGGATGCAGATGATCGCGTGTGGTGCCTTCAGCCCTGATTTCTTGATCAGGATGAAGACGATGATCGCCAGCAGCACCACCGCCGAAATCGAGAGTGCCACGGCGGCTCACCTCCAAAAAGTTCCCTGGGACCTGGGGAGCGAAGCAGTTGTCAAACGATGACGCGGGTGACGCAGTCGTAAATCCGTACAGCGGCCAGCAGGTTCATACCCACTCAGCGGTAGTGATCATAACTATCCATACGCGCGCATCGATCGGCGCACGGCCGCACAAGGGGGCGCATGGCCAATATGGTCAGGGCATGACGACCCAGCCCGAATCCTTCCCTCGCCGACACGCCCGGACACAACGTTTCATCCTCGGCGCGCCGCGTGCCTTCTCCGTCGCGCCGGACGGGTCCCGCGTCGTGTTCCTGCGGTCCCCGTCCGGCACCGAACGGGCCAACAGGCTCTGGGTGCTGGACGTCCCGGACGGCGCCGGCCGAAGCGGTACAGGGGTCCCCCGCGAGGGCCTGGAGAGGGTCGCGGCCGACCCGGGCGCGCTGCTCGCCGGATCATCGGAGGAGCTGCCCGCCGAGGAGCGGGCGCGCCGTGAGCGCAGCCGTGAGGGCGGCGCCGGAATCGTCGGCTATGCCACCGACGCGGCCGTGGAGATGGCCTCCTTCGCCTTGTCGGGGCGGCTGTTCGTGGCCGAGCTGCGTGCCGGGACGGCCCGTGAACTGGCCGTCCCCGGACCGGTGATCGACCCCCGCCCCTCCCCCGACGGCCGGTACGTCGCGTACGCCGCCCGGGGCGCGCTGCGCGTCGTCGAGGCGGAGGGCGGCGACGACAGGGCGCTCACCGAGGAGGCGTCGGGGAACGTCACGCACGGTCTGGCGGAGTTCATCGCGGCCGAGGAGATGGGCCGTTCGCGTGGCTTCTGGTGGTCGCCCGACTCGGACCGGCTACTCGTCTCACGGGTGGACGACACGCCGGTGCGCAGGTGGTGGATCGCGGACCCCGCGCAGCCGGAGAGGGACCCGCAGCGGGTGGCGTATCCGGCGGCCGGCACCGCCAACGCGGACGTACGG
The DNA here is from genome assembly GCF_016598475.1 of Streptomyces adelaidensis. GTDB lineage: Bacteria > Actinomycetota > Actinomycetes > Streptomycetales > Streptomycetaceae > Streptomyces > Streptomyces adelaidensis. The sequence goes on from NZ_JAEMUX010000048.1 coordinate 58,640, forward strand.
CTCTTCGTGACGGACCTGTCCGGGGCCCGTACGGAGGTCGTGTGGGACCGGGTCCGTTACCCGTATCTGGCGCATGTGCACTGGTCAGCGGCGGGTGCGCCGTTGATCCTGGTGCAGGCGCGGGACCAGCTCAGCCAGCTGTTCCTGGCCGTGGACCCGGACTCCGGGGCGACCCGGATGGTGCACGCCGACGAAGATCCACATTGGCTTGATCTTTTCCCTGGGGTGCCCGCCTGGAGTCCGTCGGGGCAGCTCGTGCGTGTCGCGGACGAGGGCGGCGCGCGGGTACTGGCGGTCGGCGAACGCCCGCTGACCGGCCCTCAGTTGCACATCCGCGCGGTTCTCGACGTGTCCGACGACAATGTGCTGGTCTCCGCGTCGGCGGGCGAGGCCGCCGACGATCCGGAGATCGGCGAGATCCACGTCTACCGCGTGAACGAGCTGGGCTGGGAGCGCGTCTCGCAGGAGCCTGGCGTGCACTCGGCCGTGCGCGCGGGGGGTGTGACCGTGCTCGTCTCCGCCGTACCGGACCGGGCGGGCACCCAGGTGCGGGTGCTGCGGGACGGCAAGCACGTGGCAACTGTGGCTTCTCATGCGGAAGATCCGGGTCTGTCCCCGCGCGTGCAATTCACACAGGGGGGCGCACGCCGCGTACCGTGCGCCCTGCTTATGCCGAGCGACTACGACGGGGTCACACCCTTGCCGGTCCTCATGGACCCCTACGCCGGTCCGCACGGCCCCCGGGTACTGGCGGCGCACAACCCGCACCTCACCTCGCAGTGGTTCGCCGACCAGGGTTTCGCGGTGGTGGTCGCCGACGGCCGGGGCACGCCGGGCCGCTCCCCCGCCTGGGAGAAGGAGATCGACGGGGACTTCACGCTCTCCCTGGACGACCAGGTGGACGCGCTGCGCGACCTCGCGAAGTCGCATCCGCTGGACCTGTCCCGGGTGGCGATCCGCGGCTGGTCGTACGGCGGCTGGCTCGCGGCCCTCGCGGTGCTGCGCCGCCCGGACGTCTTCCACGCCGCAATCGCGGGCGCCCCGGTCACCGACTGGCGGCTGTACGACACGCACTACACCGAGCGGTACCTGGGCGATCCGACGAAGGCCCCGGCGGCGTACGCGAAGAGTTCGCTGGTGACGGACGAGGGGCTGTCCGACCCCGCCGAGCCGCACCGCCCGCTGATGATCGTGCACGGCACCGCCGACGACAACGTGGTCTTCGCCCACGCCCTGCGCCTGTCCTCGGCGCTTCTGGCGGCCGGCCGCCCGCACGAGGTACTGCCGCTCTCCGGGGTCACCCACATCACCCCGCAGGAACAGGTCGCGGAGAATCTGCTGCTGCTCCAGGTGGACTTCCTGAAGCGCTCGCTGGGGATGGAATAGCACGGCAACGGGCCGGGGCTACATGGCGAGCCCCGGCCCGTTTACGGCACCCGCACGGCCGTACGTTGTTCAGACTCGCGCGTCCGTATATCGGAACGGGGTCAGCCAAGTTGCTTGCGCGTTAACGCGGTTGATGCGTATTTGTGTGGTTATTCGGCGTCATTCACATGATCGTCCGCAGGCCCGTGGGGCGGGTTCCCGGGTGGCTCCTCGGACGGCTCCTCGGGTGGTACGACCTGCTTCTCCTCCGCGAAGTGGCAGGCCGAGTCATGGGCCGCCGGGCCGGTCGTGAGGCGGAACTCCGCCGGGACCGCGAGCAGCGGCACCTCCAGCGCGCACCGCTCCTGGGCCTTCCAGCAGCGGGTGCGAAAGCGGCAGCCGGACGGGATGTTCGTCGGGGAGGGCACGTCACCGAAGAGGATGATCCGCTCCCGGTGCTCGCGGGCCTCGGGGTCCGGCACGGGCACGGCGGACAGCAGCGCCTGGGTGTAGGGATGCGTCGGGTGGTCGTAGATCTCGGCGTCGCGGCCGATCTCCACGATCCGCCCGAGGTACATCACGCCCACCCGGTCGGAGATGTGCCGCACGATCGACAGGTCGTGCGCGATGAAGACGTACGACAGTGCGAACTCGCCCTGGAGGCGGTCCAGCAGGTTGATGACCTGGGCCTGGACGGAGACGTCGAGGGCGGAGACGGGCTCGTCGGCGACGATGATCTCGGGGCGGAGCGCCAAGCCGCGCGCGATGCCGATGCGTTGGCGCTGACCGCCGGAGAACTGGTGCGGATAGCGGTTGATGTACTCGGGGTTGAGCCCGACCACGTCGAGGAGTTCCTGCACCCGGCGCCGACGGTCGCCCTTGGGTGCGACCTCGGGATGGATGTCGTACGGCTCCCCGATGATGTCGCCGACCGTCATGCGCGGGTTGAGGGAGGTGTACGGGTCCTGGAAGACCATCTGGATGTTGCGGCGGACGGACTTGAGGGCCCGGCCGGAGAGCTTGGTGATGTCCTCGCCCTTGTACTTGATCGAGCCGGCGGTCGGCCGCTCAAGATTGACGAGCATCTTGGCGACTGTCGACTTGCCGCAGCCGGACTCCCCGACGATGCCGAGGGTCTCTCCTTTGTTGAGCGTGAAGTCCACACCGTCAACAGCCTTGACGGCACCGACCTGCTTCTTGAACAGAACGCCCTGAGTCAACGGGAAATGCTTGACCAGTCCACTGACCTCAAGGATCGGCTCAACCCTTGACCCGACTGCCTCAACTGTTGACTCGGTCATCGAGGCACTCCCTCCAGAAGTGGCAGGCGCTCATCCGGATGCCGTCCGACGGCTCCACGTCGTACAGCGGGGGTACGTCGGTCCGGCACACGTCGCGAGCCATCGGGCAGCGGGGGTTGAAGGCGCAGCCGGGCGGGATGTTCATGAGGTTGGGCGGCAGACCCTTGATCGCGTACAGCTCCTGGCCCTTCTGGTCCAGCCGCGGGATCGAGTCGAGCAGGCCCCGGGTGTAGGGGTGGGCGGGTGCCTTGTAGATGTCGTGCACGGGGGCGGACTCCACGATGCGGCCCGCGTACATCACGGCGATGCGGTCGGCGACGTCCGCGACCACGCCGAGGTCGTGGGTGATGAGGATGAGGCCCATGTCGAGCTCGCGCCGGAGTTCGGCGAGGAGGTCCATGACCTGGGCCTGGACGGTGACGTCCAACGCCGTCGTCGGTTCGTCGGCGATGATCAGCGAGGGTTCGAGGGCCAGCGCCATGGCGATCATGATGCGCTGGCGCATACCGCCGGAGAACTGGTGCGGATAGTCCCGTACGCGCTCCTTGGCGGCCGGGATGCGGACCCGGTCCATCAGCTCGACGGCCCTGGCGCGGGCGTCCTTCTTCGACAGGCCCCGGTGCACCACGAACATCTCGCCGAGCTGGTCGCCCACGCTCAGCACGGGGTTCAACGAGGACAGCGCGTCCTGGAAGATCATCGCCATCCCGGCGCCGCGGATCTTCCGCCGCTCCTCCCCCTTGAGCTTCAGCAGGTCCTGGCCCTTGAAGAGGATCTCGCCGCCGGTGATCCTGCCGGGCGGCATGTCGAGGATGCCCATGATCGCCTGTGCCGTGACCGACTTGCCGGAGCCGGACTCGCCGAGCACGGCGAGCGTCTGGCCCTCGTCCACGCCGTAGTTGACGCCGTTGACGGCCCTGGCGACCCCGTCCCGGGTCCGGAACTCCACGTGCAGGTCACGCACTTCGAGCAGCATGGCGGCGGCTCACCTCAGTTTCGGGTCGAGGGCGTCGCGCACCGCGTCGCCGAGCATGATGAACGCGAGGACGGTGACCGCGAGGGCCCCGGAGGGCCACAGCAGCGCGTGCGGGGCGTTGCGGATGTACGGGGAGGCGGCGGAGATGTCGATGCCCCAGGACACACTCGGCGGTTTCAGCCCGACACCGAGGTACGACAGGGTCGCCTCCAGCGCGATGTACGTGCCGAGCGCGATGGTGGCGACGACGATGACCGGGGCGACCGCGTTCGGGGTGATGTGCCGCAGCAGCATGCGGGAGTTGGAGGCGCCGAGGGCGCGGGCCGCCTGGACGTAGTCGTTCTGTTTGGCGGTGATGACCGCGCCGCGGGCGATGCGGGAGATCTGCGGCCAGCCGAGCAGCACCATGAACCCGATCACCGGCCAGACGCTGTTGTTGGTGACCACGGACAGCAGCACCAGGCCGCCGAGCACCACCGGGATCGCGAAGAACACGTCGGTGATCCGGGACAGCACCGAGTCCCAGCCTCCCCCGAAGAACCCGGCGAGCCCGCCGAGCACCGACCCGAGGAGCGCGACACCGAGCGTGGCGCAGACACCGACGGCGATCGAGATGCGCGCCCCGTAGACGGTACGGGTGTACACGTCGCAGCCCTGGCCGTCGTAGCCGAAGGGGTGGCCGGGGCCAGAGCCCTGCTGGGCCTTGGACAGGTCGCACTTGAGCGGGTTGCCGGAGGCGATCAGGGACGGCCAGAGGGAGATGACGACGAGGAAGAGGATGACCAGCCCCGAGATGATGAAGACGGGGTTGCGGCGCAGGTCGCGCCAGGCGTCCGACCAGAGGCTGCGGGCCTTGTCGGACGGGCCGCCGTTGTCCGTGTTACCGAGGCCCTTCTCCAGGGTCTCCCCCTCGCTGGTGGCCAGGTCCATGGCGCCGCCCATCCCCGTCGCTGCGATCGCCCCGTCCTCGGCGGCGCGTCCGCCGCCCGAGAGCTGCGGCCCACGTCCGCCGCCCGAGAGCTGCGGCCCACGTCCGCCGCCTGAGAGCTGCGGCCCACGTCCGCCGCCTGACAGACGTGGCTCGCGTCCGCCGCCGGGGACATGCGGCTGAGGCGGCTGCGGCTCAGGCATAGCGGATCCTCGGGTCGAGTACGGCGTAGAGGAGGTCGACGAGCAGGTTGGCGATCAGGAACACCAGGACGAGGACGGTCACGAAGCCGACGACGGTCTGGGTGTTCTGGCGGAGGATGCCCTGGTAGAGCTGGTAGCCGACGCCGTGGATGTTGAAGATCCGCTCGGTGACGATGGCGCCGCCCATCAGGGCGCCGATGTCGGTGCCGATGAAGGTGACCACGGGGATCAGGGAGTTCCGCAGCAGGTGTTTGCGGATCACCCGGTGCCGGGGCAGGCCCTTGGCGACTGCGGTGCGGACGTAGTCGGCGCGGGCGTTCTCGGCGATGGACGTACGGGTCAGCCGGGTCACGTAGGCGAGGGAGACGGAGGCGAGGACGAGCCCGGGGACGATCAGCTCGTCGAAGGGGGCGTCGGAGGAGACCGACGGGCGCATCCAGGCCCACTCCACGCCCAGCAGCAGCTGGAGCAGCAGACCGGTGACGAAGGTGGGCACCGAGATGACGATCAGGGTGACCAGCAGGGCCCCGGTGTCGACGGGCCGGCCGCGGCGCAGCCCGGTGACGACACCGAGGGTGATGCCGATGACGACCTCGAAGAGGATCGCGATGATGGTCAGCCGGATGGTGACCGGGAAGGCGGAGGCCATCAGCTCGGTGACCTCCTGCCCGTTGAACGCGGTGCCGAAGTCGCCGGTGAAGACATTGCCCATGTAGGTCAGGTATTGCTGCCAGACCGGCTTGTCGAGGCCGAACTCGCGGCGCAGCTGGGCGGCGGTGGCGGGGTCGCACTCCCGGTCGCCGCACAGGCCCGCGATGGGATCGCCCATCACGTTCACCATGAGGAAGATCAGCAGTGTGGCGCCGACGAAGACCGGGATCATCTGCAGCAGGCGACGGACGACATACCGTCCCATCAGATGTCAGCTGACCTTGATCTGGTCGTAGACCGGCACGCTGAACGGGTTCAAAGAGACATCCGAGAGGCGCTCGGAGTAGCCCGCGCTGCCGTTCTGGTACCAGAGCGGGATGGCGGCCATGTTGTCCCGGACGACCTCCTCGGCCTGCTGGAACTTCTCGACGGCCTTGCCGCTGTCCTCCTCGGCGTTGGCCTCGTCGACGAGCTTGTCGAACTCGGCGTTGGACCACTTGCCGTCGTTGGAGGAGGCGTTGGTGTAGTACAGCGGCTGCAGGAAGTTCTGGATCAGCGGGTAGTCCATCTGCCAGCCGGCGCGGAACGGGCCGCTCATCTTCCGCTGGGTGATCTGGTTGCGGTAGTCGGCGAAGGTGCCGACGGGGTTGCCGACGCACGCCTTGTCGTTGTCGAGGGCGTTGTTGATGGAGTTGCAGACGGCGTCGACCCACTGTTTGTGGGAGCCGGTGTCCGCGTTGTACGTGATCTTGACCTGGCCGCCGGGGAGGCCGCCGCCGTCCTCGATCAGCTTCTTGGCCGCGTCCGCGTCGTACTCGCAGGAGTCACCGCACAGGCCCTCCTTGTAGCCGCCCTCCTCGCCGAGGACGGGTGAGGTCCAGTCGGTGGCCGGGGTGCGGGTCTTCTGGAAGATGGTGTCGGTGATCTGGTCGCGGTCGATGGCCCGGGACAGGCCCGCGCGGACCTTCTCCATGCCGTCCTTGCCCCAGGTGTCGTCGTAGAACGGGAAGGAGAGGGTCTGGATGATGCCGGCCGGGGTGTTGATGTACCGGTCGCCGAGGTCGGCTTCGACGTTCTTGAGCTGGGCGGCCGGGACGTCGTCGACGAGGTCGAGGTTGCCCGCCATCAGGTCGGTGTAGGCGGTGTTGTTGTCGGTGTAGACCTTCAGATCCACGCCACCGTTCTGCGCCTTGTCCTCACCGGGGTAGTCGTCCCACTTCCGGACCGACAGCTGGGAGCCCTTGGTGTACGAGTCGACGGCGTACGGGCCGTTGCCGACGGGCTTGCTCAGCCAGGCGTCATGGTCGGTGAAGAACGACTGCGGCAGCGGGGCGTAGGCGTTGTACCCGAGGGTGTCGGGGAAGGTCGAGAACTTCTGGGTGAGCTTGACGGTGAAGGTGTCCTCGTCGACGACCTTCAGCCCGGAGAGGGTGTCGGCGGTCTGCTTGCTGCCGTCGTCGGGGTGCGTCTTGTCGTAGCCCTCGATGTACTCGAAGAAGTACGCGTTCTTCTGGTTGTTCTTCAGGCTGGCCCCGTAGTTCCAGGCGTCCACGAAGGACTCGGCGGTGACCCTCTCGCCGTTGCTGAAGGTCCAGTCGTCCTTGATGGTGATGGTGAAGTTCTGCGAGTCGGTGGTCTCGATCTCCTCGGCGAGCATGTCCTTCGCCTCACCGGTCCTGGGGTCGTACCGCTTCAGCCCGCGGAAGATCATGTCGAGCACCTTGCCGCCCTGCACCTCGTTGGTGTTGGCCGGCTCCAACGGGTTCTGCGGGTCGCCCCAGGAGGAGCTGAGCACGGCGGCGGTGTCACCGCTGCCGCTGTCGTCGTCCCCGCCCCCACAGGCGGTCGCGGCGAGGGCGACGGCCGCCGCGCCGGCGATCCATCGGGCGTGCGTGGCTCCGCGCATGGGGTGCCTCCTCGGTGAGTGCGCAGTGGTCTCGGTACTGCGCCGTGCTCCAGCGCGCCAGGGCGCTGCTCCGTTACCGGTCAATATCGACCTATAGCGCGCATACCGCACATACCGTCCACCCGACCGGGTGCAGTTCGCGTCCGGATGCACGAATTCCGGGCATGCGGCGCCCGTATCGCCGGTGTGGGGCAGGGGTGACGGGGAGCGAGGGACGGGGCGGGATCAGCCGGGTGCGCTCGCGGGCTTGGCCGGGTGAACAGCCGCCCTCTTGACGCCGCCGTGGAAGGCACACGGGGCCGCAGTCGTGATGGCTATGACAGTCACCGGAGTGTCACCCTCACGGAGATGAGAGGTGCCCACGAGGCCGGTGGCGAGTTCTATGCAGGTGTCGGCACCCCCCTCGCTGTAGCTGGACTTCTGCCACCCGAGCCGGGCCATGCACACTTTCCTGGAGCAGGGTGTCCCCTAG
>NZ_JAEMUX010000049.1 GCF_016598475.1 Streptomyces adelaidensis
GCCCCTCAGCGCCCGAATACAAGCGAGGCTCATGGGAGGGGAGTTGCTCCTGCACCGGTCTCGCCCCCGAGAGGACGGCCATGGAGACCGGTGAGAGCCACCCGGGGAACGGGCTGCGCGACCCACCCGGGAGACACTCGTGGGCACGCTCGCAAACCGGCCGTGGCGCCCGCCCGGACCCGAACGCGGGCCCGCCGGGACGCGGGCCCGCCGGGAAACCAGCCGTGCGGCCCCCGCGCGGAATCCGAACGCGGGTGGCAACCGGCGCGAACACCTCGCGACTATGCGGGCACGACGTCAACGTCCGCCCCCGCTACGGCTTCCCCCCTTGTGGTTGACCGAACGCGGCGGCCGGCTTCGGACGCGCGAGATCGAGGACCGGTTCGCTCTCCACCGCGAGGAACTGGGGCTCCCGGAGCTGGGCCGCCGTGGCCGTCAGGACCGCATACGCAGCCGGGGTGGCTCGCCGACTGGAGCTTCTGACCGCCCGCCTGCGAAGGCGGCTCGCGTTTGACGCCGCCGCACGCCAAGAGCTCGGTTCCCGGTGGCGTTGAGGTGCGGCGTGAAGTGCCGCGACCGGTCCGCCGCTCACGGCCCCCAGGGCTCGAAGTGGGCGTATGAGAGGGAGTACTCACGGGCGGCGCACACGCCTCGGCGCGCACCCGCACGCCTCTCGGAGGTGACTCCGCCGCCCGAACGAGGGCGAGCCTCCGCACACATGATGTGCGGAGGCTCGCCTGCTGTCGGCCGCAGCTGAGTCGGAACCGGCGCCGGGGGAAGTGCGCCGGCTCCCGGTCGGTCTAGAAGACGCTGACGCCGTACGCGCTCAGGGCCTCGGTGACCGGCTGGAAGAAGGTCGTGCCGCCGGAGGTGCAGTTGCCACTGCCGCCGGAGGTGAGACCGTACGCCACACCGTTGCTGCCGTAGAGCGGGCCGCCGGAGTCGCCGGGCTCGGCACAGACCGTGGTCTGGATCATGCCGTAGACAACGTCGCCGCCACCGTAGTTGACGGTCGCGTTGAGGGCGGTCACGCGTCCCGTGCGGGTACCGGTGGTGGAGCCGGTACGGATGACGTTGGTGCCCACGCTCGGGGTGGCCGCGCTGGTGATGTCCACGCTGCCCGCGGTGCCGTCCTTGGCGATGGACGTGTTGCTGTAGCGCACGATGCCGTAGTCGTTGGTCGGGAAGCTCGACCCGGTGGTCGGGCCGAGGACCGTGGTACGACCGGAGTTGGAGTACCAGGTGCCCGCGCCGTCGGTGCAGTGACCGGCGGTCAGGAAGTAGTTGGTGCTCCCGCTGCGGACGTTGAAGCCGAGGGAGCAGCGCCAGCTACTCGCATAGACCGCGTCGCCGCCCTTGATCAGCTTGTTGAACCTGCCCGGCGTCCGCTTGATCGTCAGGGCGTCGGCGTTCTCGCCCGCCACCTTCGCGATCTTCGCGAGCTCCGCCTTGGAGACGGTGCTGTCGGCGGTGACGACGACCTTGTCCGTCGCCGGGTCGATCACCCAGGAGGTGCCCGGGATATCGGCCTGGAGCACCGATGAGCTGGCGCTCTTCAGCTCGGCGGCACTGAAGGTCTGGGTGCCTGCCGCGCTGGCGGTGGGGACTGTGATGGCGGCTGCGGCCACGAGTCCGGTGGTCACGGCGATCAGCCGGGTCCGTCTCGTTATGCCACTGCGGGGGGTGGTGCGCGTGATCCTCACTGTTCGTTCCCTCCAAAGGGAAGTCGGGGGCCCGCGTGGGGGTCGGGGCCCGTGAGGCGTCAGATCAGGGACATCGGTCCGGATTCCGGACACGCCGTGTCCCTGACAAGGCGCTGGGGGGAAGTATTCGGCCGCGCGACCGACCCACGCAAGAGGGCCTTTCGGCCTCTCGGAATGCAACCGGCGCTCCCTCCCCGGCGGTTGACCCCACCAGGGGGTATGTGCGGGTTCTGTGCGAATCCTGAGCGCCCCTCGCGACGGCCGTCGAACGGACCGTCACAGCAGGCCGCGCGACCCGCCGACGACCACCACCGCGCTCACCCGCACCGCCGGGCCTCGCCCGCCGCACCCGGCCGAACCCCTTCGCCACCCGCCCGCGCCTGGCCGGAAGTCATCCTGCCGATCCGCCACGATCCCTTCTCCCGCCGCTCCTTCCTCCCCTTCCTCCCCTTCCTTCGCCCCTTCGCCCCTTCGCACCCGCACCCGCACCCGCACCCGCACCCGCACGGTCACGGTCACGTCGCTCCCCCGGTCGCGGCACGGCAAGCCGCACCCGTCGCTCCGTCGCTCCGTCGCTCACGCGGCGGCGCGACCCCGCAGGTCTCGCAGGAACACAAGGACCCGGGCGGTCGCGTCGTTCTGGCGGAACGCCGGCCCGCCGGTACGCGGCCGGGTGAACGCACCCGGCGTACGGCTGTCCGTGTAGGGCCCGAGCGCGAACCACCGGGGGTGCGGCCGGCCGGACCCGTCCAGCACCCGCCCGTCCGCCGGGTCGACGGCGACCAGTCCTTCCGGTGTCTCGACGTCACCCCCGTCGTCGTACAGCTCGCGCAGCAACATGTCGCGGACCCGCGCGACCGTCGGCTCCGGCAACCGCGCCTCCACGAGCGCCCTCGCCTCGACCGAGCCCCCGGGCACGGTGACACTGGACGCCCGGAACACCCCGCCCTCGGCGGCCACGGCCATGTCCGCCCCGAGGAAGTTCAGGACACCGGCCCGTGACAGGGCGAGCATCTGCCGCAGCCGGGGTCCGGGCGGCCCGGAGGCCAGATAGCTGAAGAAGCCGTGCCACCAGGACCCGACATCCCCGAGCCGGATCAACTGCCCAAACACGGACAACAGCCCGAAGAACACCGCCAGGTCGCCACTGAAGGAAGGATCATGACGTCGACTCAGGTCACCCTCGATATGACCGCGCAGCCCTTCCTGGAACTCCTCGTACGAGCCGTACCGCACCCCCTCCAGCGGAGGGTCCAGCGCGGCGAGGTCCAGCCGGTCGGCGGCATCCGGCACGGCGGAGGCGACCAGCACCGCCCGCTCCCCCGCATCCACCACGGCCGCGTACTTCTCCTCGAAGTCCGCCCAGGCCATGGCCGTCCGCTCGGGGTGGGCCGTGAACAGCCGGTGGTAGTGCGCGAACCCCAACTCCCGCTCCACCAGCGGCCACACATCCCGCCGGAAATCCAACCTGTCGGCCCGCGCGAGCAGTTCGTCGGCCTCGGCCGGCCCGAAGAACCTCGGCAGCGGCGGCCGCTCGCCCTCCAGGTCGTACCCGATCTTCGAGTGGTACGGCACCCCGCCGCGAGCCGACGTGCAGCACCGGCTCCCGCCCGGACGGGTGATACGTCAACTCGCCCTCCGCGTCGCCCTCGTACCGTCCGCCGCGCCCCTCCGTGAGCAACACCATGAGGTCGACGAAGGCGAGCCCGAAGCCCCGGACGAGTACCGGTTCGCCGGGCGCGAGCGGGACAGGTCGCTGTCGGCGGTGAAGTCCGGCGGCAGATGGACGAGCCCATGAGTGCGGGCGTAACCGGCCAACTCGCCCTGCTCCTCGTCGGGTTCGGCGTCCAGATGGCCGAGCGCGAGGACGACGAGGTCCGCGAGCAGCGGCCGTGTACGCCCCTCCAGCCATACCTGCTGGCGCCCCTCGCGCGGACCGCCGATCCGCAGCGCGCGACACGGGTGATGGCGGACGGTGACCCCCTCGGGGAGGGCCGCCACGGCATCCTCGTACGCCCAGCGCAGATACTCCCCCTGTATCCGCCGGTCCGAGAAGAGCCGCCCGTCGAGCCCCGCCCACTCGTACAGGGTGGGTCCCTCCCGTACAGGGCCGTCCATCCGTACGGTCTCGTCGGTGAACACGGTGACGTCCTCGGCCCGCGAGTTCATCCACAGCAACCGCGACTGGTCCGCACGCCAGATCCGCCCGGCACCCGGCGGACAGGGATCGACGAGATGGATGTCGAAGCCGGCGCCGGCGATGCCCGAACCGGCATACAGCTCACCGGTCGAGTGTGGTCCTCTTCCTGTTGAGCCGGACCTGATCCACTGCGCGCCCTGATTCCGCGGGGCGCCTTCGTGTTCTTCCCTCGCTTCTTCCCCCCGCCTTCACACGCGCCCCTCCCCTCGCGCGCCACCTCGTCAGCGGTCGCGACTTCAGCGGTCGCCTCGTCAGCAGTCGCATGCCTCACAGCAGTCGCAGTCCCGGCAGCAGCCCTCACGCTTCTTACGGGACCAGGGACCCTCGTACTCCTTGGCACAGCACAGTCGGCAGGTGCAGCACAGCAGCCAGAACATCCCGCACCCCGCCCAGAACCCCCGCCGCTGCGGCGGCTGAGGCGAGGGCACCCCACCGAAACCACCGCCCCCGCCACCATGGGCGCCGCCCCCACCGAACGGGTTCCCACCGCCTCCCGCAAACGGATTCCCGTCGCCGCCCGCGTACGGGTGGCCGCCGCCTCCGTACGGATCACCCTGCTGGGGCGGCCCGCCCGGCTGATGCGCGGAGCACACCGGGACCGTCCCGAACGCGCGGTGCACCGACCTGCGCAACTCGTGCACGAGCAGCAGATGGGCCAGCCCGCCGTCCACGAAGTGGGCCTCGCGCAGGGCGAGCCGGATGCCGTGCAGGGCGTCCTCGGCGAGCCGTCGGGCCTCGGCCGGAGAGGTCCCCGTGGCGGTCAGCGGGTTCCACGCCCCGTGGGCCGCGTCGGCGGCCCGGTCCTCCACCGCGTCCAGCAGATGGGCGAGCCGCCCGAACAGGCGTCCTGCCTCGGCGAGCGGAGCGGCGTTGTCCGGCCGCCCGGCCAGCACCGCGGTGTAGGCGAAGGCCGCCGCGGTCGCCGTCTCGGTCGGTTCCGTGACCGTCAGCAGCGGGGTGCCCGGCCCGGCGAGTGCCTCGATGCCGACCTGCCGGTCCACGGCGTCGACCAGCACCGCCGTATCGAACCCGATGTCCGATCCCGTACGGGCGCCCGCGCGCCCCCAGTTCGTCGCGACCCGGCGCGCCGCGAGCGCCACCGGCTTGCGCCCGAGCAGTCCGTCCCCGTCGGCCATGTGGTCACGCACCTTGGCCGAGGCGAGCACCAGCGAGACGGCGGCGGCGAGCCGCGCGCCCTCGCCCCGCGCGACCGAGGCGGTGCGCATCCCGCGCAGCAGACAGGGTCCGGCGGTGCGCCGCAGATCGGTGGCTTGCCCGGCCTGAGCCTCCGTCAACACTGATACCAGCAAACCGTCATAATTGGTGACGACACGAGCGAACTGCCCGTGGTCTCCGCGCAGTGCGAGACAGAGCCCGCACAGATGCGCCATCCACTGCGTCCGCAGCCCCTCGCCGAGCCGATGGCTGCATGGCCTCACGATTCCGAACACGACACTCCCCCGTGTCTTCCGTGCACTCGTCGTTGTGGCGGCAGCGTAGCCGCCGGAACGTTCACCCGGACGCACCGACACTCACCCAAACGCCGCGAACAATATTATTTCACTCAGCGTCAGCACGTGTGTACAGCAGAGCCCTTGGGGCACATGGACTCTCGACGAATTCGTTCTGCACCAGTACCGTCACGAAACCCCCGTGCGGCGTCTATCCACTTGGCGAGACATCCGCATCATGGACGACGATAGAGATGCGGAAAGCACGAAAGACCGCTGCGAGAGGAGGCGTCCATGGGATCGGTGCGCAAGGCGAGTGCCTGGCTTGGCCTCGTCGACGACAACGATGACGAGCGTTACTACGACGACGACTACGCCGATGAGCGGGAGTCCGGCTCCGGCGAGGCCTGGGTCACCGACCCTCGCGTCAAGGTCGCGTCCGAGTCCGCGCAGGTGCAGGGACGGCGGATCGGCACGGTCACGCCGGACAGCTTCCGTGACGCCCGGCACATCGGTGAGCTTTTCCGGGACGGCGTCCCGGTCATCATGAATCTCACGAACATGGAGGCCTCCGACGCCAAGCGCGTCGTCGACTTCGCGGCCGGTCTGATCTTCGGTCTGCGTGGTTCGATCGAGCGGGTGTCCAACCGGGTGTTCCTGCTGACCCCCGCCGACACGGAGATCGTCAGCGGCGAGGCCGCTGGCCGTCCGGTGGACGGTTTCTTCAACCAGAGCTGAGGCAGGGCCGCTCGCCGGCCCGTCTTCCGGCGCGCGGGTCATGCCCCGTGGCTCACCGGAAGGCGTCGAGTCCGGTGAGCGCCTTGCCCAGCACCAGTTGGTGCATTTCGACGGTTCCCTCGTAGGTGAGCACGGACTCCAGGTTCGTCGCGTGCCGCATCACCGGATATTCGAGTGAGATCCCGTTCGCGCCGAGGATCGTGCGGGCGGTACGGCAGATCTCGATCGCCTCGCGTACGTTGTTCAGCTTGCCGAAACTGATCTGTTCGGGACGGAGCCGTCCCGCGTCCATCCGCCGCCCCAGATGGTGGGCGAGCAGAATCCCCTTGTGCAACTCGACCGCCATGTCGGCGAGTTTGGCCTGGGTGAGCTGGAATCCCCCGATCGGCTTCCCGAACTGCTCGCGCGACTTGGCGTATTCGACCGCCGTCTCGAAACACGCCCGCGCGGCTCCCATCGCGCCCCACACGATTCCGTAGCGGGCGTGGGAGAGACAACTGAGCGGCCCTTTCAGCCCCGTGACCTCCGGCAGTACGGCGTCGGCGGGCAACCGGACGTCGTCCAGGACGAGTTCACTGGTGACGGAGGCGCGCAGGGACCACTTGTGCTTGATCTCCGGCGCGGAGAACCCGGCGGTGTCCGTGGGCACGACGAACCCCCGGATCCCTTCCTCGGTCCGCGCCCACACGACGGCGACGCCGGCGACGGACCCGTTGGTGATCCACATCTTGCGTCCGTTGAGGACCCAGTCGCCGCCGTCCCGCTTGGCGTGCGTCCGCATCGCCGCCGGGTCGGACCCGTGGTCGGGTTCGGTGAGGCCGAAGCACCCGATCACCTCGCCGGAGGCCATCCTCGGCAGCCACGTCTGCTTCTGCTCCTCGCTCCCGAAGCGGTGGACGGCGTACATCGCGAGCGATCCCTGCACCGACACCAGTGACCGGATCCCGGAGTCCGCCGCCTCAAGTTCCAGACAGGCGAGCCCGTACTGCACGGCACTGGCCCCGGCGCACCCGTACCCGTCCAGGGACATCCCCAGCGCGCCGATCGCCCCCAGCTCCCGGGCCAGTTCCCGGATCCCCGGCAGCTCACCCTGCTCGTACCAGTCGGCCACCCGGGGCAGCACCCGGTCCGCCGCCCAGCTCCGCACGGTGTCCCGGACGGCGAGTTCCTCGGGGTCGAGCAGGTCGTCGAGTCCGAGCGGGTCGGCGGGGTCGAAGGGCGGCAACTTCGCGGGCGCGGACATGGGCAACCTCCGGCTCAGTAAAACTAGCACCGCTAGTCACGGTGCAGGGCGACGGTATCGCCATGCCCGGCTGCGGGCAATCACGCCGACGAGGCGGCCGAGCGCGACTCACCCTCCCGGGCGCCCAGCCCGGTGCGCCGGGGCAGCTCAGCGGATCGACTCGGCGCGGACCGGCGCCTTCGTGGCCTCGCGGGGCCCGGGAACATCCGCCGAGCCCGCCGCGGGCGCCCCGCACTCCATCGCCCGGGGCAGCCGCAGCGCCATGACCGCGCCGAGGACGAGCAGTGCCGCGCTCACCAGCAGTGTCACGTGCAAGCCGTGGACGAAGGAGTCACGGGCGGCATGGCGAAGGGCCTCGCCCGAGGGCCCGCCCAGCCGGTCGGCGACCTCGTACGCCTCGCCGAGCGAATGCCCGGCGGAGTTCGACGCCGAGGCCGGCACACCCGGCACGGAGGACAGCCCAGGCGCGTACGCCGCGTTCATGACGCTGCCGAGGAGGGCGATGCCGATGCCCGCGCCCAGCTGATAGGAGGTCTCGCCGATCGCGGCGGCGCCACCCGCGGCGGACGGGGGCGCCTCGCTCAGCATCGACTCGTACGCGCCGAAGAGGGTCGTCTCCAGGCCGAAGCCGAGCAGCACGAACCCGGCGAGCAGCAGGCCGGCGTTGTCGTGGCGGCCCATCGCGGTGAGCAGGACGACGGCGAGGGCGGTGAGGCAGAAGCCGAGGGACACCATGCGTCGGGGCCCGAAGCGGTGCAGCAGGTGGGAGCCGGCGAGGCCGGCCGCCATCGCGGCGATGGTCAGCGGCAGCAGCCGCAGACCCGTCTGGAGCGGGGACAGCCCGAGGACCAGTTGCAGATACTGCGCGGCGATCAGCTCCAGGCCCACCAGCGCGAGCATGGCCAGCACGATGCAGCCGACGGAGGTGCTGAACGCGGGGCGCGCGAACATCCGCAGGTCGACCAGCGGCTGCGCCCGGCGCCGCTGCCGTCGTACGAACGCGATCAGCAGCCCGCCGCCGCCGAGGAGCGCCAGCGCGGTGCCCGGGTCGAACGGCGGGTGGCCGCCACCGAGCCGCTTCACCCCGAGGACCACGCCGAAGAGACCGACGGCGGCCGTCAGGGCTCCGACCACGTCCCAGGGGCCGTCGCGCTCGCCCGTCGACTCGGGCAGCAGCAGCCGGCCGACCGGCAGGCTGACGAGCATCAGCGGGATGTTGATGAGGAAGACCGAACCCCACCAGAAGTGCTCCAGCAGGAACCCGCCGAGCAGCGGCCCGACCGCCGCGCCCACGGCGGCGACGGCGCTCCAGACGCCGATGGCGAGCGCCCGCTCGCGCCGGTCGGGAAAGACCTGGCGCAGGATCGACAGCGTCGCGGGCATGATCATCGCGCCGCCGACGCCGAGCAGGGCACGGGCCGCGATCAGGACCTGAGGGGTCTCGGCGAAGGCCGCGAGTCCGGAGGCGACGCCGAAGAGGGCGTAACCGAGGAGGAGGATCCGTCTGCGGCCGACCCGGTCGCCGAGCGTGCCGAAGAGGATCAGCAGCGAGGCGCAGACGAGCGGGTAGACGTCGACGATCCACAGGAGCTCCATGGCGCCGGGCTTGATGTCCTCGGTGACGGCGGGCACCGCCACATGGAGCACGGTGGCGTCGACGGCGACGAGGAGCAGGCTGACGCAGAGCACGACGAGGACGACCCAGCGGTTCGCACCGGCCCCGGTCTCCCGACGGCGTCGCGCGGCGGCCGTGGGCGTCCCGGACATGTACCTACCTCCCAGATGCTCTCGCGTTCGGCGGGACCGCAGGGATGGGGACTCCCCAGCGGCTACGGTTCGGGAGGAGTGGTGTCCCGGACCCGCGCAACGAAAGGCGAGCGAGCCGTCAGCGTACGCGAGTCCCGGCAGGTGGAACGTGGCGGGTGTCTCATGGAACCCTCATGCGACGTGTGGCATACGCCACGCCGTAGGCCGTCCACCGGTCCTCCACGGCTCCTTCATCACTCGTCCGTGTTCCGCCCGTCACGGTCCATCACGTGCGGGCGTCCTGGCCGCTTCCTGGCTCCGCCGATAATCGAGCGCGTGACCGATCTCGCTACGCGCCCGGCGCCGCCCCTGCTGCGGCGGGCCGCCCCCGCACTCCTCGGGTACGCCGCCGTGCGCGCTCTGGGGATCGTCGCGCTGACCCTGTGGAGCGCGGCGCGCGACAAGAGCGCCCTCACGCTGCTGTCGGCCCGCTGGGACTCGCTCTGGTACACCCGCGTCGCCGAGCTGGGTTACGGCTACGAGGTGCGCCTGCCGAACGGCGACGTCCATTCGAACCTGGCCTTCTTCCCGCTGCTGCCGTGGCTGGAGCGGGCGGTGTCGGCGGTGACCCCGCTGTCGTACGCGCACGCGGGCCTCGTCGTCGCCACGCTCGCCTCGCTCGCCGCGGCCTGGGGGATCTTCGCGGTCGTCGACCAGGTGTACGGGCGCCGGGTCGGGGTGTGCGCGGTGCTCCTGTGGGCCGTGCTGCCGGTCGGCGTCGTGCAGTCGATGGCGTACACGGAGTCGCTGTTCACCGCGCTGGCCGCCTGGTCGCTGTACGCCGTCCTGACCGGCCGCTGGGTGAGCGCGGGCGCCCTGGCCGCGCTCGCCGGGCTGACCCGCCCGGTGGGGCTCGCCGTGGTCGCGGCGGTGTGGGCGGCGGCGATCGCGTCGTACCTACGAGATCGGAGCACGGGGACATCGGACGGCGCTCCCGTCTGGCCGCGCGCCCTCGGCATGCTGCTCGCGCCCATGGGTGCCGCCGGATACGTCCTGTGGGTCGGCCGGCACACGGGCAGGGGCCCGCTCGGTTATCTCGACGTCCAGGCGGGCTGGCGCAACGGCTTCGACGGGGGTTACGCCTTCGCCCGTTTCGTCGCCGACAAGTTCACGTCGTTCCCGTCGGCCCTGGCGGGGATCGGGCTGATCGTCGGAGTGGCGTTGATCATCTGGCTGTACGTGCTGTGTGTACGACAGGGGCAGCCGCTGTCACTGCTGGTGTACGCGGGGGTCGTCACCGCGCTGGCGCTGTGCGCGTCGAGCTACTTCGGCTCGAAACCACGGCTGCTGATGCCCGCTTTCCCCCTCCTGCTGCCCCTCGCACAGGCCCTGGCACGGGCGCGTACGCCCAGGTCAGCGGCGATCCTCGGGGGCGCCGCGGCGGCGATGGCGGTGTACGGGGCGTTCTGGCTGAATGGCTCCGGCCCTCCGTGACCGGGCGGCGCGGGACGGAGAGCGCCCGGGTAATTCCACGCGAGCATTCGGTGAACGAATTCAAAAGGGTGGTAAAACCGATACCCCCTATTGAGTCATGGAATTAAAGACGGAGCGTCACGGCGATTCGTCCAGCTGAAATAACCATCGATCTGAGAGCAATCCCACATCACGGCGTCATCACAAAGCCGGTGATTCACAGCGCGTCGGAGCTCACTCGCTGTAACGTCGATTGAGTGCGTACCGAACGAAAGCTGACCCGTCTGGACCGGGTCTTCTCCAGGCTGGACCGTGAGCCGGAACGACCGGCCCACATCGATGTGCCGGTGATGACCCGGCACAGGGTGGTGCTGTTCTCCTCCACCCTGGCCTTCTACGGGGCGATCGTGTGGGCCGTGGTGATCACGTCGTGGCTGGTGCGGCTCGACTGGCAGATCATGTTCTTCCGGCCGTACCAGCAGTGGCAGCAGATCCACGCGTTCCTGGACTACTACGTCGTCCTGGGCCAGCGTGGCCCCACCGCCGTGATGGTCGCCGCCTGGCTGGGCTGGCGCTCGTGGCGGCAGCACACCCTGCGGCCGTTGCTCGCGCTCGGCGTCTCGCTGCTGCTGCTGAACATCACGGTCGGCGCCGCCAAGCTCGGCATGGGCCGGCTCGGCCCGCACTACGCGACCGAGATCGGCGCCAACGAGATGTGGCTGGGCGGTGACATATTCCCTTCGGGCCACACCGCGAACGCCGTGGTGACCTGGGGAATCCTGGCCTATCTGGCGTCGACGCCGAGGGCCAGACGCTGGCTGTCCGCGCTGTCCGCCGTGATCTCGCTGGGCGTCGGTCTCACCACGGTCTACCTCGGTACGCACTGGTTGAGCGACGTCGTGCTGGGCTGGGCAGCCGGTCTGCTGATCATGCTGGGACTGCCCTGGTTCGAGCCGCTGATCGCCCGCGCCGAGGCCTGGGTCTTCTCGCTGCGGGACGGCTGGCGCGACCGGCGTACCGCCCCTGTGCCGAGTACGGCGCCCTTGCCCGGTGCAGCGCCGATGCCCGGGACGGCACCCGTGCCCGCTACCGCGTCCGTGCCCGGGACGGCACCCGCGCCGGCGTCCACCGCCGTGGCCGCGGCCTCGCTGCGCAAGCCCGGCGAGGAGTCCCCGGGCGCCCGTGACACGACCATCGCGGCCCGCACCACGCACCCGCCGATCGTGCCGCTGCACCTGGCTCCCGGACCGCATCTGACCAGGTCGGAGCGGGCGTCGGTCACTCCGCTCGGCGCCCGTCGGCCACCCCACGCGGACCGGGTCGCGCACAACGCGAGCTCGGCCCGGCCGCTCGCGGGCGGCTGACACGAGACAGCGGGGCCGGTACGCACACACCTCATGCCCCGCACGGGCGAAGGCCCGGCTCGCGAGAGCCGGGCCTTCGCCCGTCCTGGACCTGACGGCGTGCGGAGTCAGCCCTTCCAGGCGCGCTTCACCCGGCCGTCCTCGACCTCCAGGTTCAGCCGGCCGAAGCGGTACTCCATGGTGATGATCGCGCCCGGCGGCAGCTTTCTGACCGTGGACCAGCCGCGCTCCCGGGCGCGGTGCTCGGCGTTCGGCGCCTCCAGTCCGACGTATGCGTCGGGGTTGTCCCGGGGCTCTTCGGAAGGGGTGGGAATGGGTGCCATGACCGCCACGTTAGGCGGCCGGAGGGCCCGTTGTCCTCCCACAGTCACGCTTCTGTCACAGAACCACGACACGCGATTCGACCGCCCCGACATCCCCTGTCGGCGTAGTGAGCCGTCACACGTACGAGCGGTTCCGTACGCCTTCCGCGCGCTGTCGAACCTAATTCTGGGCCTCTTCGGCACCATCTCGAATAGCCCGTCGGAAAGTATGTCCGGGGCCGTGTGTCCGGTGCGTGTCCGGCCTTTTCCCGCTGATTCCCGAACGGCCCCCGAAAGCCCGTTCCTCATGGGAAATACATGGTTCCCGCACACTTCCCCCCTACGCCCCCTGTCGGAGCGGCGGGGGCACGAGCATCATGGCGTGCTTCACGGGCCCAGGACGCGGCAGCGAAGGGGCGAGCGATGGGGACCGAGACCGTACAGGCACCGGTACGACCCGTGCGGGTCAAGCGGCCGGGGCGGCTGGTGGTCGACTGGCTGACCACCACGGACCACAAGAAGATCGGCCATCTCTACCTGGTCACGTCGTTCCTGTTCTTCCTGGCCGCCGGTCTGATGGCGCTGGTGATGCGCGCCGAGCTGGCCCGGCCGGGTACCCAGATCGTGGACAACGAGCAGTTCAACCAGCTGTTCACGCTGCACGGCACGATCATGCTGCTGCTCTTCGCGACGCCCACCTTCGCCGGGTTCGCCAACGAGATCATGCCGCTGCAGATCGGTGCGCCCGATGTCGCCTTCCCCCGGCTGAACATGCTGTCGTACTGGCTTTTCCTGTTCGGCGGGCTGATCGTGCTGGGCTCGCTGCTGGTGCCGTCGGGGCCCGCGGCCTTCGGCTGGTTCGCCTACGCGCCGCTGAACGGTCTGGAACGGTCACCGGGGATCGGGGCCGACATGTGGATCATGGGGCTCGCGCTGGCCGGCTTCGGCACGATCCTCGGCGCGGTGAACTTCCTGACCACGATCATCGCGATGCGCGCCCCCGGCATGACGATGTTCCGGATGCCGATCTTCACCTGGAACACGCTGTTCACGTCGATCCTGATCCTGATGGCGTTCCCCGTGCTGGCGGCCGCGCTGCTCTGTCTGGAGGCCGACCGGCGGTTCGGCTCGCACGTCTTCGCCGCGGCGAACGGCGGCGCGCTGCTGTGGCAGCACCTCTTCTGGTTCTTCGGACACCCTGAGGTCTACATCATCGCCCTCCCCTTCTTCGGGATCGTCTCGGAGATCATCCCGGTCTTCAGCCGTAAGCCGATCTTCGGCTATCTGACGCTGGTCGCGGCGACGATGGCGATCACCGGGCTGTCGGTGGTGGTGTGGGCGCACCACATGTTCGCGACGGGCGCGGTGCTGCTGCCGTTCTTCTCGTTCATGAGCTTCCTGATCGCCGTCCCGACGGGGGTGAAGTTCTTCAACTGGACGGGGACGATGCTGAGGGGCTCCCTGTCGTTCGAGACGCCGATGCTGTGGGCGACCGGCTTCCTGGTGTCGTTCCTCTTCGGCGGTCTGACGGGGGTGATCCTGGCCTCGCCGCCGATGGACTTCCACGTCACGGACTCGTACTTCGTGGTCGCGCACTTCCACTACGTCGTCTTCGGCACGGTCGTCTTCGCGACCTTCGCGGGGTTCTACTTCTGGTGGCCGAAGTTCACCGGGAAGATGCTCGACGAGCGGCTCGGCAAGATCCAGTTCTGGACGCTCTTCGTCGGCTTCCACACCACGTTCCTGGTGCAGCACTGGCTGGGCGCCGAGGGCATGCCGCGCCGGTACGCGGACTATCTGGCCGCCGACGGCTTCACGGCCCTCAACACGCTCTCGACGATCGGCGCGTTCCTGCTGGGCCTGTCCACACTGCCGTTCCTCTACAACGTCTGGAAGACCTCCCGGTACGGCGTGCGGGTCGACGTCGACGACCCGTGGGGCTACGGCCGGTCACTGGAGTGGGCGACCTCCTGTCCGCCGCCGCGCCACAACTTCGTGACGCTGCCCCGGGTCCGCTCCGAGTCCCCTGCGTTCGACCTGCACCATCCGAAGTTCGCGGCGATCACACCGCCCCAGACCCGGGAGGGGCAGGAGCGGACCCCGCATCCCCGCTTCGGTCAAGAGCGGCCGACAGGCGGTCCCGAAGGGTCCTGATCGTCCCGGTCAGCTCCGCCGGCTCGACGACCTCGAACTCGACGCCCGTCATCATCACGTGAATGGCCATCACGTCCAGGTTCGGGGCCCTGGTACGCAGCAGACAGCTGTGCTCGTCGCAGGCCTCCAGGGTGCCCGCCGAGGGCGAGATCCGCTCGGTGGCCTCCGGCCAGGGGCACGAGCAGCCGTACGACCGCGTGCGAGGCGTACGCGCGCGTCGAGACCCCTTTGGAGACGTACGCGGCGAGGTCCTCGGCCGGTGGCTCGCGGGGCGTGAAGCGCGGGCCGTGCGGCGGCCTGGGCGTGACCCGGTCCACGCGGAAGGTGCGCCAGTCGGCGCGGTCGACGTCCCAGGCGACCAGGTACCAGCGGCGCTCGGTGCACACCAGGCGGTGCGGCTCGACGGTACGGCGGGTGGCGACGCCGATGGGGGTCCACCGGTCGAGGTCGTTCGAGACTGGGGGAGGTCGCGGTACTCGAAGCACAGCCGCTCGGCGTCCCGGCAGGCGTTCGCGAGCTCGGTGAGCACTTCCGGGGCTACGGCGGAGAGCTGCGGTCCGCGCAGCAGGGGCACGGTGAAGGCGTTCAGCGCGCCCACGCGGCGGCGCAGCCGGCCGGGCAGCACCTGTTCGAGCTTGGCGAGGGCGCGTACGGAGGACTCGCCGATGCCCTCGACGCCCTGTCCGGCGGCCGTGCGCAGGCCGACGGCCACCGCGACCTCCCCCATCCTCGAACCTGCTCGGGCGGGAGGGGCCCCACCGTCGTCGTCGAGGAGCAGCGGCGGGAGTTCGGCCCCGGCGCCGAGCTGGTAGCCGCCGCCCGTGCCGGGGCCGGCGTTGACGGGGTAGCCCAAGCTCGCGCAGCCGGTCCACGTCCCGGCGGACCGTGCGCGGGGTGACCCCGAGCCGGTCGGCCGGCGCGGAGCCGGACCATTCGCGGTGGGCCTGCAGAAGCGAGAGCAGCCGCAGCAGCCGTGCCGATGTCTCCGAATAGGGGCGAGTCTGCCGGCGGTCGCGGACAGGGTGTGTCCGCGACCGCCGGTACTCCGTTCGGCTCAGCTCACGGCGCCGACCCTGACCGACAGGTCGTTGTCGGCCGTGTAGAACGGCTCGGCCTCCAGCGGTCCGTGATCCGTCTCGACGCGGGTCCTGGGATAGACGAAGACGGGATGCTTGTCGACGATGTCGTCGAGCAGCCGTGCGATCCGCACGCGCGGGCCGTTCTCCCCCCGCGGCCGCAGCCACAGGTCCCAGGTGCCGGGACGCAGCGCGCCATAGGCCACGGCGCAGCGGAAGCCGCCCTGGCCCGGGGTGAGTTCGGCCCGGACGGCGGGTGCCGACTCCTCGCGGTCGGTGAACTCGGCGTACGCGTCGGGCGTCGGTTCGGTGCCGTACGTCTCGACGGTCACCTCCAGTTCGCCGTCGCCGATGTGGAGTGCGCCCGCCTCGGCGTGCGGGGAGCGCTCCCAGCTGCGGATGGTGAGGTTGCCGTGCTTGGTGCCGTACGGGATGCGGACGGCGATCCGGTCGGCGGTGGGGGCGCGGTCGACGAGGGAGCGCAGGTCGTTGAGGCCCGGAGACAGCCGGCTCGGCTCGCCGCCGGCCACCTGGAGGTAGGCGTCCCAGCGGCCCTCGGGGACGTCCACGCCACTGGGCAGCGCGGCCCGGAGGCGGCCGTCGCCGGCCGGGGTGAGCGGCAGGCTCACCCGCTGATCGCTGTCGCGGAGGAAGAGGACCAGGTGGGCGGGGCCGGGCTCGCCGCGGTCGGCGATGTCGAAGGTCAGGCCGCCCGCCGAGTCGGCGACGCAATCCGTGCGCGGGATGGCCCGGTCCTCCTCGTCGTCGCGGTGCGTGGGCTGCTGCGGAGCCAGCGTCATCATGCGGTGCGCCCCTTCTTGAGAGCGGAACGTCCGGCGTCCCGGACGGCGTACGCGCCGCCGAGCAGCGCGCCCCGGGTGCGGTGCAGGGAGCCGCGCATCCGGCCCACCGACGAGCCGCCGCCACGGGCGACGAGGTCGCCGAAGAGCGTCTCGTAGCGTTCGGCGATGCGGGACGGGTCGAAGCGCTCGGAGTCCGTGAGCGCGGCGTGCGCCATCCGCTGCCGCTTGTCGTCGTCGTTGATGAGTTCGAGGAGACCGTCGGCGATGGCCTTGACGTCGCCGACCTTGACCAGGCGGCCGTCCACGCCGTCCTCGATGATCTCGCCGGGGCCGTGCGGGCAGTCGGTGGAGACCACCGGCAGGCCGCAGCGCATGGCCTCGACGATGGTCATGCCGAAGGACTCCAGGCTGGAGGTGACGGCGGCGATGGAGCCCTTGGCCCACTCGGGCTCGATGGGGTTGGCGGGGCCCATCAGGTAGACGTGGTTGTAGAGGCCCAGTTTGTCGATGAGGGCGCGCAGCTTGTCCTTCTGCTTGCCGCCGCCGTAGATCCGCAGGCGCCAGTCGGGCCGCTCCTCGCGGACCTTGTCGAAGGCATTGACGAGCAGGTCGTAGCGCTTGACGGGGGCGAGCCGTCCGGCGGCGACGACCCACTTGCCGGTGCCGTCGGCGGGGTCGAGGCCCGGCGCGGGCACCGGGTTGGGCACGGCCAGCAGTTGGACCCCCGGCAGCCGCATCTTCGAGCCGTACGCGCGCGCGTCGGCCTCGGTGGTCGTGGTGAGCGCGTCGAGCCGCGGGTAGACGCCGCGCAGGGTGGCGCGCAGGGCCGGGGAGTGACTGTCGAGCGTGAGGTGCTCCTGGCCGACGCGGACCGGACCGCGGCGGGTCTGCCGCGCCATGTGCACGTTCAGCCCCGGCCGGGTGCCCACGAGAACGTCGGCGTCGACGGCGCCGAGGTGCTCGGCCATGCGCCGGTCGGTCAGTGCGCTGTACTGCCCGAAGCGGCCCTCGGCGCGCGGGAAGACCTTCGCCGGGCGCTCCAGATCGGCGTGGCCATTGTCGGCGCCACCCTCCCGGATGTCGACGAGGGCGCGCAGCCGGACCTTCGGGTCCACGTCGAAGACCGGCTCGTCGCGGTGGCGGAAGACGGAGACGATCTCCACGTCGTGCTGCTCGGTCAGGGTGTTCGCCAGGTTGTACGTCGTCCGGATCGTGCCCCCGATTCCGTACGCGTTGTGTATCAGGAAAGAAATGTGCATGCGTCCCCCGAACCCCCGTTTTCCCTGGTCATCCATCAATGGCGGTTCTGGTCAACCGCCACACGGTTAGACCCGGCATCCTGGGGAATGGTTGGACATCCACATCAAGTTGTTCTCCAACGGTTGCGCGATCGGTAGCCGGATGAGGGAACCCGATCGCCCCGAAACGCATCAGGGTCGGTAGGGCAGCTGCGGGACGTCGAAACAGGTGGCGTTCATGTCCCCCTGACTGACCCATCCCTTCCCGTCCTGCCAACGGGCCACCGACACACAGGACCTGCGGGTCTTCGGGGGCTCGGCGAGCCGCTCGAAGCGGACGGGGACGAGGAGTCCACCGGCGTCGTAGGGCTCGTCCCGGTTCATGAACCGGTCGACGCACGCCCGCGTGACACCTCTCTCGCTTCCTTCCCGGCTTCCCGCGCACGATCTCGCCGCGTCCGTGAACCACATCGCGGCCGCCCAGCCCTCCAACTGCCACTGGGAGCGCGTCTTCAGAGTCTTCGTCGCGTCCCGGAACTCCCGCACCGCCGGGTGCCCGGTGTCCTCGTAGTCGCGGCTGGACCCGGTGGCCCACAGGGCGTTGCGGCAGCGCGGGGCGTCCCGGTAGTCCTCGGCGACCTCGGAGGTCCAGTTCTGCACATTGGTGACCTTGGCGGTCACCTCGGCGCCGGCCTCGTCCATCGCCTCGCAGAGCCGGGCGTTGCCGTGGCCGTCGATGGCGTCGAAGACCAGGTCGGCGCCCTGCTCCTTGATGTCGGCGGCGGCCGCGCGGAAGTTGGGCAGCGCGAAGTCGACCTGCTCGGTGACCACCTCGTACCCCTCGGCCTTCAGCCCCTGGACGACGAGCCGCGCGTACGCGGCGGACGCCGACTGGTTGTACGAGACCACGGCGGCGGTACGGGCGCCGTGCTCGCGCTTGAAGTAGCGGTAGACCTCGGTGCCGCCGTACTGCTCGCCGTCCCAGCCGGTCGTGCCGTTCCGTGGCGCGAGGCTGCCGTAGACGCTGTACAGGTGCGGATAGGTGTCGTACGCCGGGCCGATGGGCTGGCCGCCGATGTCGGGCACGCGCGCGCGTGCGACCCGGGAGGCGCCCGCGTAGTCGAGGGCGGTGGTGGCGACCAGCGCCACCACCTCGTCATCCTCCACCAGTTTCCGCACGCACTCGTTGTTGCCGACGCCGCTGCCCCCGTCGTCGCACTCCCGCACCTCGACCCGGCGGCCGTCGATGCCGCCGCGCGCGTTGAGCGCCGCGAAGTAGGCCTTGGCCCCGTCGCGCGGCCCGGTGAACGCGGTGCCGCCGACCGGGCTGGTGACACTGGTGATGATGCCGACGCGCAGCGGCTCACGGTTCGGCGGCGTGGTGCCGGCGGTGTCCCGGTGTTCGAAGTCGCTCTCCGGGAGCCGGCTGCCGCAGGCCGTGGCCAGCAGGAGCAGCAGGCCCGCCGCGGCCGACTCAGCAGCCCGGGCCCGGGGTCGCATTGCCGCTCAGCGTGACCAGCCCGCACAGCGTCTTGACGGACACCTTCCAGGTGCCGTCCTGCTCGACGGCCGTGCCCGCCGCGTCGGGCAGGGCGGTGGCGCCCTCCAGGAGCAGGGTGTAGGTCACGTCGGCGCCGGTCGCCGAGGTGAACGCGACCTTCTGGACCTCGGCCTCCACCTGCCCGCCGCGCTCGTCGCCGCTGAAGGCCTTCAGTACCGGACCCATCTCCTCACCGTTCTCCAGAACGGCCTGTTTCTCCTTCGTGGAGGTGGCCGGATCGAAGAACTTCCGCCAGTTCTCCTTGATCTCCTGCTCCGCCGCCGCCTCGTCCGCCGGCCCGGCCGCGCTCGTACTCGGATCGGCCGGCTCGCTGGTCGTCCGCTCCACCGACGGGGTGGGCAGGGGTGTGTCGCCGCCGCCACCGCTGTCGTCGCTGCATGCCGCGAGGGCCGGGGCGAGGAGGAGGACCAAGGTGGCGGCCAGGGCCGTACCCCGTCCCGCCGCTCCTGGGCCGCGGCCCCGCCGTCCGTTCGCCCGCCTGAGGTCGCTCCCGAGAACCATCTGGCTCACCACCGGGTGTCGGTCCGGGCGGTCTACGCCCGGTGCTTTCAGGGTCAGCTTGCAGGGGGCATAGTGCAAGCCATCGGCTGAGATGGACAGACACACGACGTGTGGAGGCCCGGATGCGAACAGTCCGACCGCGGACCACTCACCCCGTCCTCTGGGCCGGCTGGGCCGCGCTCGCCGGTGGCGCCGTGCTGTGCGTCGTCGGCTGGTACGGCATCTCCGGCGAACGCTTCGCCGAGCGGCAGCTCCCCTACCTGGCCTCCTGCACGGTGCCCGGAGCCGCGCTGATCATCGCGGGCGCGGTCCTCCTCGCCCACGGCCAAAACGCCCTGGCCGCCACGCGCGTCGAGGAGTTGTACGGCCTCCTGGTCACCGCCGAGCCCGCCGGCGCCGACGTGTCCGGGCCGGCGGCGGTCGTGCCCCTCGCCACCAGCGGCAAGCTGCTGATGGTGCCCGGCGGCACCCTCTGGCACCGCGCGGACTGCCCGCTGGTGGCCGGCAAGGCGGAGGCGGTGCCGGTGGACTCCCGGGTGCCGGCGAGCGGCGAACTGCGGCCGTGCCCGATCTGCGAGGCGCCCTCCGGGAGTGACGCGGCCGAGCCCACGGAGGGCTGATGGCGTCGTTGACGTACGACCTCACGCTGGCCGGGCTGTCGGTCGGCGGCGCGGCGGCCCTCACCGGGATCGGTCTGATCGTGACGTACCGGGCCACCGGTGTGCTCAACTTCGCGCACGGGGCGATCGCGATGGTGTGCGCGTATCTGCTGCGGCAGTTCACCGTGGAGTGGGACTGGCCCCTCTGGCTCGGCGCCTCGGTGACGCTGCTGGTGGTGGCTCCCGTCATCGGCCTGGTGCTGGAGCGCTTCGTCTTCCGCCCGCTCGCCGTGCTCGGCGGCGACCCGGCGCAGACCCTCGTGGCGTCCATCGGCGTCTTCGTCCTCCTCGTCGGCGGGGCCGCCCTGCTGTGGGGGCAGGGGGCGCGGGCCGACGCGCCGACGCTGGTGTCCGCCGAGCCGTGGGGCCAGTTGGCGGTGGTCCTGGCGGTCGCGGCGGCCGTCGGCGCGGTCACGCGCTTCACGCGCTTCGGCCGCGAACTGCGCGCCGTCGTGGACGACAGGTCCCTCGCCGTCCTCGCAGGCGTCGACGCGGACCGGGTGGCCGCCGCGGGCTGGGCCTTCGGCTCCTTCACTGCGGGCCTGACGGGCGTCCTGCTGGTCCCGTACGTACGCCTCGACCCGTACGGCATGCCGCTCCTGGTGATGGAGGTGGTCGCCGTGGCGGTCGCCGCCCGGATGCGCGGCCTGCCGGTGGCGGTGGTGGTGGCGCTCGGCATCGGGGTCGCCCAGAGCCAGCTGACCCGGCTGCATCCCTCGGGCTGGGCGGAGCCGCTGCTCCGGGCGGTGGGCGCCGACCTCTTCGTCGTGGCCCTGCTCATCGCGGCCCTCGTCCTGCCCGGCGTCGGCACCCGGGACGCCCTGCCGCGCACGGCGACCGCACGGGTGCGCACGCCCGCCGGGGCCTGGATCGTGGCGGCGCTGCTCTTCCTGATCCCACTGGGCTTCGCGGGCCCGGACCTGCATACGGCCGTCCAGGTGCCGGCGCTGGGCGTGGTCCTGCTCTCCCTGGTGGTGGTGACGGGCCGGGGCGGCCAGATCTCCCTCGGACAGGCGGCGTACGCGGGCCTGGGCGCGCTGTTCACCGCGCTCCTGGCGGCCGGCCGCTTCCCCTTCCTGCCCCCGCTCCCCGAACTGACCGCCCTGCTGGTCGCCGTGCTTCTGGTGGCCCCCCTCGGCCTGCTGACCGGCCGGCCCGCCATCAGCCGCCACGGCCTGGCCCTCGCCCTCGCCACCTTCGCGGTGGGCGTCGGCGTCAGCCGCTTCGTCTTCGCCCAGCCGTACGCGACCTCCGGCCTCACCCTCTCCCGCCCTGCCGGTTTCGAGGGGGACCGCGCGTACTACGTCCTGGAGTTGGCCCTCCTGGCCTGCGCGCTCCTGGCCGTCCACGCGCTGCGCCGGGGCCGCACCGGCCGGGCCCTCGCCGCCCTGCGCGACCACGAGTCCGGCGCCTCGGCGGCGGGCGTCCGCGTACCCGCCCTCAAGCTCACGGCCTTCGTGGCGGGCGCCGCGCTCGCTGCCCTCGGCGGCGGCCTCCTCGCCATGGGCGTCCACGCCTTCGACCCCGGCGCCTACGACCCCGTCCGCGGCCTCCTCTGGTTCGCCGCCGTCGTCGTCCTGGGCGCCGACAGCGCCCTGGGCGCCCTCGCGGCGGCCGCCCTGCTCGTAGGCCTCGACGCCGGCACCAAGGGCGGCGTGGCCGCCGCCGTGATCGGCGTCCTGGCCGTACTGGTGGGCCGCTTCCCCGGCGGCCCGTACGAGGCGGCTCGCGCGGCGGCCACCCGGCTGCGGCGGGGGACGACGCCCCGGGGCGAGCTGACGCCGACGGGGGTACGGGCCCGGGAGCGGGTACGGGCGGGGATGTCGGCCGGGGCGGCTCTGCGGCCCGCGGGCGACTCGGGCGGGGCAGCGGCGGCATCCCCCGAGGCGGGCGGCTCGGGGCGGGACGGCGCCCAGGAACAGCCGCCCACCCCGGCCGCCGCGCCCACCCCGAGACCCACCACCACCGGCACCACCCCTCCCCCTCCCCGCGCCCCCTCCCTCGGAGCCCGCCACCTCAGCCTCCGCTACGGCGAGTTCACCGCTCTCGACGGTGTCGACCTCGACGTCCCGCCAGGTCGCGTCAGTGCGGTCGTGGGGCCCAACGGGGCAGGGAAGAGCACCCTGTTCCACTGTCTCGCCGGAACGCTGCGGCCCGGCGGCGGCCGGGTGAGCTTCGGTGAGCGGGACATCACACGACTTCCGGCACATGCGCGCACCCGGCTCGGTATCGCTCGGACGTTCCAACAGCTGGCTGTTTTCCCATCCTTGACGGTCGCCGAAAATGTGCGGGTGGGCGCCGAGCAGGGTCGGGTCACCGATCCCGGGGCGGTGGAGCGGGCCCTACGGCTGCTCGGACTGGACGGGCCGGTGCGGACGTTGCCCGCCGCCGGGCTGGCGACCGGGACGCTGCGGCGGGTCGAGCTGGCGCGGGCGCTGGCCGGCGGCCCCCGGGTGCTGCTGCTGGACGAGCCGGCCGCCGGGCTCGACGCGGGCGAGGTGGCCGCCCTCGCCCGCGTGCTGCGCGCCCTCGCCGACGACGGCACGGCCCTGCTGGTCGTCGAACACGACCTCGACCTCGTCGCAGACCTCGCGGACGTCGTGCACGTGATGGCGGCGGGCCGGATCGTCACCTCCGGCCCCGCCGAACGGATCCTCCGCTCACTCGACCCGGCGGCCGAACGATGACCCACATCTCCCTGCGCCACGCCCGCGTCCGCTACGGCCCCCTGGAGGCCCTGCACGGCCTCACCCTCGCCGCTCCGGGCCCCGGCCTGACCGTCCTGCTGGGCCGCAACGGCTCCGGCCGTACGACCGCGCTGCGGGCCCTCGCCGGCACGGTCCCGCTCTCCGGCGGCGCCGTGGTGTGGGACGGTGCCGACGTGACCCGGGTGCCCGCCTACGAGCGCGCCCGGCGCGGCCTCGTCCTCGTACCGGAGCGGCGGGCCGTCTTCGGCTCGCTCACCGTGCGCGAGAACCTCGAACTCGCCGCGCCGGACGTCTCCTCCGCCCTGGACGCCTATCCACAGCTCGCCCCGCTCCTCCCCCGCCGCGCCGGCACCCTCTCCGGCGGCGAGCAGCGCATGGTCGCCCTCTCCCGGGCCCTGCCGCCCCACGTGCGAGTCGTCCTCGCCGACGAACCCACCCAGGGCATGTCACCGGCGGTCGCGACCCGCACGTACGCACTGCTCGGCGGCCTCGACGCCTGTGTGGTCGTCGCCGAACAGCGCCTGCCACCGGCGCTGCGCGAGACACCGGGCGTGCTCGTGTACGAACTCCGCCGCGGAGCACTGGCGTTCGGCGGCGAGGCGAGGGAACTCGACTGATCCGGCGCGGCACGGGTCCCGGGGCGCGCGGTCAGAGGTCGAGCCGCTGTCCGGGCACGATGAGGTGGGGGTCACCGCCGATGACGGCCTTGTTGGCTGCGTAGACCTGCCGCCAGGTGGTCCCGTT
Source organism: Streptomyces adelaidensis (assembly GCF_016598475.1). Lineage (GTDB taxonomy): Bacteria > Actinomycetota > Actinomycetes > Streptomycetales > Streptomycetaceae > Streptomyces > Streptomyces adelaidensis. Next base: position 23,665 of record NZ_JAEMUX010000049.1, read on the forward strand.
CCGGGTGGCGATACCGCTCAGGGTGTCGCCCTGACGGACGGTGTAGTCGCCGCGGAACGCGCTGCGGTCGGGATGGCTGGAGGCGCGCGAGGGCGTCTTCGACGACGTGCTCGGCGGAGCCGGCTTGGTGGACTTCGTGGATGCCGAGCCGGTGCCGGGCGCGGCGGGCGCGCCGCCGTACGCTCCGGCGCGCGCGGAGCACGTGGGCCACGCTCCCCAGCCCTGGGCGCGCTGGACCTTCGTGGCGATCGCGATCTGCTGGGACTTGGAGGCCTTGTCCGCGGTGGCCGCGTACGCCGTGCCGCCGTAGGCCCGCCAGGTGGAGGGGGCGAACTGGAGGCCGCCGTAGTAGCCGTTGCCGGTGTTGATGTGCCAGTTGCCGCCGCTCTCGCACTTGGCGATGCGGTCCCACACTCCGCTGTCGGCCGCCGCGGCGTCGCCGGCGGCGGTCAGCAGTCCGAGCGGGGCGAGCAGTGCCGCCCCGGCGAGGACCGCCGTCGTCCGCGCCCTGCGGAGGTCACGCGCCTTGGCGGCGTTCTGCGTCTTGCGAGTGTTCTCGCGTGTGTTGTCGGCACATGCGGACATGTAGTTCCCTCTCGAAGGACTCGGGGTCCCCCAAGGCGGGGCGCGCCGCGCGTCGCACAGGACGCGGTGGCGCGCTCAGCCCCGTCCGCCGGCGGTGGTGTTGCTGTGAGCTGGCTGCGGTGCGGCCGGCGGACGTACCCGAGCGGTGCTCGTTGCACACGGCGGGGAATGTATGGAGGTTGACGCGCTGTCAGCAACCGATGGCTTGTCATGCGAGGCCAGTTCGCCGTTACCGCGAGTAGCGGCCAATTCAGGCCACCCACTTCATTCCCTGATTTCAGGATTTGTCGACCAGACCCCTCGATGATCTGTGACCCACTTCACCCGGCCAACTTCCTGGCTACGCAGAGAAGTTGGCGCGGAGTAACCGATTCCGCCGGTGAATTCACCCTGCGCGTCGGATGGTTCGATTCCGTTCGTCCTCGGGCGTGACTCCGGCCACAGATCGCCCGTTGTCTCCTTCATGAGCCGGAACCTCCGCGCTCATGGGCCGGGCTCCACCCGGCACCGACCCGCACCGCATCCCGAGGAGCCACCGTGCCGCGCATGCTCGACGTCAGCGACGAGGTACGCGCCGAGATCGGCGACGAAGAAGCCGACCGGCTGCTCGCCGGCGAGAACGCCCCCGGCGGCTACGACTGCACGTCGTGCCGCACCCCCGGCGACTCCGAGCAGGAGCGCACCAGCACCGTCCTCTTCGTCGGCGACGAGACAGCCGTTCTCGCCTTCGCCCACGCCACCTGTCTGCCCTCCCAGGTCGTCCAGGTCACCGAGGAACAGTTGCAGGGCGCCGCCCGTTCCATCGCCGGGGACAGCCCGGTCCAGGCCGCGCCCGAGCAGGCCGTGCTCGGCGTCACCAGCGGACTGATCCTGCTCAGCGGCGAGTTGCACCCGGCGCTGGTGGTGGAACCGACCGCCCCCATCGCGCGCCCGGGCACGACCGGCGCGGGCGACGACTTCCTGCCCCTGCTCATCGAGCAGGGCTTCATGCCGCTCCCCCAGATCGACTCCGTACCGCCCGTACTGCACGGCTGGTCCATCCTGCTCGCGATGGGCCAGCTGCACGCCATCCTGCAGCCGGGAACCACCGGTGGTTCGCCGGTCGCGTGGTGGCAGGCGCACCAGGCCCTCCAGGTCGCCGACGCCTGGCGGGCGGCCGCGAACAAGCATCAGCAGGTGCTGATGTTCGCGGCGCCGGTCGGGTCGATCGGACGGCAGCCGCGGGAGGATCTGCTGCGGGACGCGCTCGACAAGGCGGCGGCCAACGGGAAGTTGGTGGCGGCCACGCTGCCGCTCGCCGGGACCTGAGCGCTCCGCCCTGCGGGCCGTCCCTCGGAAGCGGAGCCCGACCGGAGGCTGAATGGTGGAGTCGGCGCATCTCTTCCGCAGCGGGGTCGTTGGCACAGACGTGCACGCATACGACGTTCCCCGCCGCCAGCCCTACCAGTCGATCCCATCCATGCGGCCGACCCAGGATCCCTCGGGCGACCCCTCGGCCACACCGATCTACGACATGCTCTACGCGGAGTGGGTCAGAACCTATCGGACCCTGCCGGGCGACCGGCACGGTGAGGAGGAGATGGGGTTCACGGGCTTCGGGAGCCTCACGCACGGCTCCGGCGGCCAGCGCGGGTCGGGGTCGTACAGCTCCGGCTCGTACGGCGCCCGGCACGCGGCGGGACACCTCGCCACCCAGCGTGAGACGCACCCCGGTCACACGGCCTCGACGACCAGCGTCTGGCAGGCGGTCGGACGCATCCCCACCGGGCAGACGGGGATGCACCACATCCCGTCGCCCCTGCCGCCCAACCCGCGCCGAGGCCTCTGACGACGAAGAGACTCGAAGCGGCGCGCAGGGACACATGAGGAGGGCGGCTCCCCAAGGTCGACAGACCTTGGGGAGCCGCCCTCCTCATTCACGTCGTGCTGCAGGCGCAGGTCTACTTCTTGCGGCCGCGCTTCTCGCGCACCCGCACCGAGATGTGGATCGGGGTGCCCTCGAAGCCGAACTCCTCGCGCAGGCGGCGCTCGATGAAGCGGCGGTAGCCCGCCTCGATGAAGCCGGAGGCGAAGAGGACGAAGCGCGGCGGCTTGGTGCCGGCCTGGGTGCCGAAGAGGATGCGCGGCTGCTTGCCGCCCCGGATCGGGTGCGGGTGGGCGGAGACCAGCTCGCCGAGGAAGGCGTTCAGGCGGCCCGTCGGGACGCGGGTCTCCCATCCGGCGAGGGCCGTCTCGATCGCGGGGACCAGCTTCTCCATGTGCCGGCCGGTGCGCGCCGAGACATTGACCCGGGGCGCCCAGGCGACCTGGCCGAACTCGGTCTCGATCTCCCGCTCCAGGTAGTAGCGGCGCTCCTCGTCGAGGGTGTCCCACTTGTTGTACGCGATGACCAGCGCGCGGCCCGCGTCGACGGCCATCGTCACGATGCGCTGGTCCTGCACCGAGATGGACTCGGAGGCGTCGATCAGGATGACCGCGACCTCGGCCTTCTCGACGGCGGCGGCGGTGCGCAGCGAGGCGTAGTAGTCGGCGCCCTGCTGGAGGTGGACGCGCTTGCGGATGCCGGCCGTGTCGACGAACTTCCAGGTCACGCCGCCGAGTTCGATCAGCTCGTCGACCGGGTCGCGGGTGGTGCCGGCGACCTCGTTGACGACGACGCGGTCCTCGTTCGCCACCTTGTTGAGGAGGGAGGACTTGCCGACGTTCGGGCGGCCGATGAGGGCGATGCGGCGCGGGCCGCCGACCCCGGTGCCGAAGGTCTGCGCGGGCGCCTCGGGCAGCGCCTCCAGGACGGCGTCCAGCATGTCGCCGGTGCCGCGGCCGTGCAGCGAGGAGACGGGGTGCGGCTCGCCGAGCCCGAGGGCCCACAGGGCCGTGGCGTCGGCCTCGCCGCTCGGTCCGTCGACCTTGTTGGCGCACAGCACCACGGGCTTGCCGGCCTTGCGGAGCAGGCGTACGACGGCCTCGTCGGTGTCGGTGGCGCCGACCTTGGCGTCGACGACGAAGACGACCGCGTCGGCGGCCTCGATGGCGTACTCGGCCTGGGCGGCGACGGAGGCGTCGATGCCGAGGACGTCCTGCTCCCAGCCGCCGGTGTCGACGAGCTTGAAGCGGCGGCCCGCCCACTCGGCCTCGTAGGTGACGCGGTCACGGGTGACGCCGGGCTTGTCCTCGACGACGGCCTCGCGGCGGCCGATGATGCGGTTCACGAGTGTCGACTTGCCGACGTTCGGGCGGCCGACGACGGCGAGGACGGGCAGCGGGCCGTGGCCCGCCTCCTCGATCGCGCCCTCGACGGCTTCGAGGTCGAATCCCTCCTCCGCGGCGAGCTCCATGAACTCCGCGTACTCGGCGTCGCCGAGCGCCCCGTGATCGTGCTCGAAGCCGTCCGAGCCGTCGGGCTGGGTGTGGTCGTTCATGAAGTCCGTACCTCGTAGTTCATTCGTGGTGATCGGTGGAGCATCCGTTTTGTTGAGGTTGATCCACTACTTGGTTATTCAGTGTCGCTCAGCGCCCGGTCAGGCGCCTGGCGTTTTCCAGGTGGGCGGCCAGCTGTTTCTGGATGCGTTCGGTCGCCTCGTCCAGCGCCTTGCGGGTGCGCCGTCCGCTGCCGTCACCCGCCTCGAACGGGTCGCCGAAGACGACGTCGACGCGGGAGCGCAGCGGGGGCAGCCCCTTCAACAACCGTCCGCGCCGCTCGGAGCTTCCCAGCACGGCGACGGGCACGATCTGCGCCCCGCCGCGCACCGCGAAATAGGCGAGCCCGGCACGCAGCGCGGCGAAATCACCCTCGCCCCGGGTGCCCTCGGGGAAGATCCCGAGCACGCCGCCGTTCTCCAGGACGCCCAGCGCCCGGGTGATCGCCGTGCGGTCGGTGGTGTCACGGTCGACCCGGATCTGACCGACGCGGTTCATGAACGAGCCGAGTGGACCGATGAACGCCTCTTTCTTGACCAGGAAGTGCGACGTCCGGGGTGCCACACCGATGACCATCGGGCCGTCGATGACATGGGAGTGGTTGACGGCGAAGATCACCGGGCCGGTCGCGGGGACCTTCCAGGCGCCCAGGACACGCGGCTTCCACAGCCCGTACATCAGTCCGACGCCAATACGCCGACCGACCTCGGCACCCCGCAGCGTAGGGGCCTGGACCGAGGAAGTCCGGGCCGACGGAGTCCGGGCCGAGGGGGCCCGGCCCGCCGAAGCATCGTCGCTGGTGCTCACTTCCCCGCCCGCTTCTCCTCGACGAGGGTGACGACGCACTCGATGACCTGCTGGAGCGTGAGGTCCGAGGTGTCCACCTCGACCGCGTCGTCCGCCTTGGCGAGCGGCGAGGTCTTCCGGCTGGAGTCGGCCGCGTCCCGCTTGAGCAGGGCCTCACGGGTCGCCTGGACGTCGGAGCCCTTCAGCTCACCGCTGCGGCGGGCGGCGCGGGCCTCCGGGGAGGCGGTGAGGAAGATCTTCAGGTCGGCGTCCGGCAGCACGGTCGTACCGATGTCACGGCCCTCCACCACGATGCCGTGCTCCGCGTCGGCGGCGATGGAGCGCTGCAGCTCGGTGATCCGGGCACGCACCTCGGGCACCGCGCTGACCGCGCTGACCTTGGAGGTGACCTCCTGGGTGCGGATCGGACCGGCCACGTCCGTACCGTCGACCGTGATGGCCGGCGCGGACGGGTCGGTGCCGGAGACGATGTCCGGCTTCCCGGCGACGGCGGCGATCGCCGACGGGTCCTCTATGTCGATGCCGTTGGTGACCATCCACCATGTGATCGCCCGGTACTGGGCTCCCGTGTCCAGATAGCTCAGCCCGAGCTGCGCGGCCACGGCCTTCGAGGTGCTCGACTTGCCCGTGCCGGAGGGGCCGTCGATGGCAACGATCACTGTGGCGCGTTCCACTGGGGAGCACCTTTCCTGGTCCGAGGTGGCGGGGGCTGGACGGAAAGCGCCCCGGACAAGGGTACTGGCTGCCCGTACCCCATCCGGCCGCGCGCCCGGCCCGTCCGGCGTTCGAGGACGAGGCCGTCCAGGCCGACAGCGGGGGCCTGGGGGCGCAGCCCCCAGGAACGGGACGGGACGGGCACGGGCGGCGGGGACGAAAACCCCCACCCGGCCCCGCGCCGACACCATGCCACTACTGCCGGATCGCCCATCCCCGCTCACGCAACGCCCCCGTCAACACCGGCGCCGCCTTCGGCTCCACCATCAACTGCACCAGCCCCGCCTGCTGCCCCGTCGCATGCTCGATACGCACGTCCTCGATATTGACGCCCGCCATCCCCGCATCGGCGAAGATCCGGGCCAGCTGACCGGGCTGGTCGTCGATCAGCACGGCCACGACCTCGTAGACCAGCGGAGCGGTCCCGTGCTTGCCGGGAACCCGGACCTGCCCGGCATTGCCCCGGCGCAGGACGTCCTCGATACCGCCGGCACCCTCGCGGCGCTTGGCCTCGTCGGAGGCCTGAAGGGCGCGCAGCGCCTGGACCGTCTCGTCGAGGTCGGCGGAGACGTCCGCGAGCAGATCGGCGACCGGCCCGGGGTTGGCGGAGAGGATGTCGATCCACATACGGGGGTCGGAGGCCGCGATCCGGGTCACGTCCCGGATGCCCTGCCCGCACAGCCGTACGGCCGTCTCATCGGCGTGCTCCAGCCGTGCGGCGACCAGGCTGGAGACGAGGTGCGGCATGTGCGAGACCAAAGCCACGGCCCGGTCGTGGGCGTCCGCGTCCATGACCACCGGCACGGCCCGGCAGTGCGAGACCAGCTCCAGCGCGAGGTTCAGGACCTCGGTGTCGGTGTCCCGGGTCGGGGTCAGTACCCAGGGCCGGCCCTCGAAGAGGTCGCCCGTGGCAGCCAGCGGGCCGGATTTCTCCCGGCCCGACATGGGGTGCGTGCCGATGTACTGCGACATCACGGCGGGGTCGAGGCCCAGCGCCTCCAGCTCGCGGTGCGGGCCGCCCTTGACGGAGGCCACGTCGAGGTAGCCGCGCGCGAGCCCCCGCCGCATGGCGTCGGCGAGGGTCGCGGCCACATGGGCGGGCGGGGCCGCGACGATCGCGAGGTCCACCGGGCCGTCGGGCACCTCGTCGGTACCGGCGCCGAGCGCGGCCGCCGTACGGGCCTGCGCCGCGTCGTGGTCGGCGAGGTGGACGGTCACACCGCGCTGGGCGAGGGCGAGGGCGGCGGAGGTGCCGATCAGGCCGGTGCCGATGACGAGTGCGGTTCTCACTGGGCGATGTCCTTGCGGAGGGCGGCCGCGGTGCCCAGGTAGACGTGCGCGATCTCGGCGCGGGGCCGGTCGGACTCGATGTGCGCGAGGATCCGTACGACCCGGGGCATGGCGCCCGCGATGTCGAGCTCCTGTGCGCAGATCAGGGGTACGTCGACGATGCCGAGCTTGCGGGCCGCGGCGGCCGGGAAGTCGCTGTGCAGGTCGGGGGTGGCCGTGAACCAGATGCTGATCAGGTCGTCGGGCGTGAGGTCGTTGCGCTCCAGGACCGCGGTGAGCAGCTCGCCGACCTGCTCGTCCATGTGCCCCGCCTCGTCCCGCTCCAGTTGGACGGCGCCCCGGACCGCTCGTACCGCCACGGCTCTGCTCCTCGCTGATGTACATCCCGGCTCTGTTGTACTTCCAGGGTAGTGAGCCCGCGTCGGGCGGGCGCACGGCGCCCGCCTGCCGAGACGCCCGCACCGGCGAGCGTCCCCGGTGGTGGATCTCGGCCGCAGACCCTGACAATGTCCCGCGAACGTCACTGTCACGTCACTTGGGGTGAAACACCTCCGTGCGCCTCTGGACGCCGCCCCGCGCGTCCGCTTGCATGGGGGAGGCCGTCCGCGCCACGCCTCGGGGGAGGCTCGTATGAAGCGCTCCGGACCACTTCTCACACTTCTCGGCGGGCTCTTGCTGGCCCTGTTCATGCTGTCGCTCAACGCGACGACAGGGAGTCGCGCCACATCGTCGTCCACCACGTACGACCCACCGTCCGCCCCTGCCCCGGCCTCACCGAGCCCGTCGCCGACGAAGGTCTCGCCATCGCCGGATCCGTCGCCGAGCCCGAAACCCACGCCGCCGGCCGACGCCGACTACGCGGGCCGTACCGACGACGGCTCCTCGGCGATCGCCGTCACCCTGCGCGACGGCAGGGCGGTCGCGTACTTCTGCGACGGCCGGGACAAGGAGTCGTGGCTCAAGGGCGACGTCGAGGACGACGGCGGCATGAAGCTGACGAGCAAGGACGGCGCCGAACTGAACGGCACGGTCAAGGGCGGGAGCGTCCGCGGCACCGTGGACATCGGCGGTCGGGAGTACGGCTTCACCGCGGACCGCACGATCAAGCCGTCGGGGCTGTACCGCGCGACCGCCAATGTGCGCGGCGCCGAGGTCGACGGCGGCTGGATCGTGCTGCCGGACGGCGGCCAGGTCGGCATCCTCAAGCGCGACGGCAAGCCCGAGGCGGCGCCTCGGATCGACCCGGAGACCGGCGAGGTGACGGTCGACGGCGTGCGACTCACGGCCCGCCCGGTCACCCCGTGACACCGGCAGGGAGCAGCTCATGACCGTCGACCCGAACGCCGCCACCCAGGGCTTCCCGTCCCCGCATCCCGTCCCCGCCCGCGGCCCCGGCGCGACCCGTTATCTGGTCCCGGCCCTCGTGGCGTGCGCGGTGGCGGTCGGACTCGGCGTCTACGGCAAGGCGCACGACCCGGCGGGTACCGCGTTCAACCTCGCGGGTTTCAGCAGCACGGGCGCGGTGAAGTCGTGGCTGGCCACGGCGTCGTTCGGCTTCGCGCTCGTCCAGCTGGTGTCCGCGCTGATGGTGTACGGGAAGCTGCCGGGCCCCAGCTGGTCGGCGGTGCTGCACCGCTGGTCGGGGCGGGCGGCGTTCCTGATCGCGGTGCCGGTGGCGGTGCACTGCCTGTACGCGCTCGGCTTCCAGACGTACGAACCGCGCGTTCTGTGGCACTCTGTCCTGGGTTGTTTCTTCTTCGGTGTTTTCAGTGCGAAAATGCTGTTGCTCCGCTCGGAGCGACTTCCCGGCTGGCTCCTGCCGATCGTCGGCGGCCTCGTCTTCGCCGCTCTCACGGTCGTCTGGCTGACCTCCGCCCTCTGGTTCTTCCGCACGTTCGGAGTGACGACATGACGATGGGTTCGACGCGGCGCACGGTCCTGGCGACCGGCGCGGCGGGCACGGCGGCGCTGCTCGTGGGATGCGGCGAGTACGGCGGCGACAGCGACAGCGGCAGCGGCAGCGACAGCGACACCGTGGAGGAGGCCTCTCCCGGGGACACCGGCACGGGCGGCGGCGAGGAGCTGGCCAGGACGGCCGACATCCCGGTGGGCGGCGGCAAGATCTTCAAGGATCAGAAGGTCGTCGTGACCCAGCCCGAGGAGGGCGACTTCAAGGCCTTCTCGGCGGTCTGCACACACCAGGGCTGCATCGTCGCAAGCGTCTCGGACAAGACGATCAACTGCGCGTGCCACGGCAGCAAGTTCGAGATCGCGGACGGTGCGGTGGCGAACGGTCCGGCCACCAGGCCGCTGCCCGCCGAGGAGATCACGGTCTCGGGAAATTCGATTCAGCTGGCCTGAGCCACCCCGTACGCTCCCGGGCATGCAGCCCCCGCATCCGCACGCCCTGGTCCGCGACCACACGATCTACGCCTGTGTGATGGGTTCGCGCGCCTTCGGTCTCGCGACGGACGACAGCGACACGGACCGGCGGGGTGTCTTCCTGGCCCCGACCGCGCTGTTCTGGCGCTTCGAGAAGCCGCCGACGCATGTGGAGGGGCCGGCGGAGGAGCAGTTCGGCTGGGAACTGGAGCGCTTCTGCGGTCTGGCCCTGCGCGCCAACCCCAACATCCTGGAGTGCCTGCACTCCCCCTTGGTGGAGCACCTCGACGCCACCGGCCGTGAACTGCTCGCCCTGCGCGGGGCGTTCCTGTCCCGCCAGACCCAGGAGACGTTCGCCCGCTACGCCCTCGGCCAGCGCAAGAAGCTGGACGCGGACATCCGCACGCACGGCGCCCCCCGCTGGAAGCACGCCATGCACCTGCTCCGTCTGCTGATGAGCTGCCGGGACCTGCTGCGCACGGGCGCGCTCACCATCGACGTGGGCGACCAGCGCGAGCCTCTGCTGGCGGTGAGGCGCGGCGAGGTCCCGTGGCCCCGGGTCGAGTCCTGGATGACCCGTCTGGCGGCGGAGACCGAGAAGGCCGCGGCCCGCAGCCCGCTGCCGGCGGAGCCGGACCGGGCCCGCGTCGAGGACTTCCTCGTCCGTACCCGGCGCGCGTCAGCCCTGGGGCCCGTCGAGGCGGACGCGGACCACGAAGTCGTGCAGGGCGTCGTAGGCGGCCGGGTTCTCCGGCAGCACTGACAGGGCCTGCTCCTCGTCCAGCACCCGCTGCAGCCGCTCCACGTCCTGCGCGACGCGCTCCTGGTCGACCTCGGCCTTGCCGTGCTCCTGGGCGGCCTTCGCCGCGACCAGGTCCGGCAGATACGTGGGGGCCTCGTCGATCTCCGGCAGCAGGGTGGGCAGATGGGCCCGCACCTCGCCACTGCGCATCAGGTGGATGCCGGTGAGCAGCACCCGGAACGTGTAGAGCAGCGGCTTGAGTTCACCGGTCTTCTCGAAGAGCCGCCACTGGGTGGTCGCGAACCCGCGGTAGTGGTGGGCGTGGTGCCGGGTCAGGACACCGGGGGCGAGCGCGATCAGTTCGCGGTGCGCGTCGCTCGTGTGCACGACGAGCGGGGAGAGCAGCTGCTCCAGCACATAGCCGTTGCGGCGCAGCATCAGCCGGGCGAACTTGCGCACGTCGTGCGTGACGAGGTCCATTTCGACGCCGCCTTGGTCCCACATCCTCGACCGGGTCTCCTCCGGCTCGCCCAGCCCGACCAGTTCGGCCGTGGGCAGCAGGTGCACACCGCGCAGGTCGACGTCCGAGTCGCGTGAGGGGAAGCCGTACAGATGGGCTCCGGAGACGGTGGCGAACAGCAGCGGGTCGGGCTGTTCCGCCACCACCGGGGCCAGGTCGATATCGAGGGCGTCGGTCATCCCTCAAGCGTCCCAGAGGGCTCCCAACGACACGAGGTCGCCCTGGTACTCGATCCGGTCGGCCCACTCGGCGGGCCAGGCGCCCGGCCCGTGGTAGGCGCCCGCGAAGGCACCGGTGAGGCAGGCGATGGAGTCCGAGTCGCCCTTGGTGCAGGCGGCGCGGCGCAGTGCGGTGACGGGCTCGTCGACGAAGAGCAGGAAGCACAACAGGCCGGTGGCGAAGGCCTCTTCGGCGATCCAGCCCTCACCGGTGGCCAGGCAGGGGTCCGTCTCGGGCGACGGGAGCCGCAGGGCCTGCTGGACGCGGTCCAGGGCGCCCAGGCACTCGTCCCAGCCCCGGGAGATGTAGTGCTCGGCCGAGGGGTCCTGGCTGTACGTCCACAGGTCGCCGAGCCAGCGCGCGTGGTAGCGGGCGCGGTTCTCCTGCGCGTACGACCGCAGCCGTCCGACCAGGCCCATCGGCTCGACGCCCTGGGCGAGCAGCCGTATCGCGTGTGCGGTGAGGTCGGACGCGGCGAGCGCGGTGGGGTGACCGTGGGTGAGCGCAGCCTGCAACTGGGCGGCGCCCGCCCGCTGTTCGTCGCTGAGCGGGCCGATGAGGCCGAGCGGCGCGACCCGCATGTTGGCACCGCAGCCCTTGGAGTCGATCTGGCTGGCGAGCTGCCAGGGGGTGCGTTCGGCCGCGAGGAGTCCGCAGGCGACCATGCAGGTGTGGCCGGGGGCCCGGTTGTTCTCCGGGGAGCGGGACCACTCCACGAACTCCTTGCGGACCGCCCGCTCCAGGACTTCGGGGGCGAGCACGCCGCGGTCCATGGCCGCGCGCAGCCCGTGTCCCAGCGCCAGCGTCATCTGGGTGTCGTCGGTGACGATCGCGGGCCGCGGCAGCTCCATCTTCCGCCAGGGACCGAACTTGGCGAGGATGCCCGGGACGTCGTTGAACTCCGTGGGGAAGCCGAGGGCGTCTCCGAGGGCGAGTCCGAGCAGGGATCCGGTGGCGGAGCGCTTCGTACGCAGAGTCATGGTCATCAGGGCCGTCCTTCCGTGGTGGGTCGCAGCAGAGGCGGGTGCAGGGCGGTGGCCCCACCCGCTCGATACAGCGCGGCAGGCTTGCCGCGGCCGCCGGTCAGGCGCGCGGCGCCGGGCACCGGTTCGACGAAGCCCGGCGTGGCCAGCACCTTGCGCCGGAAGTTGGGCCGGTCGAGCGGAGTGCCCCACACGGTCTCGTAGACCTGCTGCAGCTCACCGAGGGTGAATTCGGCCGGACAGAAGGAGGTGGCGAGACAGGTGTACTCGAGCTTGGCGCCGACGCGTTCGTGGGCGTCGGCGAGGATGCGGTCGTGGTCGAAGGCGAGCGGACCGATGGCGTTGAACCGCAGCCACTGGGCCTGGGCCGCGTCACCGCCGCCGTGCGGGACGGGCGGGTCCGGGAACAGCGCGGCGAACGCGACGGTGACGACCCGCATCCGGGGGTCCCTGCCAGGCTCGCTGTAGGTCCGCAGCTGCTCCAGGTGGAGCCCGGAGACGTCCTTGACGCCGGTCTCCTCCGCGAGTTCGCGCCAGGCGGCCTCCTCCGCGGACTCCTCCGGCAGCACGAACCCGCCGGGCAGTGCCCAGCGGCCCGCGTACGGCTCCTGCCCGCGCTCGACGAGCAGCACCTGGAGGGTGCCCGCGCGGACGGTGAAGACGGCCAGGTCGACAGTGACGGCGAAGGGTTCGAAGGCGTACTTGTCGTAGCCCTCGGGTGTGGTCATGTCCCCCACCCCCTTTATGGTCACCTCGACTAATAGTCATGACGACTATAAAAGGGCGAACGCCGGGGCACAACCCCTTTACGGGGAAAGGAAGGCCAGGAGCGGGGCCGGGAACGGCAAAGGGCCGGCCCCGGGAGATGTCCCGGAACCGGCCCCCTCGGCACAGCCTGACGCGGACCCTAGAGGTCGACCTCCTGCATCAGCATCCCGACCTCGGTGTTCGACAGTCGGCGCAGCCAGCCCGACTTCTGGTCGCCGAGGGTGATCGGCCCGAAGGCGGTGCGCACGAGGCTCTCGACGGGGAAGCCGGCCTCGGCCAGCATCCGGCGCACGATGTGCTTGCGCCCCTCGTGGAGAGTCACCTCGACGAGGTAGTTCTTGCCGGTCTGCTGCACGACCCGGAAGTGGTCCGCGCGGGCGTACCCGTCCTCCAGCTGGATGCCGTCCTTGAGCTGCTTGCCCAGGTCACGCGGGATCGGGCCGACGATGTGCGCGAGGTAGACCTTCTTCACGCCGTACTTGGGGTGGGTCAGCCGGTGCGCCAGTTCACCGTGGTTGGTGAGCAGGATGACACCCTCGGTCTCGGTGTCGAGCCGCCCGACGTGGAAGAGCCGCGTCTCGCGGTTCGTCACATAGTCGCCGAGGCACTGCCGGCCGTCCGTGTCCTCCATGGTCGAGACGACACCGGCGGGCTTGTTCAGCGAGAAGAACTGGTACGACTGCGTGGCGACGGTCAGACCGTCGACCTTGACCTCGTCCCGCTCCGGGTCGACACGCTTGCCCTGCTCAAGGACGATCTCGCCGTTGACCTCGACGCGGGCCTGCTCGATCAGCTCCTCGCAGGACCGCCGGGAGCCGTAACCGGCGCGCGCGAGCACCTTCTGCAGCCGCTCGCCCTCCTGCTCGGCGCCGGGGAAGGTCTTGGGCGGCTTGACGTCCTTCTTGCCCGCGTACCGCTCGCGGTTGCGCTCCTCGGCCCGCGCGTCGTACTCGCGCGAGGTCGCCGGGACCGAACGGCCACGTCCGGTGCCCGGCTGGGTCTGCTTGGGGCGGCCCTTGGCGCCGCCGCGGGCCGCGTCGCCGCGCCCGGTCTTGGGGCCTTCGTGGGTGGCGCCGGGGCCCACGTCGTAGCGGCGCTCCTCGGGACGGGGCTTGCTGGGGCGGCCCTGCCCCTGCCCCTGCTTCTGGTCCCTGCCGTTACCGGCGCCGCGGGGTTTACCGCGTCCGCCGCTCTTGCCGCTGCCACTGCTTCGCATCAAAGTTCCGTCGTCGTCGGGTCATCTGTCTCCGGTGCGTCCGGATCGAACGACGGAACACCTTCCTGCGTCTCGGCCTCGATCGCCTCCGCCTCCGGAAGGAAGGGCGCGAGCTCCGGGAGCTCGTCCAGGCCGCGCAGGCCCATCCGCTCCAGAAAGTAGTTCGTCGTCGTGTACAGGATCGCACCTGTTTCGGGTTCCGCGCCCGCCTCCTCCACCAGACCCCGCTGCAGCAGGGTCCGCATGACCCCGTCGCAGTTGACTCCCCGTACGGCCGAGACCCGGCTGCGGCTCACCGGCTGCCGGTACGCCACCACGGCCAGCGTCTCCAGTGCGGCCTGGGTCAGCCGGGCCTGCTGCCCGTCGAGCACGAACCGCTCCACGGCGGCGGCGTACTCGGGCCTGCTGTAGAACCGCCACCCCCCGGCGATCAGCCGCAGCTCGAACCCGCGCCCCTGCCCGGCGTACTCGTCGGCCAGTTCCCTGAGCGCCTTCGCGATCTGCCGCTTCGGTCGCTCAAGGATCTTGCTCAGGTGCTCGGCGGTCGCGGGCTCGTCCACGACCATGAGGACGGCCTCCAGGGCGGGCTTGAGGTCGAGGTCGGCGACGGTACGCGGACCCGCGGGCATGTCGGTGGTCTCCTCGCTCACACCTTCTCCTCCTTCGCCGGCTCGGGCGGCCGGTCGAACTCGTCCGTGACAACGGGCTCCGCCTCCCCGTCCCCGCCGGTCCACCGCACGATCAGATCCCCGAGCGCGGTCTCCTGGTCGAGCGCCACCGCCTTCTCCCGGTACAGCTCCAGCAGCGCGAGGAACCGGGCCACGACGGTCAACGTGTCGTCGGTGTCCTCGATCAGCGCCCGGAACGAGGCCTCCCCCAGCTCCCGCAGCCGCGCGACCACGATCCCGGCCTGCTCCTGCACGCTCACCAGGGGCGCGTGGATGTGATCGACGTACACCTGCGGCTTGGGCTTCGGCTGCATCGCCTTCACGGCCAGCTTGGCGAATCCTTCCGCCCCGATGCTGATGACCACCTCGGGCAGCAGCTCCGCGTGGTGCGGCTCCAGAGCGACGGTACGGGGATAGCGCCGGGCCTCCTCCTCCAGCCGCCGGTTGAAGATGTCGGCGATCTGTTTGTACGCGCGGTACTGGAGCAGCCGGGCGAAGAGCAGGTCCCTGGCTTCGAGGAGCGCCAGGTCGGCCTCGTCCTCGACCTCGGCGGCGGGCAGCAGCCGGGCCGCCTTCAGGTCCAGCAGGGTCGCGGCCACGACGAGGAACTCGGTCGTCTCGTCCAGGTCCCAGTCCGGCCCCATCGCCCGGATGTGCGCCATGAACTCGTCGGTGACCTTGGAGAGCGCGACCTCGGTGACGTCCAGCTTGTGCTTGGAGATCAGCTGGAGGAGGAGGTCGAAGGGCCCCTCGAAGTTGGCGAGCCGAACCTTGAAGACACCGTCGTCGGAGGCCTCGGGCTCGACGGGCTCGACGGCGGAGTGCGCCGCCTCGGCCACCGCCTCGGCAGGCTCCGGTACAGGCCTCGCGGGCTCGGCCGGCGGGTCCGGGGGCTCGCCCCCGGGACCCCGCCCCAGCGCACGCCGACGACCGGCTGAACCGCCGGAGGCCGAGGTGTCATACGAGGTCATAACCCCCGCAGGCTACCCCTACCGCCCGCGAAGCCGTCGTACGAGGATGCTCGCGTCCCCGCGGGACTCCAGATCCGCCAGCACCACGGCGACGGCCTCCCGCACGATGCGGCCGCGGTCGACGGCCAGTCCGTGTTCCCCGCGCAGCACCAGCCGGGCGTGCTCAAGATCCATGAGCTCCTCGGCGGACACATACACGGTGATCTTCTCGTCGTGCCGTTCCCGCCCGCTGGGCCGGCGCCCGGAGGCCCGCCCCCGCTTGCGGGATCCGGCAGAACCTTCCTGCACCTGCGGCTGACGGCCTGCGGCGGCCGATCGCTCGGCCCCCGCGGCGGCGGCACGACTGCGTGGCTCGCCGTCGGACTCGGCGTCCGCGGCCACATGCTCGGACCCCTCGCCGTCACCGCCCTGTACGGGCACGGACGGTGGAGCGTCCTCCGCGGCGGCCCCGTCGCTGTCCCCGGCGGGAGCGGGCACCCGGGCTTCTCCGCCTGGCCCCCGCCGGGGAGCGGACGGCTGAAGCGCCGTTCCCCCTGTCGTACGGAAGAGTTCGTCGGCCCCCGGCAGACTCACTCGGCGTGACACCGGGCGAGCACCTCCCTGGCGAGCTGACGGTAGGCGGCGGCGCCGACGGAGTTGGAGGCGTACGTGGTGATCGGCTCACCGGCGACCGTGGTCTCCGGGAAGCGGACCGTCCGCCCGATGACCGTGTGGTAGACGTGCTCGTCGAACGCTTCGACGACACGCGCGAGCACCTCACGGCTGTGGACGGTGCGCGAGTCATACATCGTGGCGAGGATGCCGTCGAGCTCCAGGTCGGGGTTGAGCCGCTCCTGGACCTTCTCGATGGTCTCCGTCAGCAGCGCGACACCTCGCAGGGCGAAGAACTCGCACTCCAGCGGCACGATCACCTTGTGGGCGGCCGTCAGGGCGTTCACCGTGAGCAGGCCGAGCGAGGGCTGGCAGTCGATCACGATGTAGTCGTAGTCGGCCAGCAGCGGCTTGAGCGCTCGCTGCAGCGTGGACTCGCGCGCGACCTCGGAGACCAGCTGGACCTCGGCCGCCGACAGGTCGATGTTGCTCGGCAGCAGGTCCATGTTGGGCACCGCGGTCTTCAGCAGGACCTCGTCGGCCGACATGCCCCGCTCCATGAGCAGGTTGTAGACCGTGAGGTCGAGCTCCATCGGGTTCACCCCGAGGCCGACCGAGAGGGCGCCCTGCGGGTCGAAGTCGACGAGCAGGACCCGCCGGCCGTACTCCGCGAGCGCGGCGCCCAGGTTGATGGTCGACGTCGTCTTGCCGACGCCGCCCTTCTGGTTGCACATCGCGATGATCGTCGCGGGGCCGTGACTGGTCAGCGGTCCCGGGATCGGGAAGTACGGCAGCGGGCGACCGGTCGGACCGATGCGCTCACGGCGCTGACGCGCCGCGTCGGGCGCGAGCGTGGCCGCGTACTCCGGATCGGGCTCGTACTCGGCGTCGGGGTCGTAGAAGTGCCCGTCGGGCAGCTCGTCGTAGTCGGCGAAGTGGTTGTGGACCCCGCCACTTCCGTCGCCGGCCATGGCGTTCACGTGTTGGCCATCCATGCTCTGGTGTGCTGGCTGAGTTAGCCCGGCTGGTCGCTGACTCTGGTGTGCTGCGAAGGTGCGGACAGCGACAGAGCCGACAGCCGCGAACCCCGTGGGGCCCGAGACCCGCGCAGGCATTCCTGGTTGACCACCCCCGGGAGTAAATGTCGACTCATTCACAAGTCGTCTTACCTCCTTGGTGACCAGGAAACTTCTCGATAGGTCAGCGTGGCACCATGCCGACGGTTGGCGACTCTATGGCGTGTCGGCGGTCCGCAGCAACACAATCCGCCGGACCCGGCCCGATGTGTCGGCAATGAAACATGCGGCTGTCAAGGGCGTAGGGCCGTCGCACAGCAGGTTTCACCGGTGCGCGAAACATCCGAACGGTTACGTTCGAGGCGAGTTGCGCGAGTGTCGCAAAGTGACCATACACACATCCGGCCGGACCTTGTCGGGCAAGATCCGGCCGGGACGGCGCTGTTGACGACCTGTGTTGACGTATCGCCTTTTACCGAAAGGTGACTTAAAGCAGCCGGTCGGCGGCCGGTGGGCAGCTTTTTTCGGTGGCCGGTCAGCCGAGCAGCGAAGCCGGCTCGATGTACTCCAGTCCGTGCGCCTCGGCGACCTCGCGGTAAACGACCTTGCCGTCATAGGTGTTGAGGCCGCGGGCCAGCGCGGGGTCGCGGCGCAGGGCCCCGGCCCAGCCGTGGTCGGCGAGTTCCACGATGTACGGCAGCGTGGCGTTGGTCAGTGCGTAGGTGGAGGTGTTGGGCACCGCGCCGGGCATGTTGGCGACGCAGTAGAAGACCGAGTCGTGGACCGGGAAGGTCGGCTCGGCGTGGGTCGTCGGACGGGAGTCCTCGAAGCAGCCGCCCTGGTCGATCGCGATGTCGACAAGGACACTTCCGGGCTTCATCCGCGACACGAGCTCGTTGGAGACCAGCTTCGGAGCCTTGGCACCGGGGATGAGCACGGCACCGATGACGAGGTCCGCCTCCAGGCAGGCCTTCTCCAGTTCGAAGGCGTTGGAGACGACGGTCTGGATCTTGGTGCCGAAGATCTTGTCGGCTTCCTTGAGCTTGTTGATGTCCTTGTCGAGCAGGGTCACATGGAAGCCCATGCCGATGGCGATCTGCGCGGCGTTCCAGCCCGACACGCCGCCGCCGATGACGACGGCCCGGCCGGCCGCCACGCCCGGCACCCCGCCCGGCAGCACACCGCGCCCGCCGTTGGCGCGCATCAGGTGGTAGGCGCCGACCTGCGGGGCGAGCCGGCCCGCGACCTCGGACATCGGGGCGAGCAGCGGCAGCACACGGCCCGGCAGCTCGACGGTCTCGTACGCGATCGCGGTCGTGCCGGACTCGACGAGGGCGTCGGTGCACTCCTTGGAGGCGGCCAGGTGCAGGTACGTGAAGAGCGTCTGGTCCTTGCGGAGGCGGTGATACTCCTCGGCGATGGGCTCCTTGACCTTGAGCAGCAGGTCGGCGGTGGCCCACACCTCGTCGGCGGTCCGGAGGATCTCGGCACCGGCGGCGACGTACTCGGCATCCGGGATCGACGAGCCGACTCCGGCACCCTGCTCGATGACAACCCGGTGGCCGTGGCGTACGAGTTCGTGCACGCCGGCGGGGGTGATGGCCACCCGGAACTCGTTGTTCTTGACCTCGCGGGGGATGCCGACCTTCACGTCGATCACGGTCCTTGGCTCGGAGGGGTGTGGGGCTCGCACGCAGGGGCGGTACATGCCCGGGCGATGCGTGACATACCCGTACGCATCGGAGCGCACCGGGAGACACCGCAGGAGAACCGGCGGCGCAGCCAGTCTAATGAAGGCGTCCCCGCTGTCTAGCCTTTCAATGCATCAATCTTTCGCCGATGTACTACGGATTTCGCAGGCGTTAGAGCCGTGTTCCGTCTCGATCTCGTCGATGAGGCCGGTCTCGCCGGTCTCCCGGTCCGCAGACTCGTCGCCGAGCAGTCGCTCGGCGGCCGTCCGGTGCAGCCGGGCCGCCGCCGGGTCGCCGAGCCGCTCCAGGGTGTCGGCGAGCCGGAGCTGGAGCGCGGCCTGCAGCCGGGTGTCGTCGGCGCGCCGCGCCCACTCCACCGCCTCCTGGCAGGTGTGCAGCGACTCCTCGGGCCGGTCCGCGTACTCCTGGACGCGGGCCATCTCGCTCAACGCCCTTGCCTGGCCGCCGACATCGCCGAGCCTGCGGTAGCCGGTGAGCGCCGAGCTCCAGTTGCGCAGCGCCTCGCCGTACTGGCCCGCGTGGGTGTGCGCGGCGGCGATCCGGCCGTACAGCCGGGCGGCGTCCTCGCGCTCGTCCCGGGCGAGCCGCTGGACGAGCGCCCTGCCGTACCAGTCGGCGGCCCGTTCGTAGTCCGCCAGCTCCTGGTGGGCGCCGCCCACGGATTCCATCGCGCGGCCGGTCGCGTAGGGGTCGTTCGCGGCCCGTCCGGCGTCGAGCGCGGCCCGGTAGCGGGCCAGTGCCGCCTTCGAACGGCCGGTCCTGGCGTCCAGGTCGCCGAGGTTCAGCAGGGCCGCGGCCTGCTCGCGGGGCAGGTCGCGGCGCTCGGCCACATCGAGGACGAGCCGGTGGATGCCGTACAGGTCGGGAGCCGCGGCCTGCGTGCCGAAATGCGCCACCATGGCCCGGACCAGCTGGGACATCAGCCGCCGGGCCAGGGTGTCCAGCTCCCCGTCGGCGACGGCGAGCCGGGCCGCGGCGAGCAGCGCGGGCCGGCGCGTGCGCAGCCACTCCTCGGCGGCCCTGGGGCTCGGGAAGCGCAGCGCCTTCGGCATGCCGAGGAGCTTCTCGCGCGCCAGCGGGCTGTCGGTCTCGGTGATGGCCCGGCACGACTGCAGCAGCCGTACCGTCCGCTCCAGCATCCGCGCGCGGGCCAACTGCAGCTCGCCCGGCCGCTCCTGGCTCTCGGCGAGGGACCACAGCAGCGGCTGGAGGCAGCCGGGGACCTCGTACTGGGGCAGCGGCGAGTCGACCGGGTGCAGGAACCCGAGGGCCACGAAGTCGTCCAGCGTGGTGCGGGCCGCGCCGACCGAGGAGCCGGCGAGCCCGGAGGCGATGTGCGGGTCGACCAGGCCCTCAGGGGCGAGGGCGAGAAGGCGCAGTATCCGGGCGGCGGGGCTCGGCAGGGACGCGTACGACAGCTTGAAGACCTTGGCGAGCGGCGGGCTGTCGTCGCCCTCGGCGCGCAGCTGTTTGGCCAGGTCGGAGACGGCTGCCATGGGCCGGGCGGCGAGCCAGCCGCCGGCGAGCCGCAGCGCGGCGGGGTGGGCGCCGCACACCTCGGCGAGCCCCTCGGCCGAGCGCGGGTCCACGGTGATCCGCACGGAGCCGGTGAAGCGTTCCAGCAGCTCCACCGCGGACTTGGTGTCCAGTCCGCCCAGCGTGCACGGGCGGACGTCGGAGATGCCCGTCAGCGGCCCCTCGGAGACCGCCACGACCAGGGAGTCGGGGGTGGCCGGCAGCAGCGCGTCGACCTGCTCGGCGTCCGCCGCGTCGTCGAGCAGGAGCACCACCCGGCGCTCGGTCAGCGCCTCCCGCAACGCCTCGCTGAGATCGTCCTCGTCGGCCCCGGCCGGCGCCGACACCCCGAGCTCACCGAGCAGTTCCCGCGCCGCCCGCTCGACCGGGACACGGGTGCCGTCCGGCTCGGTGAGACGTGCCCGCAGCACGCCATCGGGGTAACCGTCGGTAACCTGCCGTACGAGTTCCTCGGCGAGGGCGCTGCGGCCGAAACCGGGCCGGCCGGCGATGAGCAGCACGCGCGCGTGGGGCGCCTTCCGGCCCGCGATGGTGTTCAGCCCGGCCCGGCCGATGTCGGCCCGCAGTTCCTTCAACTCTCTTGCCCGGCCGAGGAACTGACTGTCCGTGGGGGCGGCCTCGACAGCCGGGGGCCGCCCTGTACCGGAGACCCGGGCGCCCCCGATGTCCACCGCCTGATCCGCCACGGGCCACTCTCCCGTCCCACTGCACGAGCAAGCCCGCCGGGACTCCGGTTCGGGCGTTTCCCGAGCCTAGTTCACGCTCTGCGACGATCTGGGCGGAGCACGGCGGGCAGGTCCCTCGATCGGATCAGCAGATCGTAGGACTGGCGGTGTGAGGACGCTGTGAGGACGTCCTGAGGGCGGGTCAGGACTCGAACGGCCGCGCGGGCCACGGCGCCTCGGCCGGGCGCAGCGCTTCGATATCGCCCCCGGCGCGCGCCGCCACCAGCGAAAGCGCCCCCACCACCAGGCAGTTGTTGTGCAGCTCCCCGGCCAGCGCACCCCGCACCAGTTCGTCCAGGGGAACCCGGGCCAACTCCATGTCGGCCTCCTCGTCCTCCACCTCGAAACGCTGCCCCTCGGCCTCGGACAGGTCCCGGGCCAGGAAGATGCGCACGGCCTCGTCGCAGCCGCCGGGCGTGGTGTAGACGTCGGTCAGCACCCGCCAGTCCTCCGCCTTGACGTGCGCCTCCTCGTACAGCTCGCGCTGGGCGGCGTGCAGCGGGTTCTCCCCGGGCACATCGAGGAGCCCGGCCGGGATCTCCCACAGCTTCTGGCGGACGGGATGACGGTACTGCCGGATGACCAGGGCCCGGTCCTGGTCGTCGACGGCGAGGACGGCGACGGAGCCGGGGTGGACCTGGTAGTCGCGGCCGACGACCGAACCGTCCGGCATGACCACGTCGTCGGTGCGTACGGAGGTCTTCTTGCCGACGAACGGCGTCTCGCTCGCCCGGACCTCCCACTTTTCGGCGGTGTCCTTGATCGTCATGTCGACTCGTCCTCCCACACGTGCAACACAGAAACCGGGGCACACATCCCGAAAGACATGCACCCCGGTCACCGTACAGCTCTTGTGCCGCTCGGTTTTACTTACCGGTCTTGCGCTCCACGGCGGCCTTGACCAGCCCCGCGAAGAGCGGGTGCGGGCGGGTCGGACGGGAGCGCAGCTCGGGGTGCGCCTGGGTCGCGACCAGGTAGGGGTGCACCTCGCGCGGGTACTCGACGTACTCGACGAGCTTGCCGTCGGGCGAGGTCCCGGTGAACTGCAGACCGGCCTTCTTCTCCAGTTCCGCGCGGTAGGCGTTGTTCACCTCGTAGCGGTGGCGGTGGCGCTCCTCGACGTACTCCTTGCCGTCGTACACCTCGCGCACGATCGAGCCCTCGGCGAGCTTGGCCGGGTACATGCCCAGCCGCATCGTGCCGCCCATGTCGCCCTCACCGGCGACGATGTCGAGCTGCTCGGCCATGGTGGAGATGACCGGGTGGCCGGTGGCGGAGTCGAATTCGGTGGAGTTGGCGTCCGGGATGTCGGCCAGGTTCCGGGCGGCCTCGATCACGATGCACTGCAGACCCAGGCAGAGGCCCAGCAGCGGGATCTTGTTCTCGCGGGCGTACTGGATGGCGCCGACCTTGCCGGAGACACCGCGGTCGCCGAAGCCGCCGGGGATGCAGATCGCGTCGACGTCGGCCAGCTGGCCCGCGGCGCCGGCCGGGGTCTTGCAGTCGTCCGAGGTGACCCACTTGATCTTCACGCGGGCCTTGTTGGCGAAGCCGCCCGCGCGCAGCGCCTCGGTGACCGAGAGGTAGGCGTCGGGCAGGTCGATGTACTTGCCGACCAGCGCCAGGTTGATCTCGTGGTCGGGGTTGTGGACGCGGTCGAGCAGGTCGTCCCAGGTCGTCCAGTCCACATCGCGGAACGGCAGGTCCAGCTTGCGGACGACATAGGCGTCCAGGCCCTCGCCGTGCACGGTCTTCGGGATGTCGTAGATCGAGCGGGCGTCGGGACACGCGACGACGGCGGCCTCGTCGACGTCGCACATCAGGGAGATCTTGCGCTTGATCGCGGCGGGCACCTCGCGGTCGCAGCGCAGCACGATCGCATCTGGCTGGATACCGATGTTGCGCAGCGCCGCAACCGAGTGCTGCGTCGGCTTCGTCTTCAGCTCTCCCGAGGGCCCGATGTACGGCAGGAGCGAGATGTGCACGACGAAGACGTTGTCCCGGCCGACCTCGTGACGGACCTGGCGGACGGTCTCCAGGAACGGCAGCGACTCGATGTCGCCGACCGTGCCGCCGACCTCGGTGATCACGACGTCGACCTCGTCGGAGGCCATCCGCCGGATGCGGTGCTTGATCTCGTTGGTGATGTGCGGGATGACCTGCACGGTGTCGCCGAGGTACTCGCCGCGGCGCTCCTTGGCGATCACCGTGTTGTAGACCTGGCCCGTGGTGACGTTGGCCGAGCCGTCCAGGTCGCGGTCGAGGAAGCGCTCGTAGTGGCCGATGTCGAGGTCGGTCTCGGCGCCGTCGTTGGTGACGAAGACCTCACCGTGCTGGAAGGGGTTCATCGTGCCGGGGTCGACGTTCAGATACGGGTCCAGCTTCTGCATCACGACGCGCAGGCCCCGCGCCTTGAGCAGCATGCCGAGGCTGGAGGCCGTCAGACCCTTGCCGAGCGAGGAGGCGACACCCCCGGTGACGAAAATGTGCTTGGTCGTCGTGGCGTTGCTGTTTCGGAAAGCAGCGGGCGGCATGGCCAAGAGGGGGCTCCCGTGGTCGCGATTCGGTGTGCGGGTCGGCCGCCGCCCGATCAAGTCGTCGGGGGTGCCGTCGCTGCGGTTCGGGGGTCCCTTGCGAATTTTCGACGTGGGGCGTCCACCGGTCCACGGGCTACCAGGGTATCAGCGAAGGAACACGATCGCTTCCGGCCACGCTCCGCGCACGGGCCGCCACGGACCTGGTACGACGATCGGCGAATCTCGGTCAGGCGTCACCCTTGGGTCACCCGTTCGGCCCACCCGTGTTGTCGGGAGCGGCACGCGGAGCCCTCCGGTGCGTCGTATCCTCTTCGGACACTCGCTGCCGAGCCCGGCCGGCGCAACGGCACCACCCCCGGCCGTCACCGGTTAATCACGAGATCTCGTCAGTTCGTTGAGCAACGATCGCCTCGTTTGCGTTGAGGATCGTTGTAGCGACATCGCATGACACCGTCCCTTGGATCACTCTGGAATATGGATTCCCTGTCGATCCCTCGGGTCCCTTGACCGCACACCGCACAGCGACCGCCCCTCGGGGGGCGACGACGTGGCCGTTCGACTGGAGTTGCACGTGGCCGGGCGCATCGAAGACTACGCACTCATCGGAGACATGCAGACCGCTGCCCTGGTCTGCCGGGACGGCACGGTCGATTGGCTGTGCCTGCCCCGCTTCGACTCCCATGCCGTCTTCGCGGGACTGCTCGGCACGGAGGAACACGGGTTCTGGCGCCTGGGCCCCGCGCACGCGGCGGACGCGGAGCCGCCGACCGCCTCCCGGCGCAGGTACCGCGGCGACTCGCTGATCCTGGAATCCGAGTGGGACACCCCGCGCGGCACGGTCCGTGTGACCGATTTCATGCCGCCCCGTGACGGCGCCCCCCAGCTGATCCGCATCGTGGAGGGCATCAGCGGCCGGGTCCCGATGCGCTCGGCGCTGCGCATGCGGTTCTCCTACGGTCGGGTCGTGCCCTGGGTGCACAAGCACGAGGGGCGCACAGTAGCCGTGGCGGGGCCGGACTCGGTGTGGTTCGACACCGAGTGCGAGACATACGGCAAGGCGCTGACCACGTACGCCGACTTCACGGTGACGCCGGGCGACCGGATCGCGTTCACGATCTCCTGGGAGCCGTCGCACAAGCAGCCCCCGCCGCTGCCGGAGCCGGAGCCGTCGCTCCGGGCGACCGAGGAGTTCTGGCGCGAGTGGGTCGAGCAGTGCACGTACCACGGCCCGTACCGCGAGGCGGTGGTCCGCTCACTCATCACCCTGAAGGCCCTGACGTACGCCCCGACCGGCGGTATCGTCGCGGCGCCGACGACCTCCCTGCCGGAGCACATCGGCGGAGTCCGCAACTGGGACTACCGCTACACCTGGCTGCGTGACGCGGCCATCACCCTCTCCTCGCTGCTGCGGACCGGCTACCGCGACGAGGCCCGCGCCTGGCGCGAGTGGCTCCTGCGGGCGGTCGCCGGCGACCCGGAGAACCTGCAGATCATGTACGGCATCGCGGGTGAGCGGGAACTGGGCGAGGCCGAGCTGGAGTGGCTGCCCGGATACGAGAACTCGGGCCCGGTCCGGGTCGGCAACGGCGCCGCGCACCAGCTCCAGCTGGATGTGTACGGCGAGGTCACCGAGGCCCTGCACCTGGCCCACATGACGGGCCTGGCCCGCAACGACTACGCCTCCCTCCTCCAGCTGAAGCTGATCCGCTACCTGGAGGACCACTGGGACGAGCCCGACGAGGGCATCTGGGAGGTCCGCGGCCCGCGCCGGCACTTCGTGCACTCCAAGGTCATGGCCTGGGTCGCCGTCGACCGCACGATCAAGCTCATCGAGTCCGGCGACGCGGACGGCCCGCTGGAGAAGTGGCGCGAGCTGCGCGACGACATCCACCGGGACGTGTGCGAGAAGGGCTACGACAAGGAGCGCAACACCTTCACCCAGTCGTACGGCTCGAAGGAGCTGGACGCCTCGCTGCTCCTCATCCCGCAGATGGGCTTCCTGCCGCCGGACGACAAGCGGGTCATCGGCACCATCGAGGCGATCCAGCGCGAGCTGTCCACCACGGACGGCTTCATCCTGCGCTACCCGACCTCCGGCGCGGACGAGGGCGTGGACGGTCTGCCGGGCGACGAGGGCGCGTTCCTCGCCTGCTCGTTCTGGATGGCCGACGACCTGGCGATGATCGGCCGCGTGGACGAGGCCCGCAAGCTCTTCGAGAAGCTGCTCTCCCTCCGCAACGACCTGGGCCTGCTCGCCGAGGAGTGGGACCCGGTCCTCAAGCGCCAGGTCGGCAACTTCCCGCAGGCCTTCAGCCACGTGCCGCTCATCGACACGGCCCTGCGCCTGACCGCTTCGGGGGCGTACGGCGGCTGAGCGCGCCGTCGGGCCCGGCGCGCACGGCGGCGGACAGGGGCGCGGGCAGGCGCGCGCGGCAAGCGCTTGCGCTCGCTGGTACGGGTTGCTCGCGCCTGTCGGCGAGGCGCCCGCGCCTGCCGGGCGCGGGTGTTCGCGCCCCCTCCGCGCCGAACAGGACCGATCCGCGGTACACGCCTAGCCTGGGGATAGTCCTGTCCCCTGGCTGAAAGGGGGCGGCTGCGATGGCTCCCCTCTCGAAGGCGGGCGCGGCTCTCGCCGCGCTGCGCGAGGAGCTGGCCGGCGAGGTGTTCGCCCCGGAAGATCCTGGGTACGACGAGGCCCGGACGGTCTTCAACGCCATGATCGACCGGCGCCCGGCCGTGATCGCGCGGTGCGCGGACGAGATCGATGTCGTCCGTTCGGTGCGCTTCGCCCGTGACCTGGACCTGAAGATCGCGGTGCGCGGCGGCGGTCACAGCGTGGCCGGAATGGCACTGAACGACGGCGGACTCGTCATCGACCTGCGCCGGATGCACGCGGTCACGGTCCATCCCGGGTCCATGAGCGTACGGGTCGAGGGTGGGGCCACGATGAGCCATCTCGACCGCGCCACCGAGCCGTACGCCCTCGCGACCACCGGCGGCCGGGCCTCCACCACCGGCGTCGGCGGTTTCGTCCTCGGCGGCGGCAGCGGCTGGCTGGAACGGGCCTTCGGGCTCGCCGTCGACAATCTGCTCGGCGTCGAACTGGTGACCGCCGAGGGCCGTCCGGTCCGGGCGACCGCCGAGGAGAACCCGGAGCTCTTCTGGGCCCTGCACGGCGGCGGCGGGAACTTCGGCGTGGCCACCGCGCTCACCCTCCGGCTGCACGAACTCCCCGCCTTCGCCATCGCCCTGCTGCTGTACCTGCCGGAGCACGGCCCCGAGGTGGCCCGCACGTACCGCGAGATCATCGAGAACGGCCACCCGGAGGCGGGCGGCGGAATCCTGTACCTCACCGGCCCGCCCGAGGAGTTCGTCCCCGAACACCTGGTGGGCGAGCTCACCTGCGGCGCCCTCCTCACGTACGCGGGCACCGAGGACGACATGCGCAAGGTCGCCCAGCCGCTGCTGGCGCTTCCGCACGAGGCGGAGGTCGTCGGGGCCATGCCGTACGCGGACGTCCAGTGCATGATCGACGATCCGCCCGGTCTGCGTAACTACTGGTCGGCGGAGTATCTGACCGGGCTGCCGGACGACCTGGTCGACGTCTTCTGCCGCCGTGCCCGCACGATGCCCGTGCCGACCGGCACCCAGCACGTGCTGTTCCCGATGGGCGGCGCGGTCGCCGACGGCCCCGCCGAGTACCCGGTGCCCTACCGGGGCTCACCGTGGGCCGTGCACCCCTTCGGCATCTGGGAGAGCCCGGCCGACGACGAGCGGGGCGTTCGGTGGGTCCGGGACGTCCGCGCCGACGTCCGGCCGTGGCGCACCGGCGCGGTCTACCTCAACTTCATCGGCGACGAGGGCGCCGACCGGGTCGAGGCGGGCCTCGGCGCCGGGAACGCGCGGCGGCTGGCCGCGGTGAAGACGGAGTACGACCCGGACAACGTCTTCCGCTTCAACCACAACATCCGGCCCGTCTGAGGAGCGGGCGCCGGGCCGGGCCGGAGATGCCCCCGCGCCGCGCGCGCGGGTACCGTCCGGTCATGGACACCCGTGACAGCCGCGAACCCGGTGCCGGCCACGAGGCGCGGGGCGGCATCACCGTGCGCCGGGCGCTGGAGCTGCCCGGGCTGCGCGGCGGGCTGCCGGAGGTCCTGGCCGGCGCCGACCGGCTGCAGCGGACCGTGCGCTGGGTGCACGCGGGCGAGGTCCCGAACATCGCCTCGCTCCTCAAAGGCGGCGAACTGCTGCTGACCACCGGTTACGGGCTGGGCACCCGCCCCGCCGACGAGCGGGCGTTCGTACGGACCCTCGCCGAGCGCGGTATCGCGGCCCTCGTCATCGAACTGGGCCCGCGCTTCACCAGGCTCCCGGCCGCCCTCGTCGAGACCGCGCGCTCGGCCGGGCTCCCGCTCGTCCAGCTGCACCGCGAGGTGGCGTTCGTGACGGTCACCGAGGAGATCCACACCGAGATCGTCAACGGCCACTACGCACTCCTCCAGCAGGCCGAGGAGGTCCACCGGCGCTGCACCGAGGCCCTGCTCGGCGGGGGCGGCGTCCCCCAGGTCCTGGGCATCCTGGCCGACTTCAGCGGCAACCCGATCTTCCTGGAGACCGCCGACGGGCAGCTCCTGTTCGCCGCCGGGAGCGGTCCGGGGGACACCGATCCGCTCCAGGTGTGGGAGGGGCTGCGCGGCCGGCACAAGGAAGAGCCGCCGGCCGGGACGGCCATCGTCGACGTACCGGGCGGCGGCCCGGGAACCGGCTCGGTACGGGCCCGCCTCGTCCTCCTGCCCGCCCTCGCCCCACTGGCCCCCGTGCACCGGATCGCCGCCGAGCGGGCGGCCGGCATCCTCGCCGTGGTCCTCATGCAGGCCCGGCAGGAGGAGGAGCTGGCGGCACGCGGGCGGGGCGACTTCCTCACCGATCTCGCCGAAGGCCGTATCCGGACGGAGGACGCCCCCGCCCAGGCCCGTGTCCTGGGCTTCAAGCCGGGCGGCGGCCCCCTCCTGCCTGTGGTCATGCGCCTCGCCGACGCGGGCCTGGTCCCCGGCGGCGGCTGGGCGGTCCTGGCCCGCGCGGTGGCCGAGGAGCTGGCCTCCGTGGGCGTACCCGCCCTTTTCGGCGTACGCCCCGTCGAGGGCCGCGTCCCGCTGCTGCTGGGCCTGCGCGCGGAGGCGGAGCGCCCGGCGGTGGCGGACAAGGTCGCTGCGGCGCTGCGGGCCGGCGTGGAGCGGGCCGGGACGCGGCGGCCGGGCGACCGGCCGCCCGTGGTGGTCGTCGGGGTGCCCGGCGGCTGGGCGGCCGCCTCGGCGGGCCTCAGACACGCGGCGGCGACGGCGACGGCCGCGCAGGGCCTCGCCGACCGCCCCTGGTACGACGCCCGGCGCCTCGACATCGACCTGCTCCTGTGGCGGCTGCGCGACCACCCCGACCTGGCCGCCTTCGTGGACCGCGCGATCGGTCCCCTGCGCGACCACGACGACCGCTCCAAACCACCCCTGCTGCCCACCCTGGAGACCTACCTGGCCCACGCCGGCCGCAAGGCGGAGACCGCCCGCGAGCTGCACCTCAACCGGCAGACCCTTTACAACCGCCTCGCCCGCATCGGCGAACTCCTGGGCACCGACCTGGACGACCCGCAGGCCGTGCTGGCGCTGAGCCTGGCACTGCGGGCGCGCAGACACGTCATGTGAGCCTGCCGGGGCGTGAGAGTCAGCCGAGCGGCCGGAGCCGCGTCAACTCGTCGTAGACGCTGAGCACCTGGGCCACCGTCTCGTCCTCGGTCGGCCAGGTGGCGGCCTGCCGGGCGCCCCTCTCCCGCAGCGCTTCACGCAGGCCGGGGTCGCCGAGCAGGCGTACGACGGTGGTGGCGAGCGCCTCGGCATCGCCGTAGGGGACCAGTTCGGCGCCGTCGCCGACCAGGTCCGGCACCGATCCGACGGCGGCGGCGACGAGCGGCACGCGCGCGTGGAGGGCCTCCTGGGCGAGGACGGAGCGGGCCTCGGGGCCGCCGGGCAGCAGCGCGAGGTCGGCGGCGGCGATCAGCTCGGAGATGTCGTCGCGCCGGCCGACGAGCCGTACGGGCAGCTCCTCGTCCTCGATGCGCTGCTGGAGGACGCTCCGCAGCGGCCCCTCGCCGGCTACGACGAGCAGCGGCGCGGGGTCGAGACCGCGCCATTCCCGGGCGGCGTCGAGCAGCGTCTCGTACCCCCGGTGGCGGTCGAGCGTGCCGACGGCCATGAGCAGCGGGCGGTCCGTGGCGCCGAGTTCGGCCCGGGTCTTGGAGCGGGGCCGGTCCGTGTCGTCGCGGGAGTCGGCCCGGCGCGGCGCGGGCAGGGCGACGGCGGCGAGCCGGGCGTCGCGCGCGCCCCGGCTGCGGGCCCGGTCGACGAGCTCGGCGGAGGCGCCGAGGACCACCGCGGCGGCCTTGGCGACCCGCCGCTCCAGCAGCCGCAGCAGATGGGCCCGCGCCCCTTCCGCGTACGAACGCGTGTGCCAGGTGACGACGAGCGGGGTGCGCCGCCGGCCGAGCGCGAGGGTGGCCCTGAAGCCGGCGTGCAGCCCGTGCGCGTGCACCAGGTCGGCGTCCGCGCAGGCGCTGCGCAGGGTGGCCACCGAGGCCGGATCGCTGCTGCGGGGCACATGGACGTGGTGGGCACCGACGCCGGTGAAGTCGTACGCGCCGTCGATCTCGGTGGGGGCGCAGACGGTGACCCGTACGCCCCGGGCGACGAGGCCCGAGGCCAGCGATCGCACATGCGCGCCGCTCACCGCGCTGCCGCCGAGCACTTGCACGGTTCGCAGCGGCGACTGGCCTGGCGGTGAGTGGCTGCTCACGTGGCTCACGTGGCCGGGGCTCCTGGTTCGGGGTGGGACGGTCACGAAGGAACGTACAGAAGGATCCCGTGGTGGGGGCGGAACGCACGAAGCGCCTCCGTGTCGTCCACGCGGCACGTCCTGCTACGTCCTGCTCGTCCAAGGATGCCAGGCCGCAAGGGTGTTCTGGGACCGCCGGACGCGGCGGGACCCGGAGCCCCGGGCAACCACGGCCCCAGGGTCACCCACACGAGTGAACTCCCGCACTGGGTTGCCCCTCTGTACGACTCCGGCCCCGTTCCTCGCCGCCGCATTCACTCCAGATTTCCCTCGTGGTTCCACTCCCACTGCCATCCGCGGCCCAGCGAACGAGGCGTCCCCGCCCCCGCCTCACCCGTCCGCGCGGGCCGCCGCCAGCAGTTCCTCCGCATGTGCCCGCGCCGTCTCGGAGTCCTCCTGTCCGGCGAGCATCCGCGACAGCTCGCGCACCCGCTCCTCGCCCTCCAGGACCTTCACACCGGACCGGGTCACGGACCCGTCGCTGGTCTTCTCCACCAGCAACTGCCGGTCGGCGAAGGCGGCCACCTGCGGCAGGTGGGTGACGACCACGACCTGGGCCGACTTGGCGAGCTTGGCGAGCCGCCGGCCGATCTCGACGGCGGCCTTGCCACCGACACCGGCGTCGACCTCGTCGAAGAGATACGTCGGTACGGGGTCCGTCCCCGCGAACACGACCTCCACGGCCAGCATCACGCGCGACAGCTCACCGCCGGACGCGCCCTTGGCGATGGGCCGCGGCGGCGCCCCCGGATGCGGAGCGAGCAGCAGTTCGACCTCGTCGACTCCGGACGGCCCGTACGCGACCGTACGCCCGTCCACCTCTACACCCTCGACATCGTCCGTCTGCCGGATCTCGAACGACACGCGCGCGTGCGGCATGGCGAGCGAGGCCAGCTCGCCGGTGACGGCGGCGGCGAACCGCTCGGCCGCCTCCGCCCGGGCGTCCGTCAGGGCCTGCGCCAGCCCGCCCAGTTCGGCCCGCAGCGCGTCCCGCTCGGCGGTCAGCTCGTCGATCCGCTCGTCGTCGCCGTCGAGTTCGGTGAGCCGCTGGACGCCCTGCTCGGCCCAGGTCAGCACGGAGGCGACATCCTGGCCGTACTTCCGGGTGAGCGCGTTCAGCGCGGCCCGCCGCTCCTCCACGGCCGCCAGCCGCCGCGGATCGGCGTCCAGGTCGTCGGCGTACCCCGCCAGCTCCCCCGCCACATCACCCAGCAGGATCCCGATCTCCCCGATCCGGTCGGCGAGCGCGGCCAGCGCCGGGTCGTGCGACCGCACGGCCTCCAGTGCCCGGTGGGCGCCCGCGACGAGCGTCGAGGCGTCCACGCTTTCCGGGTCCTCGGGATTGCCCGCGAGCGCGGCGTGCGCGGCCGTGGCGGCGGACGCCAGCGCCTCCGCGTGCCCGAGCCGCTCGGCCTCCTCCGACAGTTCCACGTCCTCACCGGCCCGCGGCTCGACGCCCGCGATCTCGTCGAGCCCGTACCGCAGCATGTCGGCTTCCTGGGCCCGCTCACGCGCGCGCGTGACGATCTCGTCGAGCTCGACGGACACCGCCCGCAGCCGCCGATAGGCTTCGCCGTACTTGGTGAGCGGCACGGCCACCGCGTCCCCCGCGTACCGGTCGAGCGCCGCCCGCTGGCGGGACTGCTTCAGCAGCCCCTGCTGGTCGGTCTGCCCGTGCACGGCCACGAGTTCGTCGGCCAGCTCCGCGAGCACGCCCACGGGCACGCTCCGCCCGCCCAGGTGCGCCCGCGACCGCCCCTCGGCGGAAACGGTACGGCTGATCAGCAGCGCACCGTCGTCGAGTTCGGCCCCGGCCTCCTCGGCCCGGACGATCGCCGTCGCGCCCTCGGGCACGGCGATCCGCCCCTCGACGACCGCGTTCTTCGCCCCGATCCGCACCAGCGCCGGGTCCGCCCGCCCGCCGAGCAGCAGACCGAGGCTGGTGACCACCATGGTCTTGCCCGCGCCCGTCTCACCCGTCACGGCGGTGAAGCCTGGCGACAGCTCGACGACCGCGTCGTCGATGACTCCGAGCGACCGTATCCGCATCTCCTCCAACACGGACAAGACCTTACGAGGTCGAGGAGGGCAACCGCGACGCCCCCCGTCCCCAATGTCACCCCGGCGAGCGACAGCGCCCCTTCAGGGGCGCGGGGAACCGCGCGAGCGACCACAACGAAACCGCAGCCGCTGACGACTCCCCACCATCCTTACGGCGCGCTAGTTCCGAGCCCCCCGCCACCCGGAAACAGGCAGAGCGAACTTGGCCACCAACCGATCCGTGAACGACGCATGATGCAGCCGAGCCAGCCGCACAGGCACAGCCCCTCGCCGGACCTCCACCCGCGCCCCCGGCGGCAGCTCAACGGTCCGCCGCCCGTCACACCACAGAACCCCAGGCGGAACATGGGGCAGAACCTCCACCGCCAGCACCGAGTTCGGCGACGTCACCAACGGCTTGGCGAACAGCGCGTGCGCGCTGATCGGCACCATCAGCAGCGCCTCGACCTCCGGCCACACCACGGGCCCGCCCGCGGAGAACGCGTACGCCGTGGACCCGGTCGGGGTCGACAGGACGATGCCGTCGCACCCGAACCCGGTGACCGGCCGCCCGTCGATCTCCAGCACGACCTCCAGCAGCTTCTCCGCGCCCGCCTTCTGCACGGCCGCCTCGTTGAGCGCCCAGTCCGTGTGCACGATGTCACCGTTGCGATGGACGATGACGTCGACCGTCATGCGTTCCTCGACCTCGTACGACCTGGTCACCACCCGGTCGACGACCTTGTCGAGGTCGTCGCGCTCGGCCTCCGCGAGGAAGCCGACGCTGCCGAGGTTGACGCCGAGCATCGGCACCCCGGACGCGCGGGCGAACTCGGCGCCGCGCAGCAGCGTCCCGTCACCGCCGAGGACGATGAGCAGCTCGCACCCGTCGAGGCACTGCGGGGTGGCCTCCTTGACGAGTTCCACCTCCTCCGGCACCGGGATGTCCTCGGCCTCGTGCTCCAGAACGCGCACGCCGATGCCGTGGTGCAGCAGCCCCTTGACGACGAGTTCGGCACTGCGGATGGCCGCGGGCCGCCCGGTGTGCGTGAGCAGGAAAACAGTTCGAGCTCGGTTCTGAGTCAACGCGGCCCCTCCGCCACTGCTCGGTCGACATCGGCCGGGTCCAGCGCGGGCGCCCCGGCACGCAGCCACAGAAAGTACTCGACATTGCCCGAGGGTCCGGGCAGCGGACTGGCCGTCACACCCTTCACTCCGAGCCCCAGTGCCCCGGCCCGCCGGGCCACCCCGCGCACCGCTTCGGCACGCAGCTCCGGACTCCGTACGACTCCCCCACTGCCCAGCCGCTCCTTACCCACCTCGAACTGCGGCTTGACCATCATCACCAGATCGGCATCCGGCTTCACGCACCGCACCAGGGCGGGCAGTACCAGGCCGAGTGGGATGAAGGACAGATCCCCCACGACAAGATCCACAGGCTCCCCATCGATCGCTTCGAGCGTCAACTCGCGTACGTTCGTACGGTCCTTGACGGTGACGCGTTCATCACCGCGCAGAGTCCACGCGAGTTGTCCGTATCCGACGTCCACGGCGACGACGTGCGCGGCCCCGGTCCGCAGCAGTACATCGGTGAAGCCGCCGGTGGAGGCACCCGCGTCGAGGGCCCGGCGGCCCTCGACGGCGAGCCCCTGCGGGACGAAGACCGCGAGGGCGCCGGCGAGCTTGTGGCCGCCGCGCGAGACGTACTCGGGGTCGCCGTCGTCACTCGACACCAGGATCGCGGCGGCGGTCTCCACCTGGGTGGCGGACTTGGTCGCGACGGTCTTGCCGACGGTGACCCGCCCGGCGGCGATCAGCTGGCTCGCGTGTTCACGCGACCGCGCGAGCTTCCGCCGGACCAGCTCGGCGTCCAGACGGCGGCGTGCGACTCCTGCCACGTTCGGTTCAGCTCCTGCTTTCGTACTGCCGTGGGGGCGCCGGAGGTCCCGGGCGGGCGTCGAGCGCGGTGAGCGCGTCGCGCAGCCCCTGGTGTACATCCTCGTACACCTCCACATGGCCGTCGGTGGCGAGGTGGTCGGTGTCCGTCAGCCGGTCGAGGGCGGCGTCGACGTCGGGATGGCCGGTGGCGGTGCGGGGCACGTACAGGGGGGCCGGGGCGGCGGGGTCGTACTCGAGTTCGCCCGCGGCTCCGAGCATGACCGCGGTCTGCGGAACCGCGGTCTCCGTAGCCGGGAAGTCACCCTCCGGAATCACCGCTTCCGCCCGAGGCCCGATCCCGGGCACAGAGTCACTCATGCCCAGACGCTACCTCGAAGCACTGGGGTACCGTCGATCGCGATGGCCACGATCGAGGAGTGCCGCGCCGCACTCGACAAGCTCTCGGACAACATGCGGAGCGCCGACGGGGACGTGCACACAGCCGCCGCCCTGGACCGGTCGCTGAGCTGCCGTATCACCGACCTGGACGTCACCTTCGTCGGCCGCCTCAGAGACGGCCGCATCGAAGTGCTGGACACCCTCCAGGGCCCGCCGCCCGAGAAGGCGGAGATCCGGCTGACGATGACCGGCGACGACCTGGTCGCGATGGTCGACGGCGAGCTGAACTTCGCGAAGGCCTGGGGCGCGGGCCGGGTGAAGCTGGAAGCGGGCTTCCGGGACCTGCTCCGGCTCAGGAAACTTCTGTAGAGACCGTCTCCCTCGGCTTCTCCGCGTCGACCGCGCTGGCCCGAGCCCTGCGCGCCGCCGGCACCACGAGCGGCGTCCCCGTCTCCGGGTCGTCGATGACCTGGCAGCGCAGCCCGAAGACCTCCTCGACCAGCTCGGCCGTGACGATCTCGGCGGGGGCGCCCTCGGCGATCACCGTGCCGCCGCGCAGGGCTATGAGATGGGTGGCGTACCGGGCGGCGTGGTTGAGGTCGTGCAGCACCGCGACCAGGGTGCGGCCCTGCTCCTCGTGGAGTTCGGCGCACAGGTCGAGGACATCGATCTGGTGCTGGATGTCCAGGAAGGTGGTCGGCTCGTCGAGCAGCAGCAGCGGGGTCTGCTGGGCGAGCGCCATGGCGATCCAGACGCGCTGGCGCTGGCCCCCGGACAGCTCATCGACGTAACGGTCGGCCAGCTCGGCGACGCCGGTCGACTCCATGGACTCCCGGACGATCCGCTCGTCCTCGGTCGACCACTGCCGCAGCAGCCCCTGGTGCGGGTAGCGGCCGCGGCCCACCAGGTCGCCGACCGTGATCCCGTCGGGCGCGATCGACGACTGCGGCAGCAGCCCCAGCGTCCGGGCGACCTTCTTGGCGGGCATCGACTGGATGACCTGCCCGTCGAGCAGCACCCGCCCCTGGGACGGCTTCAGCATCCGCGAAAGGGCGCGCAGCAGCGTGGACTTGCCGCACGCGTTGGGGCCGACGATCACGGTGAACGAGTTGTCGGGGATCTCCACCGACAGCTGCTCGGCGATGACCCGCTGGTCATAGGCGAGGGTGACGTTCTCGGCGGACAGGCGGTTCACAGTGCTCCTCTTGTTGTTCTCGTTCGCCGACGCGTCGCTGTTCTCGTTCGCCGACGCGCTCGTGTCCGGCCTGCTCGCGCTCGCTGCCGGGCGGCTCATATCCGCCCGGCCTTCCGCTCGGTGACCAGCAGCCACAGCAGATAGACACCGCCGAGTACGCCGGTGACGACACCGACGGGCAACTGGTCGGCTCCGAAGGCCCGTTGCGAGGCCCAGTCGGCGACGATCAGCAGGGTCGCGCCCATGCACATCGCGGGCACCAGGTTCGGGCCGGGCGAGCGGGTGAGCCGACGGGCGAGCTGCGGCGCGGTGAGGGCGACGAAGCTGACCGGTCCGGCGGCCGCGGTGGCCCCGGCGGTGAGCAGCACGGCCGACACCATCAGCAGCAGCCGTACGCTCTCGACGCGCACCCCGAGGGCGTACGACACGTCGTCACCCATCTCCATCATCCGCAGCCCCCGCGCGTTGGCGAGCACGAGCGGGACGAGGATCAGGCACATGAGCAGCAGCGGCCGGACCTGGGTCCAGTCACGGCCGTTGAGGGAGCCGGTCATCCACACGACCGCGCGGGCCGCGTCGACGAGGTCCGCCTTGGTGATCAGATAACCGTTGACCGCCGTGGCGATGGCGGAGACACCGATGCCGACCAGCACGAGCCGGTAGCCGTGCACGCCCCGGTTCCAGGCCAGCACATAGATCGCGAGACCGGTGACCAGGCCGCCGACGAGCGCCCCGAGGGCGACCTGGGTGGCGCTCCCGGAGAACAGCACGATGACGACCAGCGCTCCGGCGGTGGCGCCCTGCGAGAGGCCGAGCACGTCCGGACTGCCCAGCGGATTGCGGGAGATGGACTGGAACAGCGCGCCGCCGAGCCCGAGCGAGGCCCCGACCAGCAGCCCGACCAGGACCCGCGGCAGCCGCAGCTCGTTGACGATGAACTCCTGGCCCGCGTCGCCGTTGCCGAGCAGCGTCCTGACGACGTCGCCGGCCGGGATCGGGAAGTCGCCGGTCCCGATGAGTACGACACTCGCGGTCAGCGCCGCCACCAACAGCAGCGCCACGACGGTGAACGCCCGCACGTCCAGCCGGACCGACAGCCCGCCGGGAGTGCGGACCGCGCGGCTGCGTTCGGCGGGCTTGCTCATGACCTGCGTCTTCACAGCTGCGCCGTCCTCCGCCGTCGTACGAGAAAGATGAAGACCGGCCCGCCGAGGATCGCGGTGACGATGCCGACCTGAAGCTCCGCCGGCCGCGCCACCATCCGGCCGATGACATCGGCGCCGAGCAGCAGCACGGGCGACAGGAGGGTCGCGTACGGCAGGATCCAGCGCAGGTCGGGCCCGGTGAAGGACCGTACGACGTGCGGAACCATCAGCCCGACGAACACGATGGGCCCGCAGGCGGCGGTCGCGGCGCCGCACAGCACGGTGGCGGCGGCCATGGAGAGGGCCCGGGTGCGGTTGAGGTTGGCGCCGAGCGCGCGGGCGGTGTCGTCGCCCATGGCCATCGCGTTCAGCGGCCGGGCGAGCAGCAGCGCGACCACCGTG
Organism: Streptomyces adelaidensis; assembly: GCF_016598475.1. GTDB lineage: Bacteria > Actinomycetota > Actinomycetes > Streptomycetales > Streptomycetaceae > Streptomyces > Streptomyces adelaidensis. The sequence continues at coordinate 61,002 of NZ_JAEMUX010000049.1, forward strand.
CCGACGACGAGGAACGGCAGCACCTGCGTGATGGTCCCGTCGGTCGCCGAGGCCAGCGAACCGACGGTCCAGAAACGCATCTTGGAGAGCGCCGCGTTGTCCATGATCATTATGGCTTGCAGGTAGCCGTAGAGCGCGGCGCTGATCGCCGTACCCGCGAGCGCGAGCCGCACCGGCGTCGCGCCCCGGCTGCCGCCGAGGAACCAGACCAGCGCCCCGACCGCGGCGGCGCCCGCGAACGCGAACCACACATATCCGCTCAGCGAGGTGACGCCGAAGAAGGTGATGGCGGTGACGACCGCGGCGGACGCGCCCGCGTTGATGCCCAGCAGCCCCGGGTCGGCCAGCGGGTTCCGGGTGAGCGCCTGGAGCACGGCACCGGCCAGCCCGAGCGCGGCTCCCGCGAGCAGCCCCAGCAGGGTGCGCGAGATCCGCTCCCCGACCACGACGTCGCCGTACGTCCCCGTGTCCTGGAACAGACCGTGCCAGACCTGGCCGGTCGACAGCTCTTTCGCACCGATCGCGATGCTCGCCAGTGCCACCAGGGCGAGGATCACGAGGGACACGAGGAGTCCGACGGCTCGTATCGCCTGTCGGTGGGGGGGCGCGGGAGCGGTCTCCGCGCTCGGTTCAGGAGGACTGTCGACCAACACCCACTTAGGTTAGCCTATCCTCTTCTTTGCTCGATCCGGTCCAGGGGCTCAGCAGCTCACAACCCCAGCCGCGCCAGCGCCTTCCCCCCGTCCAGCTCGCACGAGCCCGCCCCGGCCGCCGTCCAGGCCGCCGCGCACAGCGCCCGCAGCCCGTCGAGCGCCTCGCCCTCGCCGGCCAGTTCCAGCCTCTCGCGGCCGGCCGTCGCCGTCCAGCCACCGCAGCGGAAGCCCGCGCCCGCCTCGACGACCTCCGGCTGCCCGGTGAGCATCCCCCGCAGATCGGCGTCGACGTACGTCGGCCGGTGCCGCGGCGGCGCGGCCAGGAGCTGCGCGCCGTCGGTGACCCCGGTCAGCACGAGCAGCGAGTCGACCTCCCCGTTGAACGCCCCCTCGATGTCGGTGTCCAGCCGGTCCCCGACCACCAACGGCCGCTCGGCGCCCGTCCGCAGGATCGTCTCCCGGTGCATCGGCGGCAGCGGCTTCCCCGCCACCTGCGGCTCGGCCCCGGTGGCTATGCGTACGACCTGGACCGCCGCCCCGTTGCCGGGCGCGATGCCCCGCGCGCTGGGAATCGTCAGGTCGGTGTTGGATGCGAACCACGGCACCCCGCGCGCGATGGCGTAGCTCGCCTCCGCGAACCGCCCCCAGGGCAGCTCGGGACCGCCGTACCCCTGCACCACGGCCACCGGCTCGTCGTCCGCCGACTCGACCGGCTCCAGCCCCCGCTCGCGCAGCGCCACCCGCAGCCCTTCGCCGCCGATGACCAGCACCCGCGCACCGGCGGGCACCTGCTCGCTGATCAGCCGGGCCACGGCCTGCGCCGAGGTGATGACGTCACCGGCGTCGGTCGGTATCCCGAGCGCCGTGAGATGCGCGGCCACCGTCTCGGGCGTCCGCAGCGCGTTGTTCGTGACGTACGCCAGGGGCATACCGCCCGCGCGTGCCGTACCGAGTGACTCCACGGCGTACGCGATCGCACTGCCGCCCGCGTACACCACCCCGTCCAGATCGAGCAGCGCCGTGTCGTACGCCTCGCTCAGGGCCTGCCCACTGCCGTCGGGCCGAGTCCTGACTGCCTGGCTCATTTGCACACCGCTCCTCGCTCGGTCGGTCAACATTCGGTTTGATCGCTTTCACCGATCATCCCGCACAGCACTGACACACATACGATGCATCAATGAACTACGCAGGTCCCGCGGAGGAGATCCCAGCGCGCAGCGGCCTCGAACTGACCCCGTTCCGGGGCCTTCGCTACGATCCCGACCGGGTCGGCAGCCTGGCCGCCGTGACGTCACCGCCGTACGACGTGGTCGTACGGCCGGACGGTCTGCTCCACCTCGAATCGGCCGACCCGCACAACATCGTCCGCCTGATACTTCCCCAGGCCAGTACCCCCACCGTCCGCGACGAGCAGGCGGCCGACACCCTGCGCCGCTGGCTCGCCGACGGCGTCCTGGCCCCCGACACCGAGCCCGGCCTCTACGTCTACGAGCAGGCCGACGGCAGCATCCTCCAACGCGGCCTGATAGGCGCCCTGCGCCTCTCGGAGCCCTCCGCCGGCGTGGTCCTCCCCCACGAGGACGTCATCCCGCATGTCATCACGGACCGCGCGGCCCTGATGCGCGCCACCTCCACCAACATGGAACCCCTGCTCCTGACCTACCGGGGCAACGGCGCCACAGCCGGCGCGACAGCCGTCGTCGAACGCACCACGGAACGCGCCCCGCTGCTCTCCACGACCACGGAGGACGGCTTCAACCACCGCCTCTGGGCGGTCACCGACCCGGCGGACCTCGCCGAGATCCAGTCGGACCTCGCACACCATCAGGCCCTGATAGCCGACGGCCACCACCGCTGGGCGACGTACCTACGTCTACGGGCGGAGCACCCGTCCCCCAGCCCCTGGGACTACGGCCTGGTTCTCCTGGTGGACACCGCCCGGTACCCGCTGCGCGTCCGCGCGATCCACCGTCTCCTCCACCAGTTGCCGGTCTCCACCGCGCTGACCGCCCTGGACGGCCTGTTCCGCGTACGCCGCCTCGACGTCCCCCTCCCCGAGGCCCTGGAGTCCCTGGCGAAAGCGGCCTCCGACGGCAACGCCTTCCTCCTCGCGGGCGACGGCTCCTTCCATCTCGTCGACCGCCCGGACCCTGCCCTCCTCACCCGTACGATCCCCGCCGACCGCCCACCCGCCTGGCGCACCCTGGACGCGACGGTCCTGCACGCCACCCTCCTCGACCACGTGTGGCACATCCCCGAGGACTCCCCGGCCCACATCGCGTACATCCACGACACGGCCGCCACCGTCGAGAAGGCCCGACGCGACGGCGGCACTGCCGTCCTGATGCACCCGGTCCGCGAAGAGGTCGTACGCGACCTGGCCCGCCAGGGCGTCACCATGCCCCGCAAGTCGACGTCATTCGGCCCGAAGCCGGCATCGGGCCTGGTACTGCGCACGCTGGAGCTCTGAGCAAGGCCATACGAAAAGGGCGGGACCCCTTTTACGGGATCCCGCCCTTCACCAACTCCGCCGGACGCCGACGTCAGTCCTTGTCGTCCTCGATGTCGTCCTCGATGTCGTCCTCGTCGCTGTCCTTGCTTTCCTCGACAACCTCGCGCCCGATCTCGGACCCGGCGTCGCTCTCACTCTCGGTCTCGGTCTCGTCGAGGGCGTCGACGAACTCGACACCGTCCAACTCCGCGAGGCGGTCGGAGGCGTTCGTGCTGCCGTCTTTGTCGGCCTCGATGGCCTTGGCGAACCACTCCCGCGCCTCGCCCTCACGCCCGGCCTCAAGCAGCGCGTCGGCGTACGCGTACCGCAGGCGCGCGGTCCACGGCTGTACGGAGTTGGAGGCCAGCTCGGGGCTCTGCAGGGTCACGATGGCCGCGTCCAGCTGCCCCATGTCCCGCCGTGCCCCGGCCGCCACGAGCCGCATCTCGACCTGCCCGGCCTTGTCCAGCTTGTGCACCTCAGGCGCCCCGGCCATGTCCAGCGTCTTCTCGGGCCGCCCGAGCCCCCGCTCGCAGTCGGCCATGACGGGCCACAGGTCCACGCCGCCGGTCATCCGCCGAGCCGCCCGGAATTCACCGAGCGCCTCGCTGTACTTCTGGCTCGCGTACGCGGCGAAGCCGGCCGCCTCCCGCACAGCGGCGACGCGCGACGCCAGCCGCAGTGCCACCCGGGAGTAGCCGTACGCACCCTCGGGGTCCTCGTCGATGAGCCGCGCGACCATCACCAGGTTCTTGGCGACGTCTTCCGCGAGCGTCTTCGGCAGGCTCAGCAGCTCCTGCCGTACGTCCTTGTCGATCTCGTCGCCGGTGACATCCTCGGGGATCGGCAGCCGCTTGATCGGCTCGCGGTCCCGCTCCCGCTCATCGCGGAAACCTCCACCACGCCGGTCATCGCCGCCCCGGCGGTCGTCCCGCCCACGGAAGCCACCG
>NZ_JAEMUX010000005.1 GCF_016598475.1 Streptomyces adelaidensis
GGTCCGCCGGCGGGGCTGGACAGCGGTCAGGCCCAGGGGCTCACCGCTGTGAAGGAGCTGTCGGCTCGGAAGGTGTCCGTGGCCTGGTAGACGTCCAGGCGCAGCTCGTAGTTGTAGTGCCGGATGTAGCGACCCGGATAGTTGTACGACTCCAGGCGGACGGAGGTGGACGTCGTGCCCGGGCGGGCGCAGTACGTGGCGTCCTTGTCGAAGACGGTCGTGCCGTCGTCCGTGGCGAAGCGGACCCGGTAGTCCCAGTGCCGCAGATAGCGGCCCGTGGAGTCGCGGAAGGAGTAGCAGTTGGCGTCCGCGAGGCCGGGCACGATCGTGAAGGTCGCGCTCTGCTTGACGGCGGTGGTGCTGGAGGAGGTCACCGCGTCGACGTACCCGAGGCTGTCGGACCGTACGACGGCGTAGCGGCTCGTGTAGTTGACGGACTGGAGGGAGCGGGTGGTGTTCGTCGGCAGGGTGACGCCGCCGGACACGACCTCCTTGAGGACCGTCAGATGGCGTACGAAGCCGGTGAGGCCAGGCAGTTCGGTCGGGGTCGACCAGGTGGCGAAGTTGTCGTAGCTGTCGCTGTACCAGTACTTGCCGGCACCGTAGGCGTCGTAGTAGATCCGCCAGCCGCCGTTGTCGAGCTGGACGAGCGCCGGGCCCTCCATGCCGGAGCCGAAGCCCGCCCAGTTGCCCGTCTTCTGGAAGGTGTACGGGCCGGTGAGGCTGGAGGCTGTGGCGTACTCGATGTACTTCGTCGTCTCGTTCTTGGTGAACGCGTGGTACGTGGAGCCGACCTTGACGATGAAGGTGTCGATGTAGTTCGGGCTGATGCCGGACAGCACGGTCGGCGCGGACCAGGCGGTGAGCGCGGAGTTCGTCGCCGTGAGCTTGTACGGCTTGAAGATCCACTCGCCGTCGGCCGCGACGGACGCCGACAGGATGATGTTGACGCTGCCGTTGGTGTCGACGAACCACTCCGGGGCCCAGGCGCGCTGGAGACCGCTGATCGGGACCGTGTAGTCGTACAGGAAGGTCCAGTTGACGCGGTCGGTGGAGCGGGCGAAGCCGATGGTGGTGGACAGCGCCGACCAGGTGCGGGTGGTGTAGGTGAGGTAGTAGTAACCGTCCGTGTGCTTGAAGATGCTGGGGTCGCGGATCAGACCGGACGGCGGGGTGTACGCCGGGCCCTTCTGGAGGGTGAATCCGGTCGCGTCCGGCGAGTCGTAGACGTACATGTTCGACTCGCTGCTGTTGGTGAACGCGGTCATGGTGTACCGCGTCGCCTGTCCGGCGGGCGGGGCCGCGGCTCCGGCCGTGCCGCCGAGGGCGGTGGTGAGGCCCAGCACGGCGGCCACCGAGGTGATGAGGGCGAGGACCGCCCGGAGGGTTCTGTTCAACGCTCGTCCCATTTCTGCGTGAACTGCCCTGAGGCGTGTGGATGTTGTTCGAAATTTCGGCTCTTGTGCGGAACTTCGGTCAGAAGATAAGAGGGGTGCATGTTCGCGTCAATGGATCGCGCAGGGATTCTGCGAGGAAGGATTCCGGTTAGCCGTCGCGCACGCCCCCGAAGTTGCCTCCGGTCCGGTGGTTCCCCAGCTCATGGCCGGTTTCCCGACCGCTTCACAGCTGGGCAACAGGAAACCCGTCGACCCCGGTGAGCAGCGGGGCAACTCTGGATTCGACAGCACACAGCAAGACCACGACCAAGCGTGAGGCTGAGGGGGAGGCTGGCCATGAGGCGCGTGCTCATCACTCTGTGCGCGGTCGTCGCGGCCACCGCGGCCGCCACGACCGGATGTGCCGGCGGTGACGGTGAGGGCCAGGGGCGGGAGAGCGAGCGGCCGCGTCCCCGGGCGCTGACCTGGCAGCAGGAGTTGCGCGTCGCCGACGCCCAGCAGCGCCTGACGAAGCGGTGCATGAAACGGCACGGCTTCGACTACTGGGAGGACCGCACACTGACGCTCCGGGAGAGCCGTCCGGTGCGTTACGTCCAGGACGACGTGAGCTGGGCCCGCGCGTACGGGTACGGCGGACCCATCGAGGCCAAGAGCCGGCGCGTCCATGAGCGCAACCCCATCGGCGCCTACCGTCAGAGCCTTTCCGCGTCACGACGTGCCGCCTTCGACGCCGCGCTCGACGGCGGCGACAGCGCCCGCATGCTCATGGCGTCACTGCCGAGCGGTGGGGAGATCCGCAAACGCCTCGGCGGCTGTACGGAGGAGGCCGAGCGCAAGCTGTACGGCGATCCGGCGGAATGGTTCCGCACGGGCAAGGTGGCCACAGGACTCAACTCCCTCTACGGCGAAGACCTCATGAAAGACCCCCGCCTCTCCACTGCCGTACGGGCTTGGTCCCGGTGCATGAAGAAGGCGGGACAACCCTACGAGGACCCGCAGGCGGCCCGGGACGCCATCCGGGTCAACACCGGCCGGCTGGGAGACGCCCGCGCCGACGAGGCGTTCGCCGCCGAGCGGAAGACCGCCGTCGCGGACGCGACCTGTGCCCGCGAGACGTCCCTTCGGGCCGTGGCATCGGCCCGGGAGACGTACTACCAGGACCGCCTGCGCGACCGGTTCGGCAAGGACGTCGACACCTACCGGAACCTCGGCCGGCAGGCCTACGACCGGGCGGTGCCCATCGTTGGGGAACGCGACTGACCATCTCGCGTCCTGGACGCAGACCGACCACCGGTGCGGCACACCGGGCGATTCGCCCGGCGCACCACCAGCCACGCACCATCAAGGAAACGAGGGGAAACATCATGCGCAAGTTCACCGTCACGGCAGCGCTCCTCGGGCTCACCGCCCTGGGCGTCGTCGTACCCGCCACGACCTCGCAGGCGGCCGACAGTGCCGTCGCCGGCCCCGTCTGTGACAGCAAGTGGGGCGCACGCAACGGCAACATGTACGCCTGGGAGAACCTGGACTGCTCGGGCACCCTGCTGATCACCGCCGCGGGGAACAGCGACTGGTGGGTGGGCTCGCAGGACAGGGCCACGTCCGTCATGAACCGCGGCTTCGTCGGCAGCCTCGACCACGTCAAGTTCTACGAGCACTCCGGCTACGGCGGCGGCCACGCCTGCCTCGCGCCGGGCGAGCTGTACGCCGACAACCTGACCGACAACCGGTTCAACAACGGTGTCGGTGCCAACGACACCATCTCCTCGCACCAGTGGGTGAACAGGAGCGCCTGCGCGGCCTTCCTGACCTGATCCGTCCGACCGGCATGGGCGGCCCGCGAACTGACCACCCCGGGCCGCCCCCGGGTTCAAGGGCACGTCACACACCACCGCGAGGGGAGCCGCGCGATGCGTGAGTTCACCGTCATGAGTGGGTGAACAGCAGTGTCTTTGGGACCTTGGTGAGCTGACATGTCAAACCGACGTCCGGAACCGCGTTCGCCCGCGGTTGCCGGACGCTCGTCTTTTCGCCACTCCGGGTGAAAGGCTTGGCTGCCCTTACCGCCCCGACAGTAACCTGGGCATCCGCCGTCTCACGGCCAGCACTGCCTTGGGGGACACCTTGGGGGACCGGCAGTTCGAGGATGCATCAGACCACCACGACGAACGGGACCGGAACGCGCTGACCACGCACTCCTTCCCCGCACAACTGAGGCGACTGAGGCGGGAACGCGGACTGTCGCTCACCGACCTGGCCCGTCGGACGCACTACAGCAAGGGCTACCTCAGCAAGATCGAGACCGGTACGAAGCGTGCGACCGTCGATGTCGCCCGTCTCTGCGACCAGGTGCTGGGCGCCGAGGGCGAGTTACTGCGGCTGGTGCAACAGGCACCGCCCCGCGATGGCGATGGCGATGGCGACGGCAACGGTGATGGCGACACCGGGGTTTCCGAGCGGCAGGCCGACGTCGCCTGTCCCTACCGCGGCCTGTCGGCCTTCACCCCCCAGGACGCGGAATGGTTCTTCGGCCGGGAACGCGCGACGGCCGCACTGGTGGAGCGGATCTTCGAACGGGTCGGCGGCGGACCGCTGATGCTGGTCGCCCCGTCGGGCGCGGGCAAGTCGTCCCTGCTCAACGCCGGTCTCGTCCCCGCACTGAGACGCGGCGACTTCCCGATGCCGGGCGCCGACCGATGGCCGGCCGTGCTGCTCACCCCCACCTCGCGCCCGCTGGACGAACTGCTGGAGCGCACCGCCAAAGCCGTCGGCGGGGACCTCGGTGTCACCGTGGAGGAGCTGCGGGAGGACCCCGGCGCACTGCTCGACGCCGTACGCGAGATGTCGGACGAGCCATCCGGTTCCGGTTCGGCGGCGCCGGGGGAGCGACGGCCACCGCCGCCGCGCCCGGTGCTGATCGTGGACCAGTTCGAGGAGCTGTTCACCCTCTGCTCCGACGAGGAGGAACGGCGCTCCTTCGTCCGGGTGCTCAGCGCCCTGGCGACCGCACGGACCGCTGCGGAGGGGGAGGACTCCTGCTCCACCAGCAACTCGCCCACGCGGCGGGCGAGTGGGAACGCGAGGGCCGCGACCCGTCCGTCCTCTACCGGGGCACGCGGCTGGACACCGTACGGTCCTGGGCCGACGAGTCGGACGGCCGGCACCGGCTCAGCCCTCGCGAGGAGGCCTTCGTGCGGGCGAGTCAGGCCGAGGAGGACGGCCGCCGCAGGCAGGCCGGCCGACAGGTCCGGCTGCGCCAGTCGATGCTCGCCACGCTCGTCGTCCTGCTGGGACTCGCCGTGACCGCCGGGGGCCTCGCCTACCAGCAGCGGGAGGGCGCTCTCGACCAGGAGCGGGTCGCCCGCTCCCAGGCCCTCGCCGTGCGCTCCGCCTCCCTCGCCGGGGGCCGGCCGGAGGCGTCGATGCTGCTCGCCGAGGAGGCCTATTCGGCCGACACGACGGCCGAGGCACGTGGGGCCCTCCTCAGCGCCCAGGCCCAGCCCTTCTCCGCCCGGCTCGGCGGCTACCGGGGGCCGGTCAACACGGTGGCCTTCGCGCCGGACGACCGGACGACCGGACGCTGGCGGTGGCCAGCTCCGACGGCACGGTCACCCTGCGGAGCATGGCCGGCGACGACCACCGGACCATCGCCACCTTCACCGTCCCCGGCCGCGTGCGCTCGGTCGCCTTCAGCCCCGACGGCCGTACCCTCGCGGCCACTTCGACGGACGGGCCGGTGAGCCTCTGGGACGTCACCGACCGCCGCCGGACGGCTGTCCTGGCCGCGAGCACACGGGGCGCCCGGGCGGTGGCGTTCGACCCGCGCGGCGGCGTGCTCGCCGTCGCGAACACCGACGGAACCGTCCAGCTCTGGGACACCGGGCGTGAGCCCCGGCGCACCGCCTCGCTCACTGACCACGAAGGCTCCCTCCACGCGCTGGCGTACGCCCCCGACGGCAGGACGCTGGCCTCCGCCGGCGCCGACCGGACCGTACGCCTGTGGGACACCGACCGCGCGCGCCCGCTCGACGTACTGAAGGGACACACCGACGAGGTCCTGGGCGTCGCGTTCTCCCCGGACGGGCGGCAGGTCGTCTCGGGCGGCATCGACCGGACCGTACGGCTGTGGGACGTACGCGGCGGCGATTCGACCGCGACGTTCACCGGAAGCAGCGACGACATCAACGCCGTCGCCTACACACCCGACGGCGCCGCGGTGGTCGGCGCGGTCGGCGACGGCACGACCCGGCTGTGGGACGTGCGCGGCGGCCGGCAGACCACCGTGCTCGCCGGCCACACCGACTACGTGCTCGGCGTGGCCCTCACGTCCGACGGAGCCCTGCTGGCCACCGCCGGCTTCGACCAGTCCGTCGTCCTGTGGGACCTCGGCGGACAGGTGCTGACGGCACGTCCGTTCACGGAGGTCTGGCAGGCCACCTACAGTCCCGACGGAAAACTGCTGGCCACCGCCGACACCGACCACACCGTACGACTCTGGGACGCGCGGACCCATCGACTGCTGAAACGGCTCACGGGCCACCGGGAGGCGGTCCTCTCGGTGGCCTTCGCGCCCGACGGGCGGACCCTGGCCTCGGCGGGTTCCGACGGCACGATCCGTCTGTGGAACGTGCCCGAGCGTAAACCCCTGGCCACGCTCAGCGGCCACACCGGGGAGGTCTTCTCGGTGGCCTTCGCGCCCGACGGGCGGACCCTCGCCTCGGCCGGCGCCGACCGCACGGTCCGCCTGTGGGACGTGGCCTCGCACCGCCGCGTCGCCGTCCTCAAGGGCCACGGGGACTACGCCAACGACGTCGCCTTCAGCCCCGACGGCCGCACCCTGGCGAGCGCAGGCGACGACTTGGCCGTACGGCTCTGGGACGTCGCCTCGCGCCGCCCCCTGGCCGAACTCACAGGCCACACCGGCGCGGTGCGGAGTGTCGTCTTCAGCCCCGACGGCGCCACCCTCGCCAGCAGCGGCAACGACGGCACCGTACGCCTGTGGGACGCCCGCGCCCGTCGCTCCGAGGCCGTCCTGACCGGCCACACGGGCGCGGTCCGGAGCGTGGCCTTCAGCCCCGACGGCCAGGCCCTCGCCAGCAGCGGCAACGATCGTACGGTGCGCCTGTGGGACGTCGCCTCGCGGCGGCCGTGGGCGAGCCTGACCGGCCACACGAACGCCGTGTGGGGCGTGGACTTCGCCCCCGACGGGCGGACGGTGGCCAGCAGCAGCACCGACGGCACGGTACGGCTGTGGGACCTCGACGCCGGGGCCCGGCTGGCGGAGATCTGCCGGCTGCGCGCCGCGATGGGCCCCGACGAACGCGCGAGCCTCCTGCCGGGGATACCCGTCTCGGCCGGATCGGCCTGCGCGGGCGGCTGACGGCGAGGGTGGACAGCCGTGGTGGGAGGGGGTTTCCCAAGTGTTGCCCGTTTCCCGTCCGATGGGGGTGCGTGCCGGATCTCGACGAGCCGGCGGTACGGCCAGCAGGCTGCTGCACGACCACTGATGACGATTGACGACCACTTACGCCAGGGCTTGGGCAAGGCTCGCCCACGTCCATCGATCGACATACATCACACACATTCGCACACATCGACATATATCAGCACACACCGACGTCAATATCCACGTCAACAGGAAACGGGGGTCCCGGCATGGTCCGCCGGACCGGTCTCATCCGCACACTGATCGCATTGCTCGCCTTCCTCTTCTGGGCACCGGTGTCCACGGCCGCCGCGGCGCAGACGGCACCGGCCGCCGCGCCCGCTGCCGCCGCCGACGAATGCGGCGTCCTCGCGCCCGGCGCCTCCGCGGCCGCCGAACGCGCGATCGCCGCCGCCTGCGCCGAGGTCGCGGCCGGCACCTGGTACACATGGGCGGGCGGCCACGGGGCCCAGCCCGGCCCCACCTACGGGCAGGTCGACCCCACCGACCCGGACGACAGCGCGCACGACCCCGAGCGGTTCGGCTTCGACTGCTCCGGCCTGGTCCGCCACGCCTACGCCGAGGCCACCGGCTCCGACATCCTCAACGGCGTCGCCGGCCAGCAGTACTACACGCACCGCGCCGCTGAGCGCTTCACCGCAGCCCAGGGCCTCGCCCCGCTGCTTCCCGGCGACCTGCTGGCGTGGGGCACCTCGAAGGACCTGCACCACATCGCCATCTACCTCGGGGCCGGCAAGATGGTCGAGGCCAAGGAGTCCGGCACCAGGCTCATGGTGAGCGACGTCCGCCTGAACGGCAGCTACTTCGGCGCCGTCCGCGTCAACACCGGCCAGGTCACCGGCCATATCCACCAGACCTGGGGCACCAGCGTCTGGACCAAGACCGAACCCCGCCTCGCCGCGGCCCGCGTCTACGCCTTCCCCGGTTCCACGACCATCCGCGTCGAATGCCAGAAGCACGCGGAGCTGGTGACCTCCGACGGCTACACCAACGACGTGTGGTCCTACCTCCCGGACTACAAGGCCTGGATGACCAACATCTACATCAAGGGACCGGCCTGGCTGGAGGGAGTCCCCGAGTGCAAGGCCTGACACCCACCCCGTGAGCACACTCGCGCCGGTGACCGCCGGGGGGACGGTCATCGGCGCGAGTGCCGCCTGCGTTCGGCCGCATGCCTCCGCCCTGATCCCGCCGGTCCACGGAACCCCTCTGGAGGAGCTTTCGGTCACGCCCGTAGGGGACACTCTGTGAGAGGAGCGCGAGAAGTACGAGGAAGGGGACGCACATGAACAGGCCCGGCCGGAGGAACACGGTGCGGTGACGAACGCGCCAGACACCTCGCAGTCGCCCGAATACGGGCCCTTCACGCACCTCACCGTGCCCAACTCCGATTTCTACCGGCTGGTGATGAAGGTCTTCCTGGCCGCCAAGGAACGGTTCGCGGTCCACCTGCGTCCCGAGGACGTGCACGCCGCGCTCCCCGTCGCGCACCGTCCGCCCGAGCCCGACTCCGTGACCAGGGCTCTGGACAAGCTGGTCGGCTGGGGCAATCTCCGGTCCGACCCGGACACCGCGCGCGTCACCGCGGTGGAGGACTTCTACCGCAAGCGGTTCATCTACCAGCTCACCCACGAGGGAGAGGCCGCCGAGGAGGCGCTGGCCGCGTACGACCAGGCGCTCGGCCGGCGCGGTGCCCTCCAGGCGGTGGCGCTGCACGACATCGTCACGCAGCTGCGGGCGCTCATCGCGCTCGCCGCGCGAGAAGAGCCCGACCCGGCCAAGGTGTACCTCGCCCTCGACGCCCTGACCAGCCGCTTCGTCGCGCTGGCCGACAACGCGCGCGCCTTCATGGGATCACTGCAGCGCACCATCGACCTGCACGACGTGGACGTGGACGGCTTCCTCGTCTACAAGGACCGGCTCATCCAGTACCTGGAACGCTTCATCCAGGACCTGATCACCCTGGGCGGCCGCATCGCGCTGCTCATCAAGGAGCTGGAACAGCTTGGCCCCGTGGAGCCGTTGCTGCGGATCGCCGCCGCCCGCGAGGCCCTGGACGCCTCACCCGAAGAGGCCGAGAGCGCCGAGGCCCAGGCCTTGGAACGGTGGGCCGCGCGCTGGTCGGGCCTTGCCGCCTGGTTCGTCTCCACCGAAGGACGACAGTCCCAGGCACGGGTCCTGCGCGTCCGCGCACTGGGGGCGATTCCTCAACTCCTCGCGGTGGTACGGATTTTGAACGAGCGCCGCGCCGGGCGCACCGACCGGTCCGCCGACTTCCGCACCCTGGCCCGCTGGTTCGCCGAGGCCCCTGACGACGACGCGCGACACCGGCTGTGGCGCGCCGCCTTCGGCCTGCACTCCTCGCGTCACCTCACCGTCGACGCCGACACGCTCACCGCCCGCGACGTACGCCCTGTCACCCCCGCCACCCCGTGGGCCGACGCCGAACCGCTGCACATCAGCCCGCAACTGCGGCGCACGGGCAGCTACGAGCGGCGCGGCCGGATCCGCCGGGTCCAGGACCGGACGGAGCAGCGTGCCATGCTTGCCGATCTCGCCGCGCGCCAGTCGCGGGAGATCACCGAGGCCCGAGCGAAAATGGCGACGCACGGTCGGATACGCCTGTCGTCGATCGGTGAACTCGACACCCTCTCCTTCGGGCTCTTCCTCCAACTGCTCGGCGACGCACTCGCCACCTGGCGGCCGGGGATGACAAGCACCGTCGCCACCAGCAACGATGGCACCATGGAGATCCGGCTCTCGGCCCTCGGGGACGGGAGCAGAGCCGAGATCCACACTCCGGGCGGAGTGTTCCACGGCCCCGACCACCTCGTGGAGATCGTCGATCTAGTGGGTGACGCGGACACGGACACGGACGCGGACACTAGCCGGGGGAGGGGCGACCTTTGAGCGCTTCACTGACCGAGGTCCTGGACAACCGGCGCACCGCCGAGCTGCGCCGCGCGGCACGCGCACTGCTGAAGACGCCGCTGCTGCTGGCCCACGGCCCGCACGCGGACGAGTTCCGGCTCGTCCGCAGCCACGCCTCCGAGCTGCGCGCATGGTTCGAACGCAACACCGGCTGGCCACTCCAGGTCGACGCCGAGTCGGCCCGGCTGCGCAAGATCCCCGGCACGCTCACCGATCCCACGCATCCGGCCCGGGAGGCGGCACGGTCGACCGCACCCTTCACCCGCCGGCGCTACGTCCTGCTGTGCCTCGCGCTCGCCGCCCTGGAACGCGGGGAGTCGCAGATCGCTCTCGGCCGCCTCGCCGAGCACGTCGTCCTGGACGCCGCCGACCCCCACCTCGCCGCCGCGGGCGTGGAGTTCACCCTGGAGCGTCGCGATGAACGCACCGATCTCGCGGCGGTGGTACGGCTGTTGCTGGCCCTCGGGGTGCTCCGGCGGGTGGCGGGGGACGAGGAGGCCTACGTCAGCGGAGCGGGCGACGCCCTGTACGACGTGGAACGCCGGGTGCTCGCCGGACTGCTCACGGCACGCCTGGGCCCCTCGCTCGTCCAGGGCGAGGCCTTCGAGGACCGGCTGACCGAGATGACCGCCGAAGCCGCACTGGACAGCGACGAGTTGAGATTCCGTGCCATCCGCCAGTACCTGACCCGTCGTCTGCTGGACGATCCGGTGCTGTACTACGACGAGCTGACGGAAGCCGAACTCGGCTACCTCACCCGTCAGCGCGCCTTCATCCTGGCGCGCGTCACCGAACTGACCGGGCTGGTACCGGAAGTGCGGGCCGAGGGCATCGCGATGGTCGACCCGCTCGACGACCTCACCGACGCACGGATGCCGGAGCAGGGCACCCACGGCCACATCACCCTGCTGCTCGCCGAGCACCTGGCGTCCACCGGCACCTGGGTGAGCCTCGCCGACCTCCACGGCCGCGTACGCGAACTGGCGGCGGAGCACGGCACGTTCTGGTCGAAGACGGCGAGGGAACCGGGAGCCGAGCCCGAACTGGTCGAACACGCGGTGACCAAGCTCGCCGCCCTCGGTCTCGTGACCCGGACGCGTACACCCGACGGGGTCGAGCCCCGCCCGGCGCTCGCCCGCTACGCCGTGGGCGAGACCGTCGTCCTGGAACCCGGGACCCGGAGTCCCCGACGCCGTACGACCACGGTCGCCTCCGCGGGCGGCCTCCGAAAGGACCGTGACAGTTGACCGCCCTCCCCGCCCCGGCACGTGCGCGATGGCAGCCCCTGCGGATCGGACTCGTCGACCTCTTCTACTACGACGTCGAGGAGTTCTGGTTCCGTGACGGCCGCCTGCTGTTGCGCGGCAACAACGGCACCGGCAAATCCAAGGTTCTCGCCCTCACCCTGCCCTTCCTGCTCGACGGAGACCTCTCCGCGCACCGTGTGGAGCCCGACGGCGACGCCAAGAAGCGCATGGAGTGGAATCTGCTGCTGGGCGGCGAACACCCGCACCCGGAGCGCCTCGGCTACACCTGGATCGAGTTCGGCCGCCGTGACGCGTCGGGCCGGAGCCATTTCCGTACGCTGGCCTGCGGTTTGAAGGCGGTCGAAGGGCGCGGTATCGCCCGGCACTGGTACGCCGTCACCGACCAGCGGGTCGGTGAGAACCTGAGCCTGCTCGACGCGACCGGAGCGGCGCTGTCCCGGGACCGGCTCGCCGAGGCGGTGGCCGGTCACGGCATGGTGTACGACCAGGCGAAGGTGTACCGCAGGGCCGTCGACGAGGCGCTGTTCGGGCTCGGTGAGCAGCGGTACGCGGCCCTGGTGGACCTGTTGATCCAGCTGCGTCAGCCGCAGTTGTCGAAGCGGCCGAACGAGGTCGCGCTGTCCCGGGCGCTCACCGAAGCGCTGCCACCGGTGGACCAGGCGGTGATCGCGGATGTGGCGGAGGCGTTCCGGTCGTTGGACGAGGAGAAGGACGAGCTGCGCGCCGCCGCCGAGGCGGAACGGGCGGCGTCCGCCTTCCTCGACCACTACCGGCGCTACGCGCGGGTCGCGGCGCGTCGACGCGCCCGGCTGCCGCGCACCGAGCATGCCCGCTATGAGCAGTTCCACCGCGACCTCGCCCAGGCCCAGACGGATCGCGGCGCGGGCCAGGTGGATCGGGAGAGCGCTGCCGAGCTGATCGCGGAGCTGGAGGACACCGCGGTCCGGCTGACGGCCCAGGACACGGCGCTGCGCGCGGGCCCCGAGATGCGAGGCGCCGTCGAACTGGAGCGCGCTGCCGGAGAGGTGGCTCGGACCGCCGGGGCGTTGCGGCAGGCCGAGGAGGACAGGGAAGAGGCCGCCGTACGGCATACCGAGATCCTGCGGCGGGTTTCGACCGCACAGGGGAAGCTGGCCGCCGCCGTGAAGGAGGTGGAGAAGTACCTCACGGAGGGCAGGGCCGCGGCCGCGGCCGCCAGGATGGGCCCGGACGGCGAGCCGGCCGTGGACAACGCGCCCGAGCACGAGCTGCGGCGCACGGCCGAGGACGTCATGGCGCGCAGGTGCCGCACGGTCGAGGTCGTCGAGGCCCTCGTGCAGTCGGCCGAAGAGGCGGCACGGCAGCACCGCGAGGCCACGCGACGCCTCGACGACGCGGACGGGGAGGTCACCCGAGCCGCGGAGCGGCAGGCCGAGGCTGCGGAGGCGGTGTCGGCCGCCGGCCGGACCCTGCTGGACCGCGTACGGGAACACCTGGGCGCCTGCGCCGAGTTGGCGGTGGCTGACGCGGTCGGACTGCTGGACCGGTTGCAGGACTGGGTCGGCCGCCTCAGCGGCCCTTACCCGGTGCGGGCCGAGGCGACACGGGCACATCGAGCGCTGAGCCGAGAGTTCGCCGCACGGACAGCTTCCCTCGCGCAGCGTCAGCGGGAACTGGCCATGCGGCGCACCACGTTGGAAGGCGAGTTGGCCGGACTCCAGGCGGGCGGAGAGCGCGGGCCAGGCGTTCCGCACACGCGTACCCCGGGGACCAGGGAACGGATGCCGGGCGCGCCCCTGTGGCGGTTGGTCGACTTCCGGGACGAAGTGCCGGCGGCCCAACGGGCGGGTGTCGAAGCGGCGTTGGAAGCATCCGGGCTGCTCGACGCCTGGGTTCTGCCGGACGGCGTCGCACTGGACGCGGCGGGTCACGACGTACTGCTGAAGCCGGGGCCGCCCCTGCTCGGGCCCTCGCTCGCGAACGTCCTGCGCCCGGCGGTCGATCACGGTGATCCGCAGGCCGCGCGGGTGGACGACCCGGTCGTGTTCCGTCTGCTGTACGCGATCGGGCTCGGCGGGGGCGGCGACACCTGGGTGGCCGCCGACGGCACCTTCACGGTGGGCGCGCTGAGGGGCGGTTGGTCCAAGCCCACCGCGGAGTATCTGGGGGAGGGGGCGCGTGAAGAGGCCCGCCGCGCCCGGATCGCCGTACTCCGCGGCGAACTCGAAGGCGTGTCGGGCGAGGCCGAGTCCACACGGGCCGAACTCGAGGCGCTAGCGAACCGACACAGCGTCCTGGACGCCGAACTCGCCGCGCTCCCGGACGACGACGAACTGCGCCAGGCGCACGCCCTCGCCGCCATGTCGTCCGACACGGCCCGGTCGGCCCGCGAACGGCGGGAGCGGCTCGCCGGGGAACTGGCCGAAGCGGCCCGCCTGGCCGAGCTGTCGGGCGCCGAGCTCGCCGAGACCGCCTCGGACCTGGGCCTGCCGTCGGACGGGCCGGGTCTGGCCGCCGTACGCCAAGGCCTGGCGGACTACGCGCTCTTCCTCGCCTCGCTCTGGCCCGCCCTTCGGGTACGCGACGAGGCCGTCCGGACGCTCGCCGACGCCCGGCCCGAGGCAGAGCGCGCGGCGCGGAGGGTGGTGAAACTGGCGGAACGCGCCGAGGAAGCCGTCACGAGGGCGACGGCCGCCGAGGAGCACCACTCGACCTTGCGTGACACCGTCGGCGCGGCCGTGGCCGAACTGGAACGGCGGCTGACCGAGACGGCACGGGCGCTGCGTGGGTGCGAGGAGCGGCAGCGGGCGGCGCACGAGGCGTTCAGGGCGGCCGACCGGCGGATGAGCCACGCGGAAGGACGCATCGAACGCCTTCAGGAGGACATCACCGAGGCGACCGCGGCCCGTGCGACGGCGATCGGCGCCCTGCAGCGGTTCGCCGCCACGGGACTGCTCGCGGTCGCCCTCCCACAAGCGGAGGCCCCCGACCCGCATGGCGCGCCCTGGGCCGCCACCCCCGCCATCGCCCTGGCCCGGGGCATCGAGGCCGCACTCACCGGCACGGACGACTCCGCCAGCGCGTGGGAACGCGTGCAGGGGCACCTGAGCACGGAGTACGGCAAGCTCCAGGACGCACTCTCCAGGAACGGGCACAGCGCCTCCGCGCGCATGGTCGAGGACGGCATGGTCGTCGACATCGTCTACCAGGGGCGGGAACGCGCGGTACCGGAGCTGTCCGAGGCCCTGGCCGAAGAGGTCCGCGAGCTTGAGCGGATCCTGTCCGCACGCGAGCGCGAGATCCTGGAGACACATCTGCTGACGGAGGTGGCGGGAACCCTCCAGGAGCTCATCGGGGAGGCCGAGCGGCGGGTGCTCGCCATGAACACGGAACTGGAGCGCCGCCCCACCTCGACCGGCATGAAGCTACGCCTGGTCTGGCGGTCCTCACGCAAGGCACCGCCGGGGCTGGGCCAGGCCCGACAGCGGCTGCGGCAGTCCGCGGACGCCTGGTCACCGGAGGACAGGGCCGCGGTGGGCGAGTTCCTCCAGGCGCAGATCGCACAGCGTCAGTCCGACGACGCCCTGGGCAACTGGCTGGAGCATCTGACGGTCGCCCTGGACTACCGCTCCTGGCACGAGTTCGGCATCGAGCGCCACCAGCACGGCCGCTGGGTGCCCGCGACCGGACCGGCGTCCGGCGGCGAGCGGGTCCTCGCCGTGTCCGTCCCGCTGTTCGCGGCGGCCTCGTCGTACTACGCGACCGCCGCCAATCCCCACGCACCCCGGCTCGTCACCCTCGACGAGGCCTTCGCGGGCGTGGACGACGACTCACGGGCCAAGTGCCTCGGCCTGCTCCACGCCTTCGACCTGGACGTGGTGATGACCAGCGAACGCGAGTGGGCGTGCTACCCGCAGGTGCCGGGGATCGCCATCGCCCAACTCTCGCGGATCGACGAGGTGGCCGCCGTGCTCGTGACCCGGTGGGAATGGGACGGGGTGGGCCGGTCCCGGGGAGAGGAACCGGATCGCGGCAGCGCAGGAGTGCCCGGCGGGGAGCGCGTGGCGCGCGGAACCGGACCCGCGCTCGATGAGGAAGCCGGTCAGGAATCGTTGTGGACATGATCCCTCAGCCGTCCGATCGGCCGTCCGATCCGCCGTCCGATCAGTCCTCCCATCGGCCGTCTGACCAGTTCTCCGATCCGCCGTCCGATCAGCCCTCCGACCGGATCGACCTGCCCCGGCTCCGCCGCCTCCTCGGCACCCCCGAACTGGCCTGGCTGCTGGAGCGCGTACGGCGGCGCATGGCACGTCAGGAACCGCTGACCGGCCCGGTCTCGGTCACCCTGAACGCACCGAGCGACGCCCAGCGTTCCGCCGCAGGCAGGCTCCTGGGGCGGCCACCAGGCGACGGCAGGTCGATCGGTGTGCGGCTCGACGCGGTGGACGCGATGCTGCGCCGCTCCGGTGCCTGCCCCGACGGACTCGGCGCCGCCGTGGTCGCGCTCACCGGGCAGGTCGAACCACTGAGCGAGGCGCGCGACCGCGAGGTACGTGCCTGGCAGGAGGCGTACGAGCCGCTGGACACCCTCGCCCCCGAACTGGCCGACTGGGCGGCCCGAACACGCCGGGACGGTCTCGTACGCAGACTCGCGCGCGGCCCCGAGGCCGCGCGGGACCTGATCAGCCGTACGGTCCGGGTGCTGAGGGCCCTGCCCTGCGATCCCCCGGTGTCCCTCCCGGCGTTCGCGGCCCGCACGCTCGGCAGCGCGCACGCGCTGGACGACGGGGACCCTCTCACCACCGTCGTCCTGTCCGGCGTACGGGCACTGACCGGTTTCCCCGACGGAGCGGGTGCGGGATGGCGCAGGGAGGCGTGGGCGTCGGCCGGTCTCCTCAGGGACGACGTGTCCTCGACCGTGCTCACCCTGAACCTGCGGGGGACACCGGTGCTGGACCTGCTGGCGAAGACGGGCGAGCCAGCAGTGCTGACTCTCCGTCAGCTGGCCCGTCAGGAGATTGTGCTGACATCCGGAACCCTGCTGTACATCTGTGAGAACCCCACGGTGCTCTCAGCCGCCGCCGACGCGTACGGCCCCCACTGCCTGCCCCTGGTCTGTCTCCAGGGCCAGCCCTCGGCCGCCGCGCTCACCCTGCTGCGCCAGGCCCACGCCCAAGGAACCGTGCTGCGCTACCACGGCGACTTCGACTGGGGAGGCCTGCGTATCGCGGCGGGGTTGCTCCGGCATGTGCCGTGGCAGCCGTGGCGCTACACGGCCGTCGACTACCGGCGGTCGGCGGAGACCGTCATGGCCTCCGCACCACCCCTCACGGGCACGCCCGCCGTCGCGCCCTGGGATCTGGAACTGCCCTCGGCCCTGGAGTCGCTGGGGGTGCGGGTCGAGGAGGAGGCGGTACTCGACGACCTGCTCGGCGACCTGGCGCGCTGACACCGGGGCTCGGGTTCGAAGGCATGACGTGCGGCTCTGACGAGGAGCTATTTAATCGCTTATGTGTTCGTTGTATGGTCAGACCTGTTCTACTCGTCGGTACGACGCAGTGAGCGTAGCCCCGACCCCGACCACGACCACGGCGGGACAGGATGCAGTGGTACGCCGACACCCTGACCGGTCTGGTCGCCCACGCCGCCGAGATCGACGCCGCGGTCACCCGGGCCCTGCGGAAGTCCCACGGCGGCGATCCGCACAACGCCGGCCACGCCACCTACACCTCGCTCGACGAGGACCAGCTGCCGCGCGCGATGAAGCTCGCCTCGCTCGGCGAGGACGCGTCCGCCGGGCAGCGGGCCGAACTGCGGAGGCTGTGGCAGTCGCTGAGCCCGGAGGCACGCGCCGAGCTCTGGAAGGCGCGCAAGGACGACCTGCTGGCAGCCGGACTGCTCAGTCCCACGGTCAAGCAGATCGCGCCCGACAGGGGTTCGGGGCGGCATGGGGCGGAGGAACCCACCTTCACCGAGTTCATGACCAAGGACAAGATGAGGATGCTCGCCTCGGGCTCCGACTGGCAGGGCATGAACGATGCCTCCCGGCACATGCAGCACTACCGCGAAAACACGGGGGGAACCGCTGGGCCTGCCCGTGGACAAGATGCTGCACGACGACGAGGGACTCCGTATCCACGCCGAGGAGGCGATCCGCGGGAAACAGGACGCGTGGCGGGAAAAGGCGCTGGAGGAGTTCCGGCGTAATGGCGGCCAGCCCGGAACGTCACAGGCGTGGTGACCGTGGTGCCCGGGGCCGACGGTGAGCCAAAAGTCGGGCTCGACTACCAGGTCAACGCCTGGGACCGCTACAACTGGGACGAGGGCAACGGCGTCACCATCGGCCCGCTCAGCATTCCGGACGGCCAGCCGGCACGGCTGCACGCCACCGGTCTGGCCCAGGAGTTCGACAGGCAGGGCAGCAGTCCCGTGAAGCACTACGATCTCGGTTCCGCGACGTCGAACAACGATCCGCTGCCCGCGCCGGACGATCCCGGCCGTGAAGGCACGAGGCAGGACCCGGGCAGGGAGAGGACGAAACGTTGAGCCGAGCGACCACCGCAGTTCCGCCACCGGAGGGGAAACGCCGGCCGACGGGCGTGCGCAGGATGCTCGTCGTCCTGGGCGTGGTACTCACGGCGGCGGCCGGAGGGATTGCCGTTGTGGCACTCTACGCCCATGAGTTCGAACCGGGCAGTACGAGGATCTACGTCAGGTCGAGTGGCGGTGCGAGCCAGTGAGCGCCACCGGGGGGCCTGGCGCGTACTCCGTTGCGACGGCGATCGGACCGATCTCGTGGGTCCGGCCCCCGGCGGACGGGCCCATCCGCACCGGAGAATCTTGGTGACGGAGATCGGTGCTCGGCCAGGCACGCGGCGCGGAGTTCACTCACTCCGGACGGTGGCTTTCCGCAGGCTCGCACCGACTCTCCGTGCGTTGCTCACGCCACCCGCGACGCAATGGGGACGCCCGACGACCCGGACGCAGGTACAAGCGCATCACCAGACCCGGGCGATGCGGGCCGTTCACGCCCTCGGTGTCGCGGCCCTCTGCCTGACCGGCCCGGCCCTCGCTGCCTGTTCGGCCGCGGCCGAGTCCGGCGCGGCCGACAGAACGGGCGAGGTGCCGGAGTGGGACGACAAGGCCACGCCGACGACGGTCAGCCGGCTGATGAACATCGACTTCCCGTCCACGGCCACCGACGCGCGTGCCGCACACCAGAACGGGTTCCAGGACGACGGGCTGCTGCTGGTTTTCACCCTCCCCGCCTCCGGAGTGGACGGCTTCGTGGAACAGCTTGATCCCGAGAGGGAGCTGAGGACCCGCGACGAGCCCCGCTCTAGTGTCGCGAAGCCCATGACCCCCTTCTCCCACCTGGGACTCCCCGAACCGGAATCCCTGCCGGACGTGCGGGAAGGACAGATCTGCGCCCCCTGCGACGGAGACTTGAACTCCCTGGCGATCGCGGTGCACAGGCTGGACGCCAGTGAGAGCCGGGTCTACCTCAGGGCTGTTGACTGACGGTGACCTTCGGCGACGGCCGGCTGTTCTACCCTGGGGCCGCGCTCCGGCTTCACGACCGTCCACACGGTCTCTCCGGAGGGTGGGTGGGGGCGGTGTCACAACTGTCGGCTGGACGGTACGGGGATCTTGCCGTCATGCGAGGTGATCGGAAGTCGCACGACGCGACGTCGCCGCCGAGTTGCGGGCGGCGGCCTGGCTGACCGAGGCGCTTGGAGACCCGTTGCCGCGTCGGCGCCGTTAGCCTGTCGGTATGTCGGAGCGTGTCATGCCCGGTCGCACGGACGGCCTGATCACCCTGGGTGCCGCGGACGCTCTGTGGGTCGATCTGACGGCCGACAGTGCTGTGCCGACGGCTTCTGGGGCATTCACCTGCTCTCCTGCCCATGCCCGGGTGGGGTACGTCCTGCTCGGCGGCCATGTGGTGGCGACGGTGAGGGCGAGCGGCGGTCAGTGGAGTGTCCCGGAGGGTGAGGTGCGCCGGGCGGCCGCGGAACTGAACGCGGTGGGGATGGATCGGCAGGACCTGGTCCGCATCGGTCCGTTTCGTGGGGCGCCGAGGCAGGAGCACGACGAGGAGACGCCGCTGCGTTGGCGCCGGCGCATCACGGGGGAACTGCTGGAGCCGGGCGGCCCCGAGCGGGCAGCACGGCGTGAAGTGGGCCGGCCGTACCATCTGGCGGGGATCGACTGGCGACAGGTACTCGTGGAGCAGACCCGCGACGGGACACAGCGCACGTGGTGGCTGCCGCGCGCCGTGGTCAGGCTGCTCGACGCGGCCGAGCACGCCGAAGCGCAGTGGGTGCAAGCCGCGCGGACCCGCCGGGCAGGCGCAGCCGCCACCGAGCCGCCCTCCCACCCCAAGCGGGCCCGAGACGCCGACGGTCGGCGAGACGTCGACGGTCGGCAGACGACGAGCCCCGAGGGTCCCACCGCCTCACCGCGCCCGTACAACGCAGAGCTGGAAGGCCAGCTGTACTCGGTGCTCAGCAGGAAGCCCGGTACCTCCCGCAGGGTGGCCGGGTGGGTGTGCGCCGTCTGCCGCACCGTGCCCGCCACCGTGCTCGACCACTGCCACGAACACGGCTACGTCCGCGCCCCCGTCTGCCAGTCCTGCAACACACTGGAACGTCCCGACCACCTGTACAGCAACGACATCCGCGTGGCGAACCGCTACACACGCCTCTTCCACACCGACACCGACGACTGGCTCCGCCACTGGCACCGCTGCCCCGGCTGCCGCGCCCGCACCACCCTGCCCCTGCCGCACCTCGCCGCATGGACCGCCCACATAGCCTGCCGATCGCTGCGCCCGACCCACCGAGCCCCCCGCGGGCGCACGCCGTGCGGTGTCCTGCGCGTGTCCTGGACGGGCAGTCAGAACGCGCCCCGTTCCTGCCTGCTCACTGTCGCCGTCGACTGCTGCCCCTCCGGCGAGCACTGTGTCCTGGCGCGAGTCCCCTACCGCGAAGCCGCCGAGCGGTTTCGCGTCTGGTTGGCCGAGACGGCCCCTGCCGTGGCCGCCGCGGCCGGTCCCGACCGCGTGGACGGCCTCCCCGCCCAGCCCCGGCCAGTCGTCGCGGACACCAGCGGCGAGGGCCTGGCACTGTTCTGAGCGGGCATCGGGAGACCTGACGCCCCAACCTCCCCCCGTAGTCACCGGCCAGGGGCATTCCGTGGGCCATGAGGTGGCCCCGGTCGGCTACGGAGGGTTCCGGCCGGGGCCGTGACGCGACTCTCAGGCGCGGGCCCGGACGACGAGCGTGCCGATGTACCCGGCTTTCGGGGCATCCACCACCGTCGCCTCAGCGGACGTGAAACCAGCCCGGAGCAGGTGGCGCTCCCACACCGCGGGCTTGTAGCTGTACCGGTACGTGAACATGGCCTTCCCCGCGAACCCGCCCTTGTACATGCCCTGCGGCCCGTAGGCGCCCGGGATGGCCGGCGGCTGGGAGAACACGAAGACGCCGCCCGGGACGAGGTGGTTGTGGACGAGGGGGAAGAGGCGGGACGGGTCGGTGAACCAGGCCGCGCCGAAGATGGAGTACACGGCGTCGTACCGCCCCTCGTCGGCGGCGAGCCAATCGACGATCTCTCCCGGCTCGATCCGCACCCCGAGCGGCGCCCACCTCTCGCCCGCGAGCGCGACCATGCGCGGCGACAGGTCGACCCCGGTGGCCTTGACGCCTTGTCGTGCGAGGTGAGCGAGGGCGCGGCCGGTGCCGCATCCGATCTCCAACACGGTCTCCGGGCTGCCGAGGAGTTCGGGGCCGGGGCCGTGGCCGGCGTACTGGGTCCAGCAGAACGACGGCTCGGCGTCGTCCTTGAACGCGGACTCGGCGTAGGCGTCCCACAGTTCGGTCTCGGCGGCGATGTCGTGCGGTACGGGCACAGCGTTCCTCTGGTCGTCGGGATGCGGGAGCCCCCGCCCTCGGGGGAGCCGTGAGGGCGGGGGCGACTGTAGCCGGGGCAGTGGCTGTCGGGGACTTTGTCGTCGCACGGTGAGCAGTCCGTGCCGTCGATGGCCCACAGCTCCTCGTCGATCGCCCAGCCCTGGGAGCGGAGGAGGTCGCCGGTGCGCAGGCACAGGCCGTCGCGGCGGCGCTCGACGAATGGCGCGTGGTGCTTGAACCGGCCGCCGTTGTCCAGGCGGCAGATGCCCCACCAGACGGGTGTGTCGAGGATGAGCTGGTGGACGCCGATGTCGACGAGCTTGCCGACGCCCAGGTGGACGTCGGGGTTCTCGATGGAGCCCACGACGTACATGACGGCGTTGCCGAGGATCCGTTCGGCCATGTCGCGGACCATGGTGTGGTCGCGCAGGAGCAGGGAGACCTCGCGGTCCCACAGGCTCACGCCGGAGTCGAACACGTTGACGGTCAACTCGGTGATGTGCGGAGCGACCGCGTCGAGGAGTTCCTTCGGGTCCCGCGTGAGCGTCCTGGCGGGCTGTTCGAGTGTGACGGTCATTGACCTGCCCTTCTGGGGTGTCGTTGCCGTGCTGTGTGGTGCGACCCGCCCCGGCTGCTCGACCTGCCCAGGTTGGGGAGCCGGGGTGGGAGTTCAGGGGTGTCACGAGGCCGGGAGGGTCACCGGCCGCCGCTTCACGGTCGGCTGTGCCCGGGGTCCCTCGCGAGGCCGCCGGATTCCGTCGTCCGGTCCGACCGTAGGAGACCCTCCATCGGCCAGGCCATGGAATTGCACCGAATTACACGGCAGTTGGAGGGTGCAGGTCATGACCGGCATGTGCTCTTGACCACGCGACGCGTGCCCACGATCGTGGTGTAAATCGCTGCAACCAACCAGCGTGGGAGGGCCAGCCACCATGAACATTCAGTTCGTCGGGATCGACCCCGAGACAGACGAGGACGGATGTCCCACAGTCTGGGTGGACACCAACACGGACGATCTGCTGATCCAGAGCTACCAGGCCGACGACGAGACGACCGCGACATGCGACGCGTTGTCCCCGGCGAGGGCGCCCATCCCGTCCGGCGAGACTGTCATCAGGATCCCGGCCCGCATGATCCCGGTCATCAGGAAGGCGTGCGATGAGCTCGATCCCGGAGTTCGCTGAACTCCTCGCCGGCACCAGGCAGTCGGCCGCCCATCTGGAGATGAGGGACGCCTACTTCACCAATCCCCGCTTCGAAGCCTGGCAGGACGGCCGACGCGTCGACTGGGACGACCGGGGTTCCTGGTGGCGTCCCTACCACCAGAACATCGCGGACGCGGTCGCCCGCGGCGTGCACGTGCGGCGCGTCAGGATCGTGTCCGAGCCGGTCACCGACTACATCGCGTGGGAGCACTACCAGACCCGCGCCAACGTGGAAGCCGGCGAGGAGGTGCGCTGGCTCCCCCGGCACCGCGCGTGGGACCTGCTCGTCCCGGGCACCGACCTGTGGATGTTCGACGGGCGGCTGATACGGGTCCACCACTTCTCCGGCGACGGCGAATGGGTCGGCAAGGAACTCCGCGACGAGCCCAGCACGGTCTCCCAGCACGCGACCGCATACGAACGGATCTGGGAACGGGCCACCCCCCACGACCAGTACGAGGTCAAGTAGCCGTCCATGTCCACATTCCCCACGTCCAGCATGCAGGAAGCACGCGCGGCTCTCGCGGCCAGGCTGCGGGAGCTGCGCCTGGACGCGGGCATCACCGGCAAGGAACTCGCCCGTCTCGCGGGCTGGTCCGTCGCCAAGTCGTCGAGGATCGAGAACGCTGTCACTGCCCCGGCCGACGCCGACATCCGCGTCTGGTGTGCGGCCTGCGGAGCGCACGACCAGGCGGACGACCTCATCGCGGCCAACCGCCAAGCCGACTCCATGTACCTGCAGTGGAAGCGGCTCCAGCGGACGGGCATGAAACAGTTGGCGGAGTCCTCGGCCAAGCTGTACGAGCGCACCCGTCACTTCCGCGTGTACGCCTCCCACGTGGTGCCCGGCTATCTGCAGACACCCGGCTACGCGACGGCGCTGATGCGCACGATCGCGGGCTTCCGCGGTACCCCGGACGACGTGGCCGACGCGGTCGAGGTCCGCATGCGCCGCGCGCGCGTCATCCACGAGGGAGACCACCGGTTCGCGACCCTGGTCGAGGAGAACGTCCTCCATCACCGGGTCGGCGATCAGGACGTGATGGCCGGCCAGCTCGGCAACCTGCTGGCCGCGATGTCCCTGCCGTCCATGTCACTCGGCATCATCCCGGCCACGGCCGCGCGGGAGGCGGTCATGTGGCCGTTGGAGCAGTTCACGGTCTTCGACGAGTCGCGGATCCATGTGGAGTTGCTCGCCGCGAAGGTGACCGTCACGGCGCCGGGCGAACTGGACATGTACTTGCGGGCGTTCGCCCGGCTCACAGAACTGGCCGTGTACGGGGCTGATGCGCGGGCCCTGATCGTGAAGGCCATCGACGCCCTGAGCTGACCCCGGTTCTGGTGGCAGCGCGCGGCCCCCAGAATCACTCTCTGGGGGCCGCGGCCGTGACCCGTGCCCGCCATCCGGACGGGACCGCGGCGCGCCTCGCGGGTGTGCGCCGTCCGCGGGCCGCCTGCGGGCGCCGCTACCGGTCGCGTGGACCGTCGTGGCCGGTCCGGCAACGCGGGCAGCGGCACGGGGGCCATGCGAGGGACACGGGCGGGAGCGTGCCCGTGCCGGGGGCGTACGCGGTCGGCTCCGCCACGCCGACCCGGCGCCCGTCGTCATCGAGGCGGTAGGTGCTGATGGTCAGGCGGGACCTGCCCGGTTCGGGAGGGGTTCCGGCGATCACCGCTCGCCACCGCCGGGGCGGGATGCGGGCGGCAGCGACAGCACATCCAGCACGCGCGGGACGCAGTCCCGGCACGCGTACACCGTGAAGCCGGGACCGGAGCCCTGGTGCACCTCGGAGACGACGACCGGCGTATCGGTGATCGCACAGCAGCGCACACACATCCGCACCGGCGCACGCGTCCCACCCAGGGCGGTCTCGGGGCGCTCGCTCTGCTCCCTCACCGGGCCACCGCCTCAGCGCCGACCACATGCAGGTCAAGGTCGATGCCGAAGTCCGCCGCCAGAACCATGGCGACACGACGCTGCCGCTGCCGCGCCCGCTCACACTCCCGCTCAGCGAGAACGACATACGGTCGGACCACGGCCGTCGCCTCGCCGGGCAACGGCTCTTCGAGGCCGTACGGCGACCGCCGCAGGGGAGGCCACGGCGCAGGCGGGCGGGGCGCCTCCGGCATACGCGCGGGGGTCAGGCAGACGGCGCGCCCGTCCGCGCGGCGCTTTCCCGTGCCGGGCGCGAACACGCCCAGGATCCATCGCACGAACGCGTGGATAATGCTCACTGTCATCAGCTCCTCAGAGGCTGGTGGCCATGCCCCCGGACGTTCGCAGCGTCGCGGGGGTCCTTGCCTTCGGACGGTACCTCTACCTTGTCTACCTCGTCTAGGACGTCCGCCACGTCGCCCATATGAGCAGCATATGGGACGTACCTAACGTCCTAGTCATGGAAATTGATCGCTTCGATCCGACACCCATCTACAAACAGGTGGCCCGAGTTATCCGCGCCAAGATTGAGTCCGGCGAGCTCCGACCGAGGGACCCGATCCCGTCGGAGTCGAGGATGGTCGCTGACTACGGCGTTGCCAGGGACACCGCGCGCCAGGCCGTTGCGCTACTGCGCTCCGAAGGATGGGTGATCACTCTTCCCCAGCGAGGCACGTTCGTTGCCGACCAGCCGCCCGCCAGTGCGGCTGGTCGTGGCGAATCCGCCGACTGACGTACGGTGTCCGGCCCGGTCCGCACTGGCGAGACCGTCGGGAGGGGCCGACGTGGACCTCGGCGGGACGGAACTCGCCTGGTTCAGGTGCGACTGCGGGACACCAAGGCGGCAGCCGCGTGGAGTTCGCTCCAGGGCCCGGGCGGCTGCCTCGGTCAGCAGCGGGGGCTTGATGCCATCCAGCACCGGACCCGTGGCTGTCAGGGCGAGATCACCGGGAGTGGGCGGTCGGCCGGCAGCCTCGGAGAGGACTTCCATCAGCAGGGTGGATAGGGGTGGGCGGGGCTTCCCGCCGTCGATCCAGCGTCGGACGCGGGTCGCGTCCGGGGTGAGTTGCCGGTGACGTTGGGCTTTGCCCGCCGCAGCGCCGTGGTGTGCTCGGCCCGCCGGCAGAGCGCTTGAGGCAGGCGCACAGACATTCCGGCAGGCCCCTGACGCAAGGCGTCAGGGGCGCTGTCATACAGGGCCTCGTGGAAGGCAAACGGGATCAGTGAGCCATCGCGCGGACAAGCATCGTGCCCGCGGCCCTGCCCTCTGGCGGCTCAATCAGAGACACGGTTACGTCAGAGAAGCCGTGCCCCGTCAGGATGCGCCTCCACTCCTCCGGTGTACGGTCGTGCCGCAGTCCGGATCTGGTCGCCTGGGAGCCCTGGCTGCCTGGAGGCAGGTGCGAGAACGCCAGGACTCCGCCCGCTGCCATATGCGAGCGGATCAGCGGGATCAGGGTGTCCGGATCGACGAACCACACGGCACCGAAGATCGACAGCACGACATCGAACGTCTCGTCCGTCTCGCTCAGGAACTCAGTCGCCTCCGCTGCACGGAACTCAAGGCCCGGCAGGCTGCCCCATCGCTCCCGCGCAACCGTTTCACGGCTGGGAGCAACGTCCACCCCTAGACCTGTTGCGCCAAGCGTGACCAGGTGCGCGAGATTACTGCCACTGCCTGAGCCGAGTTCCAGCACCCGGTGTCCGGCCACGGGCCCTAGAACGTTCTCGTCCGGTCCGTGATCGGCGTACTGAGTCCAGTTCAGCCAGGTCGTCTCGCCCCTGGCGTTGACGGTCCTTCGTGGCTTGCTCTCGACCGCGTACCTGTCCCAGGACTCAGCCAATGACATGCGTGATCCTTCCCGGTGAGAGGGGCCCACGCCCAACGTACGGCAGCGGGCCCCAACTCACTCGCGAGCGGGTGCTACTTGGGTGAATCGTGGCATCCGGCGTGGCACTGGTTGCAGTCGGCCGAGTCAGCCATGCCCCACAGGTCCGCGTCGATCTCGAACCCGGCCGCCTTGATGGCCTTGATCGTCTGCTCCAGAACGAGCGGGCCGCCGCCGCCCGTGCGGTCATGCCCGTCCTGCTTCGCCTCGTCGTCGCTGACGCACTGGACACCGGCCGTCGATCCCGGGAGCTCCGGAACGTGGTGGATGTACCGGCCGAAGTGCCGGCTGGTGAAGTGGTGGTACGGGATCGAGTCGAGCATGAACGAGTGCCATGCCTCGTCCACCGGCTTGGACGGGCCCATGAGAAGGTCCGGGTTCTCGCCGCACGTGACCAGGTAGGCGATGGCCTGTCCGAACTTGGCCTCTGCGAGTTCGCGTGTGTTCTCCGGGTTGCGGAGGAGGAGGGCCACCTCCCGCTCCCACACGTCGGGGGTGACGTACGCCTTCGGGTCGCGGATCACTACTGCCGTACTCATGCTGGCTTGCCTCCACGTAGTCGGGGGTCCGTGGTGCTCAGGTCATGCCACCCGTGCGGATGGTCATGACGACCATGTTCCGGATCGGCCATGCCCATTGCGGCGACGTTCGAGGCGTCTCTCGGGCGTCGTGTCGGCGTCACCCCGAGGGCGTCAAACCGGTGTCATTAGGGGTGTGGCATGGCTACCCTCGGATCATGACGACTACGGCCGAGCGTGCGCGAGTCCCCAACGACGTGCTGACCTCCGTACGCAAGTCGATGAACTTGAGCCAAGACGAGTTCGCCCGAGGTTTACGTGACGCAGGCGAGGCGTTGGGGGAACCGAACGACGCCTCCAAGCGACTCGTGCAACGCTGGGAGTCCGGGGAGACCAGGACATGCCGCCCGTTGTATGCGCGGGCACTGAAGCGGTTCACCGGGCGCGCCCCTGAGTCACTGGGGTTCGCCATCCCAATGGCACGCGTCCACTCAGACGGCACAGGAGGCCACGACATGCAAGCTGGGGAAGCCGGCACAGCTGACGCTGTCGCGAGCCTGGAACCAGAGCCGGAGCCGCAGAGTGAGTACGCAGGGATCTGGCTGTCCCGGTACGAGTTCTACTCGTCCAGCCGTGACGAATCGTACGACTGCAAGCATCACATCGTGATCGTCCAGCACAGCAACCGGCTGACAGCACAGAGTCTGCCCGGTGCGTCAACCAACCCTGACAGCCCGTTGTCTCTGGACCTCACCGTTGATCGGAATGTGGTCACTGGTACGTGGATCGAGCAGACGGCTGCCGACGGGTACTACCAGGGCGCCCGGTATCACGGTGCGATTCAGCTACTCGTCGAGCCGACGGGCCGACGTATGGCGGGCAAGTGGGTCGGGTTCGGCAAGGACTTCGACGTGAACACGGGCCCGTGGGAGCTGCGCCTCCTCGACCGGTCGACTGGCCGCGCGAGCATCGAGCGGTATTCGACCACGCCGGAGTGAGAGATCGGGGCGCTCCCCTCACAGGACAACAGTCCAAGATCAGCCGTCTCGAATCCGGCCAGTCAGCCCCACGGGTCGGGGACGTGCGCATCCTTCTGGATCTCTACCAGGTCGAGGACACCGAACGACGGGCCCAGCTTGAGTACTTGGCACGCCAGAGCAACAAGCGCGGCTGGTGGGTGGACTACCAGACCACGATCACCAGCGAGTTCGCCGGCTTCGTGACGCTTGAGGCGGACGCCTCCCTCATCCGTACGTGGCAAAACGTGTTCATTCCTGGGATCTTGCAGCTCCGGCATACACCCGCGCTCTCATCGAAGCCGGTCCGCTGGTGGTGCCTGACGAGCACATCGAGGAAATCGTCAAGATCCGACAGGAGCGTCAGCGGGCGATTCAGGAAGCGGGGGCGCTGTTCGCCGCCGTCGTCTGGGAGCCCGCGTTGACATCCCCCATGCCGCAATGGGCATGAGTTAACGATCCATATGTGATGATCTTCGGGTGGAGCGAGTTGAGGGTGGGGCCGCGGGGCGGCTGACGGATGACGTGTCGATCGGGCTGCTGGCGACGGTGTTCCCGGAGGAGGCGGTGCAGGCCGCGGTGGACGAGGCCGGGGCGCGTGAGGTTCGGACGCGTGCGCTGCCGTCGAAGTTGATGATGTATCTGGCGATGGCGTTGTGGCTGGAGCCGGGCAAGGGGTATGTGCGCACGCTGCGGGGCTTGTTGGACGGTCTGCAGTGGTCGCGGGGCGGCTGGGACGGCTACCGGGTGCCCAGCGATGGGGCGATCTCCCTGGCCCGCTACCGCCTCGGCGAGGCGCCGCTGCGCAACCTGTTCGACGAGGTCGCGGCTCCGGTGGCCGATGAGCGGATGCCGGATGCGTTCTGGCGGGGGCTGCGGCTGATGGCGCTCGACGGCACGGTCTTCGATCTGCCCTCGGGCCGGCACAACGAGGCCGCTTTCGGTGTACCGGCCGGCGGCAGCCGTCCGCAGGCCCGCCTGGTGGCGCTGGCCGAGTGCGGCACCCTGGCCCTGGCCGGGGCGGCCTTCGACTCCATCGCGGTCGGCGAGCGGACCCTGTTCGAGCGTCTGCTGGACCGGCTGGCCCCGGGCATGCTGCTGCTGGCAGACCGGGGCTTCCCCTCCTACGACCTCTATGCGGCCGCCGCCCGGACCGGGGCCGAACTGCTGTGGCGCGTCTCGGCCTCCTTCACCCTGCCGGTCACCAAACGCCTGAGCGATGGCACCTATCTGTCCGAACTGCGCGGCGACAAGCGCGCGGAGCGCGTGACGGTGCGGGCCATCGAGTACAGCGTGGCCGACGACGACGGCATCAGCGAGGTGTTCTGCCTGATCACCACACTGCTGGACCCCGATGCGGCCCCGGCACTCGAACTGGCCCGCAACTACGCCGAACGCTGGTCGGTGGGGGTCCTGTTCAAGCTGGTCAAGGTCGACCTGCGCACCAGCGGCGGCGTCCTGCGCTCGCGCAGACCCGAGGGCGTACGCCAGGAGCTGTGGGCCCTGCTCTGCGTCTACCAGGCCCTGCGCACGCTGATCACGAAGACCGCCGTGATCGCGGGCGTCGACCCGGCCCGCATCAGCTTCCCGCCCGTCCTGGACGCCGTCAAAAGCTCCGTCCGGACGGCCTTTTCCCCCTGAACTCCTCGCCCAGGCGCTGCGCTTCCTCATAGCCGACCTCCCCGACATGCTGATCCGCGACCGCCCCACGCGCACCGCGCCCCGCACCACGAAACGCCCCCACCTGAGCTACCGGACCCGCAGCTCAACCGACCCCGGCACCCGCCGCGTCACCCGCACCATCGTGCTCCACCAGCTGATACCCGACACGGCTTAACTCATGTCCATTGGGCCTTGCCGAACGTGTCCGGATCAACCGACAGACCGGGCTTCTTCAACTCGATGTACCCGGTTATCTCGCCGTTCGCGCGTATCGCGTAGTCGGGGCGTACGCCGAGATCGGCGAGACGGAACTCGTCGTGCCAAGTGACTTCACGGTGCTGATGGTGGTCACCGACGGCCCGCAGCAGAGCTTCCAGCGGACCACGTATGGACGATTCCTGACCGCCCCCACCTGACAGTTTCCTGCGGCACTGCCGGCCGAACTCCGACACGGCGATGCGTAACCAGCCGTACTCGTCCTCAGGCATGTCCCTGCCCCCGGAATGAGAAGTGCCCCGGTCATTCCTCTCCGGGGCATGCCATGGGAAAGACGGTGCGTCAAATGTTGTGTGACTCAAGGATGGTGACGGCACCCGATGGCACTTGTCCATCCCATGTCGCCAGGTTTTCGGCAGAGTGTTCCAAAACGCCTCCCTTCGGCGTGATCACCTCATGCAGTGATCTTCCACGCGGCCAAGGCCCCATAGGAACATCTCCCATATCGTCCGGCCAGGGAGATTCCCCTTTGGCCGCTTGGATGGGGATGCCGGGTGGGAGTACACGCCTCCGTCGCCTTCTGTTCCGCCTGGCTACCACTGATTCGGCCTGGTGTACGGCAGGTTCGAGGACGACGGGGTAGGTGATGCGCGGTGCGAGGGGTTGCGGACGAACCCGCTTCCCGGGTGCGTTCCCGTTGACCGGGGCTGCTTCACCCTGGAGCGCGAGCGACCTGGAGCCTCGCTTCTCGACGCTGTGGCCGACACCGGCGCCGAGATTCGTCGGGATCACGGGCTGATCATGACCAGTCTTGGCATGGAAAAGTCCGACAAATGGCTCGACATCGACAAGAACGGACACGGCGGCGAGGTCCTCGCGCATCTTCTGCTGGGGCCGCCCAGCGTGCGGCTCGGCTCGGATGCGGCCGTGCGGGACCTCGTCCGCCTGTTCGATGCTGCGGGAGCCTAGGCGGCCGCCTTGCGGACCTCGTCCAGTCGTACCGGCCGGTGTTCCGCCACCGAGAGGGTCGCTGCCTCGGCGATCCAGCTGGCCTCGATGGCGTCGGCGACGGTGCAGGGGGAGGTGCGGGTGCCGGCGACGACCTCGGTGAAGGTGGTGAGTTCGGCGCGGTAGGCGGGGGCGAAGCGGTCCATGAAGAAGTTGTGCGGGGGGCCGGAGGGGAAGGTGACGCCCGGCTCGGCGGAGCGGAGGGGGAGTTGGGTGTCGAGGCCGGCGGCGATGCTGTCCTTCATGCCGTGGAGTTCCAGGCGGACGTCGTAACCGCGGGCGTTGTGGCGGGAGTTGGAGATGACGCCGATCGTGCCGTCGTCGAAGGTGAGCAGCGCGGATGCGGTGTCGACGTCGCCGGCCTCCTTGATGTAGTCCGCGCCGCGGTTGCCGCCGGTCGCGTAGACCTCCACGACCTCCCGGCCCGTCACCCAGCGGACGACGTCGAAGTCGTGCACCGCGCAGTCCCGGAAGATGCCGCCGGAGGACGCCACGTAGCCGGCCGGCGGCGGCGCCGGGTCGAGGGTCGTCGAGCGTACGGTGTGCAGCCGGCCGAGTTCGCCGTTGAGGAAGGCCTGCCGGGCGGTCACACAGCCCGCGTCGAAGCGGCGGTTGAAGCCGATCTGGACCTCGACGTCGCCGGCCTCTACGGCCCGCAGCACGTCGAGGCTCTCCTCGATCGTCTTCGCCACCGGCTTCTCGCAGAACACCGGGATGCCCGCCTCGACCGCGGCCAGGATCAGCCCCGGGTGGGCGTCCGTCGCCGCGGTGACCACGACTCCGTCGATGCCGGAGGCGAACACCGCCTCGGGCGAGTCGGCCACCGTGGCGCCGAACTTCTCGGCGGCGGAGGTGGCGGCCGCGGCCACCGGGTCGGAGACCACCAGCTGCTCCACGACGTCGAGCCCGGCGAGAGTCCCGGCGTGGAAGGCGCCGATGCGGCCCAGCCCCAGGATGCCAATGCGCATGACCAATGTCCTTTTCAAAGTGCGGGTGACGAGAGTAACGAGAGACGAGAGGTGACGAGATGAGATCAGATCTGTCAGTAGAAGCAGGTCAGGGGGCGGAGGAGTCAGTCGGAGGCGCCCAGGACGTTCTGGTCCCAGTCGATCACCGAACCGGTCACCACACCACTGCGGCCGGACAGCAGCAGGACGACGAAGTCGGCGATCTCGTCGGCCTGGCCGAGCTTGCCCATCGGCAGGCTCTCGGCGGCACGCTCCCGCCAGTCGTCGCCCGCGCCGTGGAACTCCCGCTGGATCGCGTCCTCGCCCTCGGTCTCCGTCCAGCCGATGTTGAGGTCGTTGATCCGGATCCGGTCCCAGCGGTGGGCGTGGGCGGCGTTGCGGGTCAGGCCCGCGAGACCGGCCTTCGCTGCGGAGTACGGCGCCAGGTGCGGCGGGCCGCCGTGCGCGCAGGTCGAGCCGATGTTGACGATCGTGCCCGGCGCCGCACGCGCCACCAGGTGCTCCACCACCGCCTGCATCGCGAAGAACGGGGCGCGCAGGTTGATCGCGATATGCGCGTCGAACAGTTCGGGCGAGGTGTCGAGGAGCGAGCCCCGGGAGGTCAGACCGGCCGCGTTGACCAGGCTGTCGACCCGCCCGTGGGCCGCGATCACCTGCTCCACGGCGCCACGCACCTGCGCCGGATCCGCCAGGTCGGCCCGTACGAACGTGGCACCGGTGTCCGCGGCGAACTTCTCGCCGATCTCCGCGCGGCGGCCGGTGAACGCGACGGTCGCGCCCTCGCGCAGGGCCGCACGGACGATGCCCGCGCCGACGCCCTGGCTGCCGCCGTTGACGAGGACGACCTTGTCCTCCAGTAGTGCCATGTGGGGGAGCTTCCTTTCGATCCGCGGCGAGCGGCGCCACCCGGTCCGCCACGGCCGCCACTCCCGCCGCGTCCGTCGGCAGACATGGTCGCAGGACCTTTCACCGCGCCTTCGCCTCTGTCAGTCTTGGGGCGCGAGAGCCCTCGTACAACCCGCAGCGGACCATCAAAAAACCATCAACAGTCGCCACGGCCAGTCGCCACGGCCAGTCGCCATCGAGCAGTCACCACGACCAGCCCCTCAACCAGCCACCGTCGAGATCCGGGACGCACCTGCATGGCACACCCCTACACGATCCGTGAGATCGCCCGTCAGGCCGGGCTGAGCGAGGCCACGGTCGACCGGGTCCTGAACGGCCGGGGCGGCGTCCGGGAGAGCACCGCCCGCGAAGTGCATCAGGCGGTCAAGGACCTGGACCGGCAGCGGACGCAGGTGCGCATCGGCGGCCGTACGTTCATGGTCGACATCGTGATGCAGACCCCGGAACGGTTCTCCACGGCGGTCCGGGAGGCACTGGAGGCCGAACTGCCGTCCCTGCACCCGGCGGTCGTACGGTCCCGGTTCCATTTCCGGGAGACCGGTTCAGCCTCGGAGATGGTCCGGGTGCTCGACCGTATCGGCCGGCGCGGCTCCCAGGGCGTGATCCTCAAGGCTCCCGACGTTCCGGAGGTCACCGCCGCCGTCGAACGGCTGGTCGCGGCCGGCATCCCCGTCGTCACCTTCGTCACCGATCTGCCGGGCAGCTCGCGCGGCGCGTACGTCGGCATCGACAACCGGGCCGCCGGGGCGACCGCCGCGTATCTGATCCGGCAGTGGCTCGGCGACCGGCCCGGTGCCGTGCTGGTGACGATCAGCCGGAGTTTCTACCGCAACGAGGAGGAGCGCGAGATGGGCTTTCGGAGCGTGATGCGCGCCGTCGAGCCGCGCCGGACACTCGTCGAGGTCACCGACAGCGACGGCCTCGACGCCACCCAGCGCGACCTCGTCCTCGACGCGCTGAAGCGGGAGCCGGGCATCGCCGCCGTCTACTCGATCGGCGGCGGCAACACCGCGACCCTCGGCGCCTTCGCCGCGCTGGGCAGGGAGCCGCACGTCTTCGTCGCCCATGACCTGGACCACGACAACACCCGGCTGCTGCGCGAACACCGGCTCTCCGCCGTGCTCCACCA
Organism: Streptomyces adelaidensis; assembly: GCF_016598475.1. Taxonomy (GTDB): domain Bacteria; phylum Actinomycetota; class Actinomycetes; order Streptomycetales; family Streptomycetaceae; genus Streptomyces; species Streptomyces adelaidensis. The sequence continues at coordinate 33,389 of NZ_JAEMUX010000005.1, forward strand.
CGACCTTCGCCAGGACGTGCGCCGCGTCTGCCAGACGATCATGCGCGCCCACCACGCCCTGCCCGACGAGGGCCCGCTCCTGCCGTCGGCGATCCAGGTGGTCACGCCGTACAACATGCCGCCGGGCGCCGGAACGACCGCCGCGGCCGCCGCCGGGTGACCGGAAACCGTAGGTCGGCTGCCTGCCCGGAACGTAGGTCAGCTGCGGGCCTGGAACGTAGGTCAGCCGTCGGCCTGGAACACACGTCAGCCGCCGACTCGGAACACACGTCAGTTGCCTGCCCGGAACACACGTCAGCTTCCGGCCCGGAACGTACGCCGATATGCCAACGGCGGCACCCCGATCGCCGCGTGCAGATGCTGCCGCAGTGACGCGCCGGTGGCGAAGCCCACGCGGCCGGCGATCTCGTCGACCGGCAGATCGGTGGACTCCAGCAGGTGCCGGGCGCGGGTGACCCGCTGTTCGGGATGCTGCCGTATCCGCACCGCGCGGGCGCGTACGCGGAGTACGCCACGGCGCCCGCCCGGTCCTTCGCCCACAAGCCGGCCAACGTCGACCACGTCCAGGCCGGTGCCCTGCCGCTGGCCGCGCTCACCGCGTACCAGGCGCTCGTCGACACCGCCGACGTGCGGCCGGGGCAGCGCGTCCTGATCCACGCCGCCGCCGGGGGAGTCGGCCATCTCGCCGTGCAGATCGCCAAGGCGCGGGGCGCGTACGTCATCGGTACGGCTAGCGCGGGCAAGCACGAGGTGCTGCGCGAACTGGGGGCCGACGAGCTGATCGACTACCGGACCACGGACTTCACGGCGGCCGTCGCCGACGTCGACGTGGTCCTGGACACCCTCTCCGGTGATGTCCGCAGCCGTTCGCTCGACGTCCTGCGCGAGGGTGGCGTCCTCGTCACGATCCTGCCGCACGGATACGAGGACGACGCGAAGCGGGCCGCCGAACTGGGCCTACGGCTGGAGCCGATGCTCGTCGAGGCCGACCACGCGGGTATGCGGGCCATCGCCGAGCTGGTGGAGAAGGGGCAGTTGCGCGCCTTGGTCGACGCGGTCTTCCCGCTCGCGGAGGCGGGCAAGGCACACGCCCACGGGGAGACCGACCGGACGACCGGGAAGATCGTCCTCCCGGTCCGCTGACACCCCTTGGGTACGGTCCGCTGACACCCCTTGTGCGATTCGCCGCGCGTGCTTTCTTCGTGCGCCGGGGCCCATGAGCCGGGCCCCGCGCCGGTCAGCTCCGGACGAGCTCGGCCGCACGCCGGTCGGCGGCGCGGGCAGGGGCGGGCGCCGCCGCGGCCACAGCCACAGCCACGGTCACCGTCTCGCTCACGGTCGCCGTGGCCGTGGCCGTCCGCTCGTCCCGGACACCCTCGCCGTCCCGGACGTCCCGCGTCCGGAACAGCCACACGATGTCCCGCCCGAACGACCACAGCAGCGAGCCCAGCGCCAGCGCGACCACCCCGAAGTTCGCCGCGTACGGCAGCAGCCCCGACGCGGCCACCAGCAGGAAGACGCCCTGGACCGCGGCGACCGTCTTGCGGGCCATGCTCGGCGGGAGGGAGCCGTTCAGCCACGGCATGACCTTGGCGGCGGCGACGAAGACGTAGCGCATGAGGCCGATCAGCATCACCCACGGGCCGAGCGACATGGAGACGTACACGCTCAGCACCAGGATCAGGAACGCGTCGACCTCCATGTCGAAGCGGGCGCCCAGCGCGGTCGACGTGCCCGTGCGGCGGGCCACCTTGCCGTCGACGCCGTCGAGGATCAGCGCCACGGCGGTCAGGCCGACGAAGAGCGAGACCGGCGGCGAGCTCTGGAAGGAGTCGGCGACCAGGGCCGTGACGGCGCCGACGAGGATCGCCCGGCCGAGGGTGACCCGGTTGGCGGGGCCGAAGTGGCGGGTCCGGGTGCGGAGCAGGGCGCGGTTGAGGACGGCCCACGTGGCGAGCCCGAAGGCCAGCCCGGTCAGCCAGCCCGCCGGTCCCAGTCCGATCGCCGTGCCCAGGAAGGCGAGGAGCAGGACCTGGGCACCCGCGCCCACGGTCGTCTCCGAGAGCAACAGCCGGCCGTCGTACGTGTTGATCAGGGCCACCGCAAACCTTCCGAACGTGTGTGTGACAGAAACGATCATCGCCGCGTACCGTGTTCGCGACTCCCACCGCTGCGTACGTGGCGAACCGCTCGACCGTTCACGGAGACGCACATGAAACCGACAGCTGGTTCCTTCTGGCTCCGCTCTCCCGGGCAGGGTGAGATCCGTCAGGAGACCCTCACCGCACCCGCCGAGGGCGAGGTGCTCGTCCGCGCGCTGTACTCAGGTGTCAGCCGGGGCACCGAGACCCTCGTGTTCCGAGGTGGAGTGCCCGACAACCAGTACGCGACGATGCGGGCGCCCTTCCAGGAGGGCGAGTTCCCCGCACCGGTGAAGTACGGCTATCTCAGCGTCGGGGTGGTGGAAGAGGGGCCGGAAGGACTCGTCGGCAGCACTGTCTTCTGCCTGTATCCGCACCAGAGCCGCTACGTGGTTCCGGTGGGCGCCGTGACCGTCGTGCCCGAGTCCGTGCCCGCCGCGCGTGCCGTACTGGCCGGGACGGTCGAGACCGCCGTCAACGCGCTGTGGGACGCCGCGCCTCTCGTCGGGGACCGGATCGCCGTCGTGGGCGGCGGCATGGTCGGCTGCTCGGTCGCCGCGCTGCTGGCCCGCTACCCCGGGGTGCGGGTCCAACTCGTCGACGCCGACCCGGCCCGTGCCGACACGGCCCGCGCGCTCGGTGTCGACTTCGCGCTGCCCGGAGAGGCGCTGGGGGAGTGCGACCTCGTCGTGCACGCCAGCGCCAGCGAACAAGGGCTCGTACGGTCACTCGAACTCCTCGCCGCCGAGGGCACGGTGATCGAACTGAGCTGGTACGGCGACCGCCGGATCTCCCTGCCGCTCGGCGAGGCCTTCCACTCCCGCCGCCTCACCCTCCGCAGCAGCCAGGTCGGGACCGTCTCCCCGGCCGCCCGCGCCGGCCGTACGTACGCCGACCGGCTGGCCCTCGCACTCGAACTCCTCGCCGACGACCGGTTCGACGCGCTCGTCACCGGAGAGTGCGCCTTCGAGGAACTCCCGGACGTGATGCCGAAGCTCGCGAGCGGAGAGCTGCCGGGGCTCTGTCATCGGGTACGGTACGCCGCCGAGTGACCCACAGATGAGTCAGCACGTCCGCCCCACCCGCCCCTGAACTGCCCGAACGGAACGCTGACCTCCAAAGAAACCGCAAAACTCGGCTGAACAACGGGTAGGGAGCAGCCGTACTACACGGCATGCCCCGGCCCGGGGGCAGACGCACCGCACTGGAGGGTCGTCCGTTGTTCAGCATCACCGTTCGCGATCACATCATGATCGCCCACAGCTTCCGCGGGGAGGTCTTCGGACCCGCGCAGCGCCTGCACGGCGCCACGTTCCTCGTGGACGCCACCTTCCGGCGCGCCGAGCTGGACGACGACAACATCGTCGTAGACATCGGACTGGCCACGCAGGAACTCGGTGCCGTGGCGAGCGAGTTGAACTACCGCAACCTCGACAACGAGCCGGCCTTCGCCGACACCAACACCTCGACCGAGTTCCTCGCCAAGGTGATCGCCGACCGGCTCGCCGAGCGGATCCACAAGGGTGCCCTCGGCGAGAACGCCAAGGGCATCGCCGATATCAAGGTCACCCTGCATGAGTCGCACATCGCCTGGGCGAGTTACGAGCGTGCCCTGTGACCGACGTGACCATCGACCGGACGGCCGTCGCCGCCGCCACCCAGGCCAACGGGGGAGAGCAAGTGAGGCTCGGCTATGTGCCCGTGCAGAACGCGGCACTGAAGCACGCGGCGATCGTGCCCATGTCGCTGCGCTCGGTGCACTTCGTGATGCCGGGCGGCGTCGACGACCTGGCCCGGCCCAGCGGCGGCAACGCCTACGACCGCCGGATCTGCCTCGACCTGCCCGGCTTCGGCTGGCAGGTGCACAAGCACTCGATCGACGGCAGCTGGCCGCGCCCGGACGCGGCGGCACGCGCCGAACTCGCCCGTACGCTGCGGGAATTCCCCGACGGCACGGTCGTCCTGCTCGACGGCCTGGTCGCCTGCGGAGTGCCCGAGATCATCCTCCCCGAGGCCGAACGGCTCTGCCTGGCGGTGCTGGTGCACCTGCCGCTCGGCGACGAGACCGGCCTGGAGCCCGACGTCGCGGCCGAGCTCGACGCCAAGGAGCGGACCACCCTGCGGGCCGTGTCCGCCGTGATCGCCACCAGCGAGTGGGCGGTACGACGGCTCGTCTCGCACCACGGGCTCGCCCCCGAGCGGGTCCATGTCGCCGCCCCCGGCGCCGACATCGCGCCCATCGCCTCCGGCACCGACGGCGTCTCCCGGCTGCTGTGCGTGGCCGCGGTCACTCCGCGCAAGGGCCAGCACCGGCTGGTGGAGGCCCTCGCCACCGTCACCGAACTGCGCTGGAGCTGCGTACTGGTGGGCGGCCTCGACCAGGAGCCCGAGTACGTCGACCACATCCGCTCGCTGATCGCCAAGTTCGGCCTGGAGGACCGGTTCCACCTCGCCGGACCGCAGGCCGGCGCGGAACTCGACGCGAGTTACGCCGCCGCCGACCTCATGGTCCTCACCTCGTACGCCGAGACCTACGGCATGGCGGTCACCGAAGCCCTCGCACGCGGAATCCCCGTACTGGCCACGGACGTCGGCGGTCTCCCCGAGGCCGTCGGCCGTGCCCCCGACGGCGGGGTGCCCGGCATCCTCGTCCCGCCGGAGAACCCCGCGGCCATCGCGGCGGAGCTGCGCGGCTGGTTCGGGGAGGCCGACGTACGGCGTCGGCTGAAGGCCGCGGCGCGCGGGCGCCGGGCCGCGCTGGACGGGTGGGCGACCACGGCCCGCAGCCTCGCCCATGTACTGGGCCGGCTGCGGCACGAACCTCGGAGGGCGGCATGACCACTTCTGCCGATATGACCGCTGCGGCGGCAGGCACGGCCGGGTCCGTTCCCGGTGCGGCGCTGAGCATGGCGGGGCGCGGTGGCGACACCCCGGCGGCCGAGGGGCACCAGTACGCCCCGCGGTGGCTGGAGCTGCGTGAGAGCGCCGACGCCGACGCCCGCGCGGTGGATCTGCTCGACCCGTTGCGCATCCGGCTGGCGAACCTGCCCGGGCGGGCCACCGGGCTGGTCGTCCACGACCTGGGCTGCGGCACCGGCTCGATGGGCCGCTGGCTCGCGCCCCGGCTGGACGGCGCCCAGCGGTGGGTGCTGCACGACCAGGACCCCGACCTGCTGCGCCTGGCCACCGCGCGGGCGCCCCGCGCGGCCGCCGACGGCAGCCCCGTCACGGTCACCACGCGGCGCGGCGACATCGGCCGGCTGACGAAGGACGACCTGGCGGATGCCTCGCTGGTCACCGCGTCCGCGCTGCTCGACGTCCTCACCCGCGAGGAGATCGAGGCGCTCGCCGCGGCCTGTGCGGGCGCCGGGGTGCCCGCCCTGCTGACCCTGTCGGTCGTGGGCCGCGTGGACCTCGTCCCGGCGCACCCCATGGACGCCGAGATCGGCGAGGCGTTCAACGCCCACCAGCGCGCCGGCGATCTGCTCGGCCCGGACGCGATCACCGTGGCCTGCGAGGCCTTCGCCCAGCAGGGCGCCACGGTCCGCGTCCACCCGAGCCCCTGGCAGCTCGACGGCCGGCACACCGCCCTCACCGAGGAGTGGCTGCGCGGCTGGGTCGGCGCCGCCTGCGAACAGCGCCCCGAACTCACCGAGCGCGCCGACGCCTACCTCCGCGACCGCCTCCGGGCGGGCGCGGCCGGCGAACTCCGCGCCGTCGTCCACCACAGCGACCTGCTGGCACTGCCCCGCCCCATGGGCGGAGCCTCATGACGGCCCCGGTTCAGGAGGCGGTCGAGGCCCATCCGCCGGTGACGGCCGACCGCGTACGGGTACGGCCGAAGGGAGTCCGGGCACGGGTCAGGGCGAGCGCGCCTTCGGCCCGGGCGCGGATACGGACCCTCACGCCCGGCACCGGCCCGCGAACGCTGCCGATGGCTACGGCCGCGCCGAGGTCGGCCGGGGCGCCGGGTACCGAACCGGAAGGGGCCCCCTCGGACACGGTTTCCGGCGGATCCTCGCCCAGCCCGGACAGCCGTACGGCCGCGCCGGACGCACCGGCGGAGCCGACGGGGGCGACGGAGACGGAGCTGTCCGGCGGCCACCGCGCCGAGGCTCCCGAGGCCCCGCGCGCGGCGGCGCTCCACACGGCCCCGAGCGGCACCGCGCCGCGGACCCCGGCCGCCGAGCCCCGACCCCGCGCCGCCGCCAGGTTCATCCGCGCTCTGCGCACCCACTTCGGCACCCTTGCCGGAACGGTCATCCTGGCCGTCGTCGTCTGGCGGACGGGCACCGGGGTGTTCCTGGACGGGCTGCGGCGCATCGACGGCGGCACGCTGGCGGCGGGTGTCGGGATCGGCGTGCTGACCACGGTGTTCAGTGCCTGGCGCTGGTGCGCGGTGACGCGGGCGCTGGGGCTGAGGCTGCCGCTGGGGCCGGCCGTCGCGGACTACTACCGCGCGCTGTTCCTCAACGCGGCGCTGCCCGGCGGTGTCCTCGGCGACGTGCACCGGGCGGTACGGCAGGGGCAGAGCTCCGGGGACATGGGGCGCGGGGTGCGGGCGGTGGTGATCGAGCGGACCGCGGGCCAGTTGGTGCTGGCCGTCGTGGGAGTAACGGTCCTGCTGGTGCTGCCCTCCCCGGTCCTGGAGCAGACCCGCCACGCGACGGTCCTGCTGTCGCTCACCACCCTGGGCGCGCTGGCGATCTGGGCGGCGGTCCGCATGGGGCGCGGGACGAGCGCGTCGAACGGCCGGGGCCGCCGCGTCCGGGCCGTCCTCACCGAGGCGCGCACCGCGCTGCTGAACCGCGACAGCGGGCCCGCCGTGCTGATCTCGTCGCTGGCGGTGCTGGCCGGTTACGTGGCGATGTTCCTGCTCTCCGCCCGCGTGGCCGGTTCCGCCGCGACCCCGCTGGAGCTGCTGCCCCTCGCGCTGCTGGCCCTGATCGCGATGAGCGTGCCGCTCAACGTCGGCGGCTGGGGCCCCCGGGAGGGCGTCACCGCCTGGTCATTCGCCGCCGCGGGGCTGGGCGCCTCCCAGGGCCTGACCGTGGCCGTCGTCTACGGGGTGCTCAGCTTCGCGGCCAGCCTGCCGGGGGTCCTCGTACTCGTCGGACGCTGGTACGGCTCCCTGCGGGCCCGCCGTCAGTCGGTGTCCGAGGCGCCCCGGTCGTCCGAGGTGACCACGGAGAAGTACGCCTCGAAGGAGTCGACGAACCCTGCCAGCAACTCCTTGCCCTTCGCGGCGGACGCGAGGGACGGACGGCCGATGACACCGGAATCGGTGTAGGCCGACATACCGAGGGAGAGGAGATGACGGCGGTCGTCGGCAAGGAAATCGGTGGTCTCGTGACCGGGCCGGACCAATTCGGGGTGGCAATGCAGAAGTATGGAGGTCTCTATTTCTCCCGCATGCATATCACTGAGCAACGAGGTCTGTACGCCCGCTCGTTCGCGTGCGGCGTCCCAGTCCTCCATCGCCGGGAAAAGGGCCATTCGATGTCCCGCCGCGGTGGATTCCTGAACGACATTGCCCAGGACGTAATTCCCGCCGTGTCCGTTCACCACCACCAGTGCCTCGACGCCCGACCGGCGCAGGGAGGCGGCGATGTCGCCGACCACCGCGTGCAGGGTCGTCGCGGAGATGCTGACCGTGCCCGGCCACGCCGCGTGCTCGTGCGAGCAGGCGATGGTCACGGGCGGCAGCAGGTGCACCGGATACGCGGCGGCTATCTCCCGGGCTATGGCGCAGGCGACGAGCGTGTCGGTGGCCAGCGGCAGATACGGGCCGTGCTGCTCGTAGCTGCCCACGGGAAGCACGGCCACCTGCCGGCCGACGCCCGCCCCGCGCGCGCGTACGTCCGCGGTGGTGTCCGTCGGCACAAGACTCGAACTGCTCATCTTTACACGGCCTTTCGTCTCTGTTGATGCTCCGTCATTTTCGCATGACGCCAGGGCTTACCAGATAGGAACCAGATCATGACAGAAAATGTTGGTGTACTCGGCACGAATGCCCAGTCCTCCGGCGCCATCCGTGTGGTGAATGCACCACTGCCCACAACCTACGGCGACTTCGAGGCCGTAGGTTATCTCGACCAGGACCGCGGCGAGGAACAAGTGGCGCTGGTGTACGGCGACATCAGCGGCGGTGAGGGAATTCTCATCCGGCTGCACTCGGAGTGCCTGACCGGTGACGCGTTCGGCTCCCAGCACTGCGAGTGCGGCGAGCAGCTCGACAGCGCGCTGCGGGCCATCGTCGCGGAGGGCCGCGGCATCCTCGTCTACCTGCGCGGCCACGAAGGGCGAGGCATAGGCCTGCTCGCCAAGCTCCAGGCGATGAAGCTCCAGTCGGAGGGCCTGGACACCGTCGAGGCGAACCTCGCCCTCGGCCTGCCGGTGGACGCCCGCGACTACCGGGTGGCCGCCGAGATGCTGCACGACCTCGGCGTACGGTCGGTCCGCCTGATGTCGAACAACCCGCGCAAGCGGGAGTCGCTGCTGCGCCACGGCATCAGCGTCGCCGAGCAGGTGCCGCTGCTGATCACGCCGTGCGAGGACAACATCACCTACCTGCGCACCAAGCGCGAGCGGCTCGACCACTACCTGCCGCACCTGGACGCCGTGGTCCACTCCTCCTGAGTGCCCGAGCACGCGTCGCGGCCCGTGAGTTCCGGAGCACCGGGGTTCGCGCGGCGGCCGTCCCGGAGGCGACTTCCGAACCCGGCCGCCGCGCCCGCCGCGGGTTCGACTTCCGGCGCCCCGCATGAACGTTCGCCTGTGGTGGAAGATCTGACTCCGTCGGGCAATCCGACCACGGTCGGACGAAGGGAGCGTTCGTGATCCGCAGCGCACGGGTCGTCGTCATCGGCGGAGGCGTCATCGGTACGAGCATCGCCTACCACCTGGCGGCCGCCGGAGTGGACGACGTCGTCCTCGTCGAACGCGACGAACTCGCCTCCGGGTCGACCGCCCGGGCCGCCGGCGGTGTCCGCGCACAGTTCTCCGACGAACTCAACATCCAGCTCGGGGCCCGCAGCCTGGAGGCGTTCGGCCGCTTCAAGCAGGAACTGGACCACGACATCGGACTCCACCAGGTCGGCTACCTCTTCCTCCTTTCGACCCCCGACGAGGTCGCCCAGTTCGAGGCGGGCGTCCAGCTCCAGAACGACCTGGGCGTGCCCAGCCGCATGCTCGACCCCGCCGAGGCCCAGCGGCTCTCCCCGCCGATCTCCACCGAGGGCCTGCTCGCCGCCGCGTTCTCGCCCGACGACGGGCACTGCACCCCCGAGTCCGTCGTCCACGGCTATGCCGCCGGGGCCCGCCGCCACGGGGCGACCGTGCTGCGCAACTGCGAGGTCCTGGGCATCGAGACCTGGCGGGACACGATCACCGCGGTGGTCACCGGCAAGGGCCGTATCGTCACCGACACGGTCGTGTGCGCGGCCGGCGCCTGGTCGAGGTCCATCGGAGCCATGGTCGGCGTGGACCTCCCGGTGGAACCGCTGCGCCGCCAGATCGCGGTCACGGAAGCCGTCCCCGGCCTCCCGCCGAACCTCCCCATGACGATCGACTTCACCAGCAGCCTGTACTTCCACTCCGAGGGCCCCGGCCTGCTCGTCGGCATGTCCGACCCCGACGAACGGCCCGGCTTCGCCACCGACACCCACGACCGCTGGATCCCCCGCCTGTACGAGGCCATGGAACGCCGCGCACCCGGCCTGCTCGACCTGCGCAGAACGGGCGGCTGGGCGGGCCTGTACGAGATCACACCGGACCACAACGCGCTGATCGGCGAGGCCGGTCCGTGCTCGCGCTTCCTCTACGCGACCGGCTTCTCCGGCCATGGATTCCTCCAGGGCCCGGCGGTCGGCGAGGTGGTCCGTGACCTGTATCTGGGCCGCGTACCCTTCGTCGACATCAGCCCCTTGAACGTCGACCGCTTCACGGTCGACGCACCGCGCCCGGAGGCCAACCTCGTATGACCGACCTCTCCTTGTGGCTCCGCCACGAGACCCGCCCCACCGAACGCCGCACCCCGATCGTGCCGTCCGACGCACGGCGGCTCGTCGAGAGCGGAGTACGGATCACCGTCGAGGACTCCCCGCAGCGGATCTTCCCCGTGGAGGCGTACGAGGAGGCCGGCTGCCAGATCGCCGACGCGGGCCGGTGGGTGTCGGCGCCGCCGCACGCGGTGATCGTCGGGCTCAAGGAACTCCCGGACGAGCCCGCTCAGTTGACTCACCGTCATATCTTCTTCGGGCACGCCTACAAGGGGCAGCCCGGTGCCGGGGCCCTGCTGCGCAGGTTCGCGGCCGGGGGCGGTGCGCTGCTCGATCTGGAGTACCTCGTGGACGACCGGGGCCGCAGGCTCGCCGCCTTCGGCTTCTGGGCCGGCTACCTGGGCGCGGCCCTCGCGGTGCTGCACCACCGGGGCGCACTGGCCGCTCCGCTGGTTCCCACCACCAAGGAGGCGATGGAGGCCGAACTCCGCGCCTCCGGCGGCGACTTGAGTGCGCTGGTGATCGGCGCCCTCGGTCGCAGCGGCCGAGGCGCACGGGCAGCGCTCGCCGAGGCCGGCGTCGAACCGACCTGCTGGGACCTGGCCGAGACCCGCGACCTGGACCGGGCCGCCCTGCTGGCCCACGAGTTGATGGTCAACACCGTGCTGACGACAAGCCCGGTCCCGCCCTTCCTGACGGACAAGGACCTCGACGAGCCGGACCGCCGGCTGCGGACCCTCGCCGACGTCACCGTCGACGTCGGCTCACCCATGAACGTCCTGCCCGTCTACGACACGACCACGGAGTGGGACCACCCCGTACGGCGGCTGCGCGAACACCCCCCGCTCGATCTCATCGCCATCGACAACCTGCCCTCCCTGCTGCCCCGGGAGGCGAGCACCGATTTCTCGGCCGCGCTGCTGCCGCGACTGCTGGACTTCGAGACGGGCGGGGCGTGGAGCCGCTGCCTGGACCGTTTCCGGCAGGCGAGTCGCGAACTCGGCCTCACCGAAAGGGAGTTGCCCGATGACTGAGGTGGTCCCCGCGAGCGGCACCGTCCACTGGGTCGGCGCCGGTCTGTCCACGGGCAGCGGCCTGGCGGCGCTGTGCGACACCGCCGACCGCGTCCGGTTGTGGCACCGCACAGAGGAGCGCGCCGAGCGGGCCCTGGCCGCACGGGGCCTGACGGGCCGCGCCGAGCCCCGCGCGTACAGCCTGGCGGCGCTCGCGGCCGAGCTCGGCCCAGGAGACGTGGTCGTCTCGATGCTCCCGGCCCCGGACCACGCCCCGCTGCTCGGGGCGTGCGTCGCGGCGCGGGCCCACTTCGCCTGCTCCAGCTATGTCTCGGACGCGGTCCTCGAACGGGTGCCGGCGGCCGAGGCCGCGGGCGTCACCGTCCTCACCGAGGCGGGCCTGGACCCGGGCATCGACCACCTCTTCGCCCACAGCCTGATCGCCAGGGCGAGCGAGGCGATCGGACCGCGGACCGCCGCCTCGTACACCCTCACCTCGTACTGCGGCGGCGTCCCCGCCGAACCCGACGACTTCACGTACCGCTTCAGCTGGGCACCGGCCGGAGTCCTCAACGCCCTGCGCGCACCCGCCCGTTACATCGAGGACGGTGCGGAGACGACCGCCGCGCGCCCCTATACGGCGACCCGTCCCCATGTCATCGACGGCGAGACCTTCGAGGCCTACCCCAACCGCGACAGCGTCCCCTTCGTCGCCCAGTACGGCCTCCCGGCCGCCTGGAAACCGCGGACCTTCGTCCGGGGCACCCTCCGTCTCGGCGGCTGGCGCACGGCCTGGGCCCCCGTCTTCACGGAACTCGAACGCGACGACGACCGGCGCATCGCCGCGCTGGCCGAGGAGTTGGCGGCCCGCTACCCCACCACCGAGTCCGACCGCGACCGCGTGGTCCTCGCAGTCTCCCTCGACGTACACGCCGGTTCGGGCGAGAGCTGGTCCGGCCGCTACCTCCTCGACCTGACCGGTACGGCCGAGGAGAGCGCCATGGCCCGCCTAGTGTCCCGTCCCCTCGCCCTCGGAGTCGGGCACATCCTCGACGGGTCGTTGCCGGCGGGGCTGAGCCGGGGGGCGGAGACGGGGGAGCGGTCGGAGCGGTGGCTCGGTGAACTGGCCGAGGACGGGGTCGAGTTCACCCTGAGGACCTCGTAGGGGGTCTCAGCCCACCACGGCCTCGTGCACCAGCCGCTTCAGCTCCGGATAGACGGAGAACGACGACCGCCGCCGTACCTGCGTCATGAACTGGACCGTCAGGTCGCGGCGAGGATCCACCCAGAAGGTCGTGGTCGCGGCGCCCGTCCAGCCGAACGTGCCCAGGGAGGAGGGGCATTCGGTCACGGAGGGGTCGATGACGACGGAGACGCCGAGGCCGAAGCCGACGCCCACATTGCCCGGCTGCCGATGGAAGGCGCTGCCATGGGTGTGGATGTCGACGCCCCCCGGCAGCTGGTTGGTGGCCATCATGTCGACGGTCTCGGGGGAGAGGAGCCGCACACCGTCGAGTTCGCCGCGGCGACGCAGGAACTCGGCGAAGCGGTGGTAGTCCCGGGCGGTGGCGACCATGCCGCCGCTGCCGGAGAGGAAGCGGGGGCGGCCCCGGAGGGGCAGGCCGGGGACGGGCGCGATGGAACCGTCCTCCTGCTCGCCGTACAACTCGGCCAGCCGGTCCGCCTGTTCGGGGGCGACCTGGAAGCCCGCATCCGTCATCCCCAGCGGGCCCAGGATCCGCTCGGCGAAGAACTCGTCGAGGTCCTGCCCCGACACCACCTCGATGATCCGGCCGAGGACATTGGTGGCGACGGAGTAGTTCCACCGCGTACCCGGCTCGAACTGCAGCGGCAGGCTCGCGTACTCCGCGCACGTCCGGGCCAGTGTGGCACCCGGCCGTACGGAGTTCTCCAGGCCCGCGTCGCGGTAGAGCGCGTCGACGGGGTGGTCGTAGTAGAAGCCGAAGGTCAGGCCCGAGGTGTGGGTCATGAGGTGGCGGACGAGGATCGGCTGCTCGGCCGGCCGGGTCAGGGTGTCCGCACCCTCGCCGGACACGTACACACGAGGCTCGGCGAACTCCGGGAGGTGGCGCGCGACCGGGTCCCTCAGCGACAGCCGCCCCTCCTCGATCAGTATCAGCGCGGCGATCGACGTGACGGGCTTCGTCATGGAGTAGACCCGCCACAGCGTGTCGGTCTCCACCGGCAGCCCGGCCTCGCGGTCGCGCCGACCGTACGTGGTGAGGTGGGCGACGCGGCCGTGACGGGCGAGGGACAGCAGGTAGCCGGGCAGACGGCCGTCGTCGACCTGGAGGGCGAGGTACTCGTCCAGGCGGGCCAGGGTCTTCGGGTCGAGGCCGGCCTCGCGCGGCTCGATCTCTTGGCGCAGTGGTTCCATGGTGGTTCTCCTCCGGTGGCCCGGGTCACGGCTCGCGTTCAACCTTGCTGTCTTCATCGTTCCGTACCGATGGCGTTCCATCCCTCGCGGGGCGGGCGGGTCGGGGCATTCGTACGGCAAGGGGCGCACCCAGCGCGGCCACGGCGGCCAGGAGCAGCAACGCGGGTCCCGTGCCGAGGGGCATGAGCGTGGTCGCGGCCGCCACCCCCAGCGCCGGACCGACGTTCATCGCGGTCTGCTGGAGCCCGCCCGCCACCCCCGCCGACTCCGGCGGAGCGTGCCGTACGACGACGGCGGTCGCGGTGACCATCAGCGCGCCGAAACCGGCCCCCACCAGCAGGAACCCGCCGCCGATCGCCACCGTCGACGACCCGGGGCACAGATCGTCGGGCGCGTCTTCTTCGAACTCGTCCAGCGGGGAGCCGGTTACCGGGGCTACGGCGCCTGGAACGCCCGTGCGGCTCGCTGCCCAGCACGTCCAACGTCGCGCACGCCAAGATGAGTTGGAATCACTGGCGGCTGACCGTACGCGTCACACCCGTGACGACCGTCGTCGCCAGGATCCAGCCGGTGATGACGAGGACGTACGACAGCCACTGCCCGACGCCCTCGGGCGCGAACGCCCGCTCCTGCCCGAAGTCGATGATCGGGAGCAGCAGGTCGAGGGTGTAGAAGACCGGGTTGAACTCCGGGGCCTCGTCCGCCTTGAGCGGGCTCGGCGGCCGTACCGCGTACGTGACCGAGCCCACCGCCATCAGCGACAGCAGCCAGACGCCCGCGCGCAGCGGACGGAAGCCGTAGCCCACGGTGGCGTCCTGGGCGTAGCCCCAGAGCCGCCCGGGCAGGCCGAGGGTGGCGCGATGGCGGCGCTGCTTGGCGAGCTGGACCCGCCGGGCCGCGTCGTCGTCGCCGATCCTGCGGTACGCGGCGGTCAACTGCTCGTAGGAGTACGGCAGATACGCCTCGCCGTCCCGCTCCAGCATGGGCAGCCGCCGCTCGGCGGGCTCGTGCGGGATGAGCGAGGTGTAGGTCAGGCTGTTCAGGAGGACCTTCTCGGGCAGCATGTCCGGCTCCAGGACCAGCACCTCTATCTGGGCGCGACGCATATTGAGCACGCCCTCCAAGGGAGGTCCGTCGCGCAGCCACAGCTCGCTGATGACGGAACTGCTCACCCGCAGCGCCATACCGCCGGGATTCGACAGCCGCGCGTACGCCAGGTCCAACTGACCGCCCACCCGGACACCGCGCAGCTCGACCCGGCCGCGTACGTCCGAGTGCCGCAGCACCACATCGGACTCGGTGGCGAGTGTCTCCGCGCTGAGCGCGGTGCCGCCGGGACGGTGCAACCGTGACCGCCGCAGATCGACGGACCCGGCGACATGGGCACCGCCGAGCCGGACCTCGCCGTTCGCGCGCAGCCCGGGAGCGCACAACTCCTCCCCGATCTCCGCCTGGTTGAGCCGCAGCGCCGGCTCGCCGTCCGGCGCGGTGAACTCGGCGCGTTCCATGAACAGGGTCCCGGAGATCTGCGCCCCGGTGAGCTTCACCGGCCCTCGGAACCGGCACTCCGTCAGCCGCAGCCCGCCGTCGACCCGGACTCGCGCCGAACGCAGGCCGGGAAGGGCGGACTTGGTCAGATTGAGGTAGGTGAACCGCGCGCCCGAGAAGTCGGGCACCTCGTCGAAGTGGCAGTCGCTCAGCCGTACGACGCTGTCGACGGTCGCGTACTTCAGATCCAGTCCGCCGGTGATCCGGGCGCCCGCGATCTTGAGGGCGGCCACCTCGCCCTCCTCCTGGGGAGCGGTGAGCAGTAACGCCCGCAGCACCCGGGCCCGTACGGTCCGCTGCGGGCCCCACTCGGTGCCGTTCGCGGCGTCCTCGTCGTCGGCGGTCCCGAAGTCCACGGCCACGCCCGACGGGAAGGCCTCCCACACCCGCCGCTCGGCCGCCGTCAGATCGTTGATCATCATCACTCGGGACTCTCACCCGAAGCGCTTGTACCTGTCAACCATCAACCATCGGAACGGGCCCGCCGACCCTCAGTGACCCCATGTTCGGCGTGCACCCGGTGCGCGTCCGTGAGCCCGTTGGTGAAGAACTTCTCGTAGTACTCGTTCTCCACGTGATGGACCTGGAGCCACACACCGGGGACATGGATCGCGTCCGTGTGCGCGGGGAAGCGGCCGTGCGTGCGGAGGATGTACTCGCAGATGTCGCGGGCGCAGTCGATCACCCGCTGCTCGTACTCACTGGCCTCGGTGAGATAGCGCTGCCCGTAGTCCTCCCGGTAGATCCGGGCGAAGACGTCCCGGTCGGTGTAGACGCCGGCGGGGCGCTAGAAGTTGCGGTCGTCCACCAGGGTGGGGCGGGCCCCGTCCGGCTGTGTGAGCAGGTACATCAGGGCGTTGACGTACTGGTGGGAGAGGTCGACCACCGGGAACAGCAGGGTCGTCCCGGGCAGGTTGGACAGGAAGCGGTTGGAGTCGGGGTACGCCGGGAAGTCCCGCCTGCCCGGCGCGACGTCGAGGCGGTGGTCCAGGATCTTCACCTTCGACTCGCGGGCCCGCGACACCAGGGTCTCTTCGTCGAACGGCTCGTACGGCGCCGGCGGCAGCCTGCGCAGGAAGTAGTGCCGGAGTCGTTGACGAGGAAGAAGTGGGTGTCCTGCGCGTTGTCCGGGCTCCCGGCGGTGCGGCCCGCCATCGTCAGGTTGGGCTTGGACATGATGGGCGTGCCGTTGTCCGGGTCAGCACCGCCTCCTCCAGCTCGGAGAGGGGCTGCACCGCGTTGCGCGACGTGTAGGTCATGGTCCCGGCGGACACCCGGGCCCCCCGGCTCACCCGGTGCGTACGTCGCCGCCACACGGTCCGCAGCAGCGGGCGCCGGAAGAGGTCGCCGAGCCCAGGGTGGGTGGTGCCAATAGATCTCATTGGCAAGCGAGTTGACGGTCCGTCGGGTGGCCGCCTGCACATTGCGCCGCATCCGTGCGGCCGTCCCCAGCCCCACCGCCGGCGGCAGCTTCACGAACAGCCCGAACGCCTTCCGCAGCGGACTCCGGGCCCCCGCCATGGCCTTGGCGAACGCCACGAACTCCCGTGCGTCGCTCGCGTGCGACACCGGATAGCTGGTGGCCAGCAGGTCATGGCTCTCGCCGTCCGACACCTGTACGCGTACCGCCGCGCCCCGCAGATCGGGCGAGCCGTCGCCCTGCCGGATACCGCTCGCGTTGGACAGCCGCACCACGGCCGGATAATCCGCGCCCGGCTGTGCGAAACCGACCCGCAGCGCCACCGGCAGGTCGTCGTGGAAGCGCAGCCGCGCGTTCTCCACCCCCAGCGGGGCCTTCGCGTGGAACGCCCGCGCGATTTCCCCGCCGCCGGCCCGCCGGTTCTTGACCTGGACGGCCATCAGCTCCCGCGCCAACCGCTCGAAGACGAGCTGTTCCGCCTCGGGGCTGCCGCCGTCGTACCGCTCGTACCGTTGATCGTGCTGCCCGGACTCGGCCATCGGCGTTTCCCCCCGTGCGGACGCGTATGCGATGCATTGATGCATACGGGACAGATGCCGCACGCTACCGGCGACGCGGTTCGGCCACCGCGACAGTTCACGCCGAGTGTCCGAACGGTCGGTCCAACAGTCGGGGGGTTCAGGAGCGTCGCCGGGTGCGGGCGGTCTGTGGTTGCTCGCGCGGTTCCCCGCGCCCCTGAAAGAAGGGACGCGGGGAACCGCGACCGGCCACGACGCTCCGGCACATGTTCGACCGGCCGTCAGAACCTACTTCTTGGACTCGACCGCATGCCCTCCGAACTGATTGCGGAGCGCGGCGATCATCTTCATCTGGGGCGAGTCGTCCTGGCGGGAGGCGAAACGGGAGAACAGCGACGCGGTGATGGCCGGCAGCGGCACCGCGTGGTCGATCGCGGCCTCGACCGTCCACCGGCCCTCGCCCGAGTCCTCGGCGTAGCCGCGCAGCTGGCGCAGATGTTCGTCCTCGTCGAGCGCGTTGACGGCGAGGTCGAGCAGCCAGGAGCGGATGACGGTCCCGTCCTGCCAGGAGCGGAAGACCTCGCGGACGTCCGTGACGGAGTCCACGGTCTCCAGCAGCTCCCACCCCTCGGCGTACGCCTGCATCATGGCGTACTCGATGCCGTTGTGGACCATCTTGGAGAAGTGCCCGGCGCCGACCTTCCCGGCGTGGACGTAGCCGTACGGCCCCTCCGGCTTGAGGGCCTCGAAGATCGGCTGGAGCCGCTCGACGTGTTCCTTGTCGCCGCCGACCATCAGGGCGTAGCCGTTCTGGAGGCCCCACACACCACCGGAGACGCCCGCGTCGACGAAGCCGATGCCCTTCGCGCCCAGCTCGGCGGCGTGCTTCTCGTCGTCCGTCCAGCGGGAGTTGCCGCCGTCGACGACCGTGTCGCCGGGCGAGAGCAGCTCCGCCAGCTCGTCGACGACGGACTGGGTGGCGCCGCCGGCGGGGACCATCACCCAGATCGTGCGCGGCCCGTCGAGGCGCTCGACCAGTTCGGCCAGGCTGCCCACATCGGAGACGTCCGGGTTGCGGTCGTAGCCGATGACGGTGTGGCCGGCGCGGCGGATCCGCTCGCGCATGTTGCCACCCATCTTGCCGAGACCGATCAGGCCCAGCTGCATCGCGGTCATGTCAGTTCACTTCTTTCCGGGCGTCATGAACGTTTCGAAGGGTTTGCGCGCCGTTGCTCTCGCCGCCGCGCAGGGCGATGGCGTACATCTCGTCGGCGTCGAGGCGGCGCAGCTCCTCGGCGATCAGCTCGGAGGTGGCGCGCACCTTCAGGGCGAGGGTGCGGGAGGGCTGGCCCGGCAGGGTGAGCGTGGCGAGCGGGCCCTCGGGGCGGTCGATGACGATCTCGCCCTTCTCGGTGCCGAGGCGCACCCCCGTCACGACCGGCCCGGCGGTCAGGACACGCTCGACGGAAACACCGAGGCGCGCCTCCAGCCAGCGGGCCAGCAGTTCGGCGCTCGGGTTGTCGGCCTCGCTCTCCACGGCGGCCGAAGTGATCGTCTCCTTGGCCTGGTCGAGGGCGGCCGCGAGCATCGAGCGCCACGGCGTCAGCCGGGTCCAGGCGAGGTCGGTGTCCCCGGGCGTGTAGGAGGCCCGGCGCTGCTCAAGGGCGGCGAGCGGCGTCTCCACGGCGTACATGTCGGTGATCCGGCGCTGCGCGAGGGCCCCCAGCGGGTCCTTGGCGGGCACCTCCGGCGAGTCCACCGGCCACCACACGACGACCGGCGCGTCCGGCAGCAGCAGCGGCAGGACCACGGAGTCGGCGTGGTCGGACACCTCGCCGTACGTCCGCAGCACGACCGTCTCGCCGGTGCCCGCGTCGGCGCCGACCCGCACCTCCGCGTCGAGATGCGACTTGGTGCGGTCCTTCGGGGTGCGGGCGTGCCGCTTGATGACGACCAGGGTGCGCGAGGGGTGCTCGTGCGAAGCCTCCTCGGCCGCCTTGATCGAGTCGTAGGCGTTCTCCTCGTCCGTCACGATCACCATCGTGAGGACCATGCCCACGGCCGGCGTGCCGATGGCCCGGCGGCCCTGCACCAGGGCCTTGTTGATCTTGCTTGCCGTGGTGTCAGTCAGGTCGAATTTCATGGCCTGCGCCAGCTCCGTCCGTCTCGTGCGAGCATCTCGTCGGCTTCCTCGGGACCCCAGCTGCCCGAGGAGTACTGTGCGGGCCGGCCGTGCGCGGCCCAGTACTCCTCGACCGGGTCCAGGATCCTCCAGGACTCCTCCACCTCCTGATGGCGGGGGAAGAGGTTGGCGTCGCCGAGCAGCACATCCAGGATCAGCCGTTCGTACGCCTCCGGGCTGGACTCGGTGAACGACTCGCCGTACGCGAAGTCCATCGTGACGTCCCGGATCTCCATCGAGGTACCCGGCACCTTCGAACCGAAGCGCACGGTCATCCCCTCGTCCGGCTGCACCCGGAAGACGATCGCGTTCTGCCCCAGCTCCTCCGTGGCCGTGGAGTCGAACGGCGAGTGCGGGGCGCGCTGGAACACGACCGCGATCTCCGTGACCCGCCGGCCGAGCCGCTTGCCGGTGCGCAGATAGAACGGCACACCCGCCCAACGGCGGTTGTCGATGCCCAGCTTGATCGCCGCGTAGGTGTCCGTGGCCGAGGAACCATCGATGCCTTCCTCCTCCAGATAGCCCGGCACCCGCTCGCCGCCCTGCCAGCCGGCCGCGTACTGGCCGCGCACGGTGTGCCTGCCCAGATCCTCCGGCAGCCGCACGGACTTCAGGGCTTTGAGCTTCTCGGTCAGCAGCGACTCCGCGTCGAAGGCCGCCGGCTCCTCCATGGCGGTCAGCGCCATCAGCTGCAGGAGGTGGTTCTGGATGACGTCACGGGCCGAACCGATGCCGTCGTAGTACCCCGCGCGCCCGCCGATGCCGATGTCCTCGGCCATGGTGATCTGCACATGGTCGACGTAACTCCGGTTCCAGATGGGCTCGTACATCTGGTTGGCGAAGCGCAGCGCCAGAATGTTCTGGACGGTCTCCTTGCCCAGGTAGTGGTCGATACGGAAGACCTGCTCCGGGTCGAACACCTCGTGCACGACCGCGTTCAGCTCCCGGGCGCTGGCCAGATCGTGCCCGAACGGCTTCTCGATGACCGCGCGCCGCCAGGAGCCCTCGGGCGGCGCGGCCAGCCCGTGCTTCTTCAGCTGCTTGACGACCTTCGGGAAGAACTTGGGCGGCACGGAGAGATAGAACGCGAAGTTGCCGCCGGTGCCACGGGAGGAGTCCAGCTCCTCGACGGCCTCGCGGAGCCGCTCGAACGCCTCGTCGTCGCCGAAGTCACCGGGGATGAACCGCATCCCCTCGGCGAGCTGCTGCCACACCTCCTCACGGAACTCGGTGCGCGCGTGCTCGCGGACCGCGTCGTGCACGATCTGCGCGAAGTCCTCGTCCTCCCAGTCCCGGCGCGCGAAGCCGACGAGGGAGAAGCCCGGCGGCAGCAGACCCCGGTTGGCCAGGTCGTACACGGCCGGCATCAGCTTCTTGCGGGACAGGTCACCGGTCACCCCGAAGATGACGAGCCCGGACGGGCCCGCGATCCGGGGGAGCCGGCGGTCACCCGCCTCACGCAGCGGGTTGGTCCACTCGGCGGTCGGCTCGGCGGCCGACTCGGAGGCCGGATCGGAGACCGACTCCGCAGGCGACTCGGTGGTCATTCCCCATCAACTCCCTTGCCGTTCAAGGACTTCGTCACCGTGTCCAGCAGGTCCTGCCACGCCGCCTCGAACTTGGCGACGCCCTCGTCCTCCAGCAGCCGCACGACCTCGTCGTAGGAGACACCGAGCGCCTCCACGGCCGCGAGGTCGGCGCGGGCCTGCGCGTAGCCGCCGGTCACCGTGTCGCCCCGGACGGCGCCGTGGTCCGCGACGGCGTCGAGCGTGGCCTCCGGCATCGTGTTGACCGTGCCGGGCGCGACCAGCTCGTCCACATACAAAGTGTCCTTGTACGCCGGGTCCTTCACGCCGGTCGACGCCCACAGCGGGCGCTGCTTGTTGGCCCGGGCCCCGGCGAGGGCGGTCCAGCGGCTGTCCGTGAAGACCTCCTCGTACGCCTCGTGGGCGAGCCGGGCGTTGGCGAGCGCGGCGCGGCCCTTGAGGGCGAGGGCCTCGGGCGTGCCCAGGCGGGTCAGCCGCTTGTCGATCTCGGCGTCGACGCGGGAGACGAAGAAGGAGGCGACGGAGTGGACGGCGGCGAGGTCGAGGCCCGCTGCCTGCGCCTTCTCCAGGCCCGCCAGGTAGGCGTGCATGACGTCGCCGTAGCGCTCCAGGGAGAAGATCAGCGTGACGTTGACGCTGATGCCGAGGCCGACGACCTCGGTGATCGCCGGGAGACCGGCCTTCGTCGCCGGGATCTTGATCAGCACGTTCGGGCGGTCCACGAGCCAGGCGAGCTGCTTGGCCTCGGCGACGGTCGCCGCCGTGTCGTGGGCCAGCCGGGGGTCCACCTCGATGGAGACCCGGCCGTCCCGGCCCGCTGTGGCGTCGTACACCGGACGCAGGAGATCGGCGGCGGCGCGTACGTCGGCCGTCGTCATCATCCGTACGGCCTCGTCGACCGTCACGCCGCGCACGGCGAGGTCGGCGAGCTGCTCCTCGTAGCCCACTGTGGAGCCGATGGCGGCCTGGAAGATGGACGGGTTGGTGGTCACGCCGACGACATGCCGGCTCTCGATGAGTTTCGCGAGGCTGCCGGAGGTGATGCGCTCGCGGGAGAGGTCGTCGAGCCAGATGGAGACGCCCAGGTCGCAGAGGCGCCGCAGGGGGTCCGCGACGGTGGCCGTCACGGTTGCTTCGGTGGTCACAGTGATCATCTTCCTTCAGGCGCTCGCATCAACCGCGGACGGAGCGGAGTGATTCCCGCGCGGCGGTGACGACGTTCTCGGGGGTGAAGCCGTACTCGGCGAACAGGGTCCGCCCGTCCGCCGAGGCGCCGAAGTGCTCCAGGGAGACGATGCGGCCGTGGTCACCGACGTACCGGTACCAGGTCAGACCGATCCCGGCCTCGACCGCCACGCGGGCCCGCACGGACGGCGGAAGCACGCGTTCGCGGTACGCGCGCGGCTGCTCTTCGAACCACTCCACCGACGGCATCGACACCACCCGTGTCCCGACCCCCTCCGCCTCCAGCCGCTCCCGCGCGGCGACGGCGAGCGCCACCTCGGAGCCGGTGGCGATCAGGATGACGTCCGGAGTGCCGGTCGAGGACTCCCGAAGGACGTAACCGCCCTTCGCGGCGGCGGGGTTCGGCGCGTACGTCGGCACGCCCTGGCGGGTGAGCGCCAGTCCGTGCGGGGCCGGGCTCGTGGCGTGCCGCTCGAGGATTTCGGCCCAGGCGATCGCCGTCTCGTTGGCGTCGGCCGGGCGGACGATGTTCAGGCCCGGAATCGCCCGGAGGGACGCCAGGTGTTCGACCGGCTGGTGGGTCGGCCCGTCCTCCCCGAGGCCGATGGAGTCGTGCGTCCACACGTACGTCACCGGGAGCTGCATCAGCGCGGAGAGGCGTACGGCGTTGCGCATGTAGTCGGAGAACACGAGGAACGTGCCGCCGTAGATACGGGTGTTGCCGTGCAGCGCGATGCCGTTCATCGCGGCGGCCATGGAGTGCTCGCGGATGCCGAAGTGGATGGTGCGGCCGTACGGGTCGGCCTCCGGGAGCGGGTTGTCGGCCGGGAGGAACGAGCTGGTGCTGTCGATGGTCGTATTGTTCGAGCCGGCCAGGTCGGCCGAGCCGCCCCACAGCTCGGGGATGACCGCGCCGAGCGACTGGAGCACCTTGCCGGACGCGGCACGGGTCGCCACCGATGTGCCCTCCTCGAAGGCGGGGAGCGCCTGCTCCCAGCCCTCGGGCAGCCGGCCCGCGACCACCCGGTCGAAGAGCCGGGCCCGTTCGGGGGAGGCGCCGCGCCACTCGTCGATCCGCTTGTCCCAGGCGGCGTGCGCCTCGGCGCCCCGGTCGAGGGCCCGGCGGGTGTGGGCGAGGACGTCGTCCGCGACGTCGAAGGTCTTGCCCGCGTCGAAGCCGAGGACCCGCTTGGTCGCCGCGACCTCGTCCGCGCCGAGCGCCGAGCCGTGCGAGGCCTCGGTGTTCTGGGCGCCCGGGGCCGGCCAGGCGATGATCGTGCGCATCGCGATGATCGAGGGACGCCCGGTCTCCTCCCGCGCGGCCTCCAGCGCGTCGTACAGGGCGTGCACGTCGATGTTGCCGTTGAAGGCCTGCTCGATCCGCTGCACATGCCAGCCGTACGCCTCGTACCGCGCCAGCACGTCCTCGGAGAACGCGGTGGCCGTGTCGCCCTCGATGGAGATGTGGTTGTCGTCGTACAGGAAGACGAGGTTGCCCAGCTTCTGATGGCCCGCCAGCGAGGAGGCCTCGGCGGAGATGCCCTCCTCCAGGTCGCCGTCGGAGACGATCGCCCAGACGGCGTGGTCGAACGGAGATGTGCCCTCCGGCGCGTCCGGGTCGAACAGGCCGCGCTCGTAGCGGGCGGCCATCGCCATGCCCACGGCGTTGGCGACGCCCTGGCCCAGCGGCCCGGTGGTCGTCTCGACCCCGGCCGTGTGCCCGTACTCCGGGTGACCCGGCGTCTTCGAACCATGGGTCCGGAACGCCTTCAGGTCGTCCAGCTCCAGCTCGTAACCGGCGAGGAACAACTGCGTGTAGAGGGTCAGCGAGGTGTGGCCGGGGGACAGGACGAAGCGGTCGCGGCCGGTCCACTCGGGATCGGCGGGATCGTGTCGCATCACCTTCTGAAAGAGCGTGTACGCGGCGGGGGCGAGGCTCATCGCCGTTCCGGGATGGCCGTTGCCGGCCTTCTGCACGGCATCGGCGGCCAGTAGGCGGGCGGTGTCGACGGCGCGCCGGTCGAGTTCTGTCCAGTTCATCTTCAAGAAGTCCTCGATAGATACGGCAGTGCTGTGCTGTCGCCTTCAAAAGTAAAAGTCTGACTTTTGCCGGGGAAGGTCGCGGTGTGCCAGCCTTCGGTGAAACTGGGACACCGACGACGCGGCGGCGAGGACATGACGGACAGCGAGTCCCGAGACGGCGACCGGATCAGAACCTTCCCCTTCCCCATGGACCACGGCCTCTTGGGCGTCGGTGTACAGGTCGGCCCGATGGACGACCGCGGTCCCTGGCATGCGGCCGTACCTCTGGAAGGGGTCCACCGCATCGACTTCCACGTGGTGATGCTGTTCGACGGCGGCCCGGTGCGCCACATGATCGACTTCACCGAGTACGAGGTGGGCGCGGGCGACCTGTTGTGGATCCGCCCGGGGCAGGTGCATCGCTTCTCACGCGCGACCGAGTACCGCGGGACCGTGCTCACCATGCAGCCAGGCTTCCTGCCCCGGGCGACCGTCGAGGCGACCGGCCTCTACCGCTACGACCTGCCGCCGCTGCTCCGCCCCGACGAGGCCCGACTCGCGGGCCTGCGCCACTCCCTGGCCCAGCTGGAACGCGAGTACGCCGACGCAGCCACGGACACCGCCACCCTGCCGCTCAGCCTGCACACCGCCGTCCTGCGGCACTCCCTGACGGCCTTTCTGCTGCGCCTCGCCCATCTCGCCGCCGGCTCGGCCGAGGCGGCGCGCCCGGCAGGCGACACGACCTTCACCCGCTTCCGGGACGCCGTCGAACAGGGCTTCGCCGGCAACCACAGCGTCAGCGCCTACGCGGACGCCCTCGGCTACTCCCGCCGCACCCTCGTCCGCGCGGTCCGCGCCGCGACCGGCGAGACACCGAAGGGCTTCATCGACAAGCGGGTCGTCCTGGAGGCGAAGCGGCTGCTGGCCCACACGGACCTGCCGACCGGCCGCGTCGGTGTGGCCGTCGGATTCCCCGACTCGGCGAACTTCTCCAAGTTCTTCCACCTGCACACCGGGACGACACCGGTGGCGTTCCGGGCGGAGCTGCGCTGAGGCGCTGCCTTACACGGAAGAGGGGCTCACGCGCGCACGCGTGAGCCCCTCATGGGACGCCGGCAGCCGATTCGCCACTCAGCGGCCGAAGTTGAACCAGTTCACATTCACGAAGTCCTGCGCCTGACCGCTCGTGAAGGTCAGATACACGTCATGGGTCCCGGTGACCCCGCTCATGTTCGCCGGCACGGTCCGCCAGGACTGCCAGCCCCCGGTGTTGGCGATCGAGAAACTGCCGACCGGCGTGCTCGTGCGGCTGTCGAGTCTGACCTCGACCAGGCCGCTCACCCCGGTGTTGGCGCCGGAGGCGACGCGGGCGACGAACTGCGTGGCGGCGGTGGAGCCGAAGGCCACGTTCTGGAAGAGCGCCCAGTCGCCGCCTGCGAGGGAGCCGATGTTCTGGCCGCCGCCGGTGTCGGTGGTGGTCTCGCTGCTGACGCCGCTCTGGCCGTTGTACGACTCGGCCTGGATGGCGCTGTACGCGTCACGGGTGCCCGTCGGCGGCGGAGTCGTGGTGGACCCGGCGGCCGACAAGACCTGCACGTAGTCGACGACCATCGGGACACCGGAGCGCGTGTCGCCGTCGAGGCCGCCGCCGAACGCGTCCGGGAAGGCGCCGCCCATCGCCACGTTCAGGATGATGAAGTAGCCGTGGTCGGTGGCGTTGGTCCAGGTCGTCGCGTCGACCTGGTTCGCGGTGACCGTGTGGAAGTTGACGCCGTCGACGGAGAACCGGATGGCCTCCGGCGTCACCGAGCGGTCCCACTCCATGGTGTAGGTGTGGAAGCCGGACTGGCAGGTCGTGCTGGGGCACGAGGTGGAGCTGCCGATGCCGGTCGTCTCGTTGCACGGGCCGCCCGGGTTGGTGCCGCAGTGCATGGTGGCCCACACGGTGTTGCGGCCGTGGACGTTCTCCATGATGTCCAGCTCGCCGACGCTCGGCCAGTTCTGGTAGTTGCCCCGGTAGGGGGCGCCCAGCATCCAGAACGCCGGCCAGTAGCCCTCGGCCGGCGTACCGGTGACGTTCGGCATCTGGAGCCGGGCCTCGACCCGCAGCTTGCCGCCCGCCGGGGGCTGGAAGTCGGTGCGGTTGGTTTCGATGCGGCCCGAGGTCCAGTTGCCGGCCGAGTCGCGGACGGGCGTGATCCGCAGGTTGCCGTTGCCGTCGAGCGAGACGTTGCTGGTGCTGTTCGTCATCGTCTCGACCTCGCCGGTGCCCCAGTTGGCGGGGCCGCCCGGATAGGCCGTACCCGTGGCGTACTGCCAGTTGGAGGTGGAGACGCCGGTGCCGGCGGTGCCGTTGAAGTCGTCGACGAAGACCTGGGTCCAGCCGGTGGGCGGCGTGGGCGCGGCCCCCTGCGCGGTGGTCGCCCAGGCCGTGGCCAACGCCAGCGCACTGGCCACGGCGAGCAGTGCGCGCCTGAGCGGGCGGCGCCGTCTGATGGGTGTGCCGGAGGTTTCACTCATTGCGGCCTCTTCGGGGTGTACGGATGTACGGAGTGAAAGGTGCGGGTGGGGAGCGCTCCGCGGAGTCCCGTCCTGAGAGCGCTCTCACAGAAGAGCGTGCGGTCAATGTGCGCTCCGGCGCTGCGGTCGTCAAGAGTTAAAGCGGAGAAAGTCCGTGCGGGAGGGGCGAGTTCACAGTGTGAAGATCGTCCACGGCCGGGACGGGGTGACGGGCCGTCAGTCCCCGGTGGTGGACGTGGACGGCCGGGCCGTCGGCCGGTCCGGGCGCACGGAGAACGCCGTGTCCCCGGCGGTCGCCACGATCGCGTCCTCGACGAGGACCACGGTGGGCGGGGCCTCCGCCGCGATGTCCCCGGGGTCGTCGAGCGCGTCCGCACGCCACAACTCGGCGCCGGTCTCGCCGTCCAGGGCCGGCATCCGGCCGAACCGGTTGACGAAGTAGACCTCGTCACGCGCCTGCGACACCACCGGGGCCGACAGGTTCTCCGTCTCGGTCGTCCGCTCCCACAGCTCCTCGCCGCTCGACGCCGACACGGCGGTGACCCACCCGTTGGTTCGCACGAAGTACACGACACCGTCCACCAGCGTCGCCGCCCCGCGCAGCGACCGCTTCAACGGGATCCGGGTGACCTTCCCGCTCTCCGGGTCCACCCGCACGAACGCGTTGTACGGCCGCTCGTATCCCTCCTGGTACACCTCCTCGGTGTTCTCGGCCGCGACGAACAGCGGCTGTCCGCCGACGGCACCCAGGGCCAGGGTCTTCTTGGGCAGCGGGGCGAGTTCGCGCAGCGTGCCGTCGGCGGGGTCCAGCCGTACAACCGTGAACGGGCTGGCGTCGAGGAAGTCCCGGCCCTCCCAGCACAGCGCGTACGGGGCGTCGTCGAGTGCCTTCGGCACGCAACTCTTCGCGCTCGGGACGGGCGATCGCCACAGCTCCTCGCCCGCGGTGGTGTACGCGACGAACCGCTGGTGGTCGGCCGTGAGGGTGAGCAGACCGCCACTGAAGAGTTGGGGCGTCTCGCTGGCGCTGATGGTCCGGGCCCAGCGCCGCTTCCCGGTCTCGGTGTCCAGGGCCACCATGTGCCGCTCGGTGGCGTCGGGCTCCTCGTAGACGAGGACGAGGCCGTCCCGGAGGCCGATCGGCCGCGAGGTCTGGGGCAGCGTGCCCTGCCGCCATCCCAGCTCACCGGTGGCGGCGTCCACCTGGGTGACGACGAAGCCCGTGCCGCCGCAGAACAGATCGGTTCCGTCCGTCAGGCAGGCCGGTTCCTTGTAACCGGTCGCGACGTACTCGGCGGGGAAGCCCTCGTCGTTCCGCAGCGGCGTACGCCACGGTCGCCAGCCCTCGGGGACGGAGACGGTGCGGGCGTCGGCGGTGGAGCCGGGCGATGCCGCCGGGGTCGTGGTCGTGTCCGGCGGGTAGAGGAGCAGCGCGCCGGACAGCGCGGCCACGGTCAGGACGGCCCCGAGACCGATGTGGACCAACTGCCGTTCGGCCCGACGTCCGCCGGCCGTCGGGACATGGGTGTCCGGGACGGGCCGCAGGGAAGCCCCGGAGGCAGCGGGGACGACCGGGCCGGGGTCCGGCGAGACCGGCAACTCCCGGAACAGGCGGTGCAGTTCGGCGAGGTCCGGCCGGACCTCCGGGTTCTTGTCCAGGCACCGCTCGACGATGTTCCGCAACGGCTCGGGCACCGGGTCCAGCTTCGGCGCCTCGAACATCACCTGGTAGCCCGCCAGATACGGGCTCTCGGCCTGGAACGGGCTGTGCCCGCTGGCCGCGTACACGAGCAGCGACCCCAGGGAGAACACGTCCGAGGCGGCGGTGACGTCCCTCGGCGAACGCAACTGCTCCGGCGACATGAACGGCGGGGTGCCGATCACCCGGCCGGTCACGGTGAGCGGCAGGTTGTCGCCGGCCCGAGAGATGCCGAAGTCGATGACCCGCGGACCGTCCTCGGCCATCAGCACGTTCGCCGGCTTCAGGTCCCGGTGCACGACGCCCGCCTGATGGATGTTCCGCAGTGCCTCGACGAGCCCGAGCGCGAGGCTCCTGATCCGGGCCCCGCCCAGCGGCCCCGCCTCGCGCACCAGATCGGCGAGTGTCGGCCCCGGCACGTACAGCGTCGCCATCCACGGCCGGGCGGCCTCCGGGTCCGCGTCCACCACCGGCGTGGTGAACGCCCCGCTCACCCGGCGTACCGCCGCGACCTCCTGCCGGAACCGGGACCGGAACTCCTCGTCGTCGCGGTACTGGGCATGCACCAGCTTGATCGCCACCAGCCGCCCCGACTCGGACCGGGCGCGATAGACGACCCCCATGCCGCCGGAGCCGAGCCGGTCCTCCAGGACGTACCCGCCTATGACGGTGGGATCATCGTCCCTCAGCGGCATTTCCCACCACGCTCTTTCGACGCTCTTTCGTACGGCGGCTGCGGCGGATCAGCCTAGGGGATGCGGGTGGGGGCGACGGACCAGGGGCGCCGGTGTTCTGAGGAACTGCCCCTGGCCGACACGGCCTAGAGAGCGCTCCCCGCTTTCCAGTCCGCCCACGACAGGTTCCAGCCGTTGAGGCCGTTGGCGGCGTCGACGGTTCGCTCGCCCGAGTTCTTCACGATCACGACGTCGCCGAGCATCGAGCTGTCGTAGAACCGGTAGCCCGGCACCGAGTTGTCGCCCGCGCCCTTCGTGTCGCGCAGGCCGATGCAGCCGTGGCTGGCGTTGCTGTTGCCGAAGACGGACTCCGCGGCCCAGTAGTTGCCGTGGACGAAGGTGCCGGAGGTGGTCAGGCGCTGGGCGTGGGGCACGTCCTTGATGTCGTACTCGTCGCCGAGCCCGACCGTGGAGGACTCCATCCGCGTCTCCTCGAACCGCTCGCTGATCACCATGATCCCGGACCAGGTGGTGTGCTCGGCGTCGCCGCCGGTGACGGGGTACGTGGCGAGGGCCGCCCCGTCCCGTACGACGGTCATCTCCTTGGTGGCGAGGTCGACCGTGCTGATCTGCTCGCGGCCGATGTGGAAGGTGACGTCCTTGGACTGGGTGCCGTAGACGCCGTCCGCGCCCGCCACGTCCTTCAGCCGCAGCCCCAGGGTGATCGTCGTGCCGGCCGCCCAGTACGTCTTCGGCCGGAAGTCCAGCCGGGTGTCACCGAACCAGTGCCCGACCACCTCGACGGCCGGCTCGGCGGTCACGGTGATCGCCTTCTGCACGGCGGCCTTGTCGGTGACCGCCTGGGTGAAGTCGATCGACACGGGCATGCCGACGCCGGACGTGGAGTCCGCCTCGGGGGTGAAGTAGCCGACGAAGGTGCCGGAGGGGGAGGCGGTGGTGAAGGTCGTGCTCTCGGTGTCGCCTCCCGCCGGCTCGGCGGTGACGGTGTAGGTCGTGCCCGAGTAGGGGTTGCCGCTCGAAGTCCACTTCGTACGGGCCTCGTTGAGCGCCCCTGCCAACTCGCCGCCGTCCCCCGCGGTCACCTTCACACTCGCGAGCGTTCCGTCGGCGACGGCGACCTCGACCGGCTCGGTGAACGCGGCGCTCTTGGTGCCGTCGGCGGGCGTGACCGTGATCTCGGCCTTCTGGGCCTTGGCGGACGTATCGGCGGCGTCCGAGCCCCCGGCCTGCGCGGAGGCGTCGGCGGAGCCGCCGCACCCGCTCAGCACGGCGGCGGCCGGCACGGCACCGAGCGCCGCGAGCACCCCGCGCCGCGACCACCTCTCCGGCCGCGCCTGCTCTCCGGACCGCTTCGATATGTACGGGACGCCCACGGCACGCCTCTCCTCGCTGATCACCAGTGCCCGTGCATCGTGCGCCGCGTTCATGGGCGGGGCCTTTGAGACGGGGGTGCGGCGGCTGAGAGTCCGGTGAGGACGGCGGCCGGGACCCCGGCGCACGCCCCCGGCGTGCCGGTGTTTTATTCGATGGCTCCGCCCGATCCCGCCCGTTACCTTCCCCTCATGGCGAAGACTCACGGCACGTGCACGGACCGATTCGCTCCGGTACGCGAGGCGCTGGCGGCCTCGCTCGACGGCAAGGACGTGGGGGCCTCGGTCGCCGTCTACGTGGACGGTGAACCGGAGGTCGACCTGTGGGGCGGCCACACCGACGCGGACCGCACCACGCCCTGGGAGCGGGACACCATCACCCACGTGTGGTCCACCAGCAAGCCGATGACGGCGCTGTGCGTGCTGATGCTCGCCGACCGGGGCGAACTGGACCTGGCCGCGCCGGTGGCCACGTACTGGCCCGAGTTCGCGGCGGCGGGCAAGGAGAACGTGCGCGTCAGCCATGTGCTGTCGCACACGGCCGGACTGCCCGGCTTCGAGAAGCCCATGACACTGGACGACCTGTACGACTGGCAGACCGCCACCGCCCGGCTCGCCGCGCAGGCACCGGCCTGGGAGCCGGGCACCGCGGCCGGTTACCACGGGCTCACCCAGGGGTTCCTGCTCGGCGAGATCGTCCGCCGGGTCACCGGCCGCAGCCTGGGCACCTTCCTCGCCGAGGAGGTCACGGGCCCGCTGGGAGCCGACTTCTACATCGGCCTGGCCGCCGAGCACGACCACCGGGTCGCGCCGATCATCGCGCCCCCCTCCTCCCCGCCCCGCGGCGGCCCGCCGCCCAACCCCGCCATTGCGGACGGCACCGCCAACACGACCGCATGGCGGCGCGCCGAGATCCCGGCCGTGAACGGCCACGGCAACGCCCGCTCGGTCGCCGCCGTGCAGTCGCTGCTGGCCACCGGCGGAGCGGGCCGGGGAGTGCGGCTGCTCTCCGGGAAGGGGTGCGAGCGGGTCCTGGAGGAGCAGTTCAACGGCACGGACCAGGTCCTGGGCGTACCGATGCGCTACGGCATGGGCTACGGCCTCAACGGCGGCCAGCTCCCCAACCCCCGTACCTGTTTCTGGGGCGGCTGGGGCGGTTCGATCGTCCTGGTCGACCTCGACGCCCGGATGTCCGTGGCGTACGTGATGAACCAGATGTTCGACGACGGCGGGCTCGGCGACGACCGGGCGTTCCTGATCCTCGCGGCGGTCTACGAGGGCCTCTCCGCCTGAAACCGACCTGTCCGCCCCGCCGCCGGGCTCCGCGGCGGGGCGGACGCGGTCTCGGACGCGGTCTGCGGACGCGGTCTGCGGGCGATGTCTGAGCGATATCTGAGCGATGTCGGTGCGATGTAGGTGGGTGTCCGAGGGCCGGTGCAGAGGGCCGGTGCAGAGGGCCGATGCCGAGGCTCTTCCGGCACTCTGGCAAGATCGTTCTCTCTCGGTGGAACCAGAACCCCGCATTCCCCCTCTCTAGGGTCGGGGGCGTGCGATCGATCACCGCGGCCTTCTGTGACCTGCCGCAACAAGGTGTTCATGCCCTGTGCATGGTTCTGCGCCGAGGATGCCGTTCACCATCGGATCACGACCACCCGCTCGCCCGCAGTCACCAGGAGCCCGCATGCCCAGCCGCCGTCGTTTTCTCGCCGGGACCGCCGCCGTCGGCGCGACCGGGGCGGCGGCCGGCTGTGTCGCGCACGAGAGCCGGAAGGCCGGTGTCCGGGACGTCGCGGTTCCGGAGGTGAGCCGGCCGTCCGCGTCGGTCGTGCCCGCCGCCCGCACCCCCTCGCAGCGGCTGAACTTCGTGGTCGTCCTCGCCGACGACCTCGGCTACGGCGAACTCGGCTCCTACGGCCAGCAGCTGATCGACACCCCGCGCCTGGACGCCCTGGCCGCCGAGGGCCTGCGCTTCACCGACGCCTACTCCGCCGCCCCGGTCTGCGCCCCCTCCCGCTGCTCCCTGCTCACCGGCCTGCACAGCGGCCACGCCACCGTCCGCGAGAACCCCTGGGGTCCGGGCGGCCAGGGCGCCCTCACCGAGCAGGACTTCACCTTCGCCGAGGCCCTGCGCGCCGCCGGCTATCGCACCGGGCTCATCGGCAAATGGGGCTTCGGTCCCGAGCGTCCCGACCAGCCGAGCCACCCCAACTCCCGTGGCTTCGAGGAGTTCTACGGCTATCTGACACACAAGCACGCGCACGACTACTACCCGACGTACCTCTGGGACAACGGCAAGAAGCAGACCATCCCCGAGAACCGGGACGGCGCCCGCAAGATCTACGCCCCCGACCTCATCGAGGACCGGGCCCTCGGCTTCCTCGACGCCCACAAGGACCAGCCGTTCCTGCTCTTCCTCGCCCCGACCGTGCCGCACGCCCCGAGCCGCGCCCCGAGGCTCGGCGCGTACGCGGACGAGCCCTGGACCCAGCCCGACAAGGCCCACGCGGCCCAGGTGACCGGGCTGGACACACTGGTCGGCACCCTCGTCGACCGGCTCAAGGACCACGGCATCGACCGGCGCACCGTCGTCCTCGTCACCAGCGACAACGGCCCGCACGAGGAGGGCGGCACCGACCCCGACCTCTTCGACGCGGGCGGCCCGCTGCGCGGCTACAAGCGCAACCTCTACGAGGGCGGCATCCGAGTCCCGCTCATCGCCTGGTCGCCGCAGCGCGTCCCGGTCGGCACCACCGACCGGCCGACCCCGCTGACCGACCTGCTGCCGACCCTCGCCGAACTCGCCGGCGCGCCCGCCCCGTCGGACATCGACGGGCTCTCCGCCGCGCCGCTGCTGCGGGCCGGCGGCGCCGAGGCCGCCCGCCACGACCACCTGTACTTCTACCGCAACCACAGCGGCGTCACCCCGCGCGCCGACCGGGTCGACGGGGGCCGGGGGCGGCGACTGGCCGAGGCGGTGCGGCGCGGCGACCTCAAGGCGGTGCGGTTCGCGCCGGGCCGGGACCGGAACGCGGCCGACAGCCGGTGGGAGGTCGAGCTGTACGACCTCGCCCGGGACCCCGGCGAGAGCGACGACCTCGCGGCGGCGCGGCCCGCCCAGGCCGACGCACTGGTGCGGCTGATGCGGTCCTCCTGGGTCGACACCTACCGGCGCAAGCCCTTCGGGGTCACCCTCCAAGTGGCCCCGAACGACGGCAGGTTCATCGTCACCGCGACCTTCGCCAACGGCTCCGCCCGACCCTGGACGGCCGCCCGGCTCGCCCTCTCCGTGCCCAACCGCTGGCAGGTACGCTCACTCGGCGTGGCCACCACGGACCGCATCCGCCCCGGCGGCCGGTTCCTCACCCGCTGGGAGGTCACCCCGGCCGCGGACACCCCACAGGGCTGGCTCACCGCCCGGGGCACGGCCACACACGCGGGCGAGACAGCGACGTACGCGGCCCAGGCCCTGGCCAAGAAATAGCCCGGCCCAGAGCCCTGGCCAAGAAGGAGCCGTTGGGGCCGGTCAGGAGGGTGCGGCGCCCCGCCCCGGTATCAGCGACCCGCGCCGCTGCTCCTCCGGCTGCCAGCCCAGCGCACGTGAGATCCCGCGTGCCGCCACCCGCACAGCGGGCGTCAACACCGGTACCTGGGCGCCGACTTGGGGCACCACCACCGAGACGGCGGCGACCACCGCCCCGCCCGGCCCGCGTACCGGAGCGGCCACCGACAGCGCGTCCTCGGTGACCTGACGACTGCTCACCGCGACGCCCGTACGCCGGACTTCGGCCAGCAGCCGCCGCAACTTGGCCCCGTCGGTGACGGTGTACGGCGTGAAGGACGCCAACGGCCCCTGGCAGTACTCCTCCTGGGACGCGGAGTCGCCGTAGGCGAGGAGTGCCAGGCCCACGCCCGTGGCGTGCAGCGGCCAGCGGGCGCCCACCCGGATGTGGACGCCGACGGCCGAGCGCCCGGAGAGCCATTCGATGTAGACGACCTCGTCGCCGTCGCGCACCGCCAGCTGCACGTTCTCGTGCGTCGCCTCGTACAGGTCCTCCAGGTAGGGCAGCGCGATCTGGCGCAGTGCGAGCCCGCGCGGGGCGAGGGCCGCGATCTCCCAGAGCCTGAGGCCCACGTGGTAGGTCCCGGACGGGTCCCGTTCGAGGGCGCCCCACTCGGTGAGCGCGCCCACCAGCCGGTGGGCCGTGGTGAGGGACAGCCCGGCGCGGCGGCCGATGTCGGAGAGGGAGAGCGCCGGATGGTCGTGGTCGAAGGCGGCCAGCACGGCCAGCAGCCGGTCGGGGGCGGAGCGGGCGGCCCCCGGCGGCGTGCTCTGCCGGGGTGCGGCCCCCGGCGACGGGAGCGCGTCGGTGGTCATCGGCATGGCGTCACCCCAGTCCGGCTTCGGCGACCTTCTGCAACAGCACATGGAGCGCGTCGCGCTCGGCGGCGTCGAGCGGCTCGAGGAGTTCGTTCGTCACGCGCTGCCCGGCCTCGTCGGTGTCGCGCAGGAAGGACCGGCCGTCCTCGGTCAGCACGATGATCCGGCTGCGGCGGTCGTCCGGGGAAGGGCGCCGCTCGGCGAAGCCCAGCTTCTCCAGGTCGTCCACCAGACCGACGATCGCGCTCGGGTCGTACCCGAGCGACGCGCTCAGCTCGCGCTGGAGCGCGCCGGGGGAGGTGGCCAGGAAGCGCAGCAGCGCGTAGTGGCGCAGCCGCAGGCCCGACTCCTGGAGAGACGAGTTGAACAGCTGCCCGGACCGCAGGCCCAGGCGGTACAGCAGATAACCCGTGTCCGCGTGCAGCCCGCGCATCCACGGCTCGCGCGCGTCGATCGAGGCGGGGTCCTGCGTCTGCTGGCGGGCGATGGCGGGCTCCCTGGTCGAGGCCCCGATCGGGGCGGCGCGTACGTACGGCCCCCAGCATGACGCAAAGCTCAGGGAACAACAACTATTGACCTCAACAACTATTGCTCTTAACTTCTATTTTGTAGTCAGCAGCCGCAGCGCCACCGAAGGGACCCCACTCGTGCCCAGCATCGATCTCACCGGCAAGGTCGCCGTCGTCACCGGCAGTGGCCGTGGCCTCGGCCTGGCCTACGCCCAGGCCCTCGCCGCAGCCGGCGCCTGCGTCGTCGTCAACGACATCGACGAGGCCGTGGCCGAAGCGGCCGTGAAGTCCATCACCGAGGCGGGCGGCAAGGCCGTGGCCGAGGTCGTCGCGGTCGGTACGACAGAGGCGGCCGACCGGCTGGTGGGCCGCGCGGTGGAGCAGTTCGGGCGGCTCGACATCCTCGTCACCAACGCGGGCATCCTGCGCGACAAGGTGCTGTGGAAGATGTCCGACGACGACTTCGACGCCGTGATCACCACCCACCTCAAGGGCACCTTCACCTGCGCCCGCGCCGCCGCGATCCGCATGCGCGAGCAGGGCGAGGGCGGCACCCTGATCCTCGTCGGCTCCCCGGCCGGCCAGCGCGGCAACTTCGGTCAGACGAACTACTCCGCCGCCAAGGCCGGCATCGCGGCCTTCGCCCGCACCTGGGCGATGGAGCTGGGCCGCGCGAACATCACCGTCAACACGATCGTCCCGGTCGCCGCCACCGCGATGACCGAGACCATCCCGGTCTTCGCCCCGTACGTGGAGGCGCTGCGCGAGGGCAAGCCGTTCCCGGACTTCCTGCGCAAGGGCGAGGGCTTCGGCACCCCCGAGGACTGCGCGGCCCTGGTCCCCTTCCTCGCCTCCGAGGCGGCACGCGGTGTCACCGGCCAGGCCATCGGCATCGGCGGCGACAAGGTGGCACTCTGGTCGCATCCGCAGGAGATCAAGGCGGCGTACGCGAACGGCGGCTGGACCCCCGAGGCCCTCGCCGACGTCTGGCCGACCTCGCTGGGCGCCGAACCGCAGACCGTCGGGGTCCCCGCCCCGAAGATCCCGGAGGCGTGATGAGCCCCGCCAGTCCCGCCATGAACGTCGACGACCTGGTCGCCATCGACGTCCACACCCACGCCGAGGTCTCGTCGAAGAAGGGCACGTCGTCGCTGGACGACGAACTGCACGACGCCTCGTCCGCCTACTTCAAGGTCGAGGGCAAGCGGAAGCCGACCCTGGAGGAGACGGCCGCCTACTACCGCGAGCGGAAGATGGCCGCCGTCATCTTCACGGTGGACGCCGAGTCCGCGACCGGTACCGAGCCCGTCCCCAACGAGGAGGTCGCCGAGGCGGCCGCCGCCAACGCGGACGTGCTGATCCCCTTCGCCTCCATCGACCCCTTCCGCGGCAAGGCGGGCGTCAAGCAGGCCCGCCGCCTGGTCGAGGAGTACGGGGTGAAGGGCTTCAAGTTCCACCCCAGCGTCCAGGGCTTCTTCCCCAACGACCGCGCGGTGGCGTACGCCCTGTACGAGGTCATCGAGGAGACGGGCACGATCGCCCTCTTCCACACGGGCCAGACGGGCATCGGCGCGGGTGTCCCCGGTGGCGGCGGCATCCGCCTGAAGTACTCCAACCCGCTGCACGTGGACGACGTCGCCGCCGACTTCCCGCATCTGAAGATCATCCTGGCGCACCCGTCGTTCCCCTGGCAGGACGAGGCGCTGGCGGTGGCCACGCACAAGCCGGGCGTGCACATCGACCTGTCCGGCTGGTCGCCGAAGTACTTCCCGCCGCAGCTCGTGCAGTACGCGAACACGCTGCTCAAGGACAAGGTGCTCTTCGGCTCCGACTACCCCGTCCTCACCCC
This sequence comes from Streptomyces adelaidensis, assembly GCF_016598475.1. GTDB lineage: Bacteria > Actinomycetota > Actinomycetes > Streptomycetales > Streptomycetaceae > Streptomyces > Streptomyces adelaidensis. Next base: position 70,383 of record NZ_JAEMUX010000005.1, read on the forward strand.
GGACCGCTGGCTCGCCGACTTCGCGAAGCTGCCGATCAAGGACGAGGTCAGGCCGAAGATCCTGAAGGAGAACGCCGCCCGTCTGCTCGGCCTGACCACACCGTAAAGGGAACCCCCATGTACATCCCCATGTGCAATGACGGACAGGGGCACAGACATGCGCAATGAGGGACTGGGGTCGTGGCCCGCCCGCCGGGCCCGCAAGACCCCCGGGCGTACCGCCCTGATCCACGGGGACACGAGCATCACCTACGCGGAGCTGTGCGAGCGCACCGCGCGCCTCGCCCACGCCCTGCGCACCTCCGGCGTACACCGCGGCGACCGGATCGCCTACCTCGGTCCGAACCACCCCTCGTACTTGGAGACGCTGTTCGCCGCCGGCACCGTCGGCGCCGTCTTCGTCCCGCTCAACACCCGCCTCGCGGGCCCCGAGATCGCCTACCAGCTGGCGGACTCCGGAGCCAAGGCACTGGTGTACGCGTCCGGATTCACCGGGCTCGTCGCGGGACTGCCGGGCAACAGCGACGTCCGTACGTACGTCGAGGTCGGCACCGAGTACGAGGCGCTGCTCGCCGGGGCGGACGACGAGCCGATCGACCAGCCCGTCACCGCGGACGACACCTGCATCATCATGTACACCTCGGGGACGACCGGCCGCCCCAAGGGCGCGATGCTCACCCACGGCAACATCATCTGGAACGCCGTGAACGTCCTCGTCGACCAGGACATCATCACCGACGAACGCGCCCTGGTCTCCGCCCCCTTGTTCCACACGGCCGGGCTGAACATGCTCACCCTGCCCGTGCTGCTCAAGGGCGGCACCTGCGTCCTGGTGGAGGCGTTCGCCCCGGAGGCCACCTTCGAACTGATCGAACGGCACCGGATCACCTTCATGTTCGGCGTGCCGACCATGTTCGACCAGGTGGCCCGGCACCCGCGCTGGGCCGACGCCGACCTGTCCTCGCTGCGGATGCTGTCCTGCGGCGGCTCACCGGTGCCGACCCCGCTCATCGCCAGGTTCCAGGAGCGCGGCCTCACCTTCCTCCAGGGCTACGGCATGACGGAGGCGGCCCCGGGCACGCTCTTCCTCGACGCCGAGCACGCGGTGAGCAAGGCCGGTTCGGCGGGCGTCCCGCACTTCTTCAGCGATGTGCGGGTCGTACGGCCGGACATGACACCGGCCGATGTCGACGAGCCCGGCGAGGTCGTGGTCCGCGGACCGCACGTCATGCCCGGCTACTGGGGGCTGCCCGAGGAGACGGCCGCGGTCTTCGCCGACGGCTGGTTCCGCAGCGGGGACGCCGCCCGGATCGACGAGGACGGTTATGTCTTCATCGTCGACCGCATCAAGGACATGATCATCTCCGGGGGCGAGAACATCTACCCCGCCGAGATCGAGGACCAGCTCCTCGCCCACCCCGACATCGTCGAGTGCGCGGTCATCGGCGTACCGGACGACAAGTGGGGCGAGGTGCCGCGCGCGGTCGTCGTGCCCCGGGAGGGCGCCGACCTGGACGCCGACGAGGTGCTGGCCTCCCTTGCCGGGCAGCTGGCCAAGTACAAGATCCCCAAGTCGGTGGTGATCGCGGACGAACTGCCCCGCACCGCCTCCGGCAAGCTCCTCAAGTCCCGGGTGCGCAAGCGCTACGGCACCGACTCCTAAGCGAAGGAACGTCATATGGGCATCACCGTGAACGGCATCGACGAACTCAAGAAGCTCGCCGGCAGCGACCTCGGCGCCAGCGAGTGGATCGAGGTCACCCAGGAGCGCATCGACACGTTCGCCGACGCGACGGGGGACCACCAGTGGATCCACGTCGACCCCGAGAAGGCGGCGGCGGGACCCTTCGGGGCGCCCATCGCCCACGGGTACCTGACCCTCTCGCTGTTCATCCCGCTCTTCACCGAGCTGCTGGACGTCGAGGGCGTGTCGACGAAGGTCAACTACGGCCTGAACAAGGTGCGTTTCCCCTCGCCGGTGAAGGTCGGGGCGAAGATTCGGCTGGTGGGCAAGCTCGCCTCTGTCGAGGACGTGCCGGGTGGGGTGCAGATCACGGTCGACGGGACGATCGAGATCGAGGGTGGGGCGAAGCCTGCCGCCGTGCTGCAGAGCCTGTCCCGCTTCTACGCCTGAGCGTCGTGGGGAACCGCGGGGCCGCCGTGGCTGGTGGTCGCGCGGTTCCCGTTGTCGTGGGCACCGTCCCCCTCGGGGGCGCCCCGTTCACCGGGAGTCGGCCGCCTCGGGAGCGGCATGGCTCGGCGAGCGCCGCGGCGCCGGGTAGGCGAGGTGGACGAGCCGGGATTGTTCTTGGCGCATGTGCATGACTGATTCGAGGACATACCCCACGAGGAGGAGAAGGGCCGCGATGGTCATGATCGCAGCCGCGAGGATCGCCGTGGGGAAGCGCGGGACGGTGCCCGTCCGGATGAAGTCGACGATGACGGGGGTACCGAGAATGATCGCGGTGGTGGCGAGAAGGCCCGCCATCGCGGTGTGCACGAGCGAGGGGCGTTCGCGCCGCGCGAGATTGAGGATGACCCTGAGGATGCGCCAGCCGTCGCGGTACGTGCGCAGTTTGCTCTCGCTTCCGGCCGGCCGGCCCCTGTAGTCGACCGCGACCTCTGCTGTGGGGAGCCGCAGGTGGAGCGCGTGAACCGTCATCTCGGTCTCGGTCTCGAACTGACGGGAGAGCGCCGGGAAGGACTTGACGAAGCGTCGGGAGAAGACGCGGTAACCGCTCAGCATGTCGGTCACCTCCTTGCCGAAGAGGGACCGAACCGCCCCGCTGAGCAGCTTGTTGCCGACCTCGTGCCCGGCCCGGTAGGCGCCGTCGACCGCTCCGCGCCGAGCGCCGACGACCTGGTCATGGGGCCCCTCGAACAGCAGGTCCACCATTTCCCGCGCTCGTGACGCGTCGTAGGTGTCGTCACCGTCGATGATGAGCAGGGCGTCCGCGTCGACGTCGGCGAAGGCGCGCCGGATCACGTTGCCCTTTCCCTTGTGCGGCTCCTGCCGGATGATGGCGCCCGCCTCGCGAGCGACCTCCACCGTGCGGTCGGTCGACGCGTTGTCATACACGTAGATGTCGGCCTCGGGGAGCGCCGACCTCAGATCGCGCACCACCTTGCCGACCGCTGCTTCCTCGTTGTGGCACGGCACGACGCAGGCGATCGTCGGGTTCACGGCCTCTCCTCAGCCGAAGAAACTCGGCCCATATGGGTTCATAACGCGACACACTACTCATATACGAAAAGGGCTTGCTGAGCCGTTACGCTCTCGTTCGTGTCGATCCTCGCCATTCTGTCGCTGCGTGTGCGGGAGACCGTCCGAGGTGTCTGGCGCGAGGCCGCCAGGTTCACAGTCGTCGGTGCCCTCGCGTTCGTGATGGACAACGGTGGCTACAACCTGCTGGTCTTCGGCTTCCCCGGCGGGGACGCCGGACCGATGAGTGCCGCGCCGATCCAGGCGTCCGTCGTCGCGACGGGTTCGGCGACGGGGTTCAGCTGGCTGGGCAACCGTTACTGGGTCTACCGTCACCGGCGTCGCGCCGAGGTGGCCCAGGAGTTGGCCCTTTTCCTCTTCATCAACATCGTCGGCATCGTCATCACGGCGGGCACCGTCTTCCTGTCGCGGCACCTGATCGGACTCGACTCGGCCCTCAGTGACAATGCCGCTCGTATCTTCGGCTGGGTCGTCGCCACGCTGTTCCGCTTCCTCACCTACCGGCGCTACGTGTTCGTCACGCCCTGAGCGGGGCTCCGACTCCGGCGGACGGCGCACGTCGGCCCCCCGTCCGCGCTGTTAATATCCCGGCATATGAGACATATTCGGTGGTTTCGAGAAGATTTGGGCTGGATCTGGGGGCTGGCCGCCATCGCCGGGGCCTGCTGCCTGGCCACCACCGTCGTCTTCTCCCCCGGGTACATGAGTGCCGACTCGATTTCCCAACTCAAGCAGGCCACCGGGGACGAGCCGCTGAATGACTGGCATCCACCCGTCATGAGTCTGGTCTGGCGCGCGCTCATCGCCGTGACCGGCACACCCGCGACGATGGCCGTCCTCCAGTCCGCCCTTCTCTGGGCGGCGCTCTGGGCGATCGCCTGGTGCGTCTGGGACCTGACCGCGAGCCGCGCGGGATCCCTCGCCGTACTGGGCCTGGGACTGACCCCCCACGTCCTGACGTTCGTCGGAGTGGTGTGGAAGGACGTGCACATGGCGTTCGCCCTGCTCGCCACCAGCGCACTCGCGCTGGCCGGCCGACGCCTGGGAACAGGCCGGTCCACCCTGCGGTGGGTTCTCCTGGGACTCGGTGTGCTCTTCCTCGCCTACGCCATCCTGGTCCGCAAGAACGCGATCTTCGCCGCCGTCCCGGTCTTCGTGATGCTCGTCCTCGCGCTGTGGGGCAGGCCCGGACGCCGGATCTGGCTGATCTCCGCGGCCGCCCTCGCCGTCGGCCTCCTCGTGCCCGGCGTCGCCATTTCCTCCATCGAGCGGCCCGCGCGGACGAGCCAGGGATCGCAGATCATGCTGGACGACCTCCTCCACGTCCTGAGCCCGGACGAACTGCGCTCAGCGGCCGTGTCGCCCGAGCTTCGCGACCGCCTCGCGACCGCGGCGAAGGAGTGCCACCGCATCAAGTCCTTGTCGAACTCCTACTTCACCTGCTGGGAACGCGACACGAACGGTCTGTCCGCCGACTCGGACCAGCTCACGTCCCTGTGGACCAGTGAGATGACCACTCACCTTCCCGGCTACCTCCAGTACCGTCTGCGACTGTTCTCGGAACTGCTCTTCCAGGGCAGCCACGAATACCAGAGCGGGATCATCGCCAACACCGCGGGACTCAGGACATCGCACCCCCGACTCGAGGCCACCCTCGGGACGTACGTCAAGGGTGCGGTCCAGGACCTGCCGTTCCTCTTCGCGGGGTGGTTCTGGCTCGCCGTCGCACTGGTGCTCTCGATCCGACCGGGCAGGGGAAGGTTCTCCATGCCGGTCCGCGCGCTGGGTGTGAGTTCGGCGCTCTACGTACTCGGTTACCTGCCGATCATGCCGGCGACGGACTTCCGCTACTTCTACTGGCCTGCCATCGCCGGCACGCTCGGTCTCCTGCTCTCCTGGCTGGGCCGCGGCGCGCCCCGGCCGCCGGGCGGCTCCGGCGTCACGAACGGCCGTCTCGTCACCCGGCACCGGCCGAAGGACGCCATGAACCGCCCCCTGACCGGCTGACGCGGCCCCCTCGATCCGCCGGTGCGCCGAGGCTCAACTCACGTCGACGAACACGGGGTTCGAGTAGAACCAGGTGTCCTCCCACGGGTCGCCGTCGCCCGGCTCGTGCGGGATCGGGCCGTGCGGGTCTATGGACGCACCCAGGTAGCCGGCCCCGTTGCGGTTGCCGTCGCTGCCTCGCAGACGGACATAGAAGGACTCCTCGCCCGCCGTGAGCGGGACGCGGAGGGTGTAGGTGCCCTCGCGGCCGCTCACGTCCGCCGTGTGGACGACCCTGGTGTCGGGGGCCTGCCAGGTGTCACGGTCGGACACCGGGCCCCGCACCGCGCCCCGGATCACGTCCACGTGGGCCAAATCCGGCAGGATTCCCTGGGTGTTGGGGCGGGAGGCGGCCGTCACGGTGATGTCCAGCGTGAGCTTCTCGCCCTTGCGGACGCGCAGCCGCCCGCCCAGCGTGACGCCCCGGCCGTGGTCGTGCTCGCGCCGCACCCGGACGTCGAGGCCGTCGAGGAGATGGCCGTGGTCCAGCCAGACGCGGCCGGCGCGCATCCCCGCCATCACCGCGCCGTAGCCGTAGCGGGTGACGCCGACGTGCGTGCGGCTGAACTGGCCGGGCCAGAAGTCGCTGCCGGCCTGCGGGCTGTCGGTGTTCACCGGGTCCGGGAGCCTGCCCGTGTTGTCGAAGTTCCGGCCGGCCGGCCAGTCGCCGTTCTTCCAGGTGTCGAAGACGATCCGGTGGGCGTCCGAGTTGGTGGTGATCGAGAACGGCTTGCCCTCGGCCAGCATGGCGTCCCAGAGGCCGCCCACGGTCGCCGTCGACCAGTCGAAGCCGCCGTACGTGAGGTACGCCTGCGCCGGATAACCCGGCCAGGACTGGGCGGACGGCTTGTTCTCGTACTCGCCGCGGATCGAGGTGGCCCCGCGCCAGCCGGGGATCGCCGCGCCCTGGGCGCCGGGCGCGCCCTCCATGCCGATCATGATCTCGGGGGCCGCGTCCCGCCAGTCGCGCATCTCGTGCGGGGAGTCGATGCCGAGGCGCAGCGGGTGGTTGGCGAGGACCAGTACGTCGTCGACGTAGCCCGAACGCCGTTGCCGGGCGAGCCACTTGAGGCCCTTGAGGGCGTGCGCCTCGTTGCGGGCGGTGTCCGCGCCGCCCACGGAACCGTCCGTGTAGCCCAGCAGCTTGCCGTCGTAGGCGCTCTCGAAACGGGTGAGGAGGTCGACCTCGTGCGGGCCGGGCGTCGTGAAGACCGTGCAGTGCTCGGCGGCCGGGATGTACCACTCCAGGCCCTGGAAGATCAGCTGGCGGGGGTTCTCGGCCCTGGCCCTGAGGATCTCCTTGTGCTCCAGCGCGGCGCCGAAGTCGGCGTGCCCGAAGTTGGAGTGCTCGGTGAACACCATCCAGTCGAGGCCGTACCTGGCGCCCGCCGCGGCCAGCTGCGAGAACGTGTACTTGGCGTCATGGCTGTAGACGGAGTGGACGTGATGATCACCCACGAGGTAGGCGAGGCGCGGGTCCTCGCCGCCGAAGCGCCGGGAGCCAGAGGAGGACGCGGAGGCGGCGGAGGCGACCCCCGGCGTGGCCAGGGAGCCCGCGGCACCCAGCGCGAAGGCGGTGCCGAAGAGGCCCGCGCCGCGCAGGAGCCCACGGCGCGAGACGCCCTGGGGGTCGAGGTCGGCGGGGGAGACGGACGGATCGGCCCAGACGGGCAGCTGCTGCTCGGAAGAGTCGGACATGTTCGTACGGTTCCTTCGCGTCTCAGTGGTTCATGAACGACTTGACGGGCAGCGCCCGTTCGACGATGCGGACGTCACCGAGCCGCCCGTGCAGGATCTGGTCGATCTTCCCGCCGTACTCGTAGCCGCCGAGCAGCCACGGAAGACCGACGGAGGTGATGCCGACGGAGGTGGCCTTCGGGTTGCGGACGACCGGGCAGCCCTCGACGTACAGCGTCGTGTGCTCGCCGTCGTTGACGACCGCCAGGTGCCACCAGGTCTCCAGCGGTGTCTCCTGGCCCCAGTTGGTGGCGATGCCCTGCTGGTTGAGCGGGCGCATGGCCCACTGCGGCTCACGGTCGTTCGACAGGGACAGGGTGGCGAGCGGCTCGTCCGGGTCGTCGGCCGTCCTTCCTGCCGCGCCGCCCGTGCCGGTACGGCTGACCAGGCCCGACCAGGCGTGGTGGGAGGGGTCCCAGTCGGCCGGGAGGCGGTAGAACGCCTCGATGGTGTAACCCTTCCCGAACGTCGTCGAGTTGAGCGGGGCGCCGTCGACCGTGCGCAGACAGGCGCCCTTCAGCGGGGACTTGAAGCCCTGGAACTCCAGGCTGCCGTGGCCCGGCTGGTCGGGGTGGTGATCGGCGGACCAGCCCAGCTCACCGCCGCCGACCGAGACAAGGGTGAGGTCGTTGCCGCGTCCGGAGCGGTCGCGGACCGTGCCGGTCACGGTCTGCTCGAAACGCCAGTACGCCACCGTCCCCGGGATCAGCAGCCTCGAGACGGGCCGCTCAGCACGCGCGGGCACCGGCGCGAAGCCGGCGAACCGCTTCTCGAAGTCGATCTCGACCGTGAACCGGTCGACTCCACCGGAGAGTTCGATCTCCTGCCGCTCCAGCTCGCCCAGCTCCTTGGCCGCCCGGCCCAGGATCCAGGGGGAGATCGTCTCCACGTCGATGGTGTTCCGGTCGAGGTCGAAGCGGTACAGGCGGATCATCGCCGCACCGCCGAAGTACCGGTTCTGGTAGTTGGTGAGGTGCAGGTGGACATCGTTGTCGGCGGCGTTCTTCCGCGTCGCGCGCGCCGCCGGCCAGTAGTGCCCGTTCAGGGTGAGGAAGATCTGGTCGTGGCCGTCGATCAGCTGGTCCCACAGCGTCTGCCCGTACGACGAGAGGGAGTCGTCCCCGTCGACCAGCTCGTGCGTGGTGAGGACCACCGGCGTCCTCGGATGCCGGGCCAGCACGTCCTTCGCCCAGGCGAAGCCCTTCGCGGACAGCCGCCAGTCCAGGGCCAGCACCATCCACTGCCGGCCGCCGGCCTCGAAGAGGTGGAAGGAGTTGTAGCCGTCGGGGGAGGCGCCCCCGAAGGTCCGCTTCCCCTTGAACCGGGCGGGCCCGAAGACGTCCAGGTACGGGGTCGGGCCCCGCTGGTCGTCGGTGGACGAGCGGACGTCGTGGTTGCCCGCGAGGACGCTGTAGCCCACCCCCTGCCGGTCGAGCAGCCGGAACGCCTCGCCGATCGCCGCGCACTCCTCCTTCGCGCCGTTCTGGGTGAGGTCCCCGAGGTGGGACAGGAACACGATGTTCTCGTCCCCGCCGTGCTCCAGCAGATAGCACAGCGACGCCTCCACGGGCGCCCTGTCGATGCTCGGCCCGTCGAACAGGTACTGGGTGTCGGGCATCACCGCCAGCGTGAAGCGGCGGCTGCCGGGATCGGGCCGCCGGCCGGCGGCACGGGACTCGGCCGGGGCGGCGTGCGCGGTGGCCGCCGGGAGTGCGGCGGCGGCCGTGGCCGCCGCCCCCATCAGTGCGGTGGCCCGCAGGAAGTTGCGTCTGCCCGCGCCGGCCTGGGCGGCCTCGCCCTGGTCGTGCTCATGCGAAGTACACACAGGTGCTCCGTAGAAGGTGACAACAGCGGAAGGGGGGTGGGGTCAGAGTGCGCGCAGCGTCCACGACCAGCGGTGGACGCCCGGCGCGACGAGATACGACGGCGACGTGTCGGGCCCGCACGACGCCGTGCCCAGCCCCCGGTGCGCCGCGTCGATGTGCACCACACACCCGGGCCGGGGCGCCAGCTCGTCGTGGTGCGTGGCGGCGGCCAGGTCCTCGGCACGGTGACGGGTGACCGAGACCTGCCGGGGCCGGTCCAGCCGTACGGCCAGCACGTGGTCGTCGCCGGTGAGCGAGAAGTGCCGCACACCGTGGCGGCCCCCGCTCTCCTGCGGCCGCAGATAGGGAGTGAGCAACTCGTCCACGAGGGCAGTGTGGTGCCCGACGGGGGCCCCGGCGGCACGGTCCGGATAGCTCTCCCAGGGGCCCTGCCCGTACCAGTCGAGGCGGTCGAAGCCGTCGCCGGTCTCGAACACCGTGCCGACCCGGGCCACGTCCGTCAGCTCCTCGGGCAGCACGGCCGTCTCCTCGACGAGCACCCGGCCGTCCACCAGCGCCGTGAACGCCTGCTCGTGCTCGACGGCCCCGGCACCGGTCAGCAGACGGGACCGGACCCGCACGGTGGAGCCCTTGCGCTCCACGGCGAGGAGTTCCCGCTCCGCGCGGTCCAGGCCCAGTTCGTGCCAGCGCCCGGCCATGCCGCCGAGGACGTCGTTGTCGGTGGGGGCCCGCCACAGGCTCAAGCCCGGCGGCGTGGCGAGCAGCGGGTGCAGCAGCAGCCCGTCCTCGTCCGTCTCCGGCGGCGGGATGTGGCCCGGCACGTCCTCGACGCCCACCACCGGCTCGCCCTCGTCCGCCGCGTACCACTGCACCTGCGGGCAGCACACCTCGTTGCCGCGCGCCGCCCAGGGCTCGTCGGCGGCCGTCGTCACGCGCAGCGTCAGCCAGATCTCGCCGGCCCCGCCGGGCACCTCGGGCCGGTCGATCACCGCCGAGCCGCCGGGCGGTACGGCGGGCAGCTGGGCCGGGACCGTCCAGGTACCGCCGTCGGCCGCCGCGAACTCCCACTCGGCGGCCAGCCACGACAGATCGCGGAAGTGCTGCCTGTTGTGCACCCGCAGCACCCGCCAGGTGCCCTCGCCCTCGACGGACAGCCGTACGGGGGCGGCGATCTCCCGGTGCTCGAACATCACCGGCTTGGGCGTGCGGTCGGGGAAGACGACCCCGTCGGCGATGAAGGCGCCGTCGTGGATGGTCTCGCCGAAGTCGCCGCCGTAGGCCCAGCGCAGGCCGGGGCCCGCGACACCGTTCTCGTACAGCCCGGCGCCCCCACGCCCGGCCGGTCGTCCGTCGTTCACACGCTGGAGAATGCCGTGGTCCCAGAACTCCCAGATGAACCCGCCCTGAAGACCCGGGGTCGCCTCGATGGCAGCCCAATGGTCGGCCAGCGTGCCGTTGCTGTTGCCCATCGCGTGCGAGTACTCGCACTGGATCAGCGGACGGGTCTGCTCGCCCGACAGGGCGTGCGCCACACAGTCCTCGATCGGCGCGTACATCGGGCAGGCGATGTCGGAGGCGTCGTCCGTGGCCGCCCAGTCCAGCTTCGCGGCCCCCTCGTACTGCACCGGCCGCGTCGGGTCGTGGCGCCGCAGCCAGCCCGCCGCCGCGTCGTGGCCCGCGCCGTAGTCGGACTCGTTGCCCAGCGACCAGACGATCACCGAGGGATGGTTCTTGTCGCGCAGGACCATCCGGGAGACCCGGTCCACGAAGGCGCCCAGATAGCGCGGGTCGTCGGCGATCTCATGGGCGTGGTCGTGGGACTCGATGTCCGCCTCGTCGACCACGTAGAGGCCGAGCTCGTCGGCGAGGTCGTACAGAGCGGGGTCGCCCGGATAGTGGGAGGTGCGGATCGCGTTGAAGCCGAACCGCTTCAGCGTGAGCAGATCCTCCCGCATGTCCTCCCGCGACACCGTCCGCCCGGTCAGCGGATGGAAGTCGTGCCGGTTCACGCCCCGGATGTAGACCCGCTCCCCGTTGATCAGCAGGTCCCGGCCCCGGATCTCGACGTCGCGGAAGCCGATCCGGTGGTGCGAGGTGTCGGCGACCGTGCCGTCGGCGCGGTGCAGCCGGACGGTGAGGCCGTACAGCTCCGGGGTCTCGGCGTTCCAGGTCCGTACGTCGGGGACGACCGTCCCCATACGGGCCTCGCCGAGGAAGTCGGAGACCCGCTCGTCCTCGGTGTTGAGCCGGTCGAACCCGGTGTCCTGCGCCAGCGCGAGCCCGTCCAGCTCCCCGCTGACGTACCACCCGGCGGGCAGCGCGCTCGTCCCCGCCGTCGAACGCACCAGGCAGTCCACCCGCAGCTGCCCGTCGCGGTGCGCCCGCACGGTCACGTCCGCGAGATACAGCGGATCGGTGGCGTACAGCAGCACCGGGCGGGTGATCCCGCCGAGCCACCACTGGTCCTGGTCCTCGATGTGCGAGGCGTCGGACCACTTGACCACCGTGAGCCGCACGGTGGCCTTCGCCCCGGGCCGCACCAGGCCGGAGACGTCGAACTCGGCGGCGAGACGGGAGTCCTTGGAGAGGCCGGCGGGCCGCCCGTCCACATGGACGAGCAGCACGCTCTCGGCGGCGCCGACGTGCAGGACGATCCGGCGGCCGGCCCAGTCGGCGGGTATGTCGATCTCCCGCTCGTAGACCCCGGTCGGGTTCGCGGCCGGTGACGCCGGCGGGAACTCGGCCCACGGCATACGGACGTTGGTGTACTGCGGTGGGTCCTCCGCCACGTGGAGGGCCCAGGAACCGGGGAGCCGGGCCCAGGTCCAGGCGGGACCGGGTTCCCGCTCGGGCGAGGGCAGGAGCTGGAAACGCCACCGGCCGTCGAGGGACAGCGCCTGCGCACGCCGGTCGACGGCGCTCATGCGCGACCGCCCCCAGGAGGTCACCTCGGGTGCCTCCCAGGGGCGCAGGGCGATCAGCGGATCGCTCGTCATCCGCGGACGGCTCCCTTCGCGAGGTCTCCGATGATCTGCTTGGCGCCGATGGCGAACACGATGAGCAGCGGGATCAGGGCGAGCAGCGCGCCGGTCATCACGATGCCGTAGTCGGTGGTGCCGTGGGTGCCGTTGAGCTGGGACAGCGCCACCTGGAGGGTCACGTTGTCCGGGTTGGTCAGGGCGATCAGGGGCCAGGCGAAGTCGTTCCACTGGCCCATGAAGGTGAAGATGCCCAGGAAGGCGAGGCCCGGGCGGACCACCGGGAGCGCCACGTGCCAGTACTGGCGCAAAAAGTTCGCGCCGTCGAGCCTGGAGGCGTCGAGCAGTTCGTCCGGGATGGCGCTCTTCATGTACTGGCGCATCCAGAAGATGCCGAACGCGTTCGCCGCGGCGGGCACGACGAGCGCGGTCATCGAACCGATCCAGCCGATCTTCGCCATGAGCACGAACTGGGGGATGACCGACAACTGCGCCGGCACCATGAAGATCACCATGAGCAGTCCGAACAGCGGTCCCTTCCCGGGGAACCTGAACTTCGCGAAGACGAAGGCCGCCAGCGAGTCGAAGAGCAGGACCAGGAAGGTCACCGACACGGCGACCAGCAGCGAGTTCCACATCGACCCGAAGAAGTCGATGGCGTCGAAGAGATTGCGGAGGTTCTCCAGGAAGTGCGTGCCCGGCAGCAGCTTCGGCGGGTACGAGAAGATCTCCGACGAGCTGTGCGTCGACATGATCACGGCCCAGTAGAACGGGAAGGCCGAGATCACCGTGCCGATGATCAGCGGAAGGTGCAGCGCGATCCCTCTGCGGCGGGACCCCTCGGTGACTCCTCCCCCTCGCCAACGAGGGGGCTTCTCACTCGACTCCGAGGAGTTGCGTGACGGCCAAGCCCTGACCGCTGCCGTGGCAGAACGCCAGCCTGCTGCACCGCTTCGCGGCTCCGACACGCGGGATGCCTTTCCCGCCCGGCCTGAACGCCCGGATTTCCACGCAAGATCGGGGATGGATGCCATGACCCGGCCTTCCTAGTCTTCGCCCCGGCGCTGCACGAGGCGCCAGTTGATGATCGAGAAGAGGACGACCACGAGGAAGATGCCCCACGCCACCGCGGCGCCGTACCCGAAGTCGTTGTTGTCGAAGGTCTGCTGGAAGAAGTAGAGGACCATCGTCTGGCCCGAGTGGCCCGGACCGCCCGCGAACGTCGAGTCGTTGGACGAGGTCTGAAGCAGGACCTGGGGTTCGGAGAAGCTCTGCAGACCCGTGACCGTGGAGACGACGAGCACGAACAGCAGTGTCGGCCGCAGCAGCGGCAGCGTGATGCGGAAGAACGTCTGGATCGGACCGGCGCCGTCCATGCGCGCCGCCTCGTACAGGTCGCTCGGGATGGTCTGGAGCCCGGCGAGGAAGATGATGGCGTTGTAGCCGGTCCACTGCCAGGTCATCAGGGCCGCGATGGTGATCTTGATGCCCCACGGTGTGTTCAGCCACGCCACCTGGTCGAGGCCCACGCCCTCCAGCACGGCGTTCACCAGACCGAAGTTGGTGGAGAAGATCGAGCCGAAGACGATGGCGATGGCGACGACCGAGGTGACGTTCGGCAGGAAGTACGCGACGCGGTACAGGCCCTTGAGGCGGACCGCCGAGTTGAGCATCACGGCCGTGACCATCGAGAGGAAGATCATGGGGAAGGTGGCCAGCGCCCAGATGATCAGCGTGTTGCCGATCGAGTTCCAGAAGTCGCTGTCGCTCAGCAGGTACTGGTACTGCGAGAGCCCGGCCCACTCCATCGAGCCGAGGCCGTCCCAGCGGTGGAAGGACAGATAGAGCGAGAAGCCGACCGGGAAGAGCCCGAAGCCGAGGAAGATCAGATAGAAGGGGGAGATCGCGGCGTAGAGGTGCCAGTACTCGCGCCACCCCTTCCTCGGCCCGGCGGGTGCGGGGGCGTCCGACAGGACGACGGGGGGCTTCTCCAGCGCGGTGGCCATCAGTAGCTCACCCCCAGGTGCTTCGCGATGCGACGGCACTTGCTCATGGCGTCACTCCAGGCCTTCTCGGGGTCCTTGCCGAGGACGCCGACGTTCTTGATCTCGTCCTTGACGGGCTGCCCGAGCGCGACGTCGAACGGGCTGTTGTAGGCGACCACGATCTTCTGCGCGGCCGGCCCGAAGATGTCGGTCGTGACCTGGCCGCCGAAGAAGTCGTCCGGCTCCTGGAGCTGCCCCAGGTCGTACGAGGCCGGGGTGGAGGGGAACAGACCCGCGTCGACGTAACCCTGGGCCTGGTTGGCCGCGTTGAGCATCCAGGTGATCATCTCGAAGGCCTGCTCGGGCTCCCGGCACGCCTTGGTGATCGACAGGAACGAGCCGCCGTTGTTGGAGGGCCGCACGGGCATCTGGGCGATCCGATACCTGCCCTTGGTCTTCGGTACCCCGTTCTTGATGTCGAAGGTGGCCCAGGAGGCGCCCAGTTCACTGGGCAGCTTGCCGCTCTCCTTGGCCGACAGCTGGTCCGGGGTGCCGCTGACGAGGTTCGAGACGATCCCGCGCCGTTTGGCCTCCACGGCGAGCGCCCAGGCGTCGCGGACGTGCTCCTGGTCGCCGATGAAGTGCTGGTCCTTGTCGACGTAGCGCTTGGCGCCCTGCTGCACGACGTTCTCGAAGACGGAGTTGACGTCGGTGAGCAGGTCGGTGCCCGGGATCCGCTTCTTGAGCTGCTCGCCCGCCGCGAAGAACTTCTCCCAGGTGTCGAGCTCCTTCGACACGTCGTCGGGCTCGTACGGCAGCCCCGCCTCGCGGAACACCTCGTACTGGTAGAAGTGCGCGACCGGCCCGCAGTCGATCGGGAAGCCGACCATCGTGCCGTCGTCGGCGATGCCCTGGTCCCACTTCCAGGACAGGTACTGGCTCTTGTACTTCTCCGCGCCCAGCGTCCGCAGATCGATGAACTGGTCCGCGTTCGGCAGGTAGGCGGCCATGTCCTCGCCCTTGAGGCCCGCGATGTCGGGGATGTGGGCCCGGCCGGTGATGGTGGTGATCAGCTTGGAGCGGTACTGACCGCCGATCTGGATCGGCTGGAGGTCCACGGAGCCGTCGTAACGCGCCCTCGCGTTCTTGACGACGGTGTCGCTCAGGCCACCGCTCCAGTACCACAGGACCATGTTCCGGCCGGTCGAACCGGTCGGAACGGCACAGCCGGATGCCAGGCCGCCTAGCGCCGTGGCGGCCGTACCGGCCAGGCCCGCGCGCAGCAGGCCTCTTCGTGAGAGCCGCAACGCTCCCACCGCCTTTCGGATCTTTTCGACGTACGAATGTCGACGTGCGAAGGGGATCAGGGGGGACCAGCAAGGGGTGTGGGGGGAGGGGTGGTTCAGCGGGGGGTGGGGTCCGGGGGAGTGACCGGGGCGTACCGCACGGGCGGGCCCGGGTCGCTCGGCAGGCGGTCGGCGAGGAAACCGTAGGCGCGCCTGACCTCGGGGTCGGAGACCGAGTGCCACCAGGCGTGGACGCCGTACCAGCCGGGTGCGGCCAGGGCTCCGCCGTGGTGGCCCACGGAGAGTCCGGCGGCCAGCACCGCGAAACGCAGTCGTTCCGGCAGGGGCCAGCCGCCGAGGGAGGCGGCGACGAAGCTCGCGCCGAAGACGTCGCCGGCGCCCGTCGCGTCGAGCACGTCGACGTCGAGGGCCGGGACCTCCGCGTACTCGCCGGTCGTCTGGTCCACCGCGACCGCGCCCTCGCCGCCGCGGGTGACCACGGCCACCGGCACCAGTTCGCTCAGCGTGCCGAGCGCGGCGACCGCGCTGTCGGTACGGGTGTACGCCATCGCCTCGGTCTCGTTGGGGAGGAAGGCGTGGCACAGGGTGAGCTGGTCGAGCAGGTCGCGGGACCACTGCCGGGTGGGGTCCCAGCCGACGTCCGCGTAGATGTGGGTGCCGTTCGCGGCGGCCTTGGCGAGCCACTCGCGCGGCTCGGCCTCGATGTGCACCAGCGCCGTGCGCGCCTCGGGCGGATCGCCCATCAGCACGTCCTGCGAGTACGGCGGTTCCTGGCCGTGGGTGATCAGGGCCCGGTCGTGACCGTGCGCGAGGGAGACGGTGACGGGGGTGTGCCAGCCGTCCGCGGTCCGCGAGAGGGAGAGGTCGACGCCTTCCTGGCCGGCGAGGACGTCCCGGCAGTACGCGCCGTAGTAGTCGTCGCCGAAGACCGTGGCCAGGGAGGTGTTCAGGCCGAAACGGGAGGCGGCCACCGCCAGGTTGGCGATGCCCCCCGGACCACAGCCCATGCCGTCGGTCCAGATCTCCTCGCCGGGTGTGGGCGGCCTGCCCAGACCCGTCAGCACGAGGTCGTAGAAGAGCAGCCCGGTCAGCAGCACATCGGGCCGGTCGTCGTCCACGCGTGCACCCTCTCGTCGAGACTCTGAAGATCTCTCTTCAAAAGTCTTCAATTTCGGTGCACAGATCGTGCGCGTCTCCGAGGTGTTTGGCAAGAGTCGAGCAGAAGTGAGCATGGAAATGATTGGGAATGACGAGTACTGTTCAGCGGGTGCTGGCAGAGCGAAGACACCAACTCATCCTCCGGGCCCTGCGATCAGGCGGCCCCGCGGCTGTGACCGACTTGTCCGAAGAGCTGGGTGTGAGCCCCGCCACCATCCGGCGTGACCTGGTCAGGCTGGAGGAGGAGGGGCTGCTCACCCGGGTGCACGGCGGCGCGGTCGTCGAGGAGGGCGACCAGCCCTTCGCCGAGGTCGCCGAGGTGCGGGTGGCCGAGAAGGACGCGATAGCGGAGAAGGCCGCGTCGATGGTCCGCGACGGCCAGTCCGTGCTCCTCGACATCGGGACCACCGCGTACCGCCTGGCCCGGCAGCTGCACGGCCGCCGGCTCACCGTGATCACCAGCAACCTGGTGGTCTACGAGGAGCTGGCCGACGACGAGGGCATCGAACTGGTGCTGCTCGGCGGCATGGTCCGCCGCGAGTACCGTTCCCTCGTCGGCTTCCTCACCGAGGACAACCTCCGGCAGCTGCACGCCGACTGGCTGTTCCTCGGCACGAGCGGGGTGCGGCCGGGCGGACAGGTGATGGACACGACCGTCGTCGAGGTCCCCGTCAAACGGGCCATGATCAAGGCCGGCGACAAGGTCGTCCTGCTCGCCGACTCCGCGAAGTTCCCCGGGACGGGAATGGCGCGGGTCTGCGGCCCCGCGGAACTCGACGTGATCGTGACCAACGGGCCGCTTGAGCAGGCGACCCGGTCGTCGTTCGAGGAGGCGGGGGTCGAAGTGGTCACCGTATGACCGCCCCCGGGACGGGAGGGCTGACACGTGTCGGGACGGCCGGCACGGGGCGCCCAAGTCCGCCATCGCGATGGGCGGTCCGCACACATGCACGATCGGCAAAGGTGGTAGTTGCGTGAAGCTGACGATTCTGGGCGGCGGAGGATTCCGGGTGCCCCTCGTGTACGGGGCGCTCCTCGGGGACCGTGCCGAGGGCCGGGTCACCCAGGTCGTCCTGCACGACCTGGACGCCGCGCGGCTCTCCGCCGTCACCCGCGTCCTGGCCGAGCAGGCGGCGGACGTGCCCGACGCCCCCGAGGTGACCGCCACCACCGACCTCGACGAGGCCCTCACCGGCGCCGACTTCGTCTTCTCCGCGATCCGCGTCGGCGGCCTTCAGGGCCGTGCCGACGACGAGCGGGTGGCCCTCGCCGAAGGCGTCCTCGGCCAGGAGACCGTCGGCGCCGGCGGCATCGCCTACGGCCTGCGCACGGTCCCCGTGGCCGTCGACATCGCCCGGCGGGTGGCCCGGCTCGCCCCCGACGCCTGGGTCATCAACTTCACCAACCCGGCCGGACTGGTCACCGAGGCCATGTCCCGCCACCTCGGCGACCGCGTCATCGGCATCTGCGACTCCCCGGTCGGCCTCGGCCGCCGTATCGCCCGCGTCCTGGGAGTCGACCCGCGCGAGGCCTGGATCGACTACGTCGGCCTCAACCACCTCGGCTGGGTCCGCGGCCTGCGTGTCGCCGGCCGCGACGAACTCCCGCGCCTGCTCGCCGACCGCGACCTGCTCGGCTCCTTCGAGGAGGGCAAGCTCTTCGGCGTGGACTGGCTCCGGTCCCTCGGCGCGATCCCCAACGAGTACCTGCACTACTACTACTTCAACCGCGAGGCCGTACGCGCCTACCAGGCGGCCGAGAAGACCCGCGGCGCCTTCCTCAAGGACCAGCAGGCGCACTTCTACGAGGAGATGCGGCGCCCCGACGCCCACGCCCTCAAGGCCTGGGACCGCACCCGCGCCGAGCGCGAGGCCACCTACATGTCGGAGAACCGGGAGACGGCGGGCGCCGGCGAGCGCGACGCCGACGACCTCTCCGGCGGCTACGAGAAGGTCGCCCTCGCCCTGATGCGGGCCATCGCCCGCGACGAGCGCACCACCCTCATCCTCAACGTCCGCAACAAGGGCACCCTCTCCGTCCTCGACTCCGAGGCCGTCATCGAGGTGCCCTGCCTGGTCGACGCCAACGGCGCCCACCCGGTCGCCGTCGCCCCCCTGCCCGACCACGCCACCGGCCTGGTCTGCGCGGTCAAGGCGGTCGAACGCGAGGTACTGGCCGCCGCCGAGTCGAGTTCCCGTACGACCGCGGTGAAGGCCTTCGCCCTGCACCCCCTGGTGGACTCGGTGAACGTGGCCCGCCGCCTGGTCGAGGGGTACACGGCGGTGCACCCTGGCCTTGAGTACCTGAAGTAGGCTCCCGCCCGGAAAGCGCTTTCCCCAGCTCCGCCCGGATCTGTCCTCCCTCCGCTTCGATCTGTCCTCCCCCTGCTTTCTGCTCCGCCGCCTCTCTGGAGACCTCCCATGCATGACGAACGCCGCCGGATCGAGGAACGCGTAGCGCGCGTCCACAACCAACGCATCAAGCCCGCCGTCTACGCCGCGACCGTGCCCTTCGAGGTCGAGGCCTGGCAGGCGCCGGGGGAGCCCGTCCCCTTCGCGGAGGCCGGGGCCGCCCCGTACACGCCCTTCGCGATGGACACCCCGTGGGGTCCGCCCTGGGGGACCACCTGGTTCCGGATGCGCGGACAGGTGCCCGCCGAGTGGGCGGGCCGCCGGGTCGAGGCGGTCATCGACCTCGGGTTCATCGGCGACTGGCCCGGCAACCAGGCCGAGGCCCTGGTCCACCTCACCGACGGCACCCCGCTGAAGGCGGTCAACCCGCTCAACCA
This sequence comes from Streptomyces adelaidensis, assembly GCF_016598475.1. Lineage (GTDB taxonomy): Bacteria > Actinomycetota > Actinomycetes > Streptomycetales > Streptomycetaceae > Streptomyces > Streptomyces adelaidensis. Next base: position 89,431 of record NZ_JAEMUX010000005.1, read on the forward strand.
GTACGTGCCGATCGGCAACCCCGTCCGGGGCGGCGAGAGCATCGACTACCTGGTCGAGGCGGCCTCCAACCCCGACATCCTCGCCGACAACTTCGACCACCCCACCCCGATGGGCGACGTCCTGACGGCCGGCGACAAGCCGCTGTACACCTTCCAGCGCGCCGACCTCGCCGTCCTCGACGAGGAGGTCTTCCACCTCGACCTGGACCTCCAGGTGCTGCGCGAGCTGATGGTCCACCTCGGCGAGCACGAACCCCGCCGGCACGAGATCCTGCACGCCCTGGACCGCGCCATGGACGCCGTCGACCTCGACGACGTCTCCGGCAGCGCCACCGCCGTCCGCGAGCTCCTCGCCCCCGTCCTCGCCAAGCCCGCCCACGCCAGCGCCCACACGATCTCCGGTGTCGGCCACGCCCACATCGACTCGGCCTGGCTCTGGCCCATCCGCGAGACCAAGCGCAAGACGTCCCGCACCTTCTCGAACGTGACCGCGCTGGCCGACGAGTACGAGGACTTCATCTTCGCCTGCTCCCAGGCCCAGCAGTACGAATGGGTGCGCGACAACTACCCGCAGGTGTGGGAGCGCATCAAGAAGTCCGTCGAGAAGGGCCAGTGGGCGCCCGTCGGCGGCATGTGGGTGGAGTCCGACGGCAACCTGCCCGGCGGCGAGGCCATCGCCCGCCAGTTCATCCACGGCAAGCGCTTCTTCATGGAGAACTTCGGCATCGAGACCAAGGGCGTCTGGCTGCCGGACTCCTTCGGCTACAACGCCGCCTACCCGCAGCTCGCCAAGCTCGCCGGCAACGAGTGGTTCCTCACCCAGAAGATCTCCTGGAACCAGACGAACAGGTTCCCCCACCACACCTTCTGGTGGGAGGGCATCGACGGCACCCGCATCTTCACCCACTTCCCGCCGGTCGACACCTACAACGCCCGCTTCAGCGGCGAGGAGATGGACCGAGCCGTCCGCAACTACCAGGAGAAGGGTGGCGGCACCCGCTCCCTGGCCCCCTTCGGCTGGGGCGACGGCGGCGGCGGCCCCACCCGCGAGATCATGGAACGCGCCCGGCGCCTCGCCGACCTGGAGGGCTCACCCAAGGTCGTCGTCGAGCACCCCGACGAGTTCTTCGCCAAGGCCCGCGCCGAGTACGAGGACGCCCCCGTCTGGCACGGCGAGCTCTACCTCGAACTCCACCGCGCCACCTACACCTCCCAGGCCCGCACCAAGCAGGGCAACCGCCGCAGCGAGCACAAGCTCCGCGAGGCCGAGCTCTGGGCGACCACGGCCGCCCTGCACGCGCCGGGCTACGCCTACCCGCACGACAAGCTCGACCGGCTCTGGAAGACGGTCCTCCTCCACCAGTTCCACGACATCCTGCCGGGCTCCTCGATCGCCTGGGTGCACCGCGAGGCGGAGGCGGAGTACGCGCGTGTGGCGAAGGAGCTGGAGGAGCTGACCGCCGAGGCGGTGGCCGCGCTCGGCGCCGGTGACGCCCGCGTCTTCAACACCGGCCCCCGCGACCGCGCCGAGGTGGTCCGTACGCCGGCGGGCGCACCGGTGTACGTACGGGTGCCCGCGAGCGGCAGCGCGCCCCTCGTCGCCGCCGAGCCCCCGCACCCCGTCACGGTCTCCGGCCGGGTCCTCGACAACGGCCTGGTCCGGGTCGAGCTGGCCGAGGACGGCACCCTCGCCTCGGTTCGCGACCTCCGCGCCGACCGCGAGGTCCTCGGCGACAAGGGCAACCTGCTCCGGCTGCACACCGACCTCCCGAACTACTGGGACGCCTGGGACGTCGACAAGCACTACAAGAACCGCTACACGGACCTGCTGGACGCCGACTCCGTCACCGTCGTCGAGGCGGACCCCCTCGTCGGCGCGATCCGCGTGGAGCGCTCCTTCGGCAAGGGTTCGCGGATCACCCAGACGATCACCGTGCGGGCCGGCAGCCCCCGGATCGACTTCGAGACGGACATCGACTGGCACGAGGCCGAGAAGTTCCTCAAGGCCGGCTTCCCGATCGACGTCCGCGCGGCCCACTCCTCCGCCGAGATCCAGTTCGGCCACATCCAGCGCCCCACCCACACCAACACCAGCTGGGAGGCGGCCCGCTTCGAGGTCTCCGGCCACCGCTGGGTGCACGTCGCCGAGCCCGGCTACGGCGTCGCCGTCATCAACGACTCCACCTACGGCCACGACGTCTCCCGCACGGTCCGCGAGGACGGCGCTACGACCACCACGGTCCGCCTCAGCCTGGTCCGCGCGCCGCGCATCCCGGACCCCGAGGCCGACCAGGGCAAGCACCGCCTCACGTACTCGCTCCTGCCCGGCGCGAGCATCGAGGACGCGGTCGCCGAGGGGTACGCCCTCAACCTGCCGCTGCGCGTCGCGGACGCAGCGGGCGCCCCGGCGCCGGTCGTGTCCGTGGACGGCGACGGAGTCACCGTCGAGGCGGTCAAGCTCGCCGACGACGCCTCCGGCGACGTCGTGGTCCGCATCTACGAGTCCGGCGGCGGCCGGGCCCGGGGTGTGCTGCGCACCGGCTTCCCGCTCGCCGGCGCCCACATCACCGACCTGCTGGAGCGCCCGCTCACCGAGGCGGCCACGGAGGGCGACGGCGTCCCGGTGACGCTGCGCCCCTTCGAGGTACAGACGCTGCGGCTGGCGGTGGGGAAGCGGTGACCCCGCTTCCCATCAAAAATTAAGAGGAGCGTAAAACAGCTGGTCGCGGCGGGTGTGATGCCCGCCGCGACCCTTGCGTGTTCCCTCCCCGACATCTGGAGTTCGCCCGCTACCCCTGTGATACGTGGCAACGCGACAGTGCGAGGAAAAGTTGTGAGGTGTCATCGTGCGAGACCCGCGCATGTCCGCGATCGGCAAGGGGCTGCGGCGCCGCGGCAGGCTGATCGCCGAGGCGGTGAGCCCGCCGCGCAAACCCCTGGACGCCGTGCCCGCACCCCGCGGCGAGCTCCCCGAGGAGCCGCCGTACGTCGCTCCCCGCGCGCCCCGGCTGGTGGACGCGCCGGTGTTCGTCCTCTCCTCGGTGCGCTCCGGCTCGACGCTGCTGCGGGTCGTCCTCAACAGCCACAGCGAGATCCGCGCCCCGCACGAGATGCATCTGCGGACCATCCACGTCCACCTCTCCCGCGACTTCACCGCGGACGCCATGAAGGCGCTCGAACTCGACAAGTCCGAGCTGGAGCACGTCCTGTGGGACCGCCTCCTGCACCATGAACTGACCCGCAGCGGCAAGCGGGTCATCGTCGACAAGACCCCGCCGAACACGCTCATCTGGCCGCGGCTGCACCGATGTTGGCCGAACGCCCGCTACCTCCTGCTGCTGCGTCACCCCGGCGCCGTCCTCCAGTCCCTCACGAGCCGCCGCACGGACCCCGACCACGAGGCGATCCTGGCCGAAGTCCTCTCCTACAGCGAGAAGTTGGAGGAGGCCCGCCAGAACCTCCCCGTCCACGTGATCACCTACGAGGACCTCACCGCCGAGCCCGAGAAGGTCACCCGGGGCATCTGCGACTACCTCGGCGTCGCCTGGGAGCCCGCGATGCTCGACTACGGAACGAAGGATCACGGCACGTTCCGCCCCCAGCTCGGCGACTGGTCCACCACGATCAAGTCCGGCCGCATCCAGCCGGCCCGCGGGGCGGACCCAGGGGTGGAGCTGCCGCCGCGGTTGCGTGAGCTGGCGAAGGCTTGGGGGTATCCGGGGTAGTTCGGCGGGTGCGGGTGCGTTGTGGTTGCTCGCGCAGTTCCCCGCGCCCCTGAAAGGCAGGGGCTGCGCCCCGTGCTTTTCGCTTTCAGGGGCGTGGGGAATCCGGGGTAGAAGGGGCAACGCCCCTTGGTCGGTCAGACCGCCAACGGCCGGTCGGCCGACGGCTTGCACGCAGTGGGGGCCGGCGCCGGGGCCGGGGCGAGCGCGTCCGGGTTCGCGGCGCCGAGCCCCCGCACCTCGGCGACCTGCTGCGGCAGAGTGACCGGCCGCACCGGCCGCGTCCCCGACACCACCGTGTAGTCCTGCCCCAGCCGAGTCGGCACCACATCCCCGGGCTCCTCGCCGAGGGCCAGCTGAACAGCCGCCCAGGGCGCGTTGACCCCGCACAGCGCGAGCTGGTGCAGACCGCCCGCCGGACGCGTGTTGACGTCCATGAGGACCGGCTCGTCGCCGTACATCCGGAACTGGATGTTCGTCAGATAATGCAGCCCGAACTGCCCCGCGATCCGCCGCGCGGGCTCGATCCACGCGGGGTTGAGCGTGAACCCGCGCCGCCGCCCGTTCTTGGTGCGGCCCACCGCCATCCGGACCCGCCCGTCGGGGCCGGTCAGGCAGTCGACGGACACCTCCGGCTGTTCGAGGCGCGGCATCACCATCCAGTCGACTTTCTCCTCCTGCTCCTGCTCCTCCTCCTCGGCCGCCCGCATCGCCTCGACGACCATGTCGAGCTGCACATACGGGGTCGGGAATCCGCTGAGGTGAGCGAGCGAGAAGGGGGCGCGCGTGACGACGCGGAAGCCCACACCACCCGCCCCGGCCGCCGGCTTGAAGCACGCCCTGTGGCCCCCGGCCTCCAACTCCTCGACGGCGACGACGAGTTCGTCGGCATTGGTGACCCGGTACCACGGCGGCACCGGGACCCCGTGCGCCTGGACCGCCTCGTACGCGGTCACCTTGTCCTCGAAGACCTCGATGGCTTCGGCGGTCGGTGCCAGCAGGGCCGTACCGACGGCCGTGAACTCCTCGCGGTGCGCGGCGATCGCCGCCTGGTGCAGCCGGGGCACGAACACGTCGATGCCGCGCTTGGCGCACTGGTCGAGCGCGTACTCGACGTACGCGGCGGGGGAGAGGCCCTCGGGCTCCAGGTCGGCGGTGTCGGCGGCGGCCAGTACGGGAGAGTCGGCGTCGCCGTGCGTGGCATGGATGTCCACCGGACGAGCGTGCGGATTATGTCGCAGCTGATCCATGAAGAAGACGTTCTCCGCGTACGTGCGGTTGAGCCAGACGCGTACGCGAGAGACCATGCAGGCCGCCTTTCTACGGTTCGCGGGCACGGCGGAGCAGGCCGTGCCCGGCCAGGGGGGATGGAGGTACGCCGAACCGCCGTACGCGAAACAGAGGGCGTGGCGGTGGTGTAGGACGGATCATACGGCCACTCGGACCCCAGCATCTGTCACGCGCGTGTTAATCCTTGGCACGGTGGGTCTGCCGGGGCGTGTCCAGCCCGTCGGCAGGTCGCTCTTGTCCGCCGGTACGCACATGTGTTCTCGTGTTGATATTCGGTGTTCGGGAGGGAGTACGGGTGGACTCGACGGTCGGCCGTCACGGGAATCTGCTGGCCATCAGCGATCTGCATATCGGTTATCCCGAGAATCGCGCCCTGGTCGAGAGGATGCGCCCCGAGACCGACGACGACTGGCTGCTCGTGGCCGGTGACGTCGCCGAGACCGTCGCCGACATCCGCTGGGCCCTGCGGACCCTCGCCGGCCGCTTCGCCAAGGTCATCTGGGTGCCGGGCAACCACGAGCTGTGGACCCACCCCCGCGAGACCGTCCCGTACCGGGGCGTCGAACGGTACGAGCACCTCGTCGCCCTCTGCCGCGAACTCGGCGTCGTCACTCCCGAGGATCCCTACCCCGTGTGGGAGGGACCGGGCGGCCCGGTGGTCGTCGCGCCGCTGTTCCTCTTGTACGACTACTCGTTCCTGCCCAAGGGCTGCACGACGAAGGAAGAGGGGCTGGAGTACGCGCACGGCACCGGTGTGGTCTGCACCGACGAGCACGTCCTGCACCCCGACCCGTACCCGAGCCGCGACGACTGGTGCCGGGCCCGGGTCGCCGAGACCGAACGCAGGCTCGCCGCGCTCCCCGCCGACCTGCCCACGGTGCTGGTCAACCACTACCCGCTCGACCGGCACCCGACGAACATCCTGCATTACCCCGAGTTCGCCATGTGGTGCGGCACCGAGCTGACCGCCGACTGGCACCGGCGCTTCCGCGTCGAGGTCATGGTCTACGGCCATCTGCACATCCCGCGGACCACCTGGCTGGACGGTGTCCGCTTCGAAGAAGTGTCCGTGGGTTACCCCCGCGAGTGGCGTCCGCGCCCGGGACCCCCGGGACAGCTGCGCCGCATTCTGCCGATGGAGGTCGGAGCCGGTGATCGAGGAGCTGCTCCCGGGGTCGGTCGTGGTCGTGGAGGCGTACGCCTCTGACGCGGCCGCGGAGGGGATCGAGCTGTATCCCGAGGAGGAGGCGGTCGTGGCCCGCGCGGTGGCGAAACGGCGCCGCGAGTTCACCGTCGTGCGCGCCTGCGCCCGGCGGGCCATGGAGAAACTCGGCGTGGAGCCGCGCGCGATAGTGCCCGGCGAGCGCGGCGCCCCCGGCTGGCCGGACGGGCTGACCGGCAGCATGACCCACTGCGACGGGTACGCGGCCGCCGCGCTGGTCCGCTCCGCCGACCTGGCCTCCCTCGGTATCGACGCCGAACCCCACGACGTCCTGCCCGAGGGCGTTCTGACGGCGATCGCGCTCCCGGCGGAGGAGGCCCGACTGCGCCGGCTGACCGCCGAGCACCCCTCGGTCCACTGGGACCGGCTGCTGTTCAGTGCCAAGGAGTCCGTCTACAAGGCGTGGTTCCCGCTCACCGGACGGTGGCTGGACTTCTCGGAGGCCGACATCGAGGTGTCCGTCGATCCGGCCGGCCGCTCCGGCGGGCTGCGCGCCGAACTCCTCGTGCCCGGACCGGTGGTGGACGGCCGCAGCGTCGCGGCCTTCGACGGACGCTGGGCCGTCGGGCGGGGGCTGGTGGCGACGGCGGTTTCGGTTCCCTTCCCGACGTTCCCGACGTTCCCGACGTTCCCCACGGAAAACGAGGATGCCAGGTGAACTCCCCCTCCCTTTCGGACTATGCGGATCTGCACAGACAGGTCTCGGCGGACATCGACGCGGAAATAGCGGCCGCTCTGGAAGGCCTCGGACCTTCGTCCGGAGCCGTACGGAAAGCGCTGTCCGGGCTGCTGGGCCACCAGCAGATGAAATACCCTCTGTCCGTACTCCCGATGCTCGTGCACGCCGCCGAGACGGGTGCCCCGGGACCGGCCGTTCCCCTGGCGGCCGTACATGTCCTGTGGTGGACCTCCGCGTGCTATCTCGACGACCTGGCCGACGGGAACGGCGCGCGCATCCCCGACGGACTCGGCGTGGACGAGGCGCTGTTGGCGTCCGTCCTCAGCGGACAGGCCCTGCCCATCAGGATCGTCCAGGCCCAGCCGGTGCCGGACGCGGTGCGCAACGCCCTCACCGGCGAGATCGTCGACTGCTGGTTCGGCGCGGTGGAGGGCCAGCTGAGAGACCTGCGCGGCGACCCGGCGAACGCCTCGCGGGACGCGATCGGCGTCGTCTATCGCCAGAAATCCGGTGCGCCTTTCGGAATGATCACGGCGATGGCCGCGATCCTTTCCGGCACCGGTGCCGAACGGACCGGACTGTGGCGTGAATTCGGCGAGGTGTTCGGCATTCTCTGGCAGCTCTTCAACGACCAGGAGGACATTCTCTCCGGCCGCGACGAGGATCTGCACAACGGCACGGTGACCCATCTCCTCGCCTGTGCAACGGAGGAAACGCCGCCCGAATCCAGGGCGCACCTGGTGGAACTCGGCGCCGCCGCACGGAGTTCCGAGCAGGCCCGGGCGGAACTCAGAGCGCTGCTGCTCGCCCCCGCCGTCCTCCGCCGCTTCGAGAAGGACCTCTCCGCGTTCCGCGACGACGCGTACCGCGTGCTCGGTGAACTGGGTGGCGACGAGGCGTACTTGCCCGCCCTGCGGAAGCTCGTGGACCAGGCCGCGGGGATGCACCTGACGTAGGGGGGACGCACCCGACGTAGAGCCGGGGGCACCCCTCTCCGTGACGGTCCGCCGATACCCATCCCCGGCGGACCGTCGATCCCTTCATCCATTCACGCGGCGCTCAAGCGCTCAAGCCCCCGGGCACCAACTCCGCAGCAGCCGGAAGAACTCCTCCTCGTTGCCCGCGAGCCCGGCCGCCGACAGTGCCTGCTCCGCCTCGGCGAGCGCGGCGGGCGGCACCACGGGTGGCCGGGGCCCCGGCGGCCCGTCGAAGGCGGCTCGTACGCTTCCCAGCAGCCGCAGATAGGCCTGTACGGCGGCGCGCTCGCGGTCGGTCAGTACGGCGGTCGGCATCGAACGGCTCTCCCCTGGTCGGATCGGTGTGACTGCGTGCCCGTCCCGGCCCGCGGGTGGCACACCCCCAGCTTGCCGTCCGGCACTGACAATCCCGTTCTCCCGCCCGTGGGTTCGCTCGGTTAGCGGAAGAGAAACGTCCCCGAAACGCCGGGTGGAACAGGCGCCCTACGCTGGAGTGAAAGTGCTTTCGGCCAGGTGTCCGACAGCCTGGAAAAGGGGAGGCGGCCCGTGGCGGACGTCCCGCGCCGACGCCCTCCGCGCGGCGTTCGGCTGCGCTCGGTGGGCGACGGCGAACTGGAACTCAGGCATCGCGTCGTACACGGCTACCGGCGCGCCTATCGCATGGCAGGCCAGGGCCCGGCGCTCGTCCTGATCCACGGCATCGGCGACTCCTCGGCGACTTGGGCCGGACTGATCCCCGACCTCGCCCGCACCCACACCGTGATAGCGCCGGACCTGCTCGGCCACGGCGCCTCCGACAAACCGCGCGCGGACTACTCGGTGGCCGCGTACGCCAACGGGGTGCGCGACCTGCTCACCGCGCTCGGCATCGAGTCCGCCACCCTCGTCGGGCATTCGCTCGGCGGCGGCGTCGCCATGCAGTTCGCCTACCAGTTCCCCGAGCGCACCGAGCGGCTGATCCTGGTCAGCGCCGGGGGAGTGGGCCGCGAGGTCAACCCGGTGCTGCGGGCGGTGTCGCTGCCCGGCGCCGATCTGGTGCTGTCGGCCCTGCGGTTGCCCGGCATGCGGCTCCAAGTGGGCCTGTTTCTACGGATGATGAAGGTCCTCGACACCGATCTGGGGCAGGACGCCCCCGAGTTGCTCAACCTTGTCGACGCGCTGCCCGACGCGACCTCCCGCAGCGCCTTCATCCGCACCCTGCGCGCGGTCGTCGACTGGCGCGGCCAGGCGGTGACCATGCTCGACCGCTGCTACCTCACCGAGGGCATGCCCACGATGCTGATGTGGGGCGACCGGGACAGCGTGGTGCCCGTACGACACGCGTACGGCGCCCATCAGGCCATGCCCGGCAGCCGTCTGGAGATCTTCGAGGGCGCCGGGCACTTCCCGTTCCACACCGACCCCGCCCGCTTCCTCACCCTGGTCGAGGAGTTCACCCGCACCACGGCCCCCGCCGACTGGAGCCGGGAGCACTGGCGCGACCTCCTCGTCGACGGCCGCCCCGGCACGGCCGCCGGCCGACCGGACGACGCCCGCAACCGCGCGCTGGAACGTGACCTGAGAGAGGCCAGCGAGCGCAGCGCGACCTGAGGGCGGCCGCCGCCGCGCAGGGCCGCTAGCTCGGTGACCCACCCAGCACGGTCTCCCGCTCCCGGTCCGTCAGTGGTGGTTCCGCCGGTGGGGTTTTGACCGGGCCGCGCAGCACGGCGAGGACGACCTCCGGTCGTACGAGGGCGCCGACCGGTTCGGAGAGGGTGATGACGCCGAGGTAGGCCTTGAAGACAAGAGGGCGGCCGAGCGCGGTCTTGATCAGCCGCTCCACATAGCGGCCGAACAGCTTCTGCATGGCGTTCGGCCGCTTGCCTATCGCCTCGGGATAGCGGATGTCCGCCCCGGTGGCCAGCTCCCAGGCGAGGTTCACCGGCACCGCCACGGCCTTCTGGATCCGGCGCGCGAGGCCCGGCGCCGCGAGGCCGTGCGCGGCGACCCGCTCGCGCAGCGCGAGGGCGCCCTGGGCGGCGACCGACATGCCGTGGCCGTATATCGGGTTGTACGTGGCGACCGAGTCGCCGATCGCGGCGAACCCGTCGGGCCAGCCGGACACCTTCTCGAAGAAGCGCCGCCGGTTGATCGTGCTGCGGGTGAGCACGACGTCCGTCAGGGGCTCCGCGCGGGAGATCAGCTCGCCGACGACCGGGTGCCGGACATTGCGCGCGAACTCCTCGAACCGCTCGGCGTCGGCGGTCGGCTGGCCCCCTCGGGTGCCCGACAGCGTCACCAGCCAGCGCCCGTCCTCGACGGGCACGAGGGTCGCGCTCCGCCCCGGCACCGGCTGTGCCGCGTCCGGCTGCACATTGACCACCGGGTACTCCTCGGTGCCCTCGGGCGCCCGGAAGATCCGGCTGGCGTACACGAGCCCCGAGTCCACCTCCTCCATCGGCGCCGGCGCGACCCCGAGCGTGTCCAGCCAAGCGGTGCCCCGCGAACCACGGCCCGAGGCGTCCACCACCAGGTCGGCTGCGAGCACCCGTTCCTCGCCCTCGGCGGGCCGGACCCGTACCCCGCTCACCCGGGAGGCGTCGCCGTCCAGGCCCAGGATCTCGGTGCGGTCGAGCACGGTGACCCCGGGCCCGGCGAGGAGCCGGGCTCGGACGACCGACTCCAGGAGATCGCGGCTGCACGCGATCATGAACTCCATCTCCGGCCAGCGCCGCACCCAGCCCTGGGCCGACAACGACACCAGACCGGTCGGCAGCGGGATGCGCCGCGCCCCGGCCGCCAGCCAGGCCTCCGTGACGCCCGGCAGCAGCTCCTCCATGGCCCGGGCGCCGCCGGACCACAGCAGATGGGCGTGGCGGGCCTGTGGCACGCCCTTGCGGGGCTCAGGCCCCTCGGGCAGCGCGTCGCGCTCGACGACGGTGACCTCGGCGTGCTCGCGCAGCGCGGCGGCGGCCAGCAGGCCGGCCAGTCCCGCGCCGACGACGACGGCGCGCCGGACGGTCGTGACCGAGGTGTCGCGTGGGCCTCTAACGGGTTCGCTCATGGAAGTCGCTCTCTGACCTGGTCGCGGTGGCCCATTCACGGGCGGCCGCTACAACGGGTGACTGACGCAGGGCGATGGACATCCGTACGAGGTCACGGGGGTTCGCGGCCGACGGGGCGGGCGCGTCGGACGTCGCCGAGCCGATGACCCGGCCCTCCGGGTCGTCCGCCCGGGCCCGTACCGCCGCCGTCACCATCGCCGCGTCCGCCTCGGCCCGCGCCTGGACGGCCTCGGAGCCCGCCGCGAGGGCCGCCTCGTACGCCCTGGCACGCACCTCGGAGTCGAAGTACGGGTACAGACTGAGCATGCCGTCGTGGATGTCGGACTCCCGCTGCGTCATCTGCAGCTGGGCGGGCGCCCACCAGGAGATCCGTACCTCGTGACCGGCCTGGGCCCAGACCGGCCGCAGCTCCCGCCACAGCGGGCCGAGCCTGCGGTACGTGGACCAGGTCGTCCAGGAGTCGCCGATGCGCTGTCCGGCCAGTGGCAGACAGAAGCCGAGGGCGCTGACCTGCGCGCCGACCGAGGCCAGCAGGGGGGCCAGGTAGGTGCTCAGTTCGTCCAGGTCGCCGCCCTGCCAGCGGGCGACCACGGCGACCAGCTTGACCGCCGCGAACGGGACGTTGACGAGGAAGCCGAACGCGATGATCAGCAGCCCGGCGCGCAGCAGCCCGCGCACCTGGAGCGCCCAGCGCCAGCACATGACGTTCATGGCGACGCCCGCGACGGTGAACGCGATCAGGTACAGCACGATCATCTCGCGCAGGAACCGGGTGTTGGCGTAGTACGTGTCGAAGTCCCGCACCCGCTGCACCGGGGCCTCGCCGAGCACGAACAGCACCACGATCGCCGCGCACACCGCGCCGTACCCGGCGATCCAGCGGCGGGAGAGACGGCGGGTCGTCTCGGGCGGGCCGCCGCGCCAGTTGATGATCAGCACCAGGCAGGAGCCGCTGAAGGCGCTCAGCAGGATGTAGACGAGGGCGGCCGAGATGTTGGTGATGCCGGTGACGCGGTTGATCTCGGTGATCGTCGGCGGCGCGGCGAAGCAGAAGACCAGGGTGGACAGCGTCATCAGCGCGCACACGGACCTGATCAGGGGGTCGCCCCAGCTCCGCAGCAGCGCGGGCGTCTTGAGGGCGAGGGCGATCGCCATCGCGACCGCCGGGAGGTAGTAGCTGGACCCGTCCATGTCCTGGTCGTCGCCGGCCGCTCAGCCCTGCGGTCCGCGGTAGCCCAGCGAGGCCCCGATGCGGCCGGCCAGGTGATCGCGGCGTACGGGCCCGCGCAGCGCGGAACCGGCGAGCCAGGTACGGCACTTGCTGGCCAGCAGCAGTCCGAAGCTCTCGGCGTCCTGCTCGTCCGCCAGGTCGAACCGGGTTCGGGCGGCGACCTTCAGCACGGTCGCGCCCAGGTCGGCGTCCGGGTTCGATAAGCGCGCGGCGACCGCGGCACCCTCCAGGTGGTGGCCGCAGTGCCCGGCCTGCATGTGCCACAGCTCATGGCCGAGGATCACCAACTGGTGGTCGGGGGCGGTGCGTTCCTCGATGACGACCAGGTCCTGTTCGACCATGTCCAGCCACAGCCCGCTGGCCGTGCCCGGCGGGAACGCGGCTGTGCGGTAGTGGACGGGGCGGCCGCGGCGTCTGCTCATGGCGTCGCACAGGGCGCTGTAGAGGTCGGCGGGGTCCGCCGGCGCCGGCAGCGTGAGTTCGCCCACCAGCTCGCCGCACAGGCGGCGCATTTCCTTTCCGATGCCCACAGATCTCCCCCGGTCAGGACTCGGGCCGCTTGACGCTCTCCAGCAGCATGTCCAGCCACTCCGCGACCTTGTCGCGGTGCTGGTCGCTGGGCAGCTGGGCCGCCCGCCAGGCGATGGAGCGCACACCGTGGTTCTGCAGCAGCCGCTGCAGCGGGTCGTCGGCGGCCTCGGCCGCCGCACGCTCACGGTCGGCGAGCTGCTGGAGAAGCTCCTGCTCGGTGCGCATCAGGGCGCTCGCCAGTGCCTCGGGATCCTCGGCGGTGAGGAAACCGGCGTGCACTCTGAAGAAGCGCTGGATGGCGTCGCAGTGCTCCATCGTGGGCCGCCGGTCACCGTTGATCAGGGCACCCGCCTGCTGGCGCGACATGCCCGCGCCGTCGGCGATCTCCTGCTGCGTGTACTTGCGGCCGCCCGGCTTGAGCCGGGTGCGGCGCAGCAGGCCCAGGCGCTGCAGAAAGCGGGCCTGGACGTCCGGCTCACCGGCGCGCTGCCCGCTCAGCAGGGCCTTCACCACCGCTTCCGGCACACCGGACGCGACCGAGAGCCGCCGTGTGTCGAAGACCTCCGAGTGCGCCACGCGCAGCTTGTCCGCCAGCGCGGTGACACGGGCCACGACGGCCGGCAGCAGAACCGTCGCCGCGGCGTCCGGAACCTCGAAGCCATCCGTCACCGACAGGTCTCCTAGGTCTCTCTCAGGCCAATTTCGCGGTACTGCGGAATCCGTGGATCCAAGCCTGGCGCGAGACCGCTGGTCCCGGCAAGTACACCGTGAACTGCGGAGAGACTAGCGGTTCCGCCGAACTCACAGCCAGGCCTCGCCACAACTGTGGCGAGATTCAGCCGTCAACCGACGCCAAATGCCACGATAGTTGACACGACTCCGCCCGGGGCAGCAGGATCAAGGCGCCGCGAGAAGGCCGCATAGGGCAAGAGGGGTGACCTCCCGATGGCACATCAGGCAGGAGGGCGGCGGTCCGCGCCGCAGCCCGTCCCCGACAGTCTCGAAGCCCAGAAAGCGCAGGCCTACCTCCAGGACTACTCCGCGCTGCTGGAGTCCGTCCCGTTCCCGTCCGTCGTCCTCGACCACCGCTGGGACGTCGTCCTGGCCAACTCCGCGTTCGAGGCCCTCTTCAGCCGCGTGGGACCGCACCCGACCGCCATGCCGGGCGACAACTTCCTCCGCTTCGTGCTCTTCCACCCCGACGCCGCCACGGTCCTCGGCGAACACGAGTCCAGCTGGTGCCTGCCGATGCTCGCCCACTTCGCCGCCGCCGTGGAGCGCCACGGGCAGGACCGGGGCCTGCAGTCCATCCGCCGGGACATCGCCCAGGACCCCATCATGGAGGCCGCCTACCGCTACGGCCTCCCGCACTGGCTGCGCACGGTCGGCCCCGACGCCGTCCAGCACGACGGCGCCGTACGCCCCCTGGTGCACCCGCACCCGCGCTGGGGCGCCACCGACTGCCGGGTCGTCGGCGAGACCCCCGACACCCTCCAGGACATGGGCTACACCCGGATGACCCTCGTCCTGCGCGAGGTGGGCCGTGCGTCCGAGCCCGCGCGCAGGCCGCGCCGCCCCCGGCGGACCACGCCGGGCCACCTCAGCGTGGTGCCCTCACCCGACAGGTGAGACGCACCCCTCCGGTGCCGCCGGCGTTCAGGTCGCCGACGGCACCGGAGGACAATGCCACCGCCTCCGGCTCACGACTCCCCCTTGTCGAGGGGTACACGCGGTCCGTCCACGGGCACGCCCCGCTTAGCCGCCTGGATCTGCTCGTACACATGTGTCCGCAGCTCCGCGAAGCGCGGGGCCACCCGGGTGTGCAACTGATCACGCTCGGCCGGCAGGTCGACCTTCAGCTGCTCCTGTACGACGGTGGGGGAGGCGGAGAGGACCAGGACCCGCTCGCCGAGGTAGACGGCCTCGTCGATGTCGTGGGTGACGAAGAGGATCGTCATGCCGCGCTCCCGCCACAGCCTGCGCACGAGGTCCTCCAGATCGGCGCGGGTCTGGGCGTCGACCGCCGCGAACGGCTCGTCCATCAGCAGGACGTCCGGCTCGTACGCGAGCGCGCGGGCGATCGCGACCCGCTGCTGCATACCGCCGGACAACTGCCAGGGGTAGGCGCCCGCCGCGTCGGAGAGGCCGACCGAGGCGAGCGCGTCGTCGACCAGCTCGCGCCGCCGTGCCCTGGTCAACCGCTTCTGTCTGAGCGGGAGTTCGACATTGTCGCGGACCCGCATCCACGGGAAGAGGCTGCGTCCGTACTCCTGGAAGACGACGGCCATGCCCGGTGGCGGCCCGCTCATCGGCCGCCCCTCCAGGAGGACTTCGCCGGCCGTCGGGTTCAGCAGCCCGGCCACGCACTTCAGCAGGGTCGTCTTGCCGCAGCCCGACGGGCCCACCAGACAGACGAGTTCACCCGCCTCGACGGTGAAGGTGAGGTCCCGCACCGTCCTAGCGTGCGCGGAGCGCACCCATGTGCGCACAGTGGAGGCGGCGATGCCAGATCCAGCCCGGTTCGGCGGAGCCCGCGAACCACACTTCGTCCGGTCCTTCGAGCGGGGCCTCGCGGTCATCCGGGCCTTCGACACCGAGCATCCCGCGCTGACGCTGAGCGAGGTCGCCCGCACCTGCGAGCTGACCCGGGCGGCCGCCCGCCGCTTCCTGCTCACCCTCGTCGACCTCGGCTACGTCCACACCGACGGCCGGCTGTTCCGGCTGACCCCACGCGTCCTCGAACTCGGCTACGCGTATCTGTCGAGTGTCACGCTGCCCGACCTCGCCGAGCCGCATCTGGAGCGGCTGGTCGCCCAGGTCGGGGAGTCGTCCTCGCTGTGCGTGCTCGACGGCGACGACATCGTGTACGTGGCGAGGGTGCCCACGAGCCGCATCCTGACGGCGACGGTCACCGTGGGCACCCGTTTCCCGGCCCATGTCACCTCGGTCGGCCGGGTGATCCTCGCGCAGCTGCCGGACGAGGAGATCGACGCCCGGCTCACCCGCGCCGACCTCAGGCCCCTCACCCGGCGCACCCTCGTCTCCCCGGACCAGCTGCGGGCCGAACTGCGCCGCGTACGGCGACAGGGGTACGCCGTCGTCGACCAGGAGCTGGAGGAGGGGCTCAGGTCGGTCGCCGTCCCGGTACGGGACCGGAACGGCGAGGTGGTGGCCGCCGTGAACATCCCCGTGCACGCCGGCCGCAACTCCATGGAGTCGGTACGCCGCGACCTGCTGCCCCATCTGCTGGCCACGGTCGCCCGCATCGAGGCGGACCTGTGCGTGACGGGAGCGGCCACCGGCCGGGCGGGGGTCGCGGCCCCCGACGGCGCCGCTACAGGTCGAGGACCAGCCGGGCCCCCCGGCACCGTGACACACAGATGAGCATGGTCTCCCCGGCCTCGCGCTCCTCGTCGCTCAGCACCGAGTCCCGGTGGTCGGGGGTGCCCTCCAGGACATCCGTCTCGCACGTTCCGCAGGTGCCCTCGGCGCAGGAGAAGAGCACCTCGACGCCGGCGGCCCGCACGGTGTCGAGCACGGAGACCCCGACGGGGACCGTGACCGTCCTGCCCGTCCGCTCCAGCACGACCTCGAACTCGTTGTCCGGGCCTGTCAGTTGCTCCTTCGGCCGGAACCGCTCCATCCTGAGCGCCCGCCCCGGGCACCGCTCCTCGACCGCGTCGAGCAGCGGGCCCGGACCGCAGGAGTAGACGAGGGTGTCCTCGGGCAGGCCGTCGAGGACGGCGCCCAGGTCCAGCAGCCCGCTCTCGTCCTGCGGAGCGACCGTGACCCGATCCCCGTACACGCCCAACTCCGCCTGGAACGCCATGGATTCACGACTGCGCCCGCCGTACAGCAGCGACCACTGCGCACCCGCCGCCTCGGCCACGGCCAGCATCGGCAGGATGGGCGTGATGCCGATGCCGCCGGCCACGAACCGGTAGCGAGGCGCCGGCTCCAGGGCGAAGTTGTTGCGCGGCCCGCGCACCCGCACCTTGTCGCCCGGCTTCAACTCCGCGTGCACATAAGCCGATCCGCCGCGCCCGTCGGGCTCCAGCAGAACCCCGATCCGCCAGACCCGCCGGTCGGCCGGGTCACCGCACAGGGAGTACTGCCGCTCCAGCGCCGGCCCCAGCAGCACATCGACGTGCGCCCCGGGTTCCCAGGCGGGGAGTTCCTCGCCCAGCGGATGCCGGAGGGTGAGGGCGAGCACCCCGTGGGCCGCGAACTCCCGGCCGTCGACGACGAGTTCGGCTTCGTAAGCCGGAGAAGGTGAGGACGAGGTCATGAGCTGTTTCCTTGCGGCTCGTGTCCTTGGGGGTGGGCCAGCATCCACTCCCACATCTCGATGGGGTCCTGCGCGGTGTGCTCGCGCCCGCAGTGACAGGTGCCGTGCAGGATGTCCGTGCCCGGCAGCCAGTCGATGCGGTAGACCTCTCCGGTCCGGAACGTGGCAGGCGTGCTCACTGGACCTTCTCCACCGTCTTCTCACCCTGCTCGACCAGCCGGGCCAGGATGCGGCGCGCGGCCAGACCGCCGGTGTCGATGTTGATGCTCAGCTCCTGGTAGCCGGTGCGCTCGGTGCCGAGCGTCTCCTGGAGCAGGTTCAGCGCGTCGACGTCCTGCATGACGACGGTGTGGTTGTTGCCCCTGAGGAACTCGGTGACCTCGTCGTCCTCGGTCGCCCAGTCCCGCGAGACCATCCAGAAGTCGTACACCTTGCCGTCCGCCGACGGCGTGATCGCGTAGGTGATCTCGGTGTGGAAGCCGTTCGGGTCGCTGCCGTCCGCCTCGGGGAGCACGCCGACGGGGGCGATCCGGCTGTGCAGCAGGTACAGGCAGGGCGCGAAGTACTCGATGTCCTGCCAGCGGGTGATCCGCCCCTCGATGCCGGTCGACTTCGCGTAGAACGGCGGGCACTCCGCGTCGTCCATGTGCCGGCTCACCCGTACGACGCCCGCGCCCTCGTCGACCTCGGTGGTGGTCGGCGTCTCGGCGACCTCGGGGGTGCCGATGTAGCCGCCGTGCAGATAGGTCTCGTGGGACAGGTCGAGGAGGTTGTCGACCAGGAGCCCGTAGTCGGCGTCGATCGGCTCCATACCCCGCACGGTGGTCCAGCCGGGGGAGTCGAGGTGCTTGGCGCGCGGGATGCTCTGCGGGTCGGCGAGCGCCGGGTCGCCTATCCACACCCAGATCAGCGCGTCCTGCTCGACCACCGGGTACGAGGCGACGCGCGCCGTCCGGGGGATTCGCTTCTGCCCCGGCACGTACACACACGCGCCCGTCGTGTCGTACGTGAACCCGTGGTACCCGCACACGATCCGGTCCCCGTCGAGCCCGCTCTCCGACAGCGGATACCGCCGGTGCACACACCGGTCGTGCAACGCCACCGGCGTCCCCTCCTCCTCCGTCCGGTAGAAGACGAGCGGCTCGCCCAGAATCGTCCGTCCGAGCAACTCCCGCCCGACCTCATGGGCGTAGGCGGCGACGTACCACTGGTTCCTGGCGAAAGTGGTCATGTGAGGCATGGGGGTTCGCTCCCGTCTCTGGCGATGGTCGCATCGTCCTGGCGGATGCCGCCGAGCCGCAACACGACTTCCGTCCTACGGAAGGATTCACGTGTATTGCCAGGTCAGAGGGGTGGGTGGTGAAGGTCGGCTGGTCCGTCCGAGCCTGCCGCCGACCGGGCCGAGGCCAAAAAAACGGCGGTGGGCGTCGCCGGCGCGACGCCCACCGCCCGATACTCGGACTCAACTGCACTTACGTCCGGTGTTGATGCACTGGACGGCCTTGTTCATCAGCTTCGGGTTGAAGACGTTGATGAAGTCACCGTGGTCGGTGACCGGCTTGTGCTGCTGTTCGGGGAAGCCGTCCAAGGAGAAGAACGGACGGGTCTTGCCGCTGTCCTTCACACTGGGCGTGTCCACGTCGTACACCAGACGCTGCACCAGCTGCGGAATGGCCTTGAAGCCGGCCGGGCAGTTCCCGCTCGCGTCGGCGAAGGCCACGTGCGTACGGTGGTTGGCGCTGTCGATGTTCTTGCCGTCCCAGCAGCTCTGGAACTTGAAGGTGCGTACCACGTCGCTGCCCGAGGGGCACAAGGGGTACTTGTCCTTCAACTGCACCTTGTTCTCGAAGCCGGTGCAGCTCCAGGAGGCGTTGGCGTTGGCGGTGCCGTTGACGAACGCCTTGGCGTCACCGGTGATGACGCGCAGGAACTTGGGCATCGCCACCACCTTGCCGCGGGGGCTGCCCACGAAGTCCAAGGTGGCCTTCTTGGCCGTCAGGATCCGGCCCGTGTTGCCCTCGGCGCCGCCGCCCTGCTTGTCGGCGTCGAACTCCCTGGTGCCGTCCTGGAGACGCAGCACCGGCCAGTAGTAGGACGACTTGTCGCCCTTGTTCTGGCAGCTGGTCCCGGCCTTGGCGAAGTCCTGGTCGCTCGAGAAGGCGTCGTTGTCCTGGTTGCCGACGTAATCGTGCACGTGGTGCGCGCCGTTGGTGACACCGGGCGCGACGATGACGTTGTCGCTGTTGTACAGCTTGTTGGCGTTCACCCCGCACTTGCTGACGAAGACACCCTTCGAGGCCTTCGCCGACTTGGCCGGCGTACGCACATTGGACTTCACCTTGGTGATGTCCACGAAGTCGGCGGCGACGGGACCGTTGCCACTCGCTCCGGCGTTGGTGTTGTTGCCACCCTGACCGGCGCCGGGCTGGTCGCCGGTGGCGCGCAGCGTGCAGGCCGCCAATGCGTCAAGGCCCTGCGGCTTGGCTGCCACCCGGCCGATGGCGATGGCGATCCGGTCGATCGTCGCCTTCCGCTTGTCCTTCAGCGGACCCATGATCGCGTTCTGCGCGAAGTCGGGATCCTGCTGAATCGCCTTCTGAGAGGTGGAAAGGCGCTGGTAAGCCTCGGATATCTGCTTGTCGAGAAGTGCCAGTTCCTTGTCGACCTGGGCCTTGGCCTGAGCCGGCACCGACGTCAACTGCTGGCCGACGTCCGGGCAGTCGATGGTGGACGTTCCGGCCGCGAGCACCTGGTTCTGGGCAGAGCCCTTCGACGCGCTCGTTTCGTCGGCCGAGGCGTAGATGTTGACCGCCACCAGTCCACCGGCCCCGACAGCCAGTGCGGCCGCCGCGCCAACCGCCCGGCGGGCAGTGTTCGATCTCTTTCGCGTGCTGCGTCTCATCAGGCCTCTCAAGGACATCTCCGGAGCCGGCAGGACTTCCGGTACGGGTCAAGCACGTCCTCAGATACGGATCTGCACACCGAATGCTCAGTAAATTCTCAGGTTCGTAGATTCCTCCATGCGTAAACGGTGCATGAGGTACCAAAACAGGGCGCCGACCCGCTAGTGCTCCGGGCTGGTCGGCTTGGCGGCCGTGTCTTCCGTGTCTTCCGGGTCTTCCCTGTCTTCCTTGTCTTCCTTGTTTTCCTCGCCCTGGTCCGTGGCGGCGGGGCGCAGGGCCTTGGCGCTGCCCTTCAGGCGCTCCAGCGTGCGGGTCAGCTGCTGGAACCCAGACGCCGTCCGCGTCCCGGACCGCTGCTGTCCGGCGGGAGCGTCCTCGGCGGACTCGCGGTAGGCGGCGAGCGCCTCGTGGGCGCGCTCGGTCGCCTCCCGGTACAGGTCCCGGGACTTCGTCATGGCCTCCAGCGCCTCGGCGTACGTCGCCACCCGCTTCCGTTCCCGGGAGAGTTCCTCTTCGACAGTGAGGAGATGCCAGTCCTCCCGCAGTGCGGTGAGGGCGTCGTCGGCACCGTCCGGCAGCGGCCGGGGCAGCGCGGCGAACCGGGTCACCGCGGCGGCGAGTTCCGTCGGCTCCGAACCGTCCAGGAACACCGCCCGTACGGCGAAGACCTCGGCGTCGTAGCCCGAAACGGGCGGGCGGCCGGGCAGCACCACCGCACCGCCGCGTGGCACCTCCACGTCGAACTCCCGCAGCGCCCAGTTCACGACCCGCAGCTGATGGGGCGCGGCCCGGTGTTCGACGACGCGGTGGCGCAGGTTCGGCGGCAGCCATCGCGCCAGGGGCAGCCGACCGCGCTCGTCCGTGGTCATGGCCTCGTGGACGACGACGTGGACGCACCATCCGCCGCGCCCGGAGTCCCTGAGCACGCGCCGTACGTCCTTGTCCTCCTCGGGAAGGGTGTTGATCCTGCTCAGCGACAGGCCTGTGGCGGCGTCATGGTCCCAGTCGCCGTACTCCGGCCAGAACCGGGTGACGGGGGACGGCCATGCCGGGTCCCACGGCTGTTCCGCCTCCGCGAGCAGGGTCCACTCCCGCCCGCCGCCCAGGTCGGGCGCGAGGCTCAGCCGGGCGCGTACGGTCACCTCGTCGGGGACCCGCCAACGAGCCTCGAAGACCCGCTCCGGCAGGTCGCCCTCGGCGTCGGACACTTCCAGGAAGTCGTCGATGACCTGGCTGTCCTTGAGCTGTCGCAGGGTGCGACGGAGTACGCGTTCCGCGTCGGGTCCGACGTGGCGGCCGCGAGCCGGCCACACCGTAGGGGGAATCGTGGGACGGGCTTTGGGGGAGTTCGGCATGAGTCCATCGGGAAGCAGGGGCACGTGCGCGTCCCAGTATCGTCGCCGCGTCCCGGCGGAGACCACTCGGGGCCCCGCCGACCTCGGCCTCCGCATGACGCTGAACGTCCTGCCGAACTTCCTGTCACCATAAGGAACACCGAAGCAGCCGCCCCGACTGCGGCTGACGTCGAAGTCCCCGCGCACTCCGCTGCCGGGGCGAGGGTCCGCGGCGACAGAGACGTCAGGCGCTGAAGTCCTGGTCGCGGGTCTCGGGCAGGGACCGGATACAGGCCAGGCTGACCAGGCACAGCGCGCCGGCGTAGAGGCCGAGGGCGAACGGTGACTGCCAGTGCGAGTTCAGCCAGGTGGCGATCAGTGGGGCGAAGCCGCCGCCGAGGGTGGCGGCGAGGATGAAGGTCGCCGAGGCACCGGTGTAGCGCAGCCGGGCCGGGAACAGCTCCGGCAGGAACGCGGCCATGGGCGAGAACATCATGGTGAACAGTACGAGCCCGATGGTGAAGGCCCCGGTGATCAGTACGCCGTCGCCGGTCTCCAGGGAGCCGAACATGGGCAGGGCCCACAGGGCGCAGCCCGCCGCGCCGGTCAGCATCACCGGGCGTCGGCCCACCCGGTCGGCCAGTCTCGCCACCGGCAGGGTGACGGCCACGACGGCCGCGGCGGCGATGCTCGCGGCGGTCAGCATCGTGGACTGCGGGATACCGAGGGCGGTCGGCCCGTAGGAGAGGCTGTAGACGATCGTCAGGATGTAGATCGCCGAGCCGCCGATCGCCGCGCCGATGCCGAGCAGTAGTCTGCCCGGGTACTCCCTGATCAGGGCGCCGAGCGGAAAGCGGGGTGCCGGGGCGCCGCCGGTGGACCGCTCCTCGAAGACGGGGGACTCGGTGACCCGGGACCGGACCCAGAGGCCGACGGCGATCAGTGCGGTGCTCAGCAGGAACGGGATGCGCCAGGCCCCTTCGGCGAAACCGTCCTTGCCCGCGATCGCCAGCGTCGGAAGGATCACGGCACTGGACAGCAGGAAGCCGAGCGGTGGGCCGGCCTGCGGGATCGACGCGTACAGCGCCCGGCGCCCGGGGGGCGCGTGCTCCGCCGCCAGCAGTACGGCTCCGCCCCACTCGCCGCCGAGGCTCACGCCCTGGAGGAGGCGCAGGACGACCAGGAGCACGGGGGCGACGAGGCCGGCGGTCTCGTACGTGGGCAGCAGTCCGACGCCGACCGTGGACAGGCCCATCAGGATCAGGGAGAGGAAGAGGGCACGCTTGCGGCCGACCCGGTCGCCGATGCCGCCGAACACCACCACGCCGATCGGGCGCGCCAGGAACGCGGCGGCGAAGGTGAGGAACGCGGCCAGCGTGGACAGCGTGGCGTTGCCGGAGGGAAAGAAGGCGGGGCCGAGGACGAGGGCGGCGGCCGTGCCGTACACGGCGAAGTCGTAGTACTCGATGACCGTGCCTACGAGGCTAGCGACGGCGACCCGCGACGCGGTGGACTTCTGGGCGGCGGGGGCCGTGCTCGTCGTGGTGACGCCGACCGGTTCGGTTTCGCTGGTGATCTCGGACATGGGCGGCTCGCTTCCCATCAGGCCCGGATGCTCAGTGATCCAGGACACACGGCAGGGAGGACTGAGCGGGGACTGTAGTGCTGCGGCCACCGGGTGAAGGACGCGTGTGCCGTCCTGCGGCACGAGCCCGACGGGCGCACCCGGAACCCCCCCGTCCCAGGGCGTACGGCCCCGGCGGCTCCGGCGCCGTGCCGCCCATCGGCACACGCCGTTCCCGGGCCACCCCCTGCGCGCTGGAATGACAGCGCTGAGCGCGGCCCGCAGGAGGAGCGAGACCCCCGAGACACCGGAGGCTTCATGGTCCACGATTTCGACACCGTTCTCGACACGCCGATCGGGGACGGCCCCGACCCGGGCGAGTTCATCAGGGCGGCGATGCGATGGCACTTCGACCCCGCGACCGGTTCGCCGTTCTGGCTGGCGCGGGCGAAGACCCTCGACTTCGACCCGCTGACCGACGTGCGGGGGGTCGAAGATCTGGCGCTGTTCCCGAACGTGTGCGACGAACTGCGCGACGTACGCGTCGAGGACCTGGTTCCACGCGGCTACGGCAAGAACCCGGACATCTGCGGGATCTTCGAGAGCGGTGGCACCACCGGCCGGCCCAAGCGGGTGGTTCTCCTGCGGGACTGGTTCCTCAAGTCGCAGGAGTGTCTCGCCGCGATCCTGGACGGGCACGGCGTGCCGAGGGGCGCGAACTGGCTGATGATGTTTCCCACCGGGCCGCACATGGGTGGGTACGCGTACTCCCGGCTCGCGAGCGACCACGGCGGCCACGCGTTCTCCATCGACATGGA
The DNA here is from genome assembly GCF_016598475.1 of Streptomyces adelaidensis. Taxonomy (GTDB): domain Bacteria; phylum Actinomycetota; class Actinomycetes; order Streptomycetales; family Streptomycetaceae; genus Streptomyces; species Streptomyces adelaidensis. Next base: position 113,034 of record NZ_JAEMUX010000005.1, read on the forward strand.
CCCGCGCTGGGTCAAGCAACTCATCGCCGCCGGCCGCGCCGAGGAGGCACGCGCCTACGCCGGCCATCTGCTGGAGCAGGCCCGGCACGTGTTACGCGGTCAGGACGTGGGCGTCCTCGCCATCACGCCGCCGGTGCTCGAACGCCTCGCCGTCGACGACGAGTTGACCGACCTGGTGCGGAACAAGGTCAAGGCGATCATCTGGGCCGGCGCGCACATGGACGCCAACACCCGTGACCTGCTGGGCAGCGAGGTCTTTCCCGGCATCCCGCTCATCGGCTTCTTCGGCAGCACCATGCTGCTGCACAGCTGCGGCCAGCGGGTCACCGAGGACATCGGCGAGTGCGTCTTCGACCCGCCGGCACCGTTCATCACCTTCCGGGTCGTCGATCCCGACAGCGGGGAACCGGTCGAGTACGGCGCCCGTGGCCGGGTGGTCGTCAACCACGTCAGCCGGAGCTTCCTGCTGCCCAACAACCTCGACCGCGACGAGGCCACCCGTGTACCGGGGCCGCGAGGGCAGGTGGGGGACTCCGTGGCGGATGTGACGCCGGTGCGGGTCTTCGACGGCGAAGCCGTGATCGAGGGAGTCTACTGATGGGCGTGACGAGCGACCTCATCCGCCTCGACGCACTGGGCCCCGGCGGCGCGTACCGGTCGAGGACCATCCAGACCGTCAAGGACATCCATGGTGAGCCGTTCGCCGAACTGAGCCTGGTTCCCCCGCTCTACGTCGCCCGGACGATGTCGGCGCTGCGCAAGGCCGACCCGCTGCCGCTGGAACAGCGCCTGGACGCCATCGCCAGGGCGGGCAAAGCGTTCGCCACCGAGACCGTCGGTGGACTGTCCGCCGAGGAGTACCAGCACGCGGTGTGCCGGGTATCGGGCCTGCCCTGGGGCACGACGGAGATGGCCCTGGAGTTCACCGCGCAGTACACGGAACGCGCGTACCTCAGCTCCCAACTGGCCCGTCCCACCGGGGCGGTCAACGACTGGCGCGACCCGCGCACCCGGCACGGCAGCGGCGTATGGGCCCGTCGCGGCGGCGTGTTCGCCGTCCACGCCCCCGGCAACACACCGAGCGCCCACACCCTGTGGCTCCAGTCCCTCGCCCTCGGCTACCGGGTGGCGGTGCGGCCGTCGAGCCGTGAACCGTTCAGCCCGCACCGGTGGATCACCGCACTGCGCGACGCCGGCTTCGGCGCCGACCAGGTCGCCCTGCTGCCGACCGACCACACCACGGCCGACGAGGTCGTGCGGGGCGCGGACCTGGCCATGGTGTACGGCGACGACGACGTGGTGCGCAAGTACGCCTCGATGGCGACGGTGCTGCCACAGGGGCCGGGGCGGTCGAAGTTCCTCATCACCAAGGACGCCGACTGGACCTCCTACCTGGACACCATCGTCTCCTCGGTCAGCGCCCACGGCGGTGCCGCCTGCATCAACACCACCGCGGTGTTCGTCGAGGGCGACCCGGCACCGGTGGCGCGGGCGATCGCCGAGCGGCTCTCCGTGCTGCCCAGCCTGCCGCCACAGGACCCCAAGGCGGTGCTGCCGGTGAAGCCGATCGACGAGGCCCGCCGGATCGAGCGGTTCCTGCTGGCCAAGGCCGCCGGCACCACCCCGTGGCTGGGCGGCGACGGGATCGTCGACGACCTCGGGGACGGCACCGCCGTGCTCCGCCCGGCCGTGCACCAGGTGTCCCGGCCCGATGCCCCGCAGACCCGTATCGAGCAGCGCTTTCCCTGTGTTTGGGTGGCGCCGTGGAGCCCGCAGGCCGGGGTCGAGCCGCTCAAGGACACCGTGGTGCTCACCGCCGTCACCGACGACGAGACGCTGGTGGACCGGCTCTTCGACGAGCCCAGCATCGCCAACGTCTATCTCGGGGACCACCCGACGTACTGGCTGCCCCCCGGCATCCCGCATGACGACTACCTCGAATCGTTCCTGATGCGCACGAAGGCCTGCATCCGCTGATCACCGGAACCGAGGGCCTTCTGCCCACCTGAACCGAGGCCTTCGCCCGGGTTCGACGGGCGAAGGCCCTCATGGCGTAGGGAAGTAGCGAAGTGACGTCAGTGATCCACCCGGAACCCACCCATCGCATGCTCATCGGCGGCCGGCTCGTCGGCGCCGAAGGCGACCCGCTGGGCGTGCTGAACCCCGCCACCGAGGAGATCGTCGGCCGCGTACCCGATGCCACCGACGCCCAGCTGGAGGCCGCCGTCTCGGCCGCGCGACGTGCCTTCGTCACCTGGCGCACCACGTCCGTGGACGAGCGCCGCGCCGTGCTGCGCGCCGCCGCGGCCGTCGTCGGCGAGCACACCGAGGAACTGGCGGTGCTGCTCACCACCGAGCAGGGCAAGCCGCTGGCCGACGCGCGCGCCGAGATCATGACCTTCGCCGCCTGGCTCGACGCGCACGCCGCCATGGAGTACCCCGACGACGAGGTCACCGAGACCGAGACCCACCGCATCCGGATACGCCGGGTACCCCTCGGCGTCGTGGCCGGCATCGTGCCGTGGAACTTCCCCGTCGTCCTGGCCGCCAAGAAGATCGGCCCGGCGCTGCTCGCCGGCAACACCATCGTGGTCAAGCCCTCGCCGTTCACCCCGCTCACCACGCTGCGTGTCGGCGAGCTGCTGGCCGACGTCGTACCCGCAGGCGTCATCAACACCGTCAGTGGGGGCGACAGCCTCGGACCGAGACTCACCGAGCACCCGGGCATCGACAAGATCGCCTTCGTCGGCTCCAGCGCGACCGGCCGCAAGGTCATGGCCTCCGCCGCCCGCAACCTCTCCCGCGTCACCCTGGAGCTGGGCGGCAACGACGCCGCGATCGTGCTGCCCGACGTGGACGTCGACGAGGTCGCGCCGCGGGTCTTCTGGACCTGTTTCGCCAACAGTGGCCAGCTCTGCATCGCCGCCAAACGGGTCTACGTGCACGAGGACGTCTACGACGCGTTCGCGGAGCGGTTCGCCGAGCTGGCACGGTCCGTCAAGGTCGGCGACGGTCTGGAGGACGGCGTCCAGCTGGGCCCCCTCCAGAACCGCGCGCAGTACGAGAAGGTCGTAGGCCTGATCAAGGAGACCGTCGGCTCCGGCGCCAAGCTGCTGGTCGAGGGTGCGATCCCGGACGGCCCCGGCTACTTCGTGCACCCGACCGTGGTGGACGACCCCGCCGACGACTCGGCGATCGTCACCCAGGAGCCGTTCGGCCCGGTCGTCCCCCTGCTGCGGTTCCGGGATGTCGACGATGTCGTCCGCCGCGCCAACGACTCCGAGTACGGGCTCGCCGGCACCGTCTGGAGCCGCGACGCCGCGGCGGCCGAGGAACTGGCCGCGCGGATCGAGGTCGGCACCGTCTGGATCAACCAGGAGGCGATGCCGACCCCGGACCTGCCCTTCGGCGGCCACAAGGCGTCCGGCCTCGGCGTCGAGAACGGCCTGGAGGGCGTGCTGGAGCACACCAACACCCAGGTGCTGTCCGTCCGCAGGGGATGAGCCCGCGCGCAGCCCGCGCCCGGACCGCGCGCAGACCGCGCTCGGACTTCGGCCGCGGCCTGCCTCCGGCGAGTCCGTACGGACTCGCCGGAGGCAGGCCGTCAGGTGGTCCTCGGCAGTGCCGGGCCGTCGAAGACCATCTCCAGTGTCTCGAAACGACGCAGCACCGCCCCCGGCAGGAGCTCGGGCTCGAAGCCGGGCCTGACCCGGAGGTTGGGCAGCCGCCGGTACATCTTCGCGGTGGCGACCTGCATCTCCATTCGGGCCATGTTCATGCCGAGGCAGAAATGGATGCCCTGCCCGAACGGAAGATCCTGCGGCAGTCTGGCCCAGTCACGTTCGATGATGAACTCGTCCGGCCGGTCGTAGACCAGCGGGTCGTGATTCGCGGCGCTGATGAGAGCGAAGGCCTTCTCTCCCGGTTCGACATCGATGTTCCCGATCCTGGTCGGCTTGGAACAGGTCCGCCACAGACCCGAGATGGGTGTCTCGAACCGCAGTGATTCCGCCGCCAGGGAGAGTGACAGTCCCTCGATGTCGGACAGGAACCGGGCCTTCTGTTCGGGGTACCGGTCCAGCAGGTAGGCGCTGTTGCCGATCGCCCCGATCGTCGTACCGATACCCGCCACGTTCAGCAGCTGGATCATTCGCGCGATCTCGTGCGCCTCGAAGTAGTCGCCGTCCACCTGGGCGAAGGACAACTGGGTGATCAGGTCGTCGCTGTCGGGCCCGGCCGCCCGCCTGGCGTGGATCATCCCGCTGAGGTGGTCCAGCCACTCGTTCAGCTCGGTGCCGTATCCGCCCTCCTCGCGGCCGTCCATGGTGATGGTGACCAGCTCTTCCATCCGCTTCGCCGCCCGCGCGTACTCGGCACGCTCGCTCTCCGGGATGCCCAGCAGCTCGCAGACGTGACCGGCGGCCATCCGCTCCGCGAAGTCCTCGTACATCTCGAAGGATCCCCGCGCGGAGAGCTCGTCGACGATGTCGTCAGCGAGGCGTTCGCTGAACGCGCGCATGTTCCGGATACGGGACGCCGACAACGCCTTGACCAGCAGTTTCCGCTGGCGGGTGTGGATCGGCTGGTCGGCCCAGCCGAGCACCTGCTCCTCGGGCGGCAGCGGCTCCTTCAGCGGCCAGATGTTGCCGGACGCGTTGGAGAACCGCTGGTATCCGGCCAGCACCTCCTTGACTCCCTCGTAGGTGGAGACCTGCACCGCGTTCAGCTCGGAGTTGCGGACGACGGGGCAGCGGGCCCGGTCGTGCGCGAGCTCCTCCCAGGGCTCGGCGGCCTTGGCCGTGTACGGCCTGAACCGTGGCTGGACGTCCTCGGCGGGCGCATCCGTGGGCTGACGGGTCATGTCGCTCTTCCTCTCGGTCGTCTCGTTCGGTGTGGTCGCGCTCATGCGTCGGCCCGAGGTGGGTGGGCGGGGTCAACTCCGGCTCGGCCGGCGCGGAGCGGTGCCGGGAAGGGGGGCCGGGGGCGAGGGACCGGCCTGGCGCCCCTGGCGGAGGGGGTCCGGCCCGGCTGTGGCGTCCGGTGGCTCGGTACGGGCCACCAAGGGTGTCTGGGACAGGAGGTGATGGATAGTCAGGTCACTCCTCGGGTCGACTCGGGCCACTGCACCGGGCCTTCACCAGGACCTCTCGGCCCGAGCGTGCCCCTGACCGGCCGCGCTGCGCCTCTGTTCGTGCCGCTCCGTGGCACGGGGGGATGACACTGCGATGTTCAAGGTCATCTCCTGGTGACAGCCCGCCGGCACGCTCTCCATCCAAGGACGGCAGGGGATCTGATGCGGTATGAGGTTCTTGGCTCCGTTCATGTGCTGGACGAGTACGGCAGCCGGTCGGGACGGCCCGACAGCCCCGTCGGCACCGGAGCCCCGGCCACCTCCTGCCGGCGCGGACCAGCTTCGAACGGCCGGACCTCCATCACTTCAGGCGCCTCGTCGGCGACGTCCGGACGCACGCCCCCGACGGCACGCCCCCGACGGACGCCCGCGGCGGACGCCATCAGGAGTCCGCCGCCTCGCTGAAGACCGCACTCTCCCTCCACCCGATCCACTCGACACATCACGGGATGGCATATGGATGAGATCATCGGCGCTCTCCTCTCGGAGGACGTCACATCGTGGGATGTGACGGGCCTGCGCCTGCCGGAGTACTACCGAGGCAACGTGGTGCGCCGGGAGGACACCGCGATGTTCGAGGGCATGGACTCCAAGGAGAAGGATCCGCGCAAGTCCCTCCAGGTGCAGGAGGTCCCGACACCGGAGCCGGGACCGGGCGAGGCCCTGATCGCCGTGATGGCGAGTGCGATCAACTACAACACCGTGTGGTCCTCGATCTTCGAGCCCCTGCCGACCTTCGGCTTCCTGGAGCGCTACGGGCGCCTCAGCGATCAGGCCAAACGCCACGACCTGCCGTACCACGTGCTGGGCTCCGACCTCGCGGGGGTGGTGCTGCGCACCGGGCCCGGCGTGAACCGGTGGCGCGCGGGCGACCGGGTCGTCGCCCACTGCCTGTCCGTCGAGCTGGAGAGCCCCGACGGCCACGACGACACGATGCTGGACCCCGAGCAGCGCATCTGGGGCTTCGAGACCAACTTCGGCGGCCTCGCCGAGATCGCGCTCGTCAAGTCCAACCAGCTGATGCCCAAGCCGGAGCACCTGACCTGGGAGGAGGCCGCCGCTCCGGGCCTGGTGAACTCCACCGCGTACCGGCAGCTGGTCTCCCGTAACGGCGCGCAGCTGAAGCAGGGCGACAACGTGCTGATCTGGGGCGCGAGCGGCGGACTCGGTTCGTACGCCGCCCAGTTGGCGCTCGCCGGGGGCGCGAACCCCATCTGTGTGGTCTCGTCGCCGCAGAAGGCGGCCGTCTGCCACGCCATGGGTGCCGAAGCGGTCATCGACCGGAACGCCGAGGGCTACCGGTTCTGGAAGGACGAACGCACCCAGGACCCCAAGGAGTGGAAGCGGTTCGGCAAGCGCATCCGGGAACTCACCGGCGGCGAGGACGTCGACATCGTCTTCGAGCACCCGGGCCGGGAGACGTTCGGCGCGTCGGTGTACGTGACGAAGAAGGGCGGCACCGTGGCCACCTGCGCGTCGACTTCCGGATACATGCACGAGTACGACAACCGCTACCTCTGGATGTCCCTCAAGCGCATCGTCGGCACCCACTTCGCCAACTACCGCGAGGCCTGGGAGGCCAACCGGCTCATCGCCAAGGGCAGGATCCATCCGACGTTGTCGAGGGTCTACCCCCTGGAGCAGGCCGGGCACGCGGCGTACGAGGTGCACGCCAACCTCCACCAGGGGAAGGTCGGCATCCTCTGCCTGGCCCCGCGCGAGGGCCTCGGTGTGCGCGACCACGCCCTGCGCGCCAGGCACATCGACGCCATCAACCGCTTCCGGGAGCGGAAGCAGGAGCAGAACGTGCGAGGAACGTCATGACGACCGATCAGCGACCCCTCACCGGCATCGTCGGCCTCGGCACGGTCGGCGAGGCGTTCCTGCGCCTGGCCCACCGGGCCGGCCATCGCATCGTGGCTGTCGACACCGACCTCGACGTACTCGCACGGGTCGGCAACCGCCTCAAGGCGGTTACCGAGGGCGCGCGGGAGCCATCCGTCGTCACGCCCGAGGCCGTCGTCATGCCCGAGGCCGTCCTCACGCCCGACGTCGTCTTCACACCCGATGTGGCGGCACTCGCGGACGCCACCGTGGTGATCGAGGCCGTACCCGACGACCTGGCCGTCAAGGCGGACTTACTTCGCCGTATCGGCGAGGTCTCGGGGGCCCCGGTGCTCACCACGACCTCCGCGCTCTCCGTCCCGCACCTCGCCGTCGCGTCCGGCCGGCCGGAGACGGTCTCGGGCCTGCGCTTCCTCGTCCCTCCCGGCCCCGGCGGCACGGTGGAACCGGCACCCACCGCCCTGACCTCCCCGTCCACCACGAGCGCCGTCGACTCGCTGATCGCCGAACTGGGCCTGACACGGGCCGAGATCGGCGCCGGGCCGGCGGAGGACGCCACCGCACTCGTGATGGCCTACCTGAACCGGTCCGTGGCCTTTCTCGACGCCGGCCATGCCGCACGCGATGACATCGACACGGCGATGCGACTCGGCTGCGGTCTGCCGGCCGGGCCGCTGCGACTGCTGGACGCCATCGGACTGGACACGGCCCACGCGACCCTGACGAGACTGCGCCGGCGGACCGGCGACGACTCGTTCGCCCCGGCCCCGCTGCTGACCCGCCTGGTCGACTCGGGCCGCCTGGGACGCAAGACCGGCGAAGGCTTCTACACCTACGACACCTACGACAGCGAGGGCGGCGAGGGCGTCGCACCACGGGACAGGCCCGAGGACCACCCCGGCACCGTCCGCCGTCCGGTGCGTACGGTCGCCGTCCTGGGCTCCGGCGTCATGGCCCGCGGTATCGCGGAGGCCACAGCGACCGCAGGTCATCCCACCGTGCTGGTGGCGCGCAGCCCGGAGAAGGCGGAGACCGCCCTCGCGGCGATCTCGGAATCCCTGACCCGCGCCGTCCGCCGCGGCAGGATCACCCCCCAGCAGGAGGCCGCGGCGCTGCCGCTGCTCACCCCTGCCACCGACGTACGAGCAGTCGCGGACCGCGATCTGGTCATCGAAGCGGTGGCGGAAGACCTCGACGTCAAGCGCCTCCTCTTCGCCCGGCTCGGCACGGTGGCCAAACCGGGAGCCATCCTGGCGACCACCACGTCCAGCCTGTCGGTGACCGCCTGCGCGGAAGCCGCCGGACGGCCCGCCGATGTCGTCGGCATGCACTTCTTCAATCCCGCGCCCATACTGCGACTCGTCGAACTGGTCCGCACCGACGGCACCTCCGACGACGTGTTCGACGGCGCCCGGACCTTCGCCGCCGGACTGGGGAAGACCACGGTCACCTGTCCCGATCGGGCCGGCTTCATAGTCAACTGCCTCCTCTTCCCCTACCTCGGCGCGGCGGTCGATCTGCTGCGGCGCCCGGGCACCGACATCGAGGCCACGGACACGGCCATCGAGAACGGCTACGGCTTCCCCATGGGCCCCTTCGCCCTCCTCGACACGATCGGTCTGGACGTCTCGCTGGCCATCCAGCACCGCTTGTACGACCAACTCGCCCACCCGGAGCAGAAACCGGCCCTCCTCCTGGAAGGCCTCGTCGCCCTCGGTGCCCTGGGCCGCAAGAACCACAGAGGCTTCCGGACAGCGGCTCGGCGCTCGTCCTCCAGGTTGTGATCGCAACCGGATGGCCCTGTCGAAGACAGCCACCGCCTCGCTGAAGACCGCGCTCTCCCGCCGTGGAGGTGCGGGGAAGCGCACGCCGTCCCTGCCAGCCGTGACCCCGACGTGACCAGCTCGCCAGGAGGAAACGCCGTGAACAAACACCTCAAGTGGGACTTCGCCCCTGCGGACGTGGCCGTCTGATGGGTATGCCGCGCCAGACCGTGACCGTCGGGACCGCCCCGCTCTCCTTCGTCGACGTCGCCGCCGTCGCACGCGATGACGCGACCGTCTGCCTGGGTGACGACGCCTTCTCGGTGCTGGAGAAGGGCCGGGCCGTGGTGGAGGAACTCGCCTCCGCGCCGAGACCGTCGTACGGCATCTCGACCGGGTTCGGCGCGCTGGCGACCCGGCACATCCCGCCGGAGCAGCGGGCCCAGCTGCAGCGGTCCCTGGTCCGGTCCCACGCCGCCGGCTCCGGGCAGGAGGTCGAGCGGGAAGTCGTCCGCGGAATGATGCTGCTGCGGCTCTCGACGCTCGCGACCGGGCACACGGGCGTGCGGGCCGAGACCGCGGAGCGGCTCGCCGCTCTGCTGTCGGCCGGAATCACGCCGGTGGTACGGGAGTTCGGCTCGCTCGGCTGCTCGGGCGACCTGGCACCGCTCGCTCATTGCGCGCTGGCGTTGATGGGCGAGGGCGAGGTGCGCGACGCGTCAGGTGCCCTCATGCCCGCCGCGGAGGCACTCACCGCCGCCGGGCTCGGCCCGGTCGAGCTGCACGAGAAGGAGGGCCTCGCCCTCATCAACGGCACCGACGGCATGCTGGCCCAACTCGTCCTCGCCATCACCGATCTGCGGCGGCTGCTCAAGACCCTGGACATCGCCGCCGCCATGTCCGTCGAGGCACTGCTCGGGACCGACAGAGCGTTCGCGCCCGACCTCCAGGCACTGCGGCCTCATCCCGGCCAGGCCGCCTCCGCGGCCAACCTGGTCGCGATCATGGCCGGTTCCGGTGTCGTCGCCTCCCACCGGGGACCGGACTGCACACGCGTGCAGGACGCCTACTCCCTTCGGTGCTCGCCCCAGGTCCACGGCGCCGCACGTGACACCGTGGAGTACGCCGCCGCGGTGGCCGGCCGCGAGCTGGCCGCCGCCGTCGACAACCCGGTCGTGCTCTTCAGCGACGGACGGGTGGAGTCGAACGGCAACTTCCACGGCGCACCCGTCGCCCACGCCCTCGATTTCCTGGCGATCGCGGCCGCGGACATCGCCTCGATCAGCGAACGCCGAACCGACCGGTTCCTGGACGTCGCCCGCAACCACGGCCTGCCGGCGTTCCTCGCCGACGCCCCCGGTGTGGACAGCGGTTACATGATCGCCCAGTACACCCAGGCCGCGATCGTCTCCGAGCTCAAGCGCCTCGCGGCACCCGCGTCGGTCGACTCCATACCGTCGAGCGCGATGTTCGAGGACCACGTGTCCATGGGATGGGGCGGGGCCCGCAAACTGCGGCGGGCCGTCGACGGCCTCACCCGCGTCATCGCCATCGAGGTCCTCACCGCCGCACGCGCGCTCGATCTACGCGCCCCCTTGACGCCGTCCGCCGCCACCGGCGCGGTCGTGGCGCTGCTGAGGTCCTCCGGCGTGCCAGGTCCCGGCCCGGACCGGTATCTGTCGCCCGAGATCAACAACACTGTCGAACTCGTCGGCTCAGGCGCCGTTCTCGCCGCCGTCGAGTCGGTGACGGGAGCCCTCTCATGACCGAATCCCGAGTGACCGGGCCGCGAGTGACCGAACCGCGAGAAGGGGCAGGCATGTCCGCGACCCGCGGTGCCGACGACCTGATCCGCCCGTTGCCCGAGCTGCTGCGCACCCACGCGGCGCTGCGCGGGACCAAGGTCGCCTTCTCCGACGAGCGGCGGGCGGTGACCTATACGGAACTGGAACGGCGTACGGCCCGGCTCGGCGGCCACCTGGTCGCACTGGGTCTGCCCCGGGGCGCGCGGGTGGCGATCCTGCTGGGCAACCGCGTGGAGATGGTGGAGAGCTACCTCGGCGTCAACCGCGCCGGCTGCGTCGGTGTGCCGGTCAACCCGCACTCCTCCGACGCGGAGCTGCGGCACCTGCTCACCGACAGCGACGCCCTAGCGGTGATCACCGACACCGCGCACGCCGACCAGGTGCGCGCGGTACTGCCGCCCGGACCACGGCACCTCGTCGTGGTCGGCGACCGCCCGGCCCCGGTGTCGTACGAGGGTTCGGACCCGGTGGCGTACGAAGATCCGGAGACGATGGCGTACGAGGGTCTCGCCACGCGCGATCCCGCCGTCCCGGCACGCGACGATCTCGGTCTGGACGAACCGGCCTTCCTCCTCTACACCTCCGGAACGACGGGCCGCCCCAAGGGCGTGCTGTCCACGCTGCGCGCCGCGCTGTGGAACGTCGCCTCCTGCTACGTCCCGATCGTCGAACTGTCCGCCGAGGACACGCTGCTGTTCCCGCTGCCCCTGTTCCACACCCTCGGCCACCACCTGTGCGTGATCGGCACGACCGCGGTCGGCGCCACCGCGCATCTGATGCCGGGGCTCTCCGCCCCCGAGGTGCTCGACGAACTGCGCTCCCGGCCCTACACGTTCCTGGTCGGCGTGCCGACGATCTACCACAACCTGGTCCATGCCGCCGGTGCGGAAGGACTCACGCTGCCCGCGCTGCGCGTCTGCTTCATCGCGGGCGCGGTCAGCACGCCCGCGCTCGCCGAGGCGTTCGAGGCCGCCTTCGGCGTCCGGCTCACCGACAGCTACGGCAGCACCGAGACGAGCGGGACGATGACCGCCATGCGGCCCGACGGCGAGCGCGTGCCCGGTTCGTGCGGGCCGCCGGTGCCCGGGCTGAGCCTGCGTGTGGTGGACCCGGACACCGGTGCCGATGTGCCGACCGGTGCGGAGGGCGAGGTCTGGGTCAGCGGCCCGAACGTCATGCTGGGCTACCACAACCTGCCGGAGGCCACCGCGGAGGTGCTCCGCGACGGCTGGTACCGCACCGGCGATCTCGCCCGCCAGAGCGACGCCGGGTACCTCTGGATCACCGGCCGGCGCAACGACGTGATCATCCGGGGCGGGGAGAACGTGCACCCCACCGAGATCGAGGCCGTACTCGCCCGGGTGCCCGGTGTGCGCGACGCCGCCGTGACCGCACTGGCGCACGACGAGTTCGGCCAGGTCCCGGTGGCGCTGGTGGTGCCCGACCCCCAGCACGTGGCAGCCGTCGACTGCGCGGAGCTGTTCGCGCGGTGCCGTCGCGACCTCGCCTACTTCAAGGTGCCGGTGGAGATCCGCGCCGTGACCGCACTGCCGAGGACGGGCACGGGCAAGATCGCGCGCAAGGCGCTGACGGAGCTGCCCGGCCGGCTGCTCGCCGTCGCCGGCTCCCACGACGGCCTGCACCTCGTGGGAGCCGACGGTGCGCCGGCCCTGCTCCCGGGCACCGCACTGCCCACCGGGGCCGGTCCGCTCGCCGGCCGGGACGTGACCCTGGCGGGAGACGCCGGGGACCTCGCGGACCTGATCGCCCGCCACCTCGTGGCCGGTCACGAGGCCCGGCGCGTGGGGCCGTCCGGCACGGAGGACGGCGTCACCGTCACGGTCACCGGCTCCACCGTGACGATCGCCCCCGCCGGGTCCGCCCCCACCACCCTGGTGCTGGCGGAGGGGTTGACCGACCACCGGATCCGCAACTCCGTGGACGTCGCGCTGAGCCGGCCGGGCAGCACGCTGGTCGCGACCGTGTGGTCGGCGCCGGCCACCGCACCGGACCGGCTGCCGGCCAGGGTGGACCTGACCGGGATCACCGGGACCGACCTCGGCGGCAGGCTCGTCGACCTCGTCGCGGGCCAGGTCCACGAGGTGCTGGGCGACGCGGGTGCCATCGAGCCGGACCGCGCCCTGCGCGAGTACGGGCTCACTTCGGCGGACGCGGTCCGGCTACGGGACCGGATCGCCGCCGCCGTGGGGCTGCGCCTGCCGACGACGCTCGTGTTCGACCACCCTTCGGTCCGTGCGATCGCCGGGCATCTGCGAGGTGAGCTCACCGGTTCACCCGAGCTCACCGGTTCACCCGAGCAGCGGGCCACGGTCGCCGCGTCGGCCGGCACCGACGTCGATCCGGACGACGATCCCGTGGTGCTCGTCGGTATCGGCTGCCGCTACCCCGGCGGGGTCCGTTCCCCCGACGAGCTGTGGCGGCTGGTGGCCGACGGGGTCGACGCCACCTCCGGGTTCCCCGACGACCGGGGCTGGGACTTCGACCGGTTGTTCGACCCCAACCCCGACCGCAGCGGCACCTCTCGCACCCGGCGGGGCGGGTTCCTCCGTGAGATGGCCGACTTCGACCCCGAGTTCTTCGGGATCTCGCCGCGCGAGGCGCTGGCGATGGACCCGCAGCACCGGCTGCTCCTGGAGACCTCCTGGGAGGCACTGGAGCGCGCCGGCATCGACCCGACGTCCCTGCGCGACCAGCGGGTCGGCGTGTACGCGGGGCTGATCCACCACGACTACGTCACCGATCCCGACCGGGTGCCCCGCGAGCTGGAGGGCTACATCAGTACGGGCACGGTCGGCGCCGCCGCCTCCGGGCGGATCGCCTATGTGCTGGGACTGCGCGGTCCGGCGCTCACCGTCGACACCGCCTGTTCCTCGTCCCTGGTGGCCATCCACCTCGCGGCACAGTCGATCCGCCGGGGCGAGTGCGAGTTCGCGCTGGCCGGCGGTGTGGCCGTCATGGCGACGCCGCAGACGTTCGTGGAGTACAGCAGGCAGGGCGCGCTGGCCGAGGACGGTCGGTCCAAGGCGTTCGCCGCGGCGGCGGACGGCACCGGCTGGGCGGAGGGCGTCGGCATGGTGGTGCTGGAACGACTGTCCGGCGCCCGCCGCGCCGGGCACCCGGTGCTGGCCGTGATCCGGGGTTCCGCGGTGAACCAGGACGGCGCGTCCAACGGCCTTACGGCGCCCAGCGGGACAGCACAGCAGGAGGTGATCCGGCTCGCCCTGCGGGACGCCGGTCTTTCACCGTCCGACGTGGACGCGGTCGAGGCGCACGGCACCGGCACCCGGCTCGGCGACCCGATCGAGGCCGGCGCGCTGCTGGCCGCCTACGGGCAGGACCGCGGCGCCCCGCTCTGGCTGGGCTCGCTGAAATCCAACATCGGGCACACCCAGGCCGCGGCCGGGGTCGGCGGTGTGATCAAGGTCGTACAGGCCATGCTGCACCGCACCCTGCCGAAGACCCTGCACGTGGACGAGCCGTCGCCGCACGTCGACTGGGCGTCGGGAGACGTCCGGCTGCTCACCGAGACCATGCCGTGGCCGGAACGGGACCGGCCGCCGCGCGCCGCTGTCTCCTCCTTCGGGGTCAGCGGCACCAACGCGCACCTGATCCTGGAGGCACCACCGGAGGAACCCGCACCGCCGCCGGCCACCGAGCCGCCCGCTACCGAGGCGCCCGCCGTCGAATCGCCGGTCGTCGCTTGGGCGTTGTCCGGCAAAACTCCCGAGCGGCTGCGGGACTGGGCGGCCCGACTGCTCCCCGTGGCCGGGGACGTCGCACCGGTGGACCTCGCGCACTCGCTGGCGGTGTCGCGCGGCCACTTCACCCACCGGGCCGTCGTGGTCGGCGGCGACCGCGATGAGCTGCTCGCCGGGCTGCGGGCCGTCGCCGAGGGGAGGCCGGCGCGGAACAGTGTCTCCGGAGTGGCCGATGCGAACGGAAAGGTGGCGTTCGTCTTCCCGGGGCAGGGCACGCAGTGGGTGGGCATGGCGGCCGGGCTGATGGGCGAACCGGTGTTCGCCGAATCCGTCTACGCCTGCGAACGGGCCCTCAAACCCCACGTGGACTGGTCGCTCACCGAGGTACTGGCCGACGACGCCGGCCGGCTGGAACGGCTGGACCTCGTACACCCCGCGCTGTTCGCGGTGATGGTGTCGCTGGCCGCCCTGTGGCGCTCCCGTGGTATCGAACCCGACGCGGTGATCGGCCACTCCATGGGTGAGGTGGCCGCCGCGTGCGTCGCGGGCGCGCTGTCGCTGGAGGAGGCCGCCCGCGTCGTCGTGGTGCGCAGCCAGGTCATCGCCGAGCTGGGCGCCAGCGCCGGCATGGCGTCGGTGACCGCGTCCCGCGCACAGGTGGAGTGGCTGCTGGAGCGCTGGCCGGACCGGCTCTGGATCGCCGCGCTCAACGGTCCGTCCACCACCGTGGTCGCCGGTGACGACCTGGCGGTCGACGGGCTGCTCGCCGAGTGCGCGCTGGACGGCGTGCACGCCCGGCGGATCCGTGTCGACGTCGCCTCGCACTGTCCGAAGATGGAGGCACTGCGTGAGGAGTTGGTGGCCAGGCTGGGGGAGGTGCGCACCGCCAGGCCCTCGGTGCCGATGTACTCCACCGTGGACCTGGACTGGGTCGGCGACGCCACGCTGACCGGCGCGTACTGGTACCGCAACCTCCGGCAGCCCGTGCTGTTCCAACCGGCCGTCGAGCATCTCGTCGACCAGGGTTTCCGGGCCTTCGTGGAGTCCAGCCCGCATCCGGCGCTGACCTCCGCCGTCGAGCAGACGCTGGAGGAGAGCGCCACGAACGGGGTCGTCACCGGAACCCTGCGTCGTGACGACGGCGGTCCCGCACGGTTCCTGACCTCCGCCGCACAGTTGTACGCGCGGGGGGTGGGAGGCCTGCGCCTCACCACCGGCACCGGCACCGGCACTCGCCCCGGCCGGCCGGTCCCCTTGCCGACCACGCCGTTCCAGCGGCGGCGGTTCTGGTTCACGACCACCGCCTCGTCCAGGGCGGGCACCGGCGGCCACCCACTGATCGGCACGCCGGTCGAATCCGCCCGCAGCGGTGAGTTCGTGGCCGCCGGCCGGGTCTCGCCGGTCGAGCAGCCGTGGCTGGCCGACCACGCGGTGAACGGGACCTGCATCCTGCCCGGCACCGCGCTGCTGGACCTCGCGCTGCGCGCCGCGCACGGCACCGGCGGCAGCGCAATCGACGAGCTGGTCATCGAGGCGCCACTCGTACTGTCCAAGGAGGGCACGGCGGAGCTTCAGGTCGTGGCGGATCCGGCCCGGCGTACGGTCGAGGTGTTCAGCAGGCCGGAGCAGCCCGCCGGCCAGTGGCGACGACACGCGCACGGCACGATCCACGACACCCGCGCCGAGCCGTTCGCCGAGCCGTTCGCCGAGCCGATCGTCGGGGCGCTGCCTCCGGCCGACGCCGAGGAGATCGACGTCGACTACGCGTCGCTGGCCGAGCGCGGCAACGAGTACGGCCCGGCGTTCAGGGCCCTGCGCGGGCTGTGGCGGCGAGGCGGGGAGCTCTTCGCCGAACTGCGGCTGCCGGAGGAGGCACCCGGCGGGTTCGCGGGCCACGGCCTGCACCCCGTGCTCGGCGACGCCGCCCTGCACGCCCTCGCCCTGACCCGACCTGTCCAGGACGGCCACATAGCGCTGCCGTTCGTGTGGCGCGACGTATGGGCCGGCGAGAGCCGCACCACCCACGCCTACGCCCACCTGGCACCCAGCGGCCGGGACGAGTTCACCGTGGCCATCACCACCGCCGAGCGCGAACCGCTGTTCCGGGGCACACTCGGCACCCGTACGGTGGCCCTGCGCGAGCTGGCGGGCGCACTGCCGACGGACTCGGTGTACCGGATGCGGTGGACCGAACTCGCCGATCGGGTGACGTCACCCGCACCCACATGGGCGCTGCTGGGCACCGACCGCCTCGGCCTCGACGTCACCGCCGACCTGGGCGATCTCGCCGATGCCGACGCGGTCATCTGCACCCCGGCCCCCGACGACGTCCGGGAAGCCACGCTGGACACGCTGTCCCACGTCCAGCACTGGCTGGCGGCCGACCGCCCGGCCGACGTCCCCCTCGTCGTACTGACCCGCGGCGACGACCCGGCCGGCGCGGCGGCGCGCGGCCTGGTGCGGTCCGCGCAGTCCGAGCATCCCGGACGGTTCCTGTTGGTCGAGATGGACGGCATGGACGAGGCCCCCCGGTCCTCGGCACGGCTGGCCGACGCGGTGGCCGCCGGACGACCGCACGTACGGATCGCCGCGGGCCGGCTCCAGGCGCCGGAACTGGCGCGGGTCACGCCGGCGCGGAACGCCCGCCCGGACCTCAGCGGCGGCACGGTACTGATCACCGGCGGCACCGGCACGCTCGGCTCCCTGCTGGCGCGACACCTCGTGACCGAGTACGGGGTCCGCAGCCTCCTGCTCACCAGCCGCGGCGGGGCGCGGGACGACGACCCTCTCCTCGCGGAGCTGAGGGAGCTGGGCGCCGAGGTCGCCGTCGCCGCCTGCGACGTCGCCGACCGGGACGCACTCGCCGCCGCCCTCGACCTGGTGCCCGCCCGGCACCCGCTGGTCGCGGTCCTGCACGCGGCCGGGGTGCTCGCGGACGGGGTGGTGACCGGGATGACCGCCGAACAGGTGGAGCGGGTGCTGCGCCCCAAACTCGACGGCACGCTGAACCTGCACGAGCTGACCAAGGACACCGAGCTGGCCGCCTTCGTGCTGTTCTCCTCGCTGGCCGGGGTGCTGGGCAGCCCGGGGCAGGGGAACTACGCGGCCGCGAACGCGTTCCTGGACGCGTTCGCCGCGCGCCGCAGGGCCGACGGGCTGCCCGCGCAGTCCCAGGCATGGAGCCTCTGGGAGGAAGCCTCCGGCATGACCGAGGTGCTGCGCGAGGCCGACCGGAACGGCACCCTCCCGGACGCCACCCTGCCCATGCCCACCGCGTTCGCGCTGGCCCTCTTCGACGAGGCGCTGCGACAGGACGACCCGGTCCTCACCCTCGCCAGGTTCGACATCGCCAAGCTGCGCACCCGCGGGGCACCCGCGCTGCTGCGCGGCCTCGTGCCCGCCGTGACGGCCACCGCCGCACCCGCCGTCCGGCTGCGTGACCTCGCTCCGGCCGAGCGGGCCGAACGGCTCCTGACCGAGGTACGCACGCTCGCCGCCGAGCTGCTCGGCCACCGGGGCGTCGAGGCCCTGCCCCCGGATCGGAGCCTCCTCGAGTCCGGCCTGGACTCGCTGACCTCGGTGGAACTGCGCAACCGCCTGAGCGCCCTGACCGGGCTCCGGCTGCCCGCCACACTCGTGTTCGACCACCCCGCACCGCGGTCCCTGGCCGACCATCTCCACCGGGCGCTGGCCGCCCCGGCGGAAGCGGGCGCGTGATGGGGCGGTACGGCCAGGTCCGGGGGCCTGGTGATCGGCTACCTGGGCCGGGCCGTGCCGAGGCCGGTCCACCTCGTGCGGCGGGCCCCGGCAATTCACTCGATGATGGTGGAGGTTGTGATGTCTGAAGACACGACGGACCTGGCCGGGCTGCGGGTCATGGTGACCGGGGCGGCCGGTGGGCTCGGCCGGGCCATCGCCGAGGCCGTGCACGCGGCGGGCGCGCGCCTGGTGCTGACCACGCGGGACGCGGACTCGCTGCCCAGGGCCGCGGCCGGTCTCGACCGGGGCCCCGAGGTCGTCACGGCTGTCGCCGACGTCACCGACGACGCCGAGCTGACCAAGGCCGTAGAGCTGGCCACCGAGCGGCTCGGCGGGATCGACGTGCTGGTCAACAACGCCGGTGTGCCCGGACCGGCCGGACCCGCCTGGGAGAACGACCCGGCCGAGTGGTGGCACGCCATGGAGGTCAATCTGGGTGGCGCGCTGGCGGCCTGCCGGGCGGTGCTGCCCGGCATGATCGAGCGTGGCCGGGGGCGGGTCGTCACGATCTCCAGCCACGCGGGGCACACCCGCTGGCCGCACGTCAGCGCGTACTCGGTGTCCAAGGCGGCGGCGAACAAGCTGACCGAGAACATCGCCATCGAGCTGCTGCCGCACGGGATCACCGCGTTCAGCTACCACCCGGGGATCGTGGACGTCGGCCTCGGATCGTCCGCGACCGCGACACGGCGGAGCGACAATCCGTGGGACCGCCGCATCGAGACCTGGCTCGACACCCAGCGCGAGGCCGGCCGGTACACCCCCCTCCCCGAGGCGATCGCCAACCTGCTGCGGCTGGTCCGGGGCGAGGCCGACGCGCTCACCGGCCGCTACCTGACCCACGAGGACGACATCGCGGGGCTCGTCGCGGCCACCGGCCGCGCCTGACGTACCGCTGTCCGGGACGCGGCCGGTGGCCGAGATCGTCCCCCGCTTACAGTGGTGTGGTGTCCTCAGGAAATTCCGTCGTCGCGCGCAACGTGCGCCTTCTCAGAGAGCAGCGGGGTCTGTCCCTGGCCGAGTTGGCCCGGCAGGCGGGGCTCGCCAAACAGACGTTGTCCAAGCTGGAGCAGGGCACCGGCAACCCCACCGTGGATACGTTGTTCTCGATCGCGACGGCGCTGGGGGTGCCGGTCACCAGGCTGGTGGCCGAGCGGGAGCAGGTGATGACCGTTCAGCGCGGCGCCGATGTCGTCTGGAAGACGCATGACGGGTTCGAGACCCGGGCCCTGGACCACGTCTACGGCTCCGGTGTCATCGAGAACTATCTGGTACGCGTCGGCCCCGACCCGGACGGGGCGGGCAGGCCGACCGCGCCGCACCCGGTCGGCACGCTGGAGCACCTGTATGTGATCAGTGGCCGGGTGCGGGTGGGCCCCGCCGACAGCCCGGTGGAGCTGTCCACCGGCGACTTCGTGCGCTACCCGGGCGACCGGCCCCATGTGTACCAGTCGTTGGACGGCGAGAGCCTGGTGCACATCGTGGTGAGTGTGCCGCGGGTGCAGCCCGGCACCGGGGGCATGACCACGACCCGGACCCACGGAGACGGCGCGCACTGAACGCCGCCCGCCGGGGCAGCGGCCCGGGGCCACGCCGGCTCAGGCCGCCGGCGTGCTCCCGGCGCCGGAAGGCGCGGTGGAAGGTGGGCCGGACGGTGCGGTGGACGGTGCGGTGGACGGTGCCGTCCGCTGTGCCTTGGCCGCCGTGATCGCCCGCGCCGCCTCGTAGGCCACGCGGCGCAGCGCGGGGGCGAAGCGGGCCCGGTCGAAGCGGTGGTCGGCGCCGGCGACGGAGAGGGCCGCGACCGGCCGGCCTGCGGGTCCCATGACGGGGACGGCGACGCAGGTGAGACCGAGGGTGGCTTCCTGGCGGTCGTGCGCGATGCCGTCCTGGCGGATGCGCCGCAGCTCCGCGCGGAAGGCGGCGGGGTCGGTGACCGTGTAGTCGGTGAGTTTCGACAGCCCCGCCGAGATGGCCGCTTCCGCCGCGTCGTGGTCGAAGGCCAGCAACGCCTTGCCGACGGCGGTGCAGTACGCGGGCAGACGGGCGCCGATGCGGGAGGGCGAGCGGGTCGCACGATGCCCGTGGATCTTGTTGACGTACACGATGTCCGTGTCGTGCAGCACCGCGAGGTGAACGGTCTCGTGGGTCAGCACATAGAGGTCCGCGAGATGCGGCAGCAGCCGCTCGCGCAGCAGTAAGGACGTCGGGCCGTAGACCCGGGTGCCCATGTCGAAGAGCTGGGCACCCAGGCGGTAGTCGCTCCCCACCCGTTCGACCAGGTCGTTGCGCTGGAGGATGCCCAGGAGCCGGAAGGCGGTCGACTTGGTGAGGCCGGTGCGGCGGGCCAGCTCGCTCACCCCGACCTCCCGGTCCTGTTCGGCGAGGGACTTGAGCAGGACAAGCGCTTTGTCGACCGCGGTCCGCTGGTCCGACGGCGCGGTCGGCTCCTGAAGGAGCGTGGTGTCGGTGAGCTCGGAAGTGGGGGAGTGAACTGACATGGCGGGCTCCTGGAACGATGCACACGCAGCCATCAAAATGGACGCGCGTCCAATCTAGGGGACCAATTCCGGGTTGTAAACGGGCGGGGACGGTACGTCGGTCAGGGCACGTCGGCGTGCCACATCACGGCACGCGGGCTGTGCCGGGCGTCCGGCCGCGGCGTCTCCTGTGCGCATGCACCGACACGACACCGCAGCGCCGACGCTCCGCTCAGCAGGCCGTGAGCGGGGGCTCGGCGGGCCGTCCGTGAGGCCACCGGGGCCCGGCGCGACCCGGCGGAAGCGGAACCCTGGTGGAACCGGGGGCGGCGGCACCGTAGGCGCGGTGCTGTCCGGCGCGGTGCTGTCCGCTGCGGTGCACGCGTCCCGCGCCCCCGCGACCGTCCCAGCCGACCCCCACCGTCCTGTGGACCACCAGCAAGGAGAACGGAAAGCCGCCGTGCGACCGAGCCGACCGCCCCGCCGCCTCGCCCCCGACCCGACCCGCGCAGAGGAGGCCCAGCGATGACCGCGACGCCCGTACGGCCCACGGACCGTCTCGCCGGGGTGCCACGACCGTCCGTCGACGTGAGCGCGTACTTCGACCTCGACCACGGGCTCGTCGACCGTACGATCTTCAGTGACCAGGCCCTGTACCAGCAGGAGTTGCGCAGGGTCTTCGCGCCGAGCTGGCTGTTCCTCGCCCACGAGAGCCAGTTCGCCAAGCCCGGCGACTTCTTCACCACGTACATGGGGGAGGACCCGGTCATCGTCGCGATGGGCCGGGACCGCAGGCTGCGGGCGTTCCTCAACGCCTGCCGGCACCGCGGGATGCGGGTCTGCCGGGCCGACGCGGGCGCGACCAAGGCGTTCACCTGCAGCTACCACGGCTGGTCGTACGACACCTCGGGCAAGCTCGTCAACGTCCCCAATCAGGGCGACTACCCGGACCACTTCGAGCAGGAGCGGTGGGGACTGGTCGAGGTCGCGCGGCTCGACTCGTACAAGGGGCTCGTCTTCGCCACCTGGAACCCCGGGGCGCCCCCGCTCGTCGAGGCGCTGGGCGGCATGACCTGGTACATGGACGCCATGCTCGACCGCGACCCGGAGGGCACCGAGGTGGTCGGCGGGGTGCACAAGTGGGTGCTGGAGGGCAACTGGAAGCTGGCGGCCGAGCAGTTCGCCTCCGACTGGTACCACGTCAACATCTCGCACGCCTCCGCGCTGATGGTCATGTCCCCGACGGGCAAGGGCCCCAAGTCGGAGATCGTGCAGACGCCGGGGCGGCAGTACGCCGATCCGCTCGGGCACGGGCACGGCTTCCCGACCCACCCCAAGAGCCGCTTCGACGACCGCGTCGTGCACGCCCACTACGACTACGAGGCGCTGCGCGAGCGGCTCGGTGACGCCCGGGTGGAAGGGCCGATGACCACCGGCCACGCCACCGTCTTCCCCAACTTCTCCTACCTCCCGGTCAACGGCTCCATCCGCGTCTGGCACCCCAAGGGCCCGGACCGGATGGAGGTCTGGGCCTGGACACTCGTCGACCGGTCCATGCCGGACGACGTGAAGGACGCGCAACGGCTCTACAACCTGCGGACGTTCGGGCCCACCGGCATCTTCGAGCAGGACGACGGCGAGAACTGGAGCGAGGTGCAGGCCACGGCCCACGGCTTCGTGTCCGGCTCGATGACCCTCAACTACCAGATGGGGCTGGGGCTGGAGGCCGAGGACGGTGTCCACCCGGGCACCACCGGCCGCCTCTACACCGACGGCGCCGCCCGCGGCCTGTACGCCCGCTGGCGCGACCTGATGAACACACCCGCCTGGCACGAGAAGGACGAGAAGGACGCCGCATGACCACCACCGGCACAGGTATCACCGGCACAGGTATCACCGGCACAGGTATCGGTATCCGGGTCGCCGCCGTCGGCGACATCGAGGACGGCGAGGCGCTGCGGGTGCCCCCCGAGACCAGCGGTCACGGCGACGCCATCGCCGTCTTCCACGACGGCGGCGCCTACTACGCCCTCGACGACATCTGCTCGCACGGCCAGGCGTCCCTGTCCGAGGGCTGGATCGAGGACGGCGAGGTCGAGTGCCCGCTGCACAGCGCCCGCTTCTGTCTGAAGTCGGGCGAGCCGCAGTGCATGCCGGCCACCCTCGCCGTGCGCACTCACCGCGTCGAGGTCCGCGACGACGCCATCTGGCTCCACCCGGGTCGCACCGCCGCGGAGGCCGCCGAATGAGCTCCCCGCCGTCCTCGCCCCGGCGGATCGCCGTCGTCGGCGCGGGCCTGGCCGCCGTCTCCACCTGCGACGCGCTGCGCGCCCAGGGGTACGACGGGGAGCTGGTCCTGTACTCCGCCGAGCGCGGCCTGCCCTACGACCGTCCGCCGCTCAGCAAGGACGTACTGCTCGGCAAATCCCGGCGCGCGGACATCATGCTGCGGCCCGAGCAGTGGTACGCGGACCAGCGCGTCCAACTGCGTGCGGGCGCCCGGGTGGCCGCGATCCGCCCCCACTCGGGCGGCCTTGAACTGGCCGACGGCACGGTGGCCGCGGCCGACCGCGTCGTGCTGGCCACCGGCGGCACACCGCGCCCGCTGCCGGTGCCCGGCGGTGACGATCCGGCGGTCCACCTGCTGCGCACCTGGGAGGACGCCGAGCGCCTCCGCGAACGGCTGCTGCCCGGCGCCCGGGTGATCGTCGTCGGTGCCGGGCTGATCGGCGCCGAGACCGCTGCCGTCGCCGTCGCCCTGGGCTGCCGGGTCACCCTCGTCGACCCGGTGCCGGTGCCGCTGGCCGCGGCCGTCGGCGGTGACATCGCGGGCGCGCTGCACCGCAGACACACCGCCGAGGGCATCGAGGTGGTCACCGCCGGAGTCGGGAGCGTCGAGCGTCACCCCGGCGGCCTCCTCGTACGCCTCGCCGGGCACGGCGACCCCCTCGCCGCCGACACGCTGGTGGCCGGCATCGGCATCCGCCCGGCCACGGAGACGGCCGAAACCGCCGGCCTGCGGGTCGGCAACGGCGTCGTCGTCCACCCAGGGCAGCGCACGTCCCACCCGAACGTCTTCGCCGTCGGCGACGTCGCCCGCCCCGACGGCCACCGCGTCCGCCACGAGCACTGGGAGGCGGCCCAACGGGACGGCGAGGCCGCCGCCCTCGGCATCCTGGGCCGTCCGGTGCCGGCCGCCGGCGCCCCCTGGTTCTGGTCCGACCGACACGGCTCCCGCCTGGAGGCCGTCGGCACGATGGCGGACGCCGACCGGACCGTCCTCCGCGGCGACCCGGCCACCGGCGCCTTCACCGCCTTCGGCCTGCGCGGCGACCACCTGATCGCAGCCGCCACCATCGACCGCGCCCGCGACATCAAGGCCGCCCGCCGCATCATCGACCGAGGCGTCCCGCTGTCCCCCACCGACCTGACCGACGAGCACACCGACCTACGAACCCTGCTGAACCGCTGAATCCCCCGGCCCGCTCCCGCCCCGGGGCCCCGGCACCTGCACTGCGGCTTGTCCGTCGTCTTCCGGAGGCCGGGTGGCGGCTTGTGCGTCCACTGGGCCTGGTGGTCGTGCGGCGGCTTGTGCGGCCGGCCCCGGTGGTCGTCCGGCGACCTGTCGACCGACCCGGGTCGTGCGGCGGCTTGTGCGGCCGGCCCCGGTGGTCGTGCGGCGACCTGTCCGACCGGCCTGGCGGTGGTGCCGCAGCCCGTCTGTCAGGCCCCGGCGGTAGTACCGAGCCCTTTCCGCCCGACCCCCGTCGTCCGGCGACTTGTCCCACCCGTACGTCAGGCCCGGGCGCTGGTGCCGCGATCTGTGCGGCTGGCTTCGGCGGTGGTGCAGCGGCCTGTGCGAGCGGCCGCCGGCGGTGGTGCCGCGACCCGTATGTCAGGCCCCGGCGGTCGTGCCGCGACCCGTAGGCCCCGCCCCGGCGGTCACACCGCGAACCCGGCCGAGCGGCCCCGGAAGCCGGGCCGTGGCCTGGTCGGTCGGTCTGCGCGGTCGTGCCGCACCACGGCACACGCACTCCCCCCACCCCGCACTCCGCGCTGGAATGTCTTCACCCAGCGCGGCCCGCAGGAGGAAGCCCCGATGAGTATCCATATCCCGGAGCCGGCGGTCGCCGAGACCGGGTCCGGCGCCGATGCCGACATCCGGCTGCACTTCGAAGTGCAGCGGTTGTACGCCGGTGAAGCCCAGTTGCTCGACCAGCATCGCTACGCCGACTGGCTGGAGCTGTTCACCGACGATCTGCACTACTGGGCCCCGGTGCGCACCAACCGGCTGCGCCGGCAGCAGGCGCTGGCCGACGGTGCGCCCGGGGAGGTGGCGATCTTCGACGAGACCAAGGCGAGTCTGGCCTGGCGGATCCGCCGCTTCGACTCGGGCATGGCCTGGGCCGAGGACCCGCCGTCACGGTCACGGCACCTGATCACCAACGTCATGGTCCGGGACGCCGAAGAACCGGGGGAGTACGTCGCCGAGTCGGCCTTCCTCTGCTACCGCAACCGCCTGGAACGCGAGGTCGACCTCTACGCCGGTGGCCGCACCGACCTGCTGCGCCGCGACCCGGACGACGGGCGGCTGCTGATCGCCCGCCGCACGATCCTGCTCGACCAGAACGTCCTCCTCGCCAAGAACATCAGCACCTTCCTCTGACCTCCCCTGACCGGACGACCGGAGACCCTCGTGACCACAGCCCAGACCGAAGAGCCGAAGCTCGTCGAGCACACCGTGATGACCACGCTCGGGCCCGTCGCGGTCAGCGAGACCGGCGAGGGACCGGCGCTGGTGATGCTGCACGGCGGCGGCCCCGGCGCGAGCGCGGTCGCCAACTACCGTCAGAACCTGCCCGCCCTCGCCCCCCACTTCCGCGTGGTCCTGCCCGACCAGCCGGGCTTCGGCGGCAGCTACCGGCCCACCGAGGCGGACCTGGACGCCCGCAGCATCACCGAGATCACCGTCGACGCGCTGCTGCAGACCCTGGACGCCCTCGGCATCGACCGCTTCCACCTGCTCGGCAACAGCCTCGGCGGCGCCGCCGCCATCGCCACCGCGCTCGAAGTCCCGGACCGCGTCGAGAAGTTGGTGCTCATGGCACCCGGCGGCGGCTGGCTGCCCTTCGGACCCACCCCGACCGAGGGCCAGAAGGCGATGTTCCGGTACTACAACGGCGAGGGCCCGACGCTGAAGAAGATGCGGGACTTCATCGGCGTGATGACCGCCGAGCCCAAGCGCTGGGCGGACACCGCCCAGGCCCGCTACGAGGCCTCGCTCGACGAGTCCCACATCGCCTTCTACCACGCCTACAACGCGGCCTTCGCCAAACGGCACGGCATGGACCCGCTCTGGCAGCGCGTCCACCGGATCAAGGCGTCCACCCTCTTGCTCTGGGGCCGGGACGACCGCACGATCACCCTGGACGGAGCGCAGCTCATGCTCAAGCAGATCCGTGACGTCCAGCTGCATGTGTTCGGCGGCTGCGGCCACTGGGTGCAGCTGGAGCGGCAGGCCGAGTTCGAGCGTCTGGTCACCGACTTCCTCAAGGAGCACTGAACCATGGGCTGGCTGGAGGGCGAGGTCGCCCTGATCACCGGCGGCGGCTCCGGCATCGGCCGTGCCGTCGCCCTGCGCTACCTCGCCGAGGGCGCGCGCGTCGCCCTCCTCGGCCGTACGGCCGCGCAGTTGGAGGAGGTGGTGACCGCCGCCGGCCACCTCGGCGACCGGGTGCTGCCCCTGACCGGCGACGTGCGCAGCCCGGAGGACCTGCACCGGGCGGTGGAGACCACGGTCGAACGGTTCGGCAAGCTGGACATCCTCGTCCCGAACGCCGGCATCTGGGACTACCACCGCAGTGTGACCCGGCTGTCCGGCAAGGAACTGTCCGAGGCCTTCGACGAAATCTTCGCGATCAACGTCAAGGGATACGTACTGGCCGTCGAGGCCGCCTGGCGGGACCTGGTCGCCGCGCGCGGAAGCATCGTGATGACCCTGTCGAACGCTTCCTTCCACACCGACGGCGGCGGCTCCCTCTACACCGCCAGCAAGCACGCCTGCCTCGGCCTGCTGCGCCAGTTCGCCTTCGAACTGGCGCCGCGGGTCCGGGTGAACGGCGTCGCCGTCGGCGGTATGCGCACCCAGCTGCGCGGCCCCGAGAGCCTCGGCCTGAACAACCGTACGCTCGCCGAGTCCTTCGCCAGGAACGAGGAGGCCCAGGCCCTCTCCGGCGAGAAACCGCCGCCGCTGATCCCGTTGTACGACTCCAGCGTCGAACCGGCGGACTTCACCGGCCCGTACGTCTTGCTGGCATCCCGCACCGACAGCGGCACCGTCACCGGTGCCGTGATCCCCGCCGACGGCGGCATCGCCGTACGCGGCTTCCGCGCGCCGGCCGGCGGCGCGGGCCTCTGACCCACCCGCCCCATGAGTATCTCGCCCGACAGCCATTGAAGGAGCCGACGCCATGGTCGCCGTCGACATCAGCCCCGCCGCCGCGCTGCACCGAAGGGCACTGCATCCCACGGCCACCGCCGTCGTCTACGAGGACCGCGAGATCTCCGCCGCGCAACTCAGCGGTACGGTCGGGGAGTTCGCCGCCGGGCTGTCCGAGCACGGGCTGCGCCGGGGGGACCGGATCGCGTACCTCGGCTTCAACAGCGTGACCTTCCTGGAGACCCTGTTCGCCGCGGCCCACCTCGGCGCGGTCTTCGTCCCCCTCAACTTCCGTCTCGCCGCCGACGAGGTCCGCCACATCCTGAACGACTGCGGCGCCCACACGATCGTCGTCGAGGAGGGCCACCGCGAGGCGGCGGAGTCGATCCTGGCCGGCATACCCGCCCGCAGCCGGCTGCTGGTCGACACCGACCCCGAGTGCCCCGCGACGGACGCGCCCGCGCCCGCGTGGACGCCGCTGTCCGCGCTGCGCGGCCCCGGGCGCCCCGTACGGGAACCCGTCGCGCTGTACGACGACGACCTCGCCGCCCTGATGTACACCTCCGGCACCACCGGCCGGCCCAAGGGGGTCATGCTCACCCACGGCAACCTCTGGTGGAACGCGGTCAACGTCGACGCAGTCGTGGACACCCGCACCGACGACGTGAACCTGGCCCTCGCCCCGCTGTTCCACATCGGCGGCCTCAACGCCCTCACCCTGCGCACCCTGGTGCGCGGCGGCACCGTGCTGCTGCGCCGGGGCTTCGATCCGGCCCAGTGCCTGAAGGACCTCGTCGATCATCGCGTGAACACCTTCTTCGCGGTCCCCGCCATGTACGCGGCCCTCGCCCGGGTGCCCGGCTTCGCGGACGCCGACCTCGGCGCCCTGCGCTCCGCGATCGTCGCGGGTGCTCCCGTCCCGCCACAGCTGATCAGGGACTACGGCGAGGCGGGTCTGCTGCTCCAGCAGGCGTGGGGGCTGACCGAGACGGCCCCGTTCGCGACCTATCTGCCGGCCCGGCTGACCCTGGAGAAGACCGGATCGGCCGGCGTCGCGATGCCGTACACCGAGATCCGGCTGACGCACCCGGGCACCGGGGCCGGTATCGACGAACCGGACACCCAGGGCGAGATCTGCGTACGCGGCCCCAATGTGACCTCCGGCTACTGGGACAACCCGGACGCCACCCGGGCCGCCTTCGACGACATGGGCTGGTTCCACACCGGCGACATCGCCTACCGGGACAAGGACGGCTTCTACTACATCGTGGACCGTCTCAAGGACATGATCATCACCGGCGGCGAGAACGTGTACCCCGCCGAGGTGGAGCGGGTCCTCGTGGAGTACCCCGGAGTCCTGGAGGCCGCCGTCATCGGCGTACCGGACCCCAAGTGGGGCGAGACCGTACTGGCCGTCGTGAACTGCGCGCCCGGTACGGAGTCCACGGAGTCCGAAGAGCTCACGGTGGAGGAGGTGCGGGCGTTCGCGGACCGGTATCTGGCACGCTACAAGCTCCCCACCCAGGTCATGGTCATCGACCGGCTGCCCCGCAACGCCAGCGGCAAGCTGGACAAGATCGAGCTGCGGCGGTGGGTGATGGCGCGGCAGAGCACGCCCACGGCCTGAACCCGCCCACGGCCTGAACCCGCCCACGGTCCAACGATCCAGGAGCACGCGTCGTGGCCCCCCCTCCCGAAACCGCGCCGACGCCACCGGCGCCGCCGTTGCCACCCGTGACCGCCATCGGCGACGGCTGGGTCCTGCGGCCGGTCGACGAACCGCTCGGCGCCCGTCGCTCGGCCGCGAACGGCTACACGGCCTCGCCCGGTGACGGCGCCGGCCCCGAGGAGTTCCTCGTCCGGGTCCAGCACGTCCGGCACCATCCGCTGCGGGCCTGCTACCCCTACGGCGCGCACGACCTCGTCGTACGGCTGGACGAACGCGGCGACCGTGCCGGGCGCGGGCCCCTGCACGGCTCCGAGTCCGCCTCGGCGCTGCTGCGCGCCCTCGTCCCCGCCCTCTTCGCCGCCGACGCGCGCTGTCGCCGTGTCGTCGCCGCGCCGGACGAGCACGACCTCGAAGCGCAGCGCGTCCTGGCGGCCGGGGGCTTGCGAAGGATCACCGAGGCCGACCTGCCCGACGGCTCCGTCGTACTGTTCGCCGTCGAACCACCGGACATCGCCGAACTGTCCACCGCTCTGGACGACATGCCCCACTGAACGGACGCGAGTGGCCCCGAGCGGACCCGACGCGCCATCAGCCGTACCCCGTACCGGCTGGTGGCGCGCTCGCGTACGTATCGCTGGGCCCTACACGGACCCCCGTGCTGCCCAGCGGCACACGGACTAGGGCAGGTCGGCCGGTCGGCGCGACCGTGGCCGGGTGCTTGCTGCAACCGCCATTTCCCAGAGCGCCGCCGACCCCCTGTCAGGGCTGGTGCTGCGCGATGTCCCTGTGCCGGCCTCGCGGTCGGGGTGGTCACGCGTCCGCGTGGTGGCCTCCTCGCTGAACATGCATGACGTCTGGACGCTGAGGGGAGTGGGACACCCCCCGGACCGGCTGCCGATCATCCTCGGCTGCGACGCCGCCGGCTACGACGAGGACGGCAACGCGGTCATCGTCCACCCGGTGATCGGCGACCCGGACGCGGGCCGGGGCGACGAGACGCTGGACCCCGACCGCGCGCTGCTGTCCGAGCGGCACGACGGGGCGTTCGCGGAGTATCTGACCGTGCCCGCCCGCAATCTGATCCCGAAGCCCGACTGGCTCTCCTTCGACGAGGCCGCCTGTCTGCCGGTCGCCTGGACCACGGCCTACCGGATGCTGTTCACCCAGGCCGGGATCACCGCCGGCGACCGGGTGCTCGTGCAGGGCGCGGGCGGCGGTGTCGCCTCCGCGGCCATCAGGCTCGCGGTGGCCGCCGGCGCCGTCGTCTACGCCACCAGCCGGAGCGCGGACAAGCGCGCCGAGGCCGAGTCCTGGGGCGTCCGTGCCGCAGTGGCCCCCGGCGAGCGGCTGCCCGAGCGGGTGGACGTGGTGATCGAGACGGTCGGCGAGGCGACCTGGTCGCACTCGCTGAAGTCGCTGCGCCCCGGCGGCACCGTCGTCATCGCGGGCGCGACGAGCGGGATGAACCCGCCCGCCGACCTCGGGCGGATCTTCTATCTCCAGCAGCGCATCCTCGGCTCCACCGGCTGCACCCGTGTCGAACTGGTCGCCATGCTGCGGCTGATGGAGGCCACCGGTGTCCGGCCGGTCATCGACCGGACGCTCCCGCTCGCCGAGATCCACAAGGGCCTCCAGCTCATGATCGACGGCGGCCTCACCGGAAAACTCGTCATCCACCCGCCGGGCCCGGCCCGCCCCGGCACCCCCCAGCAGTAAGGAACGGAAACCGCCATGACCGCAGCAGCCGTCGGGCTGTCCCACTCGCCCCTCATCGGCAAGAACGACCCCGACCCGGACGTTCTGGCCCGCGTCGACCAGGCCGTCGAGGGTGCCCGGCAGTTCATCCGCGCCTACGACCCGGAGCTGGTCGTCCTCTACGCGCCCGACCACTACAACGGCTTCTTCTACAAGGAGATGCCGCCCTTCTGCCTGGCCACCGAGGCCCACGCGGTGGGTGACTTCGACACCCCGGCGGGCCCGCTGTCGGTCGACACGGCCGCCGCGAAGGCCCTGGCCCAGGGCGTGCTCGACCGGGGCGTCGATCTGACCGTCTCGGCCCGGATGACCGTCGACCACGGCTTCGCCCAGCCCCTGGAGGTGCTCTTCGGCGGGATCGACCGGGTGCCCGTGGTGCCCGTGTTCGTCAACGGCGTGGCCACTCCGCTCGGCCCGGTCGGCCGGATCCGGGCGCTCGGCACCGCGATCGGACGGGCCGCCGCCGACCTGGACCGCAGGGTGCTGTTCCTGGCCTCCGGCGGCCTCTCCCACGACCCACCCGTGCCGGTCCTGGACGGAGCGCCCCCCAGGGTCGCCGACGCGCTCATCGAGGGCCGCCCGCCCACCCCCGAGCAGCGCGCCAAGGGCGAGCAGCGGGTCGTCCAGGCAGGCCGCGACTACGCCGCCGGCTCGACCGCGATGATCCCCATCAACCCCGCCTGGGACAACCGGCTCCTCGACCACCTCGAAAAGGGCGAGCTCGCGGAGTTCGACACCTGGACCGTCGAGGCCATGGCCGAGGAGGGCGGCAACTCCGCCCACGAGGTCCGCACCTGGATCGCCGCCTTCGCCTCACTCGCCGCCACCGGCCCGTACGACCTGACGTCCCGCTTCTACGAGGCGATTCCGGCGTGGATCGCCGGGTTCGCGGTGGCCACGGCGAAGGAGCGGTGACCGGCACGCCAAGCGACTTGCAGGCGCCCAAACGCCCATATCGCAGACAACCGGCTGCCGTTCCGCAGGGCGGCACAGTGGTGCGCCGCGAGGTCGGCGGCCTCCTACAGTCCACCGCACCAGTCCCCACTGTGGCCCGGATCACTCCATGATCCGGGCCTGTCGGAGGTGAACCGCTCCATGTCAGAGACGAGCAGCGACGCAACAGCAGTCGGTACCGTCACCCCACCCGCCCCACCGCCCGCGGCCAGGGAGAACGTCTCCCGGGTGGCCGTCGCGAGCCTCGTCGGCACCACGATCGAGTACTACGACTTCGCCGTGTACGGCACGGCCGCCGCGCTCGTCCTGGGGCCGGCCTTCTTCCCGTCCGGCAACTCCACGGTCTCCACCCTGGCGGCCTTCCTCACCTTCGCCGCCGCGTTCCTCGCCCGCCCCGTCGGCGTCGTGCTGTTCGGGACGATCGGCGACCGGCTCGGCCGCAAGCGGGCCCTGGTCATCTCGCTGGTGCTGATGGGCATCGCCACGGTCGGGGTCGGCCTGCTGCCGACCTACGAGGCCGCGGGGATCCTCGCCCCGGTGCTCCTGGTCACGCTCCGGTTGGTGCAGGGCGTGAGCATGGGCGGCGAATGGGGCGGCGCGGTGCTGCTCGCCGCCGAGCACGCCCCGCCGGGGCGGCGGGCGGTCTACGCGTCCATTCCGCAGATCGGCCCGCTGCTGGGCTTCCTGCTGTCCAGCGCGGTGATCCTCTCGACGATCGAGATCGTCGGCCGGGACGGTTTCGCAGACTGGGCGTGGCGGGTGCCGTTCCTGCTGAGCACCCTGCTCATCGCCGTCGGGTTCTGGGTGCGCACCCGGGTCAGCGAATCCCCGGTGTTCAGCCGCCAGGACCCGGCCGACCGCCCCGCCGCCCCCCGGTTCCCGCTGGGCGCCCTGGTCAAGGAGTACCCGGGACAGCTGCTGCTCGGCATCGGCGCGGCCGTCGGCGGCTCGGCCGTCTACTACCTGACGATCGTCTACAGCCTGTCGTACGCGCCGAAGTCGCTCGGTATCGCGCAGAACACCGTGCTGGCCGCCGCGAGTGTGGCCGCCGCCGTCGCGGCCGCCGCGACGATACCGGTGGCCCGGCTGGCCGACCGCGTGGGGCGACGGCCGGTGATCCTGACCGGGGCCACCGGCTGCGTCGTGTGGGCGCTGCCCATGTTCGGTTCCCTGGAGACCGGCGACGGGCTGCTCATCGGCGGGGCGTTCACCGTGGGCCTGGTGCTGTTCATCCTGATGTTCGGGCCGATCGCGGCCTTCCTGCCGGAGCTGTTCCCGGCCCGGCTGCGCTACACGGGAGCCTCGGCGACCTTCATCCTCGCCAACACCCTCGGCGGCGGCTTCGCCCCGCTCGTCGCGACCTGGCTCAACTCCCAGTGGAAGTCACCGCTCGTCCTCGGCGTCTACGCGGGCGGGCTCTGCCTGGTCAGTCTGCTCTGCGTGCTGGCCCTGCCGGAGACCCGCGACCGCGACTTCGCGGCCTGACACCGCAGGCCCGACACACCGCCGCCACATGACCGAGCGCGATGGTCCCTCGGGGCCACCGCGCTCGGATCGGCTCAGGGAAGGTGCTCAGGCCGTGCCTCCGTCGTCACGATCCTGATGTGGCGGTTCCTGCCGCTCGCCGTCCTCCTGATCGCCGTTGCCGCCGTCAGAACGTCATGGCGAGGACTCGCCGTGCGGGATGCGGCCCGCCAGGCCGTGATCGGACTCCTGTCGCAGAGCGGCTCGGCGTTTCCAGCGGCACCACGGCCCTGATCGACGGTGTCCAGCCCCTCGTCGCCGGAGCGCTCGCCGGACCGCTCCTGCGTCAGTACGTCTCGCGCCGGCAGTGGCTCGGCCTGTGCCTGGGGGTGAGCGGCGTCGTCATCGTCACCGCGGCCGACGCCGCATCCGCTACCGGCGTGGCCTGGTGGGCCTATGTCGTGCCGTTCCTCGGCATGCTCTCGCTGGTGGCGGCCACGTTCCTGGAGAGCCGCTCCCGCACACGGGCCGAGCCCGGGGCGGCGACGACCGTGCACTGCCTCTCCAGCGCCGCAGTCTTCACATCGTGCTGAGGCGCTCAGGGGTCGGTGAACCATTCGGCCCCCGGACGTCCCGAGCTGCCCTATCGCCCAGCAGGCGGGGCGAGACGGGCGAAGCCTTCCTGGAGTCGGTAGGGGAAGTACGGGTACGGCGCTGTGCTGGTGCTCGCGGCATCGAGTACGGCGAGGTGTTCGGTGGTCAGCGTCCAGTCGAGGGCGCCGAGGTTCTGGCGCAGTTGGGTCTCGTTCCGGGCACCGATGATGACCGACGACACGGTCGGCCGTCGCAGCAGCCAGTTGAGGGCGATCTGCGGGATTGCCCTGCCCGTCTCCTTCGCGACCGGGGCGAGGTACCTGCGGGCACCGACACCCACGAGGTGATCCGTGCCGTCTCGGCCCCCCTCTACTACCGCCTGCTGACCACCGCCGCCCCACTCGACGAAGCCGTGGCGGACCGCGCCGCCGAAGCCGCCACGGCTGCCGCGCGCGCGGGAGCGTACGAACGGTGAGCCGGGGCCGGCCGTATCCCCGTCCCGCCGCGGCGGGACGGCGGCGCTGTTCGCGTCGCTGACCTTCCGGCGTCACATGGGCGCCACGAACCCTTCCCTGTCGTTCGTTCCTCTTGGACCATTCCTTGCGCGCAGGTCACATCCGACGCACCACGTCCGGACAAGAGGTCATCCACCCATGCCTGAAGTCAACCGGCGGCGATTCTCCAAGTAGCGGGCGCGACCACCGCGTTCAGCGCTCTGTCGGCGAGTATCCAGCGGGCGGCGGCGCTGCCCGCGCACCACCGTTCCGGGACGATCGAGGATGTCGAGCACATCGTCGTCCTGATGCAGGAGAACAGGTCCTTCGACCACTACTTCGGCTCGCTGAGAGGCGTCCGCGGCTTCGGCGACCCGCATCCGGTGACGCTGGACAACGGCAGGTCCGTGTGGCATCAGTCGGACGGCGCGAAGGACGTGCTGCCGTTCCGTCCGGAGGCCGACGACCTCGGGATGCAGTTCCTGGAGGGCCTGCCGCACAGCTGGCCGGACGGGCACGCCGCCTACAACGGGGGCAAGTACGACAAGTGGGTGCCGGCCAAGGGCACCACGACGATGGCGTATCTGACGCGCGAGGACATCCCGTTCCACTACGCCCTCGCCGACACCTTCACCGTCTGCGACGCCTACCACTGCTCTTTCATCGGTTCGACCGACCCCAACCGCTACTACCTGTGGTCCGGGTACACGGGCAACGACGGCAAGGGCGGCGGCCCCGTCCTCGGCAACGACGAGGTGGGCTACGACTGGACGACGTACCCGGAGCGCCTGGAAGCGGCCGGGGTCTCCTGGAAGATCTACCAGGACATCGGCGACGGCCTGGACGCGGCCGGCTCCTGGGGCTGGATACCGGACGCCTATCGCGGCAACTACGGCGACAACTCGCTCCTGTACTTCAACAGGTACCGCGACGCCGAGCCCGGCGACCCGTGGTTCGACAAGGCCCGCACCGGTACGGACGTCAAGGCCGGCGACGGCTACTTCGACCGGCTGAAGGCGGACGTCGAGGCGGGCAAGCTGCCGCAGATCTCCTGGATCACCGCGCCCGAGGCGTTCTCCGAGCACTCCAACTGGCCCTCCAACTACGGCGCCTGGTACATCTCGCAGGTCCTGGACGCGCTCACCTCCAACCCGGCCGTCTGGGCGAAGACCGCCCTGTTCGTCACGTACGACGAGAACGACGGCTTCTTCGACCACCTCGTACCGCCGCTGCCGCCGCGCGACGCCTCGCGCGGCAAGTCCACGGTCGACGTCGGCCCGGACCTCTACGAGGGCGACACCAACCGCGTCGCCGGGCCGTACGGACTCGGCCCCCGGGTGCCGATGCTGGTCGTCTCGCCCTGGAGCAAGGGCGGTTATGTCTGCTCCGAGACCCTCGACCACACCTCGATCGTGCGGTTCATGGAGCGCCGGTTCGGGGTGAAGGAGCCCAACATCTCGCCGTGGCGGCGGGCCGTCTGCGGCGACCTCACCTCCGCGTTCGACTTCTCCCGCGAGGACAGCCGCCCGGCCGCGCTGCCGGACACCGACAGGTACGAGCCGCCGGACCGGGAGCGCCATCCCGACTACCGGCCGACCGCGCCGGCCGACCCCGGCATGCCTCGGCAGGAGCGGGGGCTTCGCCCGGCCCGGCCGCTCAAGTACGCGCCCGAGGTGGACGGTTCGGCCGACCCGAAGGCCGGCACCTTCACCCTGACATTCGCCTCCGGCGGCAAGGCCGGTGCGGCCTTCCTCGTCACCTCCGGGAACCGTACGGACGGGCCGTGGACGTACACGACCGAGGCGGGCAAGACCGTGTCGGACACGTGGAACCAGGCCTCCTCCGACGGCTCGTACGACCTGACGGTCCACGGTCCGAACGGCTTCCTGCGTGTCTTCGAGGGGCTGGGGAGGACCAGTGGGCCCGAGGTGACCGCGCGACACGCCGGCGGCGATGTGGAGCTGACCTTCACCAACAAGGGCTCCGGCACGGTGGGGCTGAAGGTCGAGAGCGCGTACGGCGGCCGCTCCCGCACGGTCAAGGTGCGAGCCGGTGCGACCGTCCGGTACGTCGTGGACCTGCGGGCGAGCCGCCGCTGGTACGACCTGACCGTCACCTCCGATGCGGGGTTCCTCCGGAGGTTCGGCGGGCATGTGGAGAACGGGCGAGCCGGGGTGAGCGATCCGGCGCTGGGGCGGCGGTAGGGCGCCTGACGGCTCGGGGGAGCTGTGAGCGGGCGGCTGCGGGTTGTCCGTGGTTGCCCGCGCAGTTCCCCGCGCCCCTGGATGCCTGCGCCTCGGCACCCTGTCGCCCCGGCAAGCGCCTCCCCTCCGCCTCAGAGGGGAGTGAGGTGCCCCGGCGCCGGGGACGTCGGCCGGCGGGACAGCAACGACGGCTCAGTGGGGGCGTGGCGGGGTTCCAAGGCGAGTACTGCCGCGACCGGGTGGTCCTCGTGCACCGGTGCATGCTGCGTCGGTCGGGTCTCGACCACCGGCGTCACCCGGGTCAGGAGGAGCACACCCCGCGCCGCCAGCGCCGCGCCGGCCACGGCGAGCAGCACCCCCGCCATTCCGCCCCGCAGGCCCTCGCCGAGGAGGGAGAGGCCGATCACGGCGGCCGCCACGGGGTTGGCCAGGGTCACGACCGCGAGGGGCGCGCCGAGGCCGCCCCGGTAGGCGGTCTGGGAGAGGAGGAGGCCGCCGACGGCGAAAGCGGCCACCAGGAGGGCGACCAGGACGACCTGGGCGCTGAGGAGGGAGCCCGAGCGGTCCGTGGCGGCGACCGTCACGGTCTGGGTGAGGGCGGAGGCGACGCCCGAGGCCATGCCGGAGGCGGAGGCGTGCCGCAGCCCGGGCTCGGCACCGCGCCGGGCGAGGAGGCCGATCAGAGCGGCGGTGGCACCGGCGACCGCCAGGGCTTCCGGGAGGCTCAGCACATCGTCCGGCGCCGAGCCCGACGCGGCGACCAGGATCCCCGCCAGGCCGGCCAGGGTGAGCGCGGTGCCGCGCCACTCCGTCGCCGTGACCCGGCGTCCGGCCACGCGTGCGCCGAGTGGCACCGCGGCGACGAGGGTGAGCGCGCCGAGGGGCTGGACGACGGTGAGGGGGCCGTACTTGAGGGCCACCACGTGCAGCAGCGCGGCGCCCGCGTTCAGCGCGACCGAGCTCCACCAGGCGCCGCTGACCAGCATTCGCCGTACGCCCGCGTCGGCGCTGCGGGCGGCGAGCCGCTCCTGGGCCACGGCGGCGGCCGCGTAGGCGACGGCGGAGACCAGGGACAGGGCGACGGCGACGAGAGTGGCGTTCATCGGCCCGCTCCGACCAGAACGGGCTCCTCGGCCGGTACGAGGGCCTTGGTGTGCTGCCCGGCGGTCGTGGCCGTCCGGTGCGGGAGCTGGATCACGGCCAGGGCGATGGCCAGAAGACCGCCCGCCACGATCGCGTCCAGCCAGTAGTGGTTCGCGGTGCCGACGATCACCACCAGGGTCACCAGGGGGTGCAGCAGCCAGAGCAGGCGCAGACGGGAGCGGGTGGCGGCGATCAGGCCGATCGCGACCATCAGGGCCCAGCCGAAGTGCAGGGACGGCATCGCCGCGAACTGGTTCGCCATGGAGTCGGTCGCCGGGGTCGCCGAGTACACGGTCGGCCCGTAGGCCTGGCCGGTGTCGATCAGACCGGCCACGTCCAGCATCCGCGGCGGGGCCAGCGGGAAGGCCAGGTGCAGCAGGAGGGCGGCGGCGGTGAGGGCGGCCAGGACGCGGCGCGCCCAGACGTAGTGCGCCGGGCGCCGCAGATAGAGCCAGACCAGGAAGGCCGCGGTGGCCGGGAAGTGGACGGTCGCGTAGTAGACGTTCGCGATGTGGACCAGCGTGTCGCCGTGCAGCAGCGCGGACTGCACGGAGCCCTCGCCCGGCAGTCCCAGGGCGCGCTCCCAGTCCCACACCTGGTGGGCGTTGCGGAAGGCCTCGGAGGTGTGGCCGTTGGCCAGCAGCCGGCCGAATTTGTAGACGAGGAAGAGCCCTGCGACGAGCAGGAACTCACGGACGAGGGGCGGCCGCGACATCGCGGCGGCGGCCCGCTCCTCAGCAGGCTCGGTGCGGCATTCCATCCCCCGGCCCTTTCACTGACGGCGCTGGTGGCGCTGGTTCCCATGGCGGTACAAGCGGATCGGTACAAGCGATCGGTACAAGATTTCGATACGCCGACGTACCGAAACGTCGATGTACCGATACGAGAGTGTACCGATACGCCACTGTACCGAAACGAGGGGGTATCGATACGCCACTGTACCGATACGGTCGCGTTCCGGTACAGTGGCGTATTGACAGGCCTTTCGGCATGGGGACGACCGAAGGAGACAAGAGCCATGACGTCGCAGGCAGCGGACGGGCCGGAGACGGCCCTCGCCTCGCGCCGCTCCAAACTCACGCCCGAGCGTGAGCAGGAGTTCTTCGACGCCGTGCTCGAACAGGTCCGCGAGTGCGGCTATGACTCGGTGACCATGGAAGGCGTCGCCGCCAGCACGCGGTGCAGCAAGTCGACGCTGTACCGTCAATGGAAGACGAAGCCGCAGTTCGTGGCGGCCGCGCTGCGCGCGCGCCGCAGCGTGCGCTTCGGCGGGATCGACACCGGCACACTCGCCGGGGACCTGCGCGAGGTGGCCCGACAGGCGGGCGAGGGCTACGCCATGGAGGGCCGCATCCTCCAGGCCCTCGGCCATGCCGTCGTCCAGGACGACGCCTTGCGGGCCGCCCTGCGCGACGCGCTCATCGAGCCGGAGATCGACGCGCTCCGGACGATGATCGACCGCGCCGTCATCCGGGGCGAGGTCCCTGCGGACCATCCCGCGCTGGAGTTCGTCCCGGCGCAGATCTTCGGCGTCCTGCGCGCCCGCCCCGTCCTGGAGGGACGGGACGCGGACGAGACATACATCACCAAGTTCATGGAGGCGGCCGTGCTCCCGACGCTCGGCCTCGACTGAGACTCAGGCCGCCGTCCGTGGAACGACCGGACGACGACCTGATCGCGCCGCACCGTGGGGACGGGGGCGGCGCGTAACCCCGGCCGGGTGGGGTTCCTCTGGAGCGGAGAGGAACCCCACCCGGCCGACTTCTCTGTGACGGGACGACCGCTCATACGTCTCTGTGGCGGGACGGACCGCTCACACGTCCTGGCCGCTGCCCCCGCTACCGGTGCCGGTGATGGCCGCCTTCTTGATGCCCTTCGTTATTTCGTCCATCACCGACTGCTTGGGCGCCTCGTCGCTGACGTCGATGCCGAAGCGGACCACGACGAGCACCGAGGAGTCGGCCGGGGACGGGAAGGCGAGCGACTCGACATAGCCGTCGTCGCCCTTACTCGTGGCCACCTTCCAGCGGACCAGATAGCCCTTCTCGCCGGCCACGGTCACCGCCTCGGAGGCCAGCTCCTCGTGCGAGGTGATCTTCCCGTAGCCCTCGGTGCCGTAGGCGTTCTCGGCGTTGCCGGCGATGTCCTCCTTGGCCGCCGCCTCGGCCGTGGTGGCCTTCAGCTCCAGCTCCTCCGCGGGCATCGAGTAGGCGCCGCCGCGTGTGCAGGTCTTCGTGGCGTCGGCCGGGCACTCGTACGACTCCTCCGTCACCACCTGCGCGCCGACCTGGAGGGGCGCGGTGAGCCAGCCGTCGGGCACCGGAAGGCTGACGCCGCTGACCGCGTCGGTGGCGTACCCCTCCTCGGTCTGCGGCGGCTGCCCGGACCCGTCGGGCGCCGGGGTCTGGCCGCCGGAACCGCCCGACCCGCCGGGACCGCCCTGGCCACCGGAGCTGCCGCCCGGCCCGCCCTGACCGCCGTCCGTACCGCCCTGGCCGTTCTGCCCGCCGGACCCCTGGGACGTCGTACTGCCCTCGTTGCCGCCGTCGTTGCCGGTCAGGGCGTACACGCCGACCCCGATGCTGGCCAGGACCGCCGCCGCCACGGCGACGGCTATGCCCGTGCGCAGACCGCGCTTGGGAGCCGCGACCGGGTATCCCGGATACCCGGGGTACCCGGCCCCCGGCGGGTACGGTCCGGCCCCCGGCGGGTACGGTCCGGCCCCCGGCGGGTGGGCCGGGGGACCGAACCCCGTGGCCGAGCCCACGGACCGGACCTGGTCCGTCCATGCGTTGCCGTCCCACCAGCGCTCGGTGGCGGGCGCGTCACTTGTCTGCCCGGGGTCGGGGTACCAGCCGGGAGGAGTCACCTGCGTCATGGGGCAACCGTATGAGGCCGGAGTGAAAAGCGGATGAGAGGGGAGGGTTATTCGTCGAACTTCCGCGCTTTCCCGCCCCCGCGACGGCCCGAGCGCCGGCCGACGGGCCGTGCCTCAGCCGATGACGAGCCGCACCGGGGACCGCACGGTTCGCGTCGAACCCGCTGACCCCGTCGGCACCCCTGCTTCACGTTCGCCTCTCCGGTCGAGCCCGGGAAACCCCAGCCGCCCCGGCGTCACCGACCCCAGCACACTCGCGTGCCGCGCACCCGTGCCCGCCGGATCGGTGCCCGGCAGTCCGTGCACCGTCAGAAAGCCCAGCACCGCGAACGCGTACGCCTCCTTCGCGTCCGCCGGCAGCCCCAACTCGTCGGAGAGCCGCAGCGATACGCCCGCCAGCTCCGCACCGGGCATCCGCATCAGCGTCGGATTGCGGGTGCCGCCGCCCGACACGATCACCTCCGTGGCGCGCACCGCGCGGGTGGCGTCCGTGACCGTGCGGGCGGTGAGGAGGGTGAGGGTCGCGATGACGTCAGCCGGGCGGGGGCCCGCGAATTCGGACAGCGCGGCGCGCGGACAGCCGCCGTGGAAGAGCTCCTTGCCCGTCGTCTTCGGTGCGGGCAGCGCGTAGTCCGGAAGAAGAACGCCGGCGCGAACGAGGCGTACGTCTTCACCAGCCCCTCGATCTCGCTGCCCCCGTCCGGGGGGAAGAGCCGCGCCGCGATGATCGTCGCGAAGCAGCCGTAGACACCGAACTCGTACCACTCGATGAAGTTGCCCACCGAGCCCGCGAGCAGCGCTCCGCGGGACCGCTCGGGCCGGCCGGAGCGCACGTCCTACCCGGGTCCGCATGGGGATGCGGTCATGCCGTCTCCTGAAGGGGTGGGGCCCTGCCGACGCCGGAAAATCGGCCTCGGAGCACGGGCAGTTGACTGTCCATCACTTTCAACGCGGCAGGTGGGCGGCCGGATGCGTCGACCGACGGCCCTTGGATGTCACCCGACCCGGCAATAGCTGCCCGGACCAGCCTCCACTTCGGCAGCCAGGGGGCTACGCTCAATGACCTGTACGTCGTTTGGGCGACCTGGGGAGGTAGCGGAATGACGGAGGGACGGCCGGATGGGGCCGCCTCGGCTTCCCTGTGGGAGCGCGACGCGGAGATCGCCGCCATCACACAGGCGATCGATGAACTCTGTGTCGACAAGGCGTCCCCGGGCAGCGTCCTGGTCCTCAGCGGCGAGGCGGGCATCGGCAAGACCGCCCTCCTCACCGAGGCCCGCCGGATCGCCCAGGAACGCGGCTGCACGGCCTGGTACGCACGCGGCGGCGAGACCGTCACGTCCGTGCCCTTCCACGTCGTACGGCAATTGCTGCAGCCCGCGCTGATGCAGCTGATGGAGGGCGAGACCCGCGACTACCTGGGCGACTGGTACGAGATCGCGGGGCCGGCCCTCGGGCTCTGCGAACCGGGCGAGGCACCGGTCGATCCCCAGCACGTGTGCGACGGGATCGTCGCGGCCGTCAACCGGCTCGTACGGCGGACGTGGCCGCTCGTGCTGCTGATCGACGACGCCCACTGGGCCGACCAGGAGACCCTGCACTGGCTGTCCGCGCTCGCCGACCGGCTGACCGGGATGCGCGTCCTCGTCGTGGTCGCCCGCCGCCCCGGCGAGGTCTCCGGCGACCGCGCCGAGCACCTCGCCCAGGTCGCCGCCAAGGCCCGCCCGATCACCACGCTCAGCAGGCTCACCCCCGAAGCCACCGCCGGGCTCACCCGGACCACGCTCGGTGACCACGCCGACGACGCGTTCTGCCGCGAGGTGTGGGCGGTCACCGGCGGAAATGCGTACCTCACCGTCGAACTCCTCGCCAAGGTGAAGGACAGCCGGCTGGACCCGGTCGAGGACCTCGCCGCCAAGCTGCGCCCCCTGAACAAGACGGCGCGCGGCGACGGCCTCGTCGCCCGCCTCGAAGAACTCGGCGTCGAAGCCACCCGGTTCGCCTGGGCGGCAGCCGTCCTGCACTCCGGAATCACGGTGGAGATCGTGGCCCGGCTCGCCAGCCTGCCCCCGGACACGGCGGCGG
This sequence comes from Streptomyces adelaidensis, assembly GCF_016598475.1. Taxonomy (GTDB): domain Bacteria; phylum Actinomycetota; class Actinomycetes; order Streptomycetales; family Streptomycetaceae; genus Streptomyces; species Streptomyces adelaidensis. The sequence goes on from NZ_JAEMUX010000005.1 coordinate 155,215, forward strand.
AGTGCGCCGAGCGGCTGACCCAGGCCCGCATTCTCACCCCACCCGATCCGGCCAACCGCCAGCCCGACGACGGAGAACTGGTCTTCGTCCACCCGCTGATCGCCACCGCCGTCTACGAAGCGATCCCGCCCTTTGTCTGCACCGCCTTCCACGGCGTGGCCGCGACCGTCGTCACCGAGTCCGGCCGCGGTCCCGCGGCGGCCTCCCGCCACCTCATCGAGGTGCACGCCGACGGCGAGTCCGACGTCGTCGAGCAACTACGCGCCGCCGCGTCCGAACACCTCGCCGTCGGTGCCCCGGACGCGGCCCGACGCTGCCTGGAACGCGCTCTGACAGAGCCCCCGGAGCCGGACGCCCGCGTCCGAGTCCTCTACGAACTGGGCTGCGCCACCCTCCTCACCACACCCGCCACCACCGTCGAATACCTCCGCTCGGCACTCGCGGAACCTGGTCTCGACAGCACCGAGCGGGTGGACGCCGTGTTCCGTCTGTCTCAGGCGCTCCTCCACAACGACCAATTGGAGGAGGCCGTCCGCACCGTCGCGGCGGAGATCCCCCGACAGCGGCCGGGACCCGCCCGGACGCGGCTCCAGGCCGCGCGATACATGTGGGAGGGCATGCATGCGGGTGAGGCGCTGACCCCCACGTACTCCCAGGAGCTCGCCGCCCTCGCGACCACCTGCGAGGGCAGGGACAACTCTGAGCGCGTGCTCCTCATCCTGCGCGGCTTCGATGCGCTGGCACGCGGCGAGAACGTCGAAGAAGTCGTCGAGTTCTGTGACCGTGCCCTCGTCAACGCCCGCCTCGCACCCGGCTTGGGCTGGACCGACGCCGAGTGGGGCATCGAACCGCTGCTGATGCTGGCCACCACCTACGCCTACGCCGACCGGCTCGACCGGGCGGAAAGCCTGTACACGGAGGCGCTGCGCACCTACGAGGCAGCCGGCTGGACAGGCGGTCACCTTGCCCTGGCCCACGCCTACGTCGGGATCGCACACCGCAGGCGGGGCCGCCTCAAGGAGGCCGAAAGGGCGCTGCGCAAGTCACTGACACTCGCCGAGGGGGTCGGCCGCAGACTGCCCCTGTACTGGAACTCGACCTGCAACCTCGTCGACACGCTGCTCGCCCGCGGGCACGTCCAGGAGGCCTGGGAGATTGCGGAGGAGCACGACTTCGCGCCGCCGTACCCGTCCACCGTCGTGCTGCCCGTCCCTCGCTCGGTGCGGGGCCGACTGCTCCTGGCCGTCGGTCACACCGAGGACGGCATCAACGAACTGGAGGCCGCCGAGAAGTCGGCGGCAGCCCGGGGCCACCACAACACGGTCCTGGCCCCCTGGGGAGGCGACCTGGCTCGGGCCCTCGCCAACGTGGACCCGCGGCGTGCCGTCGAACTCGCCGCGAGCGTCCGCGTCCGTGCCGAACGCCTCGGCACGGACACCGCCATCGGCGAAGCCTTGAGGGTGGAGGCCACCCTCGCCACGGGCAAACAGGCCGCTCATCTCTACGCCAAGGCCGTCACCTATCTCGCCGCCTCGCCCTCGGGCTACGAACACGCCGCGGCTCGCGTCGAATACGGCATCGCCACCCGCTCGGTCCAGGAACTCAACCGGGGCCTCACCCTGGCCGAGTCCTGCGGCGCGGACGGCCTGGCCCGGCAAGCCCGGAAGGCACTCGACGGGCTCACGTAGGGGGCGCGGTCTTCTCGTAGCAGGTGGCGATGCCCGCGCCACAGTTCCAGGCGGTTGATGCACCGCTCGGCGGTGGTGCGCCGCCTGTATGCCTCGCGGTCGAAAGAGGGCGGTCTGTCGCCCCGGCTGCTCCGCCGCAGCCGATGGCCACGCCCGGTCCGCCGGAACGGGCATCAGCTCCGGAATACCGCCCTGCGTAGGTGTTCACGGGATCGCGCGGGATCAATAGGCCTTGTCGGCCAGGACGACATCCCGGCCGCCTGCGGGGTCGTCCGCGTAGGCGGGGCACGCGCAGGCTGGCCATCACCCAGGCGAAAGCGGACGTTGTCGCCGGCCTGGCCGACGGCATGCCGGTGAGCACGCAGGACGGTGGAGTCCACCGAGACGGGCCACTTGGGGTCCTCGTCGTAGACGCCTCGCCGGCTGCCGTACTTCTCCGGGAGGTGGGCTCACCGTGTTCCGGAGTGGAACTTGTAGGCGATCATGTCGGTCACCTACCGGTGATCCCCCCAGGCGGCCAGGGGGTTGGCATCTCGCCGGCCGGGCCGGTGGATCAGGCCGTGGATCACGCCTCGTCCGGCTCCTCCTCCGCGAGGACCCGTTGGGCCGTGGCGAAGGCTGAGTTGGCGGCTGGGACGCCGCAGTAGACGGCGGTTTGGAGGAGTACGGCGCCGATGTCGTCCGGGGTGAGGCCGTTGCGGCGGGCGGCTCGTATGTGCATGGCCAGTTCGTCGTAGTGGCCGTGGGCCACCAGGGCGGTCAGGGTGATCATGCTGCGTTCGCGGCGGGACAGGGTCGGGTCGGTCCAGATCTCGCCCCAGGCGTAGCGGGAGATGAAGTCCTGGTAGCGGGCCGTGAAGGGGGACTGGCGGGACTGGGCGCGGTCGACGTGGGTGTCGCCGAGTACTTGGCGGCGTACCTCCATGCCGCGTCGCGCGTATCCGTCGAAGTGGGCGCGCAGGGCGGCCAGTACGGCTTCCGGGCGCTCGGCGGGGGCCAGGTGGGAGGCGCCGGAGAGTTCCGTGAGGGAGGACCCCGGCACCGCGTCCGCGATCTCGCGTAGATGCGCGGGCGGTGTCGCCGGGTCCTGGCGGCCGGCGACGAGGAGGGTGGGTGCCGAGATGCTGGGGAGGTGCTCCCGGATGTCGAAGGCGGCGAGTGCGTCACAGCAGGCCGCGTATGCCTCAGGGTCGGCGTTACGGTGGTCGGCGACCAGCTCCGGCACGGTGAAACCGGGTGTGAACCACCGGGAGTCGGCCGTCGCGGCGACCCCGGCCAGCCCCTCCCGGCGCACCAGTTCGGCGCGCTCCTGCCACGGCTTGGCGCCGTTGAAGTGGGCGGAGGAGCAGAGCACGGCGAGGGACGAGATCCGCTCCGGGTGGTGTGCGGCCAGGTGCAGACCGACCGCGCCGCCGAGGGACACGCCCGCGTACGCGAACCGCTCGACACCGAGGGAGTCCGCGAGGCCCAGCACCAGATCGGTCAGGTCGGCGACCGTCGCCCCCGGGCCGATGAGGTCGGCGGGGGAGCCGCCGTGCCCCGGCAGGTCCCAGCGGATCACCCGGTGGGTGATCGACAACTCGGGCGCCACCTTGTCCCACAGCTTGGTGGAGGTGCCGAGCGAGGGGCCGAGCAGCAGCGGGGGAGCCGAAGCAGGGCCCTCCGCACGGTGGTTGAGCAGCCTGTCGGTCAACGTCGCTCCAGGGCACGGTCGGTGAGGGCTCCGGCGGAGCCGAGGTAGCGGGTGGGGTCGGTGAGGTCCGCGATCTCAGCGGGGGTGAGGTCCTTCAGCTCCGGTTCCGCGGCGAGGAGTTCGCCCAACGGTCGGCCCTCCGTGTAGACGCGCTCGGCGGTCCGGGTGAGCAGTTCCTTGGCGCGGGCCCGGCCGATCAGCGGGGCCAGCTCGCCGGCCAGCCGCTCGGAGACGATCAACCCATGGGTGAGGTCCAGGTGGTGGCGCATCGTGTCGGCGTTCACCCGGAGGCCCCGCGTGAGAGCCACCGCGTCCCGGGCGGCCCCGCCGACCAGCCGGAGCAGATCACGCAACGGCTCCCACTCGGCGTGCCAGGCCCCGGCCGGCCGCTCGTCCTCGGCCGCCAGCGCGCCGTACAGCGTCGCCGCCAGCTGGGGCGCCCGCCGGGCCGCAGCCGCGATCAGCGTGGACCGCACCGGGTTCGCCTTGTGCGGCATCGCCGACGAGCCGCCCCCACTGCCCTCGGCGACCTCCGCGATCTCCGTACGGGCCAGGGTGAGCACATCCGCGGCGATCTTCCCCAGGGCGCCCGCCGCGAAGGCGAGTGCCCCGGCCAGGTCCGCGATGGGAGTGCGCAGGGTATGCCAGGGCAACTCGGGCTCACACAGGCCCAGTTCACGGGCATAGGCGGCGGTCAGCGCCCGGGTGTCGGCCGACCCGAACACCGTGAACGCCGCCAACGTGCCAGCCGCGCCCCCGAGTTGAGCGGGCAGACCGGCCCGTACGACCGTGAGCCGGTCCCTGGCGTCCAGGACCAGCGAGCGCCAGCCCGCCGCCTTCAGCCCGAAGGTTGTCGGCACCGCGTGCTGGGTGAGAGTGCGCCCGGGCATCGCCGTGTCCCGGTGCGCGGCGGCGAGTCGGGCGAGCGCGGCCTCCGTACGGCCGAGGTCGGCCAGCACGAGGTCGAGGGTGCGCGCGGCGACCAGCATCGTCGCCGAGTCCATGATGTCCTGGCTGGTCGCACCCCGGTGGACGCAGGGGCCGTACTCCGTGCCCACCGCCGCCGTGAGGTCCGCGACCAGCGGGATCACCGGGTTCCCGCCGCCGCGGGCGCGCTCCGCGAGCGCGGACACGTCGAAGGCGCGGGCGTCCGCGGCCGAGGTCACCGCGGGCCCGGCCGCGGCGGGGACCAGCCCCAGCGCGGCCTGGGCCCGGGTCAGTGCGGCCTCGGCGTCGAGGAGCGCCTGGAGGTAGGCGGTGTCCCCCGTCGCGGCCGCGACGGGGGAACCGGTCCACCCGGGGGCGAGCAGACCGGTGTCGCCGTCAGCATGAGCTGGTGTCACTTGAACTCCAGGAAGACCGTCTCGCCTTCGCCCTGAAGGCGGATGTCGAAACGGTAGGTGCCGTTGCCCTGGTCCTCGGCGATCAGCGTGCCGCGGCGCGCCTCCTCCACCCGGGCGAGCAGCGGGTCGGAGGCCAGCGCGGCCTCGTCGCCCGGCAGGTAGATCCGGGTGTACAGGTGGACGAGCAGGCCCCGCGCGAAGACGCAGACGCTGAGGTACGGCGCGCTCCGCCCGCGCGCGCCGGGCCACAAGGTGCGCGCCGTCCAGTGGCCATTGGCGTCGGTCTGGACGCGGCCCCACCCGGTGAACTCCACGCCGTTGCGGCCCAGGAAACCGCCGCTCGCCGGGTCGCGCCGCATGGAGCCGTCGACCTGCGAGAGGTTGCCGTCCGGATCCGGGCCCCACAGCTCCAGGAAGGCGTCCGGCAGCGGATTGCCCTCGCCGTCGAGGATGTAGCCCTGGAGGGAGATGCTGTCCGGGTGGCCGACCGGGGCGATGTCGCCGCCACCGGGGAACGGCAGGGCGTGGCCGTAGAAGGGGCCGACCGTGTGCGACGGGGTCGGGAGCACCGTCTCCGGACGGCTTGTGTCGATCTTCGTCATGGCAGGTCAGCGCCCTTCTTCGATCCAGGTGGCGTTCGGCCCGTCGAGCACGATGTCCCAGTGGTAGCCCATCGAGAACTCAGGGACGGACAGGCTGTGGTCGTACGTCGCGACCAGCCGCTGCCGGGCCGAGTCGTCCGTCACCGACTGGATGATCGGGTCGTACGGGAACAGCGGGTCGCTCGGGAAGTACATCTGCGTCACGAGCCGCTGCGTGAACGCCGAGCCGAAGAGCGAGAAGTGGATGTGGGCCGGCCGCCACGCGTTGACGTGCTGGCGCCACGGGTACGGGCCCGGCTGGATCGTCGTGAAGTGGTACTGCCCGTCGGCGTCGGTCAGCGTACGGCCGACGCCCGTGAAGTTCGGGTCCAGCGGCGCGTCGTGCTGCTCCCGCTGGTGGGCGTAGCGGCCGGCCGAGTTGGACTGCCAGATCTCGACCAACTGGCCGCGCAACGGACGCCCGCCGCGGTCGAGAAGCCGGCCGGAGACGGTGATGCGCTCGCCGATCGGCTCGCCGTTGTGCTGCCGGGTCAGATCGTTGTCGATCTCGGTGATGTCCCGCTCGCCGAAGGCGGGGGAGGACAGCTCCACCAGCTCCGGGTCCTTGGTGACATCGATACCGATCGGCGGCTGCTTCGGGTGCCGCAGCACCGAGGAGCGGTACGGGGCGTAGTCGCGGCGCGGCTGGTGCTCGACCGGCGCACCGTCGGCGACCCGCTTCTCGTACGCGGCGTGCTCGGCCGCGATCTCCAGGTCGATGTCGTGCTGGGTCAGTGTCATACGGGGTTCCTGAGGTCTCTGACGGTTTCGTCGAAATCGGGCGCGGCGTAGCGCCCCGTAAGGGGAGCGGGGAACTGCGCGACCAGCCACATACGGCCCCGCAGTCTCCGAACGGCTCTACCAGCGGAGCGCTATCGTTCCAGGACGAGGGCGAGTCCCTGCCCCACCCCGATGCACAGCGTGGCGACGCCGACACCGCTGCCCTCGCGGGCCAACTGGTGGGCCACGGTCCCGGCGAGGCGCGCACCGGACGCACCCAGCGGATGGCCAAGGGCGATCGCACCGCCCTGCGGATTGAGGATCGCGGGGTCGAACTCGGGCCACTCGGCGACACAGCCGAGCACCTGCGCGGCGAACGCCTCGTTCAGCTCCAGGACCGACAGATCTCCAAATCCCTTGCCCGCCTTGGCCAGCGCACGCGTAACCGCCTCGACGGGGGCGAGCCCGAAGTAATGCGGGTCGATCGCGGAGACACCGGACGCCGAGATCCGGGCGAGCGGCTCACGGCCGGTGGCCGCCAGGCCCTCCTCGTCCACCAGCAGCAGCGCGGCGGCACCGTCGTTCAGCGGCGACGCGTTGCCCGCGGTGACCGTCCCCTCGGCGGTGCGGAACGACGGCTTCAGCCTGGCCATCGCCGCCAGCGACGCGTCGGCCCGTACGCACTCGTCGGCGCCGAAGACGACCGGGTCGCCCTTGCGCTGCGGGATGGAGACGGCGGCGATCTCGCCGTCGAAGGCCCCGGCGGCCTGCGCCTTGGCGGCCTTCTGATGGGAGGCGAGCGCGAACTCGTCCTGCTGATCCCGGCTGATCTTGTGCTTGTCGGCGATGAGCTCGGCCGACTCGCCCAGCGGGATGGTCCACTGCGGGTCCATACGCGGGTTGACCATGCGCCAGCCCAGCGTGGTCGAGTACAGCTCGGTGTGCCCGGCGGGGAAGGGCCGGTCGCTCTTGGGCAGTACGTACGGGGCACGGGTCATGGACTCGACACCGCCGGCGACGGCGATCGAGGCGTCGCCCAGCGCGATGGCGCGGGCCGCCTGGATCACGGCCTCGAGACCGGAGGCGCACAGGCGGTTGACGGTCACGCCAGGAACGGAGGTGGGCAGCCCGGCCAGCAGCCCGGCCATGCGGCCGACGTTGCGGTTCTCCTCGCCGGCGCCGTTGGCGTTGCCGAAGTACACGTCCTCGATCCGCGCCGGGTCCAGGTCCGGCGTACGGGCCAGCAGCTCACGGATGGCGTGCGCGCCCAGGTCGTCGGGGCGCAGGCCGGCGAGAGCGCCGTTGTAGCGGCCGATCGGCGTGCGGACGGCATCGACGACGAAGACGTCCTTCAGACCGTTGCTCATGACTGGATCTCCTCGGGGATGCGCACCTTGGCGGCGGTCTTCGCGACGATCTCCTCGACGGTCACATCGGGCGCGGTCTCCACCAGCACCAGGCCCTCGTCGGTCACGTCGAGGACACCCAGGTCGGTGATGATCCGGTTCACGCACGCCTTGCCGGTCAACGGCAGCGCGCACTCCTCAAGGATCTTCGCCGAGCCGTCCTTGGCCGTGTGGGTCATCACCACGATGACCGTACGGGCGCCGTGGACCAGATCCATGGCACCGCCGATCCCGGTGATCAGCTTGCCCGGGATGGCCCAGTTGGCCAGGTCGCCGCCGGCGGAGACCTGCATCGCGCCGAGGACGGCGACGTCGATGTGGCCGCCGCGGATCATCGAGAACGACAGTGCCGAGTCGAAGTACGACGCCCCGGGCAGGACCGTCACGGTCTCCTTGCCCGCGTTGATCAGATCGGGGTCGACCTGGTCGTCGGTCGGGTAGGGGCCGGTGCCCAGGATGCCGTTCTCGGACTCCAGGATCACCTCGACGTCGTCGGGGAGGTAGTTCGGGATCAGCGTCGGCAGGCCGATGCCGAGGTTGACGTACTGGCCGTCCGCCAGCTCGCGCGCGGCGCGGGCGGCCATCTCTTCGCGTGTCCAGGCCATTACTCGCTCACCGTCGCTCGTGCCGCAGATGCCGGGGGTGCCGCAGATGCCGGGGGTGCCGGGGGTGCGGAAACCGTTCGCTTTTCGATCTTCTTGTCCGCCGCCTGCTCGGGGGTGAGGGCGATCACCCGCTGCACGAAGATGCCCGGCAGATGGACCTCGTCCGGGTCGATCTCGCCGGGCTCGACCAGCTCCTCGACCTCGGCGATCGTCACCTTGCCGGCCATCGCGGAGAGCGGGTTGAAGTTGCGGGAGGACTTGTTGAAGACCAGGTTGCCGTGCCGGTCGCCCTTGGCCGCCCGGACGAGCGCGAAGTCGGTGCGGATGCCGCGCTCCAGCACGTACTCGGTGCCGTCGAACTCCCGGACCTCCTTCGGCGGCGAGGCCAGCGCGACTCCGCCGTCGCCGTCGTAGCGCCAGGGCAGTCCGCCGTCGGCGACCTGGGTGCCGACGCCGGCCGGCGTGAAGAACGCCGGGATGCCCGCGCCGCCCGCGCGCAGCCGCTCGGCGAGCGTGCCCTGCGGGATCATCTCGACCTCCAGCTCACCGGCCAGGTACTGTCGCGCGAACTCCTTGTTCGCCCCGATGTACGAACCGGTCACCCGGGCGATGCGGCCCGCCGCGAGAAGGACCGCGAGGCCGGACTCCATGGCCCCACAGTTGTTCGACACCACGCCGAGACCCGAGACCCCGCGCTCGTACAGAGCCTGGATCAGCACGTTCGGCACACCGCTCAGCCCGAAGCCACCGACGGTGAGTGTCGCGCCGTCCGGCACATCGGCCACCGCCTCCAGGGCTGTGGCGACCACCTTGTCCATCCGTGAGGCCCCATCTCGTCCGAGCGCCCAGGTGAAAGGTGACCAATGGATCGACCGATTAATCAGGGCACTGAGTATTTCAGTGAAGTTTCTTTCACGCTGCCACTCGACGGGCCCCTCGTCAAGACCCGGGAGATCAGTGAGGTCAAACGTCTGCACGGTGATGGACATGTGCCGATGGGTGGCGGGTATCGTTCAGTGCACGAACAAATCACCGTGCACGTCCGACTGTGCCGAGCCGAGGAGCGAACATGGCCGCGGTGGACCTCTCCATCCACCCCGGGCACCTGGCCCGACGGTTGCAGCAGGCGCACTACCTGCTGTGGAACGTGATGGTCTCCGAGGAGATCACCTCGCCGCAGTTCGCGGTCCTCAACACGCTCGTCGACGAGCCGGGGCTCGACCAGCGCACGGTGGGGGAGCGGGTCGGGCTCGACCGCTCCACTATGTCCGAGGTCATCAGCCGGCTCGGCCGCCGTGGGCTCCTCGACAAGGTCCGCGACCCGCAGGACGGGCGGCGGTCTCTGCTGCGGCTCACGGAGGACGGGGTCCGTAGGCATCGCAAGCTCACCGTCCGCACGGCTCGGATGAACCAGGTGTTCCTGGCGCCGCTGTCGGCGACGGAGCAGGAACAATTCTTCGAGCTGATACGGCGGGTCGCTGACGCGGCGGAGACGTTGCGGTGCCCGGGAGAGTCCACACACGTCACAGCGCCGCGCCCCTGAGGGGGCGCTGAGCACCCGGGTCATTTCTTCGCGTAGACCACCCACACCTGGCCCTCCGCGAAGTTCATCCGCTCGCCGTCCCGCGTCGTGAAACTCGTGCCGTCCGTGGGTATCTCCCGTTGCCAGTTCGCGTCGAAGACCTGCCCGTCGCGCAGAACCTCCGCGCGGCCCGAGCCCACCGTCTCCGTGTACGGCGTGTTGTTGCCCAGATAGTCGTGGAACTGGGACTTGCGGATGTTCACGTACTGCACGACCACCGTCGCCGGGGCCACGCGGGCGTCGTCCGTCGTCACCGTGGGGGTGCCGTCCATCGACACCAGCCAGCGCTGTCGGTCCTCGGACCAGCTGAAGGTGAAGCGCGCCGCCGGGTAGCGGACCGTGCGGGAGTCTTCGGGGGTGCCGCTGGCTGGGGCCGGGCCGTAGCGGAAGCCGGTGGTCAGGGCTTGGGCGCCCGGTGGGGAGTCGATCAGTTCCTCGGGGCGCAGGTACAGGTTGTGGGGGACGGGCTTCTCGTCGCCGCGGAAGTACGCGTCGGCCGCGTCCTCGGGGGTCTCCGCGTGCAGGGGCGCCCGGTCGATGAGCGGGAGCAGCTTGCCCTGGGCGCCGGAGAAGGCGAGCGTCGGCTCGTGGAACTGGCGGAGGAGTTCCAGGTCGGATTCGCGGGCGCTGCGTACCGGGCCGACGGATTCCGGGAACTTCGTCGCGTACACCGCCATCAGCCGGCTCAGGCCGCCCTCGACCTGCTCGGCGTAGACGATGTCCGCGGCGTCGAGGCCCGTCTGCGGGCGGGCGGCGTCGACGTTGTCGATCTTCACGGCGAGTACGGAGCCGGCTGGGGCCGCGCTGGTGCGGTCGTCCCCGCGACCCTCGTCCGGCCCGCGCCCGTCGTCGCCGTCCGGGCCGCCCGCGGTGCAGCCCGCCAGCAGGGCGGCCGTCGTCAGGGCGGCGAGCAGCCCCGTTGTCCCTCGCTGCGGCGACCGATGTGACCGCCGCGCTCTCAACCCTCTGCTCACCTTGGCCATCCCCGTTCCCGCGCTTGTCTTTGATTGTGCGCTTATTGGTCGATAGATAGCCATCCTTGTTTTTTTCTGACCGCATGCGTTCAGAAAGGCCGACGGGCCGGTGATCGGCGGCCCGGGAGCCCCGGTGATCCGGGAGGGACGGGAGGTTCGGGGGTGGGACGCCGGGTACTCGTGGGGAACCCGCAGGCCGAGACGAGGACGGAGCGTGGGCGCGATGAAGGCAGTGACATGGCAGGGCAAGCGGGACGTACGCGTGGAGACCGTGCCCGATCCGGTGATCCAGGAGCCGACGGACGCGATCGTCCGGATCACCTCGACCGGGTTGTGCGGCTCCGACCTGCATCTGTACGAGGTGCTTACGCCCTTCATGACGCCGGGCGACATCCTCGGCCACGAGCCCATGGGCATCGTCGAGGAGGTCGGCGCCGGGGTGCCGGATCTCGCGGTCGGGGACCGGGTCGTCGTGCCGTTCCAGATCGCCTGCGGCGATTGCTGGATGTGCCTGACCGGGCTGCCCACCCAGTGCGAGACCACCCAGTGCACCGGTGAGGGCATGGGCGCGGCCCTCTTCGGCTACACCCGCCTGTACGGCGCGGTCCCGGGCGCTCAGGCCGAGTACCTGCGCGTCCCGCAGGCCCAGTTCGGGCCGATCAAGGTGCCGGAAGGCCCGCCCGACGACCGGTTCCTCTATCTCTCCGACGTACTCCCCACCGCCTGGCAGGCCGTCGAGTACGCGCACGTCCCGCCCGGCGGCAGCGTCGCCGTGCTCGGTCTCGGCCCCATCGGGGACATGGCCTGCCGGGTGGCCCAGCAGCGCGGGGCCGAGCAGGTGTTCGGGGTCGACCTGGTTCCCGAGCGGCTCCGCCGGGCGCGCGACCGGGGCGTCGAGACGTTCGACCTCCGGGACTTCGACAACGAGAAGGACCTCGTCACCGCGGTCCAGGACCGGACCGCAGGACGCGGCCCCGACTCGGTGATCGACGCCGTCGGCACCGAGGCCCATGGCAGCGCGGCCGCCCGGCTCGCCCAGAACGCGGCCGGACTACTGCCCCGGGCGATCGGCGCCCGCTTCGCGGAACGCCTCAGCGTGGACCGGCTGGCCGCCCTCTACACGGCCATCGACCTCGTACGACGCGGCGGCACCATCTCCCTCTCCGGCGTCTACGGCGGCAAGGTCGACCCGCTGCCGCTGCTCACCATGTTCGACAAGCAGATCCGGCTCCGCATGGGCCAGGCCAACGTCCGTACCTGGGTCGACGACATCCTGCCCCTCCTCACGGAGGACGACGTCCTGGGCGTCGACTCCTTCGCCACGCACCGCCTGCCGCTCGGCGAGGCACCGCACGCGTACGAGATGTTCCAGCGCAAGGAGGACGGGGCGGTGAAGGTGCTGATGGAGCCCTGACCCTCATGATCCGGGCCCGAGCATCTCTGTCCTTTTAGGAGCCGGGCCCGAGGATCTCCGCCAGGTCGTAGTTCACCGGCTCCTCCAGCTGGGCGTAGGTGCAGCTCTCGGCGTTGCGGTCGGGGCGCCAGCGACGGAAGCGGGCCGTGTGACGGAAGCGGACGCCGTTCTCCATGTGGTCGTACGCCACCTCCGCGACCCGCTCGGGCCGCAGCGGCACCCAGGAGAAGTCCTTCTTCGTCGACCAGCGGCTCGGCGCGCCCGGCAGCCGGGCCGTCTCGTGCGCCGCCTCGTCGGACCAGGCGGCCCAGGGGTGCTCCCCGGCATCCGCCATCCGCAGCGGCTCCAGCTCCTCCACCAGCTCCGCACGCCGCTTCATGGGGAACGCGGCACTCACGCCCACGTGCTGGAGGGTGCCGCCGTCGTCGTACAGGCCGAGCAGCAGGGAACCGACGATCGGCCCGCTCTTGTGGAGGCGGTACCCGGCGACCACCACGTCCGCCGTGCGCTCGTGCTTGATCTTGAACATGGCGCGTTCATCCTGCCGGTACAGCAGAGTGAGCGGCTTGGCGATCACCCCGTCCAGGCCCGCCCCCTCGTACTGCTCGAACCACTGCTCCGCCAGCTCGCGGTCCGTGGTCGAGGGAGCGAGATGCACCGGGGCCGTGACCTCGGACAGGGCCAGCTCAAGGAGGGCGCGCCGGTCGGTCAGGGGGACGTCGAGCAGTGACTCGTCGTTCAGGGCGAGCAGGTCGAACGCGATGAAGGAGGCCGGGGTCGTCTCCGCCAGCATCCGGACGCGGGAGTCCGCGGGGTGGATGCGCTCGGTGAGCGCGTCGAAGTCCAGCCGCCCCTCCCGCACGATCACGATCTCGCCGTCCACCACACAGCGCTCCGGCAACCGCTCCCGCAGCGCCGTCGCCAGCTCGGGAAAGTACCTGGTCAGCGTCTTCCCCGTACGGCTGCCGAGCTCCACCTCGGCCCCGTCGCGGAACACGATCGCCCGGAACCCGTCCCACTTCGCCTCGTAGTGCATATCAGACGGGATCTTCGCCACGGACTTGGCGAGCATCGGTTTCACAGGCGGCATCACCGGAAGATCCATGCCTACGATTCTGCGGCCCAACAGCCCGATTCGCCCGGTATGCGTCATCCATCCGTTCCGCTTACCGTGGCTCGCATGGGCGAAGCGGTGGAACTGGAGGCGGCGGGCCGGACGGTACGGCTGTCCAGCCCCGGCAAGATCTTCTTCCCGCAGCGCGGCTTCACCAAGCTGGACCTCGCCCAGTACTACATCGCCGTCGGCCCCGGCATCCTGCGGGCCCTGCGCGACCGGCCCACCACGCTGGAGCGCTACCCGGACGGGGTGACGGGCGAGAACTTCTTCCAGAAGCGGGCACCCAAGAACATGCCCGACTGGATCCCCACCGCCCACATCACCTTCCCCAGCGGCCGCAGCGCCGACGAGATGTGCCCCACCGAGGTCGCCGCCGTGGTGTGGGCCGCGCAGTTCGGCACCCTCACCTTCCACCCGTGGCCCGTCCGCCGCGACGACGTCGACCGCCCCGACGAACTCCGGATCGACCTCGACCCGCAACCCGGCACCGACTACGCCGACGCGGTCCGCGCCGCCCACGAACTCCGCTCCGTCCTCCACGACTACGGCGACCTGCGCGGCTGGCCCAAGACCTCCGGCGGACGCGGCCTGCACGTCTTCGTGCCGATCCGGCCCGACTGGACCTTCACCCAGGTGCGCCGGTCGGCCATCGCCGTCGCCCGCGAACTGGAGCGCCGGATGCCGGACCAGGTGACCACCGCCTGGTGGAAGGAGGAACGGGGCGAGAAGATCTTCGTCGACTACAACCAGACAGCCCGCGACCGCACCATCGCCTCCGCCTACTCCGTACGGCCCCGCCCGCACGCGCCCGTCTCCGCGCCCCTCACCTGGAACGAGGTGGGTGTCGCCGTGCCGCGCGACTTCGACCTGGGGACGATGCCGTCGCGCTTCGCGGAGGTCGGTGATGTCCACGCCGACATGGACGACCACGCGTACTCCCTGGAGGCGCTGTTGGAGTTGGCCGCGCGGGACGAACACGACCATGGGCTCGGTGACCTGCCGTATCCGCCGGAGTATCCCAAGATGCCTGGGGAGCCGAAGCGGGTGCAGCCGAGCAGGGCCAAGAAGGCGTGAGTGCCCTGCCCGGAGGCAGGGGTTGCCTCGTCGGCTGTCCGCAGGTGCGTGGGGCCCGGCCGTGCGGTTCCCCGCGCCCCTGAACGGCGAGCTCAGTCTCAGTCCGATACGGCTCCTGGCTCGGCCACTATTCGACGGCAGTCTCTCAGCAGCTCCTCGTCCGAGGTGACGTCACCACGCATGTTCACGCTCGCGCCGGCGGTCATGGACGAGTTGTCGGTGCGATGGCGGCGGGGCGATGCCAGCTCCGCCCGTACGAGGGGGAGCGCGGGTGCCGCCGCTGTGCCCATCTCGGCCAGACAGGCGGCGATCTTCGGACGGGCCGTGGGGTCGGCGGTCCATCGGCGGAGGAATGTCGGTAGCGCCTCGTCGGCTTCACCGGTCACCTTCCACAGCGCGATCGCCTCCTCGACGCCTCGTTCGCCGGCGCGTAGATCCGGGATCAGGGGACCGGCCGCCGGGCCGAGGGAACCGATCAGCCGTACGGCGAGATGGCGGTCGTACCAGCCGTCGGACTTCAGGCCGGCGCGCAGTGCGGGAAGCACGGCCTCGGCGTCGCCGGTCACCGCCCAGAGGGCTGCCGCGGCCTCCAGCCGGTTGAGGTCCGAGAGGGCTGCGTCCGTGACCAACTCCCTGAGCAGCGGGGTGGCTTCTGCCGCGGCCGGGCCGTACCGGGCCAGCGCCTTGAGCGCGTGCCGCTGGGTCGCCTCGTCGGTGTGGCTCGCCCGGAGCAGGGTGAGGACGAAGGGCAGGGAGTCGAGAGGGGTGAGGACGCCGATGCCGTCGAGGATTCGGTGCAGGGTGACGCTCCGGTCGGCGGGGTCGAGGCCGGCGAGACGCTCGTGCAGCACCGGGCCCAGCTCGGGGCCAGCCTCCGGTCCGAACGCGGCCAGCCATCGCACGATGTCCTCCGGGGGATCGAGCCGGCCCAGGATGGACTTCAGGGCGTTCACGATCCGCTCGTCGCCCTGGAGCGTGAGCACCTCGGCGGCCTTGCCGAGGGCTGTGGCGCTCCACCCCAAGCCGGTGTCGCCCTCTCTGCGTCCGCTGTCCGCCCACCCCTCGACGTACGCGGCCACGTCGTCGGCCACCACGCGCGCGATCGGGGCGAGATACCGCAGCTCGTGCAACACCGCCTTGTTCAGGCGCAGTTCGGGATCGCGCAACTGCTGGGCGAGCGCGATCAACGGCTCCTCGTCCGGCACCCGCCACCCCGTCATCAGGGCCCCGGCCATCCTCACCGCCGCCATACGCTGCCCCCGGTCGGGGCTTCGCAACTGCCCGAGGAGCAGGGCGTACCGCAGGTCCGCCCGGTCGCCGAGCGCGTGGTGCAACTCGGTGAGGAGGTCGTCGGCGACGTCGGCGTCGATGCTCGCGTCGTGCCCGGCCTTCAGCTCGCGCAGATACGACACCATCGTGTTCGTCCGCGGACGCTCCGGCTCCGGCTCGGTCGCAGGCGCACCCGACGCCTTCCGCTCGTACGCGAGCCGCATGACGGCGAGGGCGATCTCAGCGGTGTCATGGGGCAGGGACTCCGGGGCGCAGCTGGCCAGCCGGGCCAGTCCGGCCAGCCGTACCTCGGGGCCCGAGTCACCGGACATCACCAGCTCACGCAGCACCGGACCCGCCTCGGCCCCCATCGACTCCGCGTGCCGGACGCCCAGCGTGCCGATTGCCCCGGCCAACGCGCACAGCGCCCCCGAATCCCGCTCCCTGGACAGCCGGTCGCGCAGCACCCCGAAGACCCGCACCGGATCCGGGTGCACATGCGCCAGCGCCTCGGCCGCCGCCGCGCGCACCTCGGCGTCCGGATCGGCGAGCAGCCGGAGGAAGGCGTCGGCGCGCTCACGGACCCCCGTCCAGGCGTCCAGGAACGGCCGGACGAACGCCGCGTCCTCCTCCTCGTCCTCGAAGAGGCCGCCGATCTCCTCAGGGTCGGGCTCCTCCTCACCCGCGATGCTGCACAGCAGATGCACGATCGCGGCCCGGTCGGCGAGGCCCTCCATCGCCGTCAGCTCGAAGAGGAACGGAATGCACGCGACCGTGCTGTCGTACACATCCCCCTGGTGGTGCACCGCCCCGTACATTCCGTCCAGCGCGATGTCCCGCTCGGCTGGGTCGTCCGACGCCAGGCCCCGCAGCAGGTCCGGCACATCGGTCGCCGACTCGGTGTACGCATGCCCCATCGACGCCCATTCGACGTCGTCGATCCCCGTGAGCACAAAGCCTCCCCGTCGCATCAGTGGCGTACGGCAGCCACTGATCACAGCATGCCGTACGCCACTGACAACGGGCCGGGCCGAATCGGCCCCTGGAGTCCCTTACAGCTCCTTGATCCGGATGTCCCGGTAGGAGACGACATCCGTCGTGCCGTGCACCTGGAGTCCGAGGTAACCGGAGGCGAACCGTCGCCCGTCCGTGCCCGGGTCGTCCGAGCGGGGCGGGGTGAATTCCTGGCCGCCGGTGTTGTCGAACTCGTTGATCAGGACACCGTTGCGGTACACCGAGTAGTGCTGGTCGACCACCCGGATCTCGTAGTCGTTCCAGGTGCCCTTCTGGGTGACGCCCGCACCGGCGAGCCCCACCCGGTCGAAGCCGTAGACCGAGCCCGTCTTGTACATGTCGCCGTCGGGCCGGTCGAGGACCTGCACCTCATGGCCGTACTTGATGGCCACCCACTCCGGTCGCGCCTCCTCGGGGTGCTCCTGGACCCAGGGGAAGCGTACGAAGACCCCGGAGTTGGCGTTCGACGTGCCGGGCGCGTCGTCACGCCACTGCAGGCGCAGCGAGAAGTCGCCGTACTTCCGCTCGGGGAACCACAGCATGCCGAGCCCGGCCTTCGCCGTACCGGAGGTGATCGAGCCGTCGGCGTTCAGCCCGAACGAACCACCGCCCACCTGCTGCCACTTGGCGAACGAATCCGCCGTGCCGTCGAGGATCGTCCGGTAGCCCTCCGTCTGTCCGGGCTTGCCGATGCCGGACTCCCCGGCCGCCTCCTGCACGGCGTCGTACTCGCGCTGGTCGACGACCCCTTCCCGCAGCAGCCCGTCGAGGACCGACTTCACGTGCTTGAGGAACAGCGCGTGGGACGTCCACTCCTTCTCGTCCTCGATCAACTCGTTGATGCGGCACCGGTTGTTGGTGACCCGGTTCGGCACCCCCGAGTCGACCGTGCCGACGAAGACCGTCAACCGCTCGTCGTACTCCGCGCAGTTGGGCGCGGGAACCCCGCCGCCGGAGACGACCGTAAAGCTGACGGACCGGGCCGCGGCGGTGTTGCCCGCCATGTCGCTCGCCCGGTACGTGACGGTGTGCGTGCCCGCACGGTCCACCAACACGGGTGCGGAGTAGGCAAGATAGGCGCCACCGTCGAGGGAGTACTCGATCGCTGCGACGCCCGAACCGCCGTGGTCCGTGGCGCTGACCGTGACCTTCGCGCCGTTGAGGTACGCGCCGGCGGAGTTCCGGTCGCCCTCGACGGTCACGCCCGTCACCGGGGGTGTCGTGTCGTCGGCGGGCGGTGCGACGACGGTGAACCCGACGCTCTTCTCCGCCGAGACGTTCCCCGCCTTGTCCGTCGCCCGGTACCGCACCGTGTGGGTGTCTACCTCGTGCACCATCACGGGCGCGGTGTACGGCTGCCAGGCCCCCGAGTCACCGAGCGCGTACTCCATGGTGTTGACCCCCGAGCCGGTGTCCGACGCGGAGACGGTGACCGTTGCCATGGAGACGTAGTCGCCCTGCGGATTCCGTTCACCGGCCACCGTCGCCGAGGTCTCCGGCGCCGTCGTGTCGTCCGTCGGCGGTGCCACGACGCTGAACTCGACGCTCTTCTCGGCCGCCGTGTTGCCCGCCTTGTCCACCGCCCGGTAGCGGACCTTGTGCGCGCCGACCTGGTCGATCACCACGGGCGTGGTGTACGGCAGCCAGGCGCCGGTGTCACCGATCGCGTACTCGATCCGCTCGACACCCGAGCCGCCCGTGTCGGTCGCGCTCACCGACACGGACGCCGAACCGACGTACGCGCCCTGGGAGTTCTTCGTCCCGATGACCTCGGACGCCGTCTCCGGCGCGGTGGTGTCCTCGCCGGTGCCCTCGGTCACCACGAGGATGCCCTGCATCTGGCCGTGGCCGGGGATCGTGCAGTAGTAGCGGTAGCGGCCGGGGGTGAGCGTGACCTCGGCCGTGTGCTTGCCGCCCTGGTCGTCGCTGGGGTTGGCCAGGATGTTGAGCGGGACGTCGTTGTTGTACTCCGGGTCGGAGACGTCGAACGTCAACGTGTGCGGCATGCCCATGGTGTTGCCGGTCGCCGCGCTGTTCTCGAAGACGAGGGTGGTCGGGCCCGCCACCGTGGTCTGCGGGGCGGTCGTGTACTTGGTGATGTCGTCGCCGGCGGTCCAGGTGAGCACCTGGGCGGCGGCGGCCTGGTCCTGCGGCTCCTCCGTACGGCCGGACGCGGGCGTGGACGTGAGCCCGAGCATCATCAGCAGGGCCGCCAACAAGGCCGCCCACAAGCGTCTTTCGCGCATCACTCCGCCTTCCTCGCCAGCTCGTCGGCGGCCGGAGTGGGGCCGCCGCCCGTGTAGGTGACGCGCCACAGCGCCGACTTGGCGTCCGAGGTGAAGAAGCCGCGCCCGTAGTCGAGGACGTACAGCGCGCCGTCCGGCCCGAACTTCCAGTCCATGAGGTTGCGGATGCCGTTGGCCCCGACGGGCACGATCTTCTTCAGCGACTCCGCGTGGATCGGGAGTCCGCCGCTGCCCTGGTTCCTCGGGTCGGTGAGCACCGCGTGACGCGGCTGGTCGGCGTCGTAGAAGTCGCCGACGAACCACTTGCCGTCCCAGTACGCGGGCCACCGACCGGCGGCGGTGACGGCCGCGTCGTACCGGTAGACCGGCCCGTTCATCGTGGCCTGCCCGCCGCCCTTCAGCCACGGCAGGAGATAGGTGGCCTCCTCGTTCTTGTACGAGGGGATGCCGTTGGCGTCCCGCGGGAAGTCCGGGCCGCCGCCTTGCGGCGAGTACCAGATGTTGTTGCCGGTCACCGGCGGCAGGTTGACGAGCCCGTCGTTGTTCGGGGACTCGTTCTTCGGCCGGTCGCAGTCGTACCAGCCGAGCGGCGTCGACGGGTCCGGCAGATTGCGGTCCCGGTAGGGCTGTTTGTTGCCCATGCAGTACGGCCAGCCCCGGTTGCCCGCCTCGGTGATGGCGGCGAACGTGTCGTACTTCGCCGGGCCCCAGGTCGTCGACGGCGCGCTCGCGTCCGGGCCGACCCAGCCCGCGTAGAGGACGTCCGTCTTCTGGTCGACGAAGATCCGCGCCGGGTTCCTGACCCCCATCACATAGATCTCGCCGCGTGTCTTGCCGCCCCCCTCGTCGCTCTCCTCGCCGGTGAAGAGGTTGCCGTCGGGAAGGGTGTACGTGCCGTCGGGCTGCGGGTGGATGCGCAGGATCTTGCCGTTGAGGTTGTTGGTGTTGCCGGCCGTGCGGCGCGCGTCGGCGAACGAGACGCCCTTGTAGTTGGGCTGCGGGTTGTTTCCGGAGTAACCGTCGCTGAAGCCACTGGAGTTGTTGTCGCCGGTCGCGATGTACAGGTTGCCCTTGGAGTCCCAGGTCATCCCGCCGCCCGCGTGGCAGCAACTGTGGATCTGCACCGGCCACTTGAGCAGCACCTTCTCGCTGCCCAGGTCCAGCTTGTCGGTGGCGAGGTCGAGGGTGAAGCGGGAGACCCGGCGTTCGGCCATCCGGGTGTCGCGGTTGATCCGCGAGTGGGGCGTGTAATGCAGGTACACCCATCCGTTCTGCTGGAAGGAGGGGTCCAACTCTATGCCCAGCAGGCCCTCTTCGACCTTGATGAGTTCGTCGCCGCCACCCTTGTTGCCGAAGACGGTGAGCGCGCCCGCGAGGGTGACCTTCTTGGTCCTCGGGTCGTAGACGTGGACTTCGCCCTTGCCCTTGCCGATGTCCGGGTTGTTCCAGTCGGTGACCACGGGCTGGGACGAGTCGGCGCCGCCCCGGCCGATGTAGAGGATCCGCCCGTCAGGCGCCGTGACCAGGCCGTGCGGTTCGCCGATCTGGTCGTTCTGCCCCGGCTGGTTGGGCTGGGTCAGCCGCTCCGCCTTGTAGTTGGCGTCGATCGTCGCCTTGCAGTCGGCCCGCGCGAGGCGGGACGTCCACAACAGCGCCCCGCGCAGATGCGTACGGAAGTCCGTCTCGTCGTACGCGGCCACGGTGCCGCCCATGCCCGTGTAGAAGGAACGGCCGCCGTCGTAGTCACGGCACCAACTCACCGGATGGTCCCAGCCGTTGGCACCCGTACCCGGCTGGTATGTCGACTCGCGGACCCGGGCCACGGTGTGCACGGCGCCGGACGGGTTCTTCGTCCAGTTGAACCACTTGTCGGGCCGCTTCCACTGCACGGGCAGGTCCTTGGTGGCCGGATGGACCCGGTCACCGACCTCGACGGTCGCACGTTGCACGGCGGTCGGGCTGGACGCGGCCGGTCGGGCGCCGATCAGCCCGGTGAACCAGTCCGAGTACGGCTCGGCGCGGGCCGCGTCATGGACGCCGACGAAGCCGCCGCCCGCCTCCATATAGGCCTCAAGCCCCGCCTCCTGCTCGGGATCGAGAACGTCACCGCCGCCGGTGAGGAGGACCACGGCGTTGAAGCCGCTCAGCCGGGTCTCGTCGGTGAAGACCGAGGCGTCGTCGGTGGCGGCGACCCCGAACCGTTCGGCGGCGGGCCCGGACAGCCCGATCCGTTCGATCGCCTCGATCCCCGCGTTCACGGCGGGCGACTCGTCGCCGGCCGCCGCGGAGCCGTGGAAGATCAGCACCTGCGGACCGGTGCCGCCCGGCGGGGACTTGATCGACATCGTTGTCAGCAGTGGCTCCGGCGCCGGGCGCGCGTGGGCCGCGGGGCCCGACAGGAGCCCCGCGGTGACGACGGAGGCGGTCAAAGTGGCCGCCCAGGTCCGTCTTCTCGCGTCGCTCAACCCTCGTAAGTACATGGGCACCTCCTCGGTCACAGCAACAGCGCAAAGGAAGCTAGACCCCTTTGCCCGGCTCGCCAATACCTATGACCGCAATGGCACGAACTTTGTCCTTGGTGTGGATAAACAGCCGTGGTGCCGCTACCGTCGCACAGATTGATCACAGGTGCGGCTGAGTCAAGATCCTTATCAGGGTGGGGAGTTCCGCATGGACAGACGCGGGTTCAACCGGCGGGTGCTGCTGGGGGGCGCGGCCGTCGCGACATCGTTGTCGCTGACCTCCGAGGTGGTGAGTGCCCCTCAGGCCGCGGGCGCCGACGAGCTGGTGAGGACGGCCCCGGCCGGCGGCGTGGTCAGGCACATCAAGCTGTACGCCGAGAAGCTGCCCGACGGGCAGATGGGCTACGGCCTCGAGAAGGGCAAGGCCTCGATCCCGGGCCCGCTGATCGAACTCGACGAGGGCGACACGCTGCACATCGAGTTCGAGAACACGATGGATGTGGCGGCGAGCCTGCATGTCCACGGCCTCGACTACGAGACCTCCAGTGACGGCACCAAGCTGAACAAGAGCGATGTCGAGCCCGGCGGCACCCGCACCTACACCTGGCGCACGCACGCCCCCGGCGCCCGCAAGGACGGCACCTGGCGCGCGGGCAGCGCCGGTTACTGGCACTACCACGACCATGTCGTCGGCACGGAGCACGGCACGGGTGGCATCCGCAAGGGGCTCTACGGTCCGGTGATCGTCCGTCGCAAGGGTGACGTCCTCCCCGACAAGACCGTCACCGTCGTCTTCAACGACATGCTCATCAACAACAAGCCCGCTCACTCCGGCCCGAACTTCGACGCGACCGTGGGCGATCGTGTCGAGTTCGCCGTCATCACCCACGGCGAGTACTACCACACCTTCCATCTGCACGGTCATCGCTGGGCCGACAACCGCACCGGGCAGCTCACCGGGCCCGACGACCCCAGCCAGGTCATCGACAACAAGATCGTCGGCCCCGCGGACTCCTTCGGCTTCCAGGTCATCGCCGGGGAGGGTGTCGGAGCGGGGGCCTGGATGTACCACTGCCATGTGCAGAGCCACTCCGACATGGGCATGGTCGGGCTGTTCCTCGTGCGTAAGACGGAGGGGACGATTCCGGGGTACGAGGAGCACGAGCCGCACGAGCACTGAGCGTTCTCGCGAGGTCCCGGACCGCGGCGTCCGGTCGTGCGTCACACGGGGGTGCTGCTACCGGGCGCGGAGGTTCGCCGGGCCGTGTCCCGTCGGCCGATGGCCTCGGCCACCTGCTCGATGGCGGTACGGAGCAGGTCGCCGTAAGCGTCCTGGGAGAGGTTCGGGGCATGTTCCTTGGCCGCGTGGATGTGCTCGGTGGCCGCGTCGAAGGCAGCGAGCCGGCGGAAGTTGTCGGCGAGATTGAGGTGCAGGGACGGGTAGAAGCCGGCGATGTGCAGGCCGGCGTGGTGCTCCTGAACGCGCTGGTCGGTCATGGCTTCGGCGGCGTCCAGCGCCCGGACGTCCCAGATCAGGGCCTGTGCGGGGTCGTCGTGGAGGTCGGCCAGGTAGTGCGCGAGGGTGCAGCGGTGCAGAGGGTCGCCGGTGACACCGATCGCGGACCACAGGTCCATCAGCTTCCGGCGGGCGGAGGCGGTGTCGCCGGCCCGGCCCTCGACGACGGCTCGGCCGATCGCTTCCATGGTCGGGTCGGAGCTGGTGGGGGTGGCGGTCATGGCGGTGTTCCTCGTCCTTCTGCTCAGGAGGATCGGTCGGGCTTGCTGGGATCGACGGGTTGGCTGGGCTTGAGGGGTCGGCCGGACTTGACGGGCATCGCCAGTGTCGTGAGATCGCCGCGGTCGGCGGAGCGGATCGTGACGGGCCGGTCGGGGCCCCTCAGGTCGAGCATCACGTCGGGCCCGATGGCGGTGCTGACGGCTGGATAGAGCGTCGTCAGCTCGAACCAGATGTCGAGGGCCCGGCCCGTCACGGTGGCCGGAAGCCGCACCTCGGGATGCTCGTCACCAGCCACCAGGATGTGTGTGCCGTGACCGGGAGCTCGCAGCGCGATCCGATCGCCGAAGTGTTCCTCCAGGACGCGCAGGAGCCGATGCTTCGGGAGCGTCACGCGGGTGCTGACTTCGGGCAGCGACGCGAGCATCAGCCGGTGGTCGGGGAACTCCTCCGTGAGCGACCGGCAGTGCTGGTCCTCCCGGTCCGCCAGGCGCAGCCGGATTCCGTGCGGGGTCGCTTCGACGCGGACCAGCGCGCTGCGGCGAATCTCGGGGACCACGGCCCGCAGTTCATCACCGCTGACCGTGGCCGCCCACGTCGCCGTCGGCGGCTCGGACGGGACCAACGTCCGTGTGGAGAGCCGATATCGGTCGGTCGCGGTGAGAGTGACAGCTTCCGGCGTCGCCTCGATGCGCAGACCACCGAGCACCGGCATGTCCGGCTCACGCGCGGTCGCGGTCAGGATCTGCTCGACCGCGTCGGCCGGCACGGGCCCCTTCAGCGTGGCGATCGGCAGACTCGGCTCGTCGGCGAGGGACGACTTCACGAGAACGGCCTTGCGCTGCGCCGCCACCGCATCCCCGAGCACCCTGGCGACGTGCTCGTCGATCAACCGGGCCGCCTCGACGGGCTCGCCGTCGAGGACCGCTTCCACGGCGGTGAGCGGCATCGCGATCTCACGAAGCCGACGCAGCGCCGTCGCCCGCCCCACCTGGTCGGCGGTGTAGTAGCGGTAGCCCGACACCGGGTCGACCTCGGCAGGACGCAGCAGCCCGGAGTCGTCGTAGAACCGCAGTGCGCTGGATGTCAGCCCATCAGACGGAATCCCGATGGCAGAAGCGAGCGAAACGGACGGCGGGGCCCGCACAGCAGGAGCTAACGAAGCTAACATCTTGGCCAAAGCAACACAAAGCAGATCAGCGACGAAAGCTATTTTTCGGAACATACCTACGTGAACGCCCTCTGAAAGGCTTCCCGCTCCGTGGGCGGGGCCCAGCGGTTCCTGTCCGCGTTCAGCGGCATCTCACCCCACTTCCGGCCCGCCGTCACCTGATGCCCGCACACGACTACCGAGCCGAGATGAGCATCCGCTTCGCGATCTGGGACCAGATCACCGGCGCTGCCGACCGGCCCACCACGGCCTGACCACAGGCCCGGCTCCCAAGCCCACCATGGCCCGACGCGCCGTCAGGCAGTCACACAGCCAACAACGTGACAACGCCTCACCGCGACGTCCCGCCATAGTCTCGTCTTCGGACTGCGGGCAGTTCACGACGGGCTTCAGACACGGATCACCGATCGCCTGTGAGCGTGGCCCGACGCGCTGCCGACGCCCTCGCCGTGGCCGGCCCGTCGGTAATGACCTTCTCGAGCGCGAGGCCGCCAGCACCTGCGCACCTGATCGTCGAGGGCGAGAGCGGTCGCGCTGCTCCAAAAGCGAGGCAGGGCGGCGCGGATCAGCCGCGGTCGGTCGGCAGCTGGTGACGGTCGATCCATTCGAACATCAGCTGCTGTATGTGAGGCGGCTTGGTATCGGCACGGTGTCCGGCGTCCGGAAGCAGGTGGACTTCCGTGTCCCCGCGGCCGACGAAGACGAGCGTGTCGTGCCGGGGAACGTGAACGTCGTCGGCACCATTGATCACGAGCATCGGCACGTTGGCGTGCAGGTCGAGCAGCGGACGCGGCCCGAACACAGCTAGCTCTTGGCCAGTTCGGTGGGGAGTTTCGTGGTCGGTGGAGATCTTGATGAGGCGTCGCGAGATCCGTGTGGTCGATCTCGTTGGCGCGTGTTCCGGACATGGAGCCCTCCCAGCAGCCTGGCGAAACACGGCCGGCCGTCGGCAGCGGGGCCTACGGCCGGACGTGTGGGGTGTTCGCGGGAGCTGTCGGCTGTCAGTCCTTGCCGAGGAGGCGCCAGACCTGGTTCTTCTTGGTGGTCAGTGCGCTTGCCGCGTCACATGGCCATTGGTGGATGAGCGCGCCGGGTGTGGTGGAGATGTTGCTGACGTCGACGCACTTGCCGCTGTGCGCGGCGACGAGCTGGTAGTCGTGGCTGTTACCGAGTGCGGTCACCGCCGCCAGCTTGAACCGCTGGTTGGTGCCGCCGTGGCAGGTCCACTGCTGGACGGCGGCCCCGTTGGCGGTGGAGAGCGCGGAGATGTCGAGGCACTTGCCGCTGGAGTGGTTGACGACGGTGTAGGTGTCGGTCGTGCCGGTGACGGGGTGGAAGTCGTAGATCTGCTCCTGGCTGCTTCCGCAGGTGTTCTGCTGGTACTGGGTGCCGTTGGCGGTGGACTTGGCGGGGTCTTCGAGGCAGAGCCCGCTGTGCTGGGCGACGGCTGTGGAGGAGAAGCCGGTCGAGGCGCCGATGTGCAGGCTCGCGGGTGCGAAGGAGACCTGGTCGAGGTGGGGCGCGGAGCTGGAGCGCATGGGCTGCCCGATGTCGGTGCCGCCGCCGGAGTAGACCAGCCCGATGGTGGTGCCGTCGTAGTTGTAGAGCTGTGAGGCGGTGAACTTGACGGTGTTGGTGCCCTTGGTGAGGGTGACGGGGACCGTGTAGTTGTGGAATTGGTTCCAGTGCAGGGTGCTGGCGAAGTTGACGCGGGTGGCATCGCCGCCGTTGACGCTGACGTCGGCGTGCTCGGCGTACAGGTCGGGGTTGTAGTGGTTGGAGGGCAGTTCCTCGGCGTTGGCGTAGCGCATGGTCATGGCGTAGGTGCCGGCTGAGGGTGCGTTGACGTTGAGGGTGAGGGAGTTGGCGGTTCCGTTGCCGATGCCGGTGACGACGCCGCCGTTGGCCTGGCTGTAGGTGGTGTCGGCGGCCGCGGTGCCGGTGAGGGTGCCGTTCTCGGCCTGGTAGGTGACGACGTTATCGGTGGTGACGGCGGAGGTGGCGCTGAACGGGGCGACGGCCAGGCGGTCCAGGGCGAGGGTGCCGCTGGTGCCGGTCACCTTGACCTTGTTGATGCCGCCCTTGAGGTAGACGCGGTTGGCGGAGGTGGACCATGCGTCGGTCGTCGCGCCGGAGAGGGTCTGGTCGTCGGCGGTCTTGCCGTTGACGGTGAGGTCGGCCTGGCCGGTGTTGCGGTAGCGGGCCGTCAGGTCCGCGTATCCGTCCCGTGCGGAGTAGACCCAGAACGTGGCGGACTTGCCCGAGGTGAGGTTCACCGCGCCCGCGCCGGACTGGCCCTGGGATGTGTAGGTGGTGGTGCCGCTGTCGGAGAGGTTGGCCTGCTCGGCCTCGTAGAGCGTGGTGCCCTGGACGTCGGCGTCCTTGTACTGGAGGTCGATCTTGTCGACGATGGCGTCGCCGACGGTCTTCGCGTCGTTGTCGCCGGTGGTGGCCAGGGTGATGGTGTGGCTGCCCGAGGTGAGGTGCACGGTGGTGTCGCTGTGCCCCCACACCACCCACTGGAAGGCCACGGGAATGTCGATCCTGGTCGAGGCGCCGCCGTCGACCCGCATGTACACGTTGGTCGGGCCCTTGACGTCGGCGTCCTTGGCGTAGCTGTTGCCGAACACCGACAGGTCGTAGTCGCCGGTGGTGGGGACGGAGACGGGGAAGGAGATCACCGTGGTCGAGTCGGTGCGCAGGCCTCCGACGTCCTTGTTGCCCGAGGTGGCGAACTTGTAGAGCGTGCTGGAGGTGCCTTCGGTGTTGATGTTGTAGCCGCTGCCGCTGAGCGTGGCGTTCTCGGCCTCGTACGTGGCCGACCAGGTGTTGTCGGAGGCGGTGGTGCTGCCGGTGCCGCCCGGGGAGACGATCACCTGGTAGGCGGACATCGCGTCGAGGGTGATGGGGAGGGTGATCGAGCCGTCGGAGCCCACGGCGACGTCGGCGTCGGAGAGCCGGGTGGGGGTGGCCGCCGCGCCGATGTAGCCGCTGTAGCGGTCCTGGAACACGCTGACGTGCACGGTGCTGCCGAAGACCGCGGGGTCGATGTTCTTGATGACGGTGTTGGAGTCACCGCTGGTGCCGCCCCCGGCGAGGATGACGCGGGCCTGCTTCTTGGCCGTGTCCAGACTCGCCAGGCCCTGGAGGGTGAACGCGGCATTGGACTCGGCGCCGGTGACCTGGACGGTGTCGCCGCTCATGGAGCTGTACCAGTTGTAGAGCCACCACTGGGCGTTGGGGGTGTTCTGGGCCGCGGCGGAGTCGCCGAGATTGCCGTTGATGTTCCAGTACGGCAGGTTGCCGTCGACCTTCTTGTCCTCGAGGGCCGCGATCCACTGCACCATCTTGCCGGGGTCGGTCAGGTAGTAGCGGTCGGCGTACTCGTTGAGATTGATCGGCAGGTGCGAGGGGATTCCCACCGCGGTCTCGGCCGCACGGTAGTTGTCGACGGTGCTGCGCACGTCCGCCGGGCTGCCCAGGGTGTGCCAGGTCACGACGTCCGGCAGGCAGTTGTTGGCCTTGCAGTAGGTGAGGAAGCCCTTGTAGGCGAACTCGGTGTAGCTGGAGAGGTTGGGGCCGGCCAGCCGCGCCTCGGGCCAGATGCCCTTGATGAAGTTGTACGTCTGGAGCCACTCGGCGTTGAAGTTGGCCAGCGGCGATGACTGGGTGCGCATGCCCTGGTACCACATACCGTCGGGCTCGTTGTAGGGGACGAAGACGATGTGATCCTTGTAGGGGCTGGCCATCGCCTGCTCGACCTGGGTCTTCATGGCCGCCTGGTAGGCGGAGTAGCTGGCCCGTTCGTAGCTGAACGTGCGGTACACGTCCGTCATGTAGATCATGATGTCGTCGCCGCCGCTGTCGACGAAGGGCTTGGCGATCTCCAGGGCGTCCGATCCGGGGTGCTGCTGTCCGTCCTGGTACTTGGTGTTGGTGGTTTTCAGCCCCATTCCCTCGATGAGGTTGTTGGTCGGTACGTCGGGGCCGTACAGGCCGTACAGCACCCCGGAGGCACCGCCGTGGAAGGCTCCGGTGGTGGTGCCCAGGTCGACGGTGAGGGTGGGAGTGGCGGCCGAGGCGGGCGTCACCATCGCGGTGGTGAGGCCAGCTATGACGGCCAGCGGGAGGAGCGTCTTGGTGATGCCGTGGAGAAGGCGTCCTGTGGTCGAGCGTCTTTGCCCGATTCCTGGCATGTGCTTACGTCCCTTCAGGGATATGGCTGGTTGGTGCTGCGCCGGCCCCCGTGCCGGACGTGTGGGTGGGTGGTCGCCCGAGGGTCAGGCGACGGTGGCGTGGGCCTGGGCGTCCGCGTGGCGGTGGTGGTGGGCTTCTGCCAGCAGGAGATAGCTGCTGGCGGTCCAGGTGTAGGCGCGGTCGCGCAGGCCCTGGCCGGTCAGGGCGTCGAAGTTCTCGGCGAAGCCGGAGGTCTCGCACAGGGCGCGGAAGCGGGCGCTGATCTCGTTGGCCAGCCGGTGGTGGCCGGCGCGGCGCAGGCCGTCCTCGATGAGGACGGTGGCGGGGGCCCAGACCGGGCCGCGCCAGTAGCCGTCGGGAAGGTAGTGCGGTGAGGTGGTCAGTTCGGTGGCCAGGCCGTACGGCGTGAGGTGGGCCTCGATGTGGTCGGCCAGCGCGCTGCTGACGTCGCCGGGCAGGTGTTCGCCCAGCACGATGGGCATCAGGTCGAGAAGGCCGGCGCTGCTCCAGGTGTTCCCGGTGGCGGCTCCGCGGGAGACGAACCTGTCGCCGGTCCAGAGCTGGTCGAGTAGCGCGGCCTGGGTCTCCTCGGCTGCTCGCGTCCACCGGTGCGCCTCGTCCGGCTTTCGCAACTCCGTTGCGAGACAGGCGAGTTCGCGCAGTTGCAGGACGAGGAAGGCGGCCAGGTCGGCGGTGACGGCCACCCGTTCGGGGTCGAAGGTGGTGGCGTTGTCCCAGCCGCTGTCGTTGCCGTGCTGGTAGTGCGCCAGTTCGGCGCCGGGGGCTCGCCGTGCGGTGAGCCAGAAGTCGGTCCAGCGCGTCAGTCCGTCGTAGGCCCCCGCCAGTTCGGCGTGGCTGGGAGGCGTCGGCAGTCGGCGGCGCAGGCGGCCGAAGGCCCAGCCGTGGATGGGTGGCTTGACGAAGTTGTACAGGACCTCGGAGTGGGTGACCGAGTCCGGCAGGGCGCCGCCGTCGTCCTGATGGTCGAAGGGCAGGGCGAACTGGTCCAGGGCCAGTTCCGGGCATCCGGGGGCCAGGGCGAGGGCGTTGAAGCAGTGGTCCCAGCTCCAGACCTTGTCCATCCAGTGTTTCGACATCAGCACCGCGGGCCGGGTGACCAGGCCCGCCGGGCGTACGGTCGCCGACCAGACGACGTAGGCGGCGAGTTCGGCCGCCGGGGTGCCGGCCGAGCGCCACGGGGCGACCGTGTCGGCGAACCCGGCGAACGACTGCCGCGCGGCCTCCACGACCTCGCCGAACTCCGCCGACGAGCGGTAGGGCGTGCGGGAGGTGTCGAGTTCCTCGACCACGGCCTCCCACGATCCGTCCGCCTCGGCGCTGACCGTGAGACCGCGGTCACCGCTGCCCAGTACCTGGGAACCGGACACCTCGGCGATGGTGCCGGACAGCACGGTGACCCGGTAACGGTGTCCGGTCTCGTAGGAGGTGAACACGTGGGCGTCCGCTGCCGGGTCGTGGAAGAAGTACGTTCCGCTGAACGGTGTCAGGACCTGCGCGGCGGCAGCGACGCGCAGGCTCAGCCCGCTCCCCCGCAGGCGTACGGTGTCCGGCGACTCGTAGACGAGGTCGACGCGGCCGCTCTCGCCGGTCCAGCTGAGCAGGGCCGGGGTCGCCTCGACGCGGGTCTCGGCGCGGTCCCCCGTCGGCGCGTCGAGGGGCACCAGGCGCAGGACGGCGTGCATGCCGTTCTGGTGCGAGACGAGGTGGAGGTCCTCGGCATACGTCTTCTCCGCCACCACGGGCGAGATACCGAACCAGGATCCGTACGTGCTGAACGGGATGTCGTGGACGGAGAAGGCCGGGCCGGATCGGGCGGCGGTCATGAAGTCGGCACTCATTTCTTGAGCGGGTGGTCGGCGGTCTGCCGGTTGGGGCGCTGATGCTCGCGCGGCGGCTCGTGGAGAGCGCCACCGCATGCGGGGCGGCCTGATGTCAGTCCTTGACGGCTCCGGCGGTCACGCCGGCGGCGACGTAGCGCTGGGCGAGGACGAGGATGACCGCGGCCGGCAGCGAGGCCACGACGGCGGTGGCCATGATGGCGTTCCACTCCTGGTTGTTGTTGCCGATGTAGTGGTAGATGCCGAGAGTGATCGGCTCGTGGGCGCCGCCGTTGACCAGGGTGCTGGCGAAGACGAAGTCGGACCAGGACCACAGGAACGCGAACAGGGACACCGTGACGACGGCGTTGCGGCTCATCGGCAGGACGATCGACCAGAAGGTGCGCAGCGGCCCGGCGCCGTCGGTCCTCGCGGCCTGGAGCAGTTCGCCGGGGATGCCGGACATGAACGCGGTGAAGATGAGGACGGCGAAGGGGACGGCCAGGGTGGAGTCGGCGACGATCAGGCCGGGAACGGACTGGAGCAGGCCGAGCTGGAGGCAGATGGCGTAGAAGCCCATCGCCATGATGATGCCGGGGATCATCTGGGCGGCCAGCAGCACGAAGCTCAGGACGCCGCCACCGCGCGGGCGCAGTTTGGCCAGCGCGTAACCGGCGGGCGCGGCCAGCGCCACGGTCAGCACGACGGTGCCCAGGGCGATGAGCAGGCTGGTGCCGAGGTAGGGCAACTGCTCGTCGAGGACGGCCCGGTAGCCGGCCAGGGTGGCGTGGGCGGGGAACAGGTCCGGCGGGCTCTTGCGCATGTCCTGGCCGGGGGTGAAGGACACGTTGAGCATCCAGTAGACCGGGAAGAGCATGACCGCCGTCAGGGCGAGGCCCACGGCCGTCTTCCACCAGGTGGTCCGTCGCCGGTGTGGTCGCGACGGGGTGGCTAGGAGTGTGGCCGCGGTGGTCATGAGGCGTCCTGCTTTCGCTGAACTCTGACGTAGACCAGACCGAAGACCAGGGCGGCGACGACGAGCAGGTTGCCGACGGCCGCGCCGGGGCCGAAGGCGGGCAGGAGATTGCCGAAACCGAGCTGGTAGGACCAGGTGGCGAAGGTGGTGGACGAGCCGGCCGGGCCGCCCTTGGTCATGATCCAGATGATGTCGAAGACCTTGAGCGTGTAGACCAGACCCAGCAGCAGCGTGATCGCGGACACCGGGCGCAGCAGCGGGAAGGTGATGCGCCAGAAGCGCTGCCAGGCGTTCGCCCCGTCGAGGGCCGCCGCCTCGTACAGGCTCGCCGGGATGGACTGCAGCCCGCTGTAGAGCACGACCAGGTTGAACGGAACACCGATCCAGATGTTCGCGATGATCACCGAGGTCAGCGACCAGGACGGCGAGGTCAGCCAGTTCACCGGCCCGATACCGACGGCCTGCAGCACAGCGTTGACGATCCCGGAGTCACTGTTGAGCATCCACGACCACGTGGACGCCGACACGATCAGCGGCAGCAGCCACGGCACCAGGAACAGGGCGCGCAGGGTCGCCGAGAGCCGGAAGTTCTGGTTGAAGAAGACCGCGAGCGCCAGCCCGATGGCGAACTGGAAGACCAGGCACACGGCGGTGAACACCACGGTGTGGGCCAGCGCCGGGGCGAAGGCCGGGTCCTCGAAGACCGTCCGGTAATTGGCCAGGCCCGTGAAGGGCGCGTCACCCTGAACGAAGGAACGGACGGTGTAGTCGCGCAGGCTCAGGTCGAGGTTGCGGTAGAGCGGATAGGCGTAGAAGAGGACGAGGTAGCAGATGACCGGGGCGAGGAAGCCCCAGGCGGCCCACTGGGGGGAGGAGGGCCGACGCCGTTTCCTGGCGCGTGACCGGATCGGGGCGGCGTTCGCCACCCCGCCCCGCTCGCGCAGAGGCCCGGGAGCCGACAGCTTTGTCGTGTGGTTCATCAGAAGTCCATGGGCTTTCTGGCTACTTGGCGGCGGACTTGGCTGCGGCCAGGGCGTACTTCGGGGACTCGGCGCCGCTGAGGGCGGACTGGATCGCCTTCCACATCTGCTCGGAGATCTTGGGGTACTCGGTACCCAGGTCGTCGCTGGTGCGTCCCTTGGCCGCCTTCACCGCGTCGACCCAGGGCTGCAGTTTGGGGTTCGCCGCCACCTGCTTGTCCTGCACCTCGCTGGTGGGGGCGATGCAGGACAGGGTGGTGTCGGTGTCGTAGAGGTTCGGGAGTGCTGGTCAGGCAGGCCGCCAGCTTCGGGGAGGTGGTGTAGCGGCCGGTCTCGTCCTGGGCCGGGAGAGTGACGAACTCGCCGCCGGTCGGGGGAGCGGCGTCCCCTCCGGTGGAGTTGGGGACGGGCAGGACGCCGTAGTCGAAGCCCGCCTTCTCGGCGTTCGCCAACTGCCAGGTGCCGTTCTCGGCGAACGCGTAGTCGCCGCTCGCGAACTCCTGCCAACTGGTGGTCTGGGTGTTGTTGATGACCGAGTTGGGCGCATAGTCCTTCTTCAGCCAGCCGGTCCGCAGTGACAGCGCCGAGACCCCCTCGGACGAGTCGAGGTCGGTCAGTTTCGCGCCCGAGCCCCAGAACCAGGGCAGGAACTGGAAGCTGCCCTCCGCCGTGCCGATCGCCGAAAACGTGATGCCCTTCTTCCCCGCCTTGTCGACCTTTTTCGGCGCCGCGGTCAGTGACGTCCAGTCCGTGACCGAGGCGATGCCCACGCCTGCGGACTTGAGGACCTTCTTGTTGTAGTGGAGGGCGAGGGTGTTGGCGCCGATCGGTGTGCCGTAGAACTTGCCCTTCACCTCGCCGGCCGCGAGCAGGTTGGAGTCCACCTTCGAGGTGTCCACCTTGTTCTCGTCGGTGGTGGTGAGCACGCCCGCCAGGGTCGACACCACCGGGTTGTCGACGATGAGCAACGTCCGGGGAGTTGCCCTGCTGGGCGGCCAGCAGGGCCTTGTTCGTCAGGTCGCGGGTGTCGAACGCCGTCCGCTTGATCTTCACCCCGGCACCCTCGCCGCAGACGTCCAGCAGCTTCGCCCACGCCGACGCCTTGTCGAACTGCGGGTAGGGGTCCCAGATGGTGTACGTGCCGCTGCCCGCGCTTTCGGCGTCGGTGCTGCCCGAGCCGGAGGAACAGGCGGTGCCGACGACGGCGGTGTCGGCGACGACGGTCAGGACTGCGGCGGTGAGACGCCGTCTGGCAGATTTGTTCATTGCGCGTTCCCATGGTGTTCGGCACAGGCGTGCCCTGGATCGGCACAGGCGTGCCCAAGGAGTGGTGACCCGGGGACACTGGCTCGCCGCCTCGGGCGGTGGTTGAGCAGTCGGCTGGTATGGGGTGCGGGGTGAGGGGGAGTGTGCGGGGTGACGGTCAGGGGTTCGTGGGGGCGCCAGGGTCCGGAGCGGGGTCGGCGGGCGTGATGCCGGCGGGTGCGGTGCTCGCTCGCAACGAGATCGGCGGTGCGAGCAGGTGATACCGGGCCGGTGTATCGGGGTGGTCGAGCCGCTTGACGAGCAGCTCGACGGCGAGACGGCCCATCTCCTCCGCCGGCACGTCCGCTGCGGTGAGCTGCGGAGTCACCGTCTCCGCCCACCGGCTCGCTACCACCCCGGTGACCGAGAAGTCGCGTGGCACATGGCGGCCCGCCTGGGCCAGCCCCCGGTAGATCCCGCCGAGCGCGGCCTCGTTCAAGGTGACCAGGGCCGTGGTGGCGGGGTCCTCGTGCAGGATCCGTTCCAGACAGGCCAGGCCCGAGGCGGCGTCGTCCCCGCTGCAGTACGTCCGCACGGTGAGCCCGCGTTCCGCCGCCGCCTTGGTGAACCCCTCCAGACCCCGGTGTGCTGACTCGTACCCGGCTCGCAGGAGCTGCCCGGGCCGGTTGACGAAGGCGATCCTGCGGTGGCCCAGGTCCGCGAGGTGGTGCACACAGGCCGCCGCGAGCGCCGTGTGGTCCAGGCCCACCCACCAGCTGCCCTCCGGGTGGGCGGTGCGGCCGATGGCGACGGAGGGGAAACCCACCGCGGTGAGGTGGTCGAGCCGGTCGTCCTCCAGCCTGATCTCCATCAGGATCGCGCCGTCGACCCGGCGTTCGCCCAGCAGCCGCTGGAACGAGCGGTCGCTGTCCATACCGCTCGGAGAAAGCAGCACGTCGTAGTCGTAGGCCGCGGCGGCCTCGGTGACGCTGCCGATGAAGTCCAGTTGCATGCCGGTGTAGTGGTTACCGGCCGGCGGGAAGACCAGACCGATGGTGTTGGTCCGGCCGTTGGCCAGGGCCCGCGCGCTCGCGTTGGGCTGGTAGCCCAGCTCGTCGACGACCCGCTGGATCTTCCGGCGGGTGTCCTCGGACACGGGGCGCTTCGCGCTCAGCGCGTACGACACGGTGCTCCGCGAGACACCGGCCCGCTTGGCGATCTCACCGATGTTCACGGGGCTCCTTGGTGTGATGATCGAACCGGTTCGAGTAAGGAACAAGTCCAGGCAGGTGCTGCCTGTCGAACCGGTTCGCGTGGAAGTGAAGGTAGGAGCAACCCGCACGGGTGTCAACGCTTCTTATGGGCTTGCCTTACCGTCAGGTGCGGCTCGGTGGCCAGCCCGGTTGACAACAGCATGAGGAAGCCCCGGCAGCGTCGAAGAGGGTCAAGTCCGGCGAGACGTCCCAGGTGATCAGTCCCTCGGCGTCGGCCCGTGTCTGCGGTTGGTCGACGATGCGCCTTTTCCTGCGTCGCAATAAAGCCTCCCCGGCGTTCGTGGGGGTGCAAGGAAGGGGTGGTTCGGCGGTGGAGAGCTGCCGTGACCCAAGTCGAACCGGCTCGATGAGTAGGAGACCAATCGTTTCGCCATCGCAGGGGGAGCTGATTCGACGGCGGGCTGCTGTACGCCCATCCATCGAACCGGTTCGCTGGAAGCTAGCACCGGCGAACCGCGCCAGCAATACTTCGGACACGGGTTCCCTCCCGGGTGCGGGCGGATGTCAGGTGCGCCGTGAGCCGATCGACGATCTGCCTGGTGAAAGCGAGGGATGCGGGGCCTGGCTGAAGGTCCCGATCCGCCCGTACCGGTTTCCGGCGTGTTTCAGGAAGCGCGGCCAAGGCATTGACACCCGTGCGGTCAGCTCTTACGTTCCCTTCACGCGAACCGGTTCGACAGCTGGATCGCCGCCCACTCGCATTTTCTGCGCCCCACACCGGCACGCCCCCTCCCTCTCGGCAGGCGGCACACCGGTTCGATGAATTCCCACGAGGTGAGTGCCGTGAACATCGGTGAGATCGCCCAGCGGGCCGGTGGCTCGCGGAGCACCTGGTACGCGCCGAGCGACCAGCAGCCGGTGTCGGACGACACTCGTCAGAAGGATGCAGCGGGTCATGGACGACCTGGGATACCCGTCGGACACCAGCGCACGTGCCCTGGCCGATGGCCGGACCAGCACCATCGGTCCGGTCTTCCCGCCGGCCGGGAACCACCGCACCGGAACAGCTCGACTTCCCCGGCAGCGTGGTGGAGGCCGCGGGCGCCTACGACCACGACGTGCTGCTCTCATCGAGCGGTGTGGACAACGGTCGCTCGTTCCAGCGGTTGCTGGAGGAGCGACGCGTCGACGGCGCGACCCTGATGGAGATCCGGTTGCAGGACGACCGGGTGGACCATCTCGCCACCGAGAACCTCCCCACCGTCTGCATCGGCCCGCCTCGCGGAGCGGGAGGCCGGCTGGTGGGTCGGCATGGACCACACGGCGCTCGCGGCGGTCTGGGCGCACCACCTCGCGGACCTGGGCCATCGCGCAATCGCCATCGTCAACCGGCCCGAGCGGCTCTTGCGCACCGGTTATGAGTCCGTGCGCAGAGGCCTCGACGGCGTCACCAAAGCCGCCGCGGAGCGCGGGCTGACCGTCCGGACGTACCTCTGTGGGGACGACGCCTTCAGGGGCCTGGCCTGCCTGGAGCGGATCCTGCACGAGGACCCCGCCACCACGGCCCTGGTCACCTTGAACGAGGCAGCGCTGGGCGGCCTCTACGGGGCCTGGCCCGGGCGGGCCGTCATGCGCCGCGCGACTTCTCGGTCGTCGTCGGCGTCGCCGTCCGATGGCCCAGACGGTGACTCCGCAGCTCACCGCGGCGGACGTGCCGGCGGAGCAGATGGGCCGCCTCGCCGTCGAGCGGCTCGAACGCCCGACGCACCGGCCCGGCATCACCTGCTCGCCCCGCCGATCTCTTTCCGTCCCAGCACCGGGCCCCTCGAAGGCCTGACCGGCCGCCTCCTGCATCCCCTCACCCCGGGGATCGTGCCTTCCCTCCCGCACATCCCTTTCCCGCCACCGGGTGAGCGGCCGTCCGCGGACTGCGCGGCGCTGCTCGGCCGGGGCCCTGCCCCTCCGTCTCCCTGGCATGCATATGCCCAAAACCAGAGGAACGTCCCGTGAACAGACCCACCAGACGGCGTCTCACCGCCGCGGCCATGACCGTTGTCGCCCTTACGGCCGGTACCACCGCCTGCTCGTCCGGCGACAGTGAGTCCGCGACGGGGAGCGACAGCGGCAGCTACAACATCTGGGACCCCTACCCGCAGTTCGCCAAGGACTCGGACTGGGCGAAGCTGCTGGACGCCTGCGGCACCGAGGCCGGGGTGAAGATCAAGCGGACGGCGTTCGACACCAGTGACCTGACGAACAAGGCCCTGCTGGCGGCGCAGCAGGACAATTCCGCGGACGTGCTCATCGTCGACAACCCGGTGGTGTCGACCCTCGCCGAGGCGGGGGCACTCACCACGACCGACGAGAACAAGGTGGACACCTCGAAGGTGGACCCCAACCTGCTCGCGGCCGGTCAGGCGGGCGGCAAGACTTATGGCATGCCCATCGGCGCCAACACCCTTGCCCTCTATTACAACAAGGACGTCCTCAAGACCGCGGGCGTGGACATCGCCTCGGTCACGGACTGGAAGTCACTGACCGCGGCGCTGAAAAAGGTCGACAAGGCAGGCAAGAAGGGCATCACCTTCTCGGCGATCGGAACGGAAGAGGGCACTTTCCAGTTCCTGCCCTGGTTCTGGGGCTCGGGCGCGCAGCTCACCGACCTCGACTCCTCCCAGGGCGTCTCGGCAGTGTCCCTGTGGGCCAACTGGCTCAAGAAGGGATACGCCCCCAACTCGGTGATCAACAACACCCAGACCACCAGTTGGCAGGAGTTCGCGAGCGGCGACTACGCGTTCGCCGAGAACGGCACCTGGCAGTTGGCGAACGCCGAGAAGGCGGGCTTCGACTACGGCGTCCTGCCCATCCCGGGTGCCAACGGGGGCAACGCCTCGGCGCCGACCGGCGGCGAGTTCGTCACCGTTCCGGTCCAGGGCGACACCGGCCGCTATGCCACCACGCAGAAGCTGGTGTCGTGCCTGACCAGCACCGAGAACCTCTACGACACCGACACCACCCTGTCCTACGTGGCTCCCACCAGCGAGGTGCAGGACAAGCAGGTGGCGGCGGACGCGAAACTCAAGCCCTGGGTCGACGCGGTCAAGGCGGCCAAGGGACGCACCAGCGACGACCTCGGCACCCAGTACCCCAAGATCTCGGAGCAGCTCTGGAAGGCGGTCCAGTCCGCCCTCAGCGGGTCCCAGTCCCCGAAGGACGCGCTCACCGCGGCGCAGGACGCCGTCAAGTAACCGACGTTCAGGGCTTTTTGATGAACCGCACGACCCGCCTGCCGGACCCGCCGGCGTGTGCGACCGGAACGGGGCGGCCCACGCCGCCCCGACCCCGGCACGCACCGCGCCACGGCGCCGCCTTCCCCTCGCAGCAGTGGGCCGCCTGGTTCTTTCTCGCCCCGGTGGCCCTCCATTTCGCCTACCCGCGGACCCCGACACAGTCCGCTCCTTCGTCCGGGGCGACGCGACCTTCACCGGCCTCGCGACCTACGTTGTCTTCCAGTACGCCATACCCGGTGGCCGGCGCGCACACCTTCACCTCGTACGAGACCGGGTGCCGTTACGGGATCACCGTGCTGTCCGGCTCCCTCACCGAAGTGCCCGGCAGTCAGGCCCTCGGCGGCGGCGACCGCGGCCTCACGATCACCGCAGACACCGGGGAGTCCGGGAAGCGGCCGTCGAGGAACTGGACGGCTCACGATCGCCCGTACGTCTCTTCGGGGGACGCCCGACCGGGTCGTGCAGGCCGCGGAGCGCGCCTTCGCCGCCTTCAGGGACGCGGTGGCCGGACATCCCTGCCGTTCGACCACCAGGACGAGAGCGCTCTGCCGGACTCAGTGACCCACTCGGAGGTCCTCTACCCCTTCGTCGAACCGCCCCTCCACGGCCGACCCTGGGCCGCCCGCACCGACGGTTCCCGTGCCGCCCCGCCCACCAGCGTGTTCCCCGACGACAGTTCCTTCAAGGCAGTCTCGCCGTGGGCCTGACCCGTCCCTGCGCACCCGCTGCAGGACGGGCAGCGGAAGACGCCGAGCACTTGGGCCGCCGGCCCCATCCGGACCGACCGCCCTCTTCTCCTCGGCGACACCTCATCAACTCCGACACCCGCACTTGCCAGGACGGCGGTTGCCGAAGACCGTCCGGGCCCACCGTGCCCAGATGTCACCCACCTTCCAGGGAGACCACATGACCATGCCTCGCATACCCGCTCCGCCCGGACACAGCGGCGGGCGGAGCTCCGCCGCAGGCCGGCGCCTGCGCAGGACCGCCACACTCGCCGTGCTGTGCGCGTCAGTCGCGGCCGTCCTCGTCCCCAGCACGTCGGCCCAGGCAGCCGACACCACCGTCGCGGTCGACTTCTCCACGGCCGGCGGCGCTCCCACCTACCGAGCCTCGGGCACCATCTACGGGATGACGTCGGACGGCTCCCTGCCGCAGGACCACTTCTTCCGGGACATCAAGTGGAAGTTCATGCGGGCCGGCGGCGCACAGCTCAACAGCGGCGGCTACGCCACCGGCCTCGCCGACTACCAGACCCGCTGGAAGGCCACGCTGGCCCAGTACAAGCGGACCGTCGCCCTCGGCGGCACCTTCGTCCTCCTCCCGCATGACCTGTGGGGCGCCGACGGATACACCGATCAGGGCTGGCCCGGCGACAACGGTGACTGGACACAGTTCGACGCCTTCGTCACCCAGCTCATCAGCGACGTCCAGGCCAACAACATGACCGTTCAGTGGGACCTGTGGAACGAACCCGACGGCAGCAACTTCTGGGCTCCGTCGCAGACCCAGTACCTGCAGATGTGGTCGCGGTTCCACGCCCGCGTGCGGTCGGCTTTCCCTGATCAGCTGATCGTGGGCCCCAGCATCTCCAAAACGCCGAACTCGTCCAACACCTGGTGGACCGCTTACCTGACCTACGTCAAGGCGAACAACGTCGCCCCCGACATCTACAGCTGGCACGCCCTGCCCAGCGACCCGGTCACCGACGTCGCCCGTGCCGACTCCACCCTCGCCGCCGCGGGCCTGACCAACACCCGCCCGTACCAGGTCAACGAGTACGGCGTCAGCAACGAGCAGAATCCGGGCCGTGGTGGCTGGTACATCTCGCGTCTGGAGCGTGCGGGGGTGGACGGTATGCGCGCCAACTGGGCGTCGGGGAGCGGTCTGCACGACAACGAGGCGAGGCTGCTGACGAAGAACAGTGCCGGCCAGTATCTGCCCCTGGGCGAGTGGTTCCTGTACCGCTATTACGGCTCCCAGACCGGGAACGTCGTGCAGGTTACGGCCGGCACGAACACGGACGGTGTGGCGACGAAGGACAACAGCGTCCGCAACGCGAAGATCCTGCTGGGCAGTAACGGCAACACCGGCACGGTGACGGTCGGTCTGAACCGGCTGGACACGACGTCGGTCGTGGAGAGCGGCCGGGTCCGTGCGATCGTGCAGCGGATTCCGAACAACGGTGGCGGTGCGGTGAGCGGGCCGGTGACGGTCTCCGACCAGACGCTGACGGTGAGTGGGAACGCGGCGTCGGTGAGCGTGCCGTGGACGGACGCCTCGGACAGTTACACCGTGACGCTGCTGCCGCCGTCCAACACCACCGTGTCGACGGTGGCGGTGGTGCAGCACAGTGGTCAGTGCCTGGACGACACGAACCTCAGCACCGCCAACGGCACGCAGTACCAGCAGTACCCGTGTGAGGGCGGCTACCAGCAGATGCTCGACCTGAAGCCGGTGGCCGGGCGGGCCAACACGTACACGGTGGTCAACCAGCACAGTGGCAAGTGCCTGGACGTGAACAACGCCTCCACGGCGGACGGTGCGGCGGTCATCCAGTACACCTGCAACGGTGGTACCCACCAGATGTTCACCCTCAACCCGGTCACCGCGCTCGGCAACAGCAAGGACTACCAGCTGGTCGCGGTGCACAGTGGCAAGTGCGTCGACGTCAGCGAAATCTCGACCACGGCCGGTGCGAAGATCCACCAGTGGACCTGTGACGCCGCGAGCGCACTGAGCAAGAAGAAGAACCAGATCTGGCGCCTCCAGGGCATGAGCTGACCTGCGTCTCTTGCCCACGGGGGCTCCCGGTCACGGCCGGGAGCCCCCGTGGGCTGCCGTTCCGCTTTGCCGGCCGCTGCCCTTGGTTCGCGGCAGCCGCGGGCAACGGGATGCGCGTTGTCACGTTGTTGGCTGTGTGACTGCCTGACGGCGCGTCGGGCCATGGTGGGCTTG
The DNA here is from genome assembly GCF_016598475.1 of Streptomyces adelaidensis. Taxonomy (GTDB): domain Bacteria; phylum Actinomycetota; class Actinomycetes; order Streptomycetales; family Streptomycetaceae; genus Streptomyces; species Streptomyces adelaidensis. The sequence continues at coordinate 196,067 of NZ_JAEMUX010000005.1, forward strand.
GGAGCCGGGCCTGTGGTCAGGCCGTGGTGGGCCGGTCGGCAGCGCCGGTGATCTGGTCCCAGATCGCGAAGCGGATGCTCATCTCGGCTCGGTAGTCGTGTGCGGGCATCAGGTGACGGCGGGCCGGAAGTGGGGTGAGATGCCGCTGAACGCGGACAGGAACCGCTGGGCCCCGCCCACGGAGCGGGGGCCTGTCGATGAATTAGTGGG